>JAZKDF010000003.1:0-366144 GCA_040387715.1 Pseudomonadota bacterium | reverse complement strand
CAACAAAGTGGCCAATATCTTGTGTTGATTGAAAGGCTTGTGGTGCGCTCATGGTATTTTTCTATTTAAATTGATTGCGGATAAAAAGCAGGAGTGATGAATGTATTGCTTTGGCATGCAAAGGCTTAGGTAATTTGCGGTGCCCCTGATTGCTTGAGAGGGTGTGCTTTTGCAAAGGCGGGAATTGCCATGCAATTTGCGACAATTTTTGCGAAAGTGGGCGTTAAAGTCATATCCACCTTAAAGAGAGTGGCACCAATTGCATGCGATACCAAGGCTATATCAGCTATGGTGAGATCCTCTCCAAATGCAAAGGTTTTTGATCTGGCTTCTTTGATTAGCATTTTCTCAATTGCCATATTTCCCACGGTAAACCAGTGTTGAGCCCACATAAATTGCTGATCTTCGCTAAGCCCCCATTGATCACCAAGGAACTTTCTGACTCTAGGAACAATGAGTGGGTGGGTGTCTGCAATGGTGACTAAAGCAAGCGCTCTTACTTTTGCTTTATCAAATACATTCTCTGGCAATAGATTGGGTGAAGGCCATTGCTCATTGATATATTCCAAAATGGCCATCGACTGGCTAATCTCAAGCTCATCATGAATGAGTAATGGCACTACATGTTGCGGGTTGAGTTTGTCAAAGCTGGTATCAAACTGTTGCCCTGCAGCTAAATCAATGGCAATCTCCTGATACTCAACCCCCTTTAAATTCAGTGCAACCCGCACCCTGTATGCAGCGAGCGAGCGCCAATATCCATATAGGGTTACGCTCATTATTTTCCGTCTACAAAGTGACGAATGGCTTCCATAAATATCTTAGGCGCTTGTAATTGCGGTACGTGGGCTAAGCCGGGAAGGATGTGAAGCTGAGCGTTTGGAAGGCCAGCATGCAGCTCTACCGACATGGCTGTTGGAGTTGCTTCATCCAACTCTCCCGCTAAGACCAGCACAGGTTGAGTCACGCCGGACAACTGATCCCGAATATCTAAACTGGCCAATGCAGCGCAAGCACCATGGAATGTTTCAGTATCGACCTCGAGGAAGCGTTTTTTCCTATCTGCCACTAAATCAGGATTTTGCTCTTGGAATTCAGGTGCAAACAGTCTACGCATTGCAATGTCTGCAATTCCAGCCAAACCTTTTTCTTTAACAGCTGCTGACATGCCTCTAAAAGCAGCGCGGCCCGGTTCAGAGAACATAGCGCCACAATCCGCTAGCACTAAGCGTGAGGCTAGTTGAGGGTGACGAATGCTGGTCATTAAAGCAATGAACCCACCATACCCATTGCCCAAGAAGATAGGCTTCTCAGAAAGATGAAGCGCCTCAATACCCTTTGCGATATGGTCTGCAATCACGCTGAGCTCACCGCCAACAAAATCGGAGTCGCCAAAACCAGGCAGATTTAATGTGATGACTTCATGGGTTTTCACCAGATCCTGCGCAAGGGGTGCAAAACTACTGCTATCAGCCAAGAGAGAATGGAATAAAACGATTGGCTTACCTGCACCAGAAATATCCAAGCTTAATGTTTTGTCGCCAATAGCGATTGTTTTGTGTGTCATGCGCACCCCTTCTATTCAGTATTATTTTCTTAATTCAAACGAGGTTGGCTGGCAGTATCTTTGTACCAGTCAAACGGCGCATCATCAAGACGAACCATGACGCTCTTCGTTTCAAAATGTTGATCAAATGATTCGGTGCCACATTCTCTGCCAATACCTGAATCTTTAATGCCGCCCCATGGTGATGCAGGGTCTAGACGATGATGGTCGTTTACCCAAACAATGCCGCATTTCAGTTTGGCTGCAACGCGGTGCGCTCTTGTAACGTCGTTTGTGCGAATGGCGCCCGCAAGACCAAATGGTGAGTCATTGGCCAGCTCTAAACCTTCTTCTTCGGTGGTAAATTTAGTTACGGATACAAAAGGCCCGAACACTTCCTCTTGGAAGATGCGCATATTGCGTGTGACATCAGCGAAGACGGTTGGCTCAACAAAGAATCCATTTTGTAGCGCTGGGTCTGTAGGAATTTTGCCGCCAGCAACTAAACGCGCCTTATCTTCATTCAAACCAATATTGATGTAATTTAAAACACGCTGCTGCTGCTTGGCTGAGACCACTGGCCCCAGTTGCACTGAAGCATCAATCGGGTTGCCGATACGAATAGATTTTGCTTTGGCAGCTAATTTTTCTACGAACTCATCGTAGATATTTGCCTGAACAATCTGACGACTTCCGCAAATGCAGGTTTGTCCTGCGCCAATGAAGGCTCCAAAGGCTGCGTAGTTCACGGCTTGATCAACATTGAAATCATCAAATACGAGTACTGGTGTCTTGCCGCCAAGTTCTAATGTTTGGTGAGCGAAATTAGCGCCTGCAGATGCGCCGGTAATGCGACCAGCTTCTGTGCCGCCAGTCAGAACCCATTTGGCTAGACCAGGGTGCTCTGCAAGGGCTTTTCCGGTTGTTGGACCAAGTCCGGTAATGACGTTGAAGGCTCCCGGTGGCAAACCTGCCTCAACAAATAATTTAGCTAATAGCAGGGTAGTTAAAGGGGTGTATTCGGATGGCTTTACCACCGTTGTGCAGCCAGATGCCAACGTAGGGGCAAGACTTTTTACCATAATCATCAGTGGGTGATTAAATGGTGTGGAGTTGCCCACTACACCAATTGGAGTACGCAAGGTGTAATTTAAATAGTTGCCATCGACTGGGATAACTGAATCACGTCGCGCAATTGCGAGTCCAGCGTTGTAACGGAAAAAGTCTGGCAAACGTGAAACTTGTGCTCTTGTCTCATTTAATGAGCGGCCATTGTTTGCAGTTTCTAAGGTGTAAATTTCTTCCAAGTTTGCTTCAAATACATCGGCTAATTTATTAATCAATTTTGCACGTGTACGATTGGACATGGAGCTCCATTCGGAACTGTTAAATGCTTTGGCTGAACTTTTTACCGCCTTATCTACATCGGCATCACTTGCGTGAGAAATCTGAGCCAGCATTTCGCCAGTGGCAGGGTTAATGACATCCAATAAATCAGGCAGTGATGCTGGTACTTCTTTGCCATCGATGAATAGTCCGCGAATCGGTACTTGTTTGCTAGAGATTGACATAAGAGTCCTTGTATAAAAATAAGTTAAAAATTAGTTAACGATCATTCCGCGCGAGACAGCATTGCTAACCCTTTTGCCTGCAGCGAGCACATGCTGCTCGGCTAAGCGTTGGGCTGCTTTGATGGATCGTGACTGAATGACATCGATAATTTGCTGGTGCTCTACAACAAGTGCTTCTGGCTTGCCGTGATTCATATTGCTAACGCTGATTTGTACAGCTCTCTCCATGAGATCAATTAAATCGATTAATTGATCACGCATGCGTGGGTTACCGCTGAGCTCGGCTAGTCGTCTATGAAAGGCTTTGTTGTAACCGACGAAGCCGTCAGGCCACTGAGACTCATGAAACGTTTTAAAGACATCGAGCGCTTGTAATTGCTCATCACTTGCATGGCGAATGATGCGTTCCATGCTCGCTCGCTCCAAAGCTGCTCGTAAATGAAACATATCCAACATATCGGAGATGGATACGGGGGCGACGCGATAACCCTGTCGTGGGATGGTGATGACTAAACCCTCGCGCTCCAAGCTAATTAGAGCATCGCGCACCGGTGACTTACTGACTTCAAAGCGGGCGGCTAATTCAGCCTCACGGATCTCAGCCCCTGGCATCAGTTCGCAAGTCAGGATGTCGTGACGAAGCTCTTCGTACACTCGCTCGCGGAGCAAGCGCCCGTCAATTTCAATGGGCTCAGAGATGATGGAGGTCATTTGTGTGGAATATTTAGTAAATCTATAATTTGTTGTCGTAAGATATCACGAAAAAGGTTTTTGAGTATAGAGATTTATATAAGTTATTGATTTTATTGACAATTAAATTTAACTAAAAAATTAAATATTTGATAAATATTTGTTGTAGTATATCAATAAGGTCTAAAAAAAGACCAAAAAATAACCGTGAGGAGACAAAATGCTAAAAAATATGCATAAAAAGGCAATGGTGGCTGTGATGGCCAGTGCAATCTTTAGTTCTGCCAGTTACGCAGCCGAAAGCACGCCCATTCGAGTGGGCTTCTTAACCATTAAATCTGGCGCCCTGGCTGCTGGTGGTAAGCAAATGGAAGAGGCGGTCAATCTTTTCCTCAAGGAACGGAACAACACGATTGCCGGACGCAAGGTTGAGTTATTTGTTGCTGACACCTCCGGGCAACCTGCGGTTACTAAAACCAAAACACAAGAGCTAGTAGAAAAAGATAAGGTCCAGGTAATTATTGGACCGCTGGCTGCCTTTGAGGCGATTGCTGTAGACGACTACATTAAAAAAGTAGGTATTCCAGTGATTTCCCCTTCAGCGGGCGCAGAAGATTTAACGCAGCGTAAGCCAAATCCTTGGTTTGTTCGTGGCGTTGGTAGCTCCGCTCAGCCAAGTCATGCACTGGGCGAATATGCTGCTAAAGAACTGAAGTACAAGCGCATCGCCATCATCGCGGATGATTTTGCTTTTGGTCACGAAATCGCTGCTGGCTTTCAAAGAACCTTTGAAGATAATGGCGGCAAAGTGGTTCAAAAATTGTGGACACCTCTTAACGTAGCTGACTACGGCACCTACATGGGTCAAATTAAGCCTAACGTTGATGCTGTATTTGCGGCCTTTGCGGGCGGTAATGGCGTCAAGTTTGTTAAGCAATATAGTGAATATGGCCTTAAGGGAAAAATTCCTTTATTGGGCGCCATGACCACAGTGGACGAGGGCATCCTGCCATTTATGGGTGATGACGCTTTAGGTATTGTTTCAACTGGTTGGTATTCAGCTAATTTGAATAATGCGGCAAACGCCAAGTTTGTCAAAGACTTCAATGTTGCTTATAAGAAGGATCCTGGCTACTACTCTATGGGTGCGTACGGAGCAGCTTTAATGCTTGAGCAGGCGCTCAAAGATGTGAAGGGCAATATTGAAGATAAAAACGCATTTATGGCAGCATTGCGCGCGGTTCAATTGCCAAACGATCCAAGAGGCAAGGTGACTCTTGATGCCCTGGGTAATCCAATTATGGATATCTACATTCGCAAGGTAGAAAGAAAAGATGGCAAGCTCAGCAACGTGGTTGTGAAGACTTATCCTGCAGTGAGCCAATTCTGGACATACAAGGCGAAAGACTTCTTATCTAATCCCGTCTATTCGAGAGATTACCCGCCAGCCAATAACCTAGAAAACTAATTCGCTGCATATGTCATTTTGGTTAATTCAAAGTCTTAATAGCCTAGCCCTAGGGGGAGTACTCTTCACCTTAGCGGCAGGCTTTTCATTAATCTTCGGATTAATGCGCATTGCCAATCTTTCGCATGGCGCCTACTTTATGTTGGGTGCCTATGTGGGCTTAAGCGTAGTCGAGGCTGGACACTCTTTCTTTTTAGCCATGCTAGCTTCCATTGTGGCCATTGGAATTCTTGGGGTCATTGTTGAGCGCGTGATATTACGTCGCCTTGCTGGTAATAGCTTGTCCCAGGTTTTGGCGACCCTTGGCGTAGCCTTTGTGATTGCAGATTGCAGCTTATGGTTTTGGGGCGGCGATCCAAGACCCGTGAGTGCACCCAGCTTTTTAGCCGGTGGCGTTGAGATATTGGGCCTAACATTTCCGATATACCGAATTGCAGTAGTGGTCTTCAGCATTGTTGTGGCGCTGGGGCTATGGGCTTTACTGGAAAAAACCAAGTTGGGCGTCATGATTCGTGCCAGTGTTGATGATAGGCAGATGGCACAGGGCATTGGCGTTCCCGCAACCAAGCTGTTTTCAATTGTTTTTTGCTTGGGTGCTGCATTAGCGGGGCTAGGCGGTATTGTTGCTGCACCCATCTTGTCGGTCTACCCAGGCCTAGACGCAGACATGCTTCCACTTGCCTTGGTCGTGGTGATTTTGGGCGGCTTAGGTAGTCTTGCCGGCGCATTTATTGGCAGCTTTTTAATTGGTTTTATCTATAGCTTTGGTCAGGTGCTGTTCCCTGATTTGGCATACATCATTCTCTTTTTGCCAATGCTGATTATTTTGGCCGTTAGACCGTGTGGATTATTTGGAAAGATTACCGCTTGAACCGTTTTTATTCAGCCTTTATATTGCTACTCCTCATTGCACTACCTGCAATTTCCGGAGGCTCTTATTACACTAATTTAGCCAGTCAAATTTTGATTGCCGCTATTTTTGCAATGAGCCTGAATCTGCTCGTTGGGTACGCCGGACTCACATCATTAGGGCATGCTGGATATTTAGGTTTGGCTGCTTATATTAGTAGTTGGTTGATGGTGAAGTTGGGTTGGTCACACGGATCTTCAGCGGCTATCGCCATCCTGAGTACGACTGTGATTGCTGGAGTCTTTGGGCTGATTGCCTTGCGCGCTACGGGCATTAGTTTCTTAATGATTACTCTCGCATTTGGACAAATTCTGTGGGGTTTAGCGTATCGCTGGGCTGGCGTTACTGGAGGGGATAACGGTATCTCAGGTCTTACTCGCCCAAGCCCTTTTGGGGTTGATTTGGGTGAGGCTAATAATTTTTATTATTTCACTCTAATCGTATTTTTCATCGTTTGGGTTGCGATTGCTATTTTGATTCACTCACCATTTGGTGCAACTATTCGCGGCACCAAAGATCAACCTCGTCGCATGAGCGCCCTGGGATTTAATGTTTGGTTTATACGTTGGATGACGTTTACTGCCTGCGGTTTCTTTGGTTCTATTGGTGGAATCTTATATGTCTACTATCACCAGTTCATTAGTCCCCATAGCCTTTCCTTAGCTAACTCAGCTGAGATGTTATTGATGGTGATTGCTGGTGGCGCAGGAACACTAGCGGGGCCAGTGATTGGCGCAGCGTTGGTGCTGCTGTTGAAGAACGTCGCTAGTCAGTACATCGACCACTGGGTTACTTTGCTAGGTTTCGTATTCATCCTGATTGTGATGTTTATTCCGGGCGGCATTATGGCTGGTCTTGAACGTATTAAAAATTCTCTGACTTCTTCCAAGTGAAATGATGAGCCCTATTCTTGAGGTAAATAATTTAACGAAATCTTTTGGTGGCTTACGGGTAACCAAAGGCGTTAATCTGACTGTGAATGCAGGCGAAAGGCACTTGCTGATTGGGCCCAATGGCGCTGGCAAGACAACACTCTTTAATTTGATTGCTGGTGACTTACTTTCTGATTCGGGGAGCATTACTCTTGCCGGAAAAAATGTTACTAAATTACCGACCGCTAAGCGTGCCCAACTGGATCTAGCCAGAACATACCAAATTCTGACTTTATTTGGTAAGGACAACCTGCTCTCGAATGTCAAGCTAGCACTATTAGGAAAACTCCCTCTTCGTTGGAAGTGCTGGGGCTCCTTTGCTTCCCAAGCGGCGTTGGATCAGAAGGCCTTAGAAGTACTTCAATTGGTCGGTCTAGGCTCTAAAGCGCATCTTCCGCTGGAGCAAACATCTTATGGAGAAAAGCGTCGGCTTGAGATTGCAATGGCGCTTGCTCAAAATCCAAAAATTTTATTGCTAGATGAGCCTCTGGCTGGATTGTCAACTGAAGAGCGAGAGACCATCACGGATTTGCTCAAGCAAATTGATCGAAAAATTACTATCCTCATGATTGAGCATGACATGGAAGTTGCTTTGGCATTTGCAGACCGGATTACCTTACTTCATTACGGCGAAGTGATTACTAGCGGTACACGCCAAGAAGTGGTGAGCGATCCTCGGACCAAGGAGATTTATCTTGGCCAATAAATCCATATTGAAGCTTGAGAAGCTAAATGCTTTTTATGGCGATAGTCATATTCTCTACGACGTGTCATTTGAACTCCGAAGAGACACGGCCCTTGCATTGCTTGGGAGAAACGGAGCAGGTAAGACCACTTGCATTAGTTCGATTATTGGTTTCTTACAAAGTCGTACCGGCTTGATTGAGCTGGATGGTCTTGAGTTGCAAAAACTTTCCCCAGAAAAAATCTGCCACGCGGGAATTGGCATCGTTCCGCAGGGACGCCGCATTTTTCCAAGTTTGACTGTAAAAGAAAACTTAGAGGTTGCCTATCTGCCGCCTCGCTTTGGAAGTGCTCGCCAATGGAACTTGGCTGATGTATTTCAGTTTTTCCCCAGACTTCAGGAAAGACAGGACCAAGTTGCTGGAAGCTTGTCGGGTGGTGAGCAGCAGATGCTTGCAATCGGTAGGGCCCTGATGACCAACCCCAAGGTACTGCTTTTGGATGAGCCCTCTGAAGGCTTGGCGCCCCAGATCGTTAAAGAGGTTGGCAACATCATCACCTCTCTAAAGCCTTATATGTCGATTGTTCTTGTGGAGCAGAACTTAGGCCTTGCACTGAGCGTAGCTGACGATGTTGTCTTGCTCAATGGGGGCAAGGTAGTTTTTTCTGGAAGTAAAGATCTGTTTAATGAGCAGCAGACCCAACTTCAAAGTCATTTGGGCATTGAATAGGGGGTCTGTATGGAGGAAATCTTAAAGGTCGCTCAGATAGGTCAATACCAATTAAATTATTTGGATGTTGGTCAGGGTGCGCCAGTCGTATTAATACATGGTCTAGCCGGTGACTACAGTGCCTGGACAAATCAGATTAATCTTCTGAAGAATCACTTTAGGGTGATTGCATTTGATAACCGTGGTGCCGGTAAGAGCACCCAAATGGATGAGCCAATTAGCACCCAGGATCTGGCCTTGGATACTTTGGGCTTGATGGATTTTCTGCAAATCGATGCTGCTCATGTCGTTGGTCGTTCGATGGGCGGTGCTGTTGCTCAACATATGGCACTACTTGCACCACAGCGCGTTACTTCTTTGACGCTGTGCGCTTCCTTCGCCATTTTGGATCCTTTGGGTCGGCGCGTCTTGCTCAATATGCGAGAGGCGCTTGAATGGCGTATGAATTGGGCTGATCATGCTCGCCACTCCGTGCAAAATTTTGTCTCTGCCGATTTCTTTAATCAAAAATCAGAACAGGTTCAAAAGATTGAGGCGCTGATTGGTGGTGAGACAAGGTTGCCAGCTTGCTACATCCGTCAAAATGAAGCCTGTCAAAATCATGACACCAGTAATGAGCTTGGCTTGATATCCCAGCCCACGTTAATTATGGCGGGTCAAAATGACCCCATTTGCTCATTAACTGCCACGGCCATTCTGAGTGCGGGCATTCCGGGGGCTGAAACTATTATTTTTGAGAATGCCAGCCATTTCTTTTTGATGGAGCAGGCTGATAAATTTAATCAGGCTTTATCTGACTGGTTGAGCCGTCAAGAAGGGGCGACATGATGTACTGGCTGCCAATTTCCTCAGCTATCAAGCTGTAAAAAATGCTAAAACGCCTGGTTCAAAATATCAGGCGTTTTTTTGATACCGAGCTGATCGAAACCACACGTCTGGCTTGCATATACTCCCCCCTAGTATTAGTATTCTGCTTATGCCATACACGGACCAAGAAAAGAAAAAAGCCACTGCCCGATTGCGTCGCATTTGCGGACAAGCAAAAGCATTAGAGCGTGCTGTAGAAGAAGGGACTGAGTGTTCAAAATTGCTGCAACAAATTGCAGCCATGCGGGGCGCAGTGAATGGCCTCATGTCAGAAGTGCTTGAAAGTCACATTCGAGAAACCTTTGCAAAACAAAATTCTAGTAGTAAAGCGCGCAAGGTAGATGAGGGTGTAAATCAAATCCTCACGCTAGTGCAATCTTATTTAAAGTAAATTCAAGGAAACAGATGAAGTCACGTGCAGCAGTTGCATTCGGGCCAGGCGAACCACTGCGGGTGGTTGAAATTGATGTAGCACCACCCAGAAAAGGGGAGGTACTTGTCAAAATTACCCATACAGGCGTGTGTCATACCGATGCCTTCACACTCTCTGGTGAAGATCCAGAAGGGGTGTTTCCGGCAGTCTTGGGTCACGAGGGTGCGGGCATTGTGGTGGAATTGGGTGAGGGCGTCACTAGCGTGAGTGTGGGTGATCATGTGATACCGCTCTACACCGCAGAATGTGGCAAATGCAAATTTTGTTTATCTGGCAAAACCAATCTCTGCCAAGCTGTGCGCGCTACTCAGGGAAAAGGTCTGATGCCGGATGGTACGACCCGATTCTCATATGAGGGCAAGCCTTTGTATCACTATATGGGTACGAGTACTTTTAGTGAATACACCGTAGTGGCTGAAGTGTCATTGGCAAAAATTAACCCAGGTGCTGATCATGAAAAAGTCTGTTTACTCGGTTGCGGGGTGACTACAGGCTTGGGCGCCGTCAAAAATACTGCCAAGGTGAAAGAGGGCGATACGGTCGCCGTATTTGGCCTAGGCGGAATTGGATTGGCTGTGGTGCAGGGGGCAAAGCTCGCTAAAGCGGGGCGCATTATTGGTGTGGATATGAACCCATCCAAGTATGAATTGGCACGCATCATGGGCGCAACAGACTGTATTAATCCAAGAGATTATGACCGTCCTATTCAGGATGTCATTGTGGAGATGACAGACGGAGGTGTGGATTTTAGTTTTGAATGTATTGGTAATGTTGACGTCATGCGCTCAGCACTAGAGTGCTGTCACAAAGGGTGGGGTGAGAGCATCATTATTGGTGTGGCAGGCGCTGGACAAGAAATTCGCACCCGCCCATTTCAGTTGGTGACGGGGCGTGTTTGGCGCGGGTCTGCCTTTGGTGGTGTCAAAGGGCGCACGCAATTACCAGGAATGGTTGAGCAGGCAATGCGTGGCGAGATTTCTTTAGACCCTTTTGTTACCCACACTATGGGGCTTGAGTCTATCAATGATGCCTTTGATTTAATGCACGAAGGTAAATCTATTAGAACGGTAATTCATTACTAGGTTTGTGGGGGGCTACCGCGTTTGGTAAATATTAACTATTGTTAAATAACTCCGAATTACGAGTTAATCCCCTTCCTGATCTGATATTTGACCAATAGCATTGGAGGCATGAACTCCATAGTCATAAAAGCCATTGATTGGGCAAAGTCACAATCCGAGATTATTCTTCAAACTGGGGCTCCGCTGGGTTTTGGGATGCAGTCAATGGCCCGTGAAATGGGTGTCAAACATCCAGAGCGCATTCGCATTGACTTCGTAGAGTCAATTCCCCTCCCAGATGATGAGGAGCTACTCTCCATTGCTCACAGCTTTGGATTATTGAGTGATGAAATCACAAGTCTTACCTTGGGATACGGGGTTTATATCCGCAGTGGCATGGAGAATATCCGCCTGCTAACTCATGAGTTTCGCCATGTACAGCAATACGAGCAGTACGACTCGATTGACTCCTTCCTAGAGCAATACATTCATCAAGTGATGACGGTGGGTTATAGGAATGCTCCTCTGGAGATCGATGCCAGAGCGCATGAGATTCCAGTTTATAAAAGTGACTCCTAAGAATATTTAGATTGATAGTTAAATAAAGTCATGATGAGAAATCTATTAATTGCAGCTGCGCTGATGGGCACACTTCATTTTGCCCATGCGCAGGATCGGGATCAGTTACTTAGTCAGCAGTTAAGGCGCATGATCTATGAGTCGGAAGCAAAAAATCAAAGTCGGGTTGCATCCCTTCGGGAAATTCAGGCCTTAGTAACAAAGTACTACCCGGAAAATCGAGATTTTTTAGATTACATTGATTCGATGTTGGTGACTTCAATGCTGCTTGAGAATAAGGCGATTACACAGAGTCAATATCAGGACGAGGTGACCATCAAAACCACGCGATTTTTGACTGCCATGCAAGAGCAAAGGCAAAAGGGAGTTGCAGAAGCTTTGAAGTAGACAAATCCTTGCTGCAGGATTGCGGTGTTGTTAATAAATTCTCCAGGTTTGCCCTTGAAATCTACGGCTTCAGACCTATATAATCAGCACTCCCTACACGCGAGTGCTAAAACAGGCTTATTCAGCTAAAAAGCTTGTTGCCTTCGTGTTAAGAGATTGCAAAACATTGATTTATATTGGTTTTTTAATTAGTTAACACTTACTAACATAGGAGAAGGAATGAATCTGCGTCCTTTACATGATCGCGTTATCGTTAAACGTTTAGATCAAGAATCAAAAACTGCCTCTGGAATCATCATTCCGGATGCTGCTGCTGAAAAGCCAGATCAAGGCGAAGTATTGGCAGTTGGCCCAGGCAAGCGTGATGACAGCGGCAAGTTGAATGCACCAGACGTCAAAGTTGGCGATCGCGTGTTATTTGGCAAATATGCAGGTCAAACAGTAAAAGTCGGCGCTGACGAGTTACTCGTCATGCGTGAAGACGACATCATGGCTGTTGTACAGAAGTAATCGGTACCTAAGAAAGGAATTCAATCATGGCAGCAAAAGACGTTGTATTTGGAGATAACGCCCGTACCAAGATGGTAGAAGGCGTAAACATTCTTGCAAACGCAGTAAAAACTACTTTGGGACCAAAAGGTCGTAACGTGGTTATTGAGCGTTCATTTGGCGGCCCAACCATCACTAAGGATGGCGTATCCGTAGCAAAAGAAATCGAACTCAAAGACAAGCTCCAGAATATGGGTGCTCAGATGGTTAAGGAAGTTGCTTCCAAAACCAATGACATCGCTGGTGACGGCACTACTACCGCCACTGTATTGGCTCAGTCTATCGTTCGCGAAGGCATGAAATACGTAGTTTCAGGTCACAACCCAATGGACTTGAAGCGCGGTATTGATAAAGCGGTTGCAGCTGCAATCGAAGAGCTCAAGAAAATCAGCAAGCCTTGCACAACTACTAAAGAAATCGCTCAAGTTGGCTCTATTTCAGCTAACAGCGACCACAGCATTGGTCAGCGTATTGCTGAAGCCATGGAAAAAGTGGGTAAAGAAGGTGTTATCACTGTTGAAGATGGCAAGTCATTGGAAGATGAGCTTGAAGTTGTAGAAGGTATGCAGTTTGACCGCGGTTACCTTTCCCCATACTTTATTAACCAGCCTGAAAAGCAAGTTGCCGTATTGGAAACCCCATACGTGCTCTTGTTTGACAAGAAAGTTAGCAACATTCGTGATTTGCTCCCAGTACTCGAGCAGGTAGCGAAGTCTGGTCGTCCATTGTTGATCATTGCAGAAGATGTTGAAGGCGAAGCCTTGGCAACTTTGGTTGTGAACAACATTCGCGGCATTATCAAGACTTGTGCTGTTAAGGCTCCAGGCTTTGGCGATCGTCGTAAAGCCATGTTGGAAGACATCGCAATTTTGACTGGCGGTACAGTGATCGCTGAAGAAATCGGCCTCACACTTGAGAAAACTACTCTTGAGCACTTGGGTCAAGCAAAGCGTATTGAAATTGGCAAAGAAAACACCATCATCATTGACGGTGCTGGCGATGCTAAAGCAATCGAAGCGCGCGTGAAGAACATCCGTGTTCAGATCGAAGAAGCGACTAGCGACTACGACAAAGAGAAGTTGCAAGAGCGCGTTGCCAAGTTGGCAGGCGGTGTTGCAGTGATTCGTGTTGGTGCTGCTACTGAAGTCGAAATGAAAGAAAAGAAAGACCGCGTTGATGATGCATTGCACGCAACTCGTGCAGCGGTTGAAGAGGGTATTGTTCCTGGCGGCGGCGTAGCGTTGTTACGTGCGATGCAAGGTATCAAGGGCTTGAAAGGCGATAACGCTGACCAAGACGCTGGTATCAACATCGTATTGCGCGCTATGGAAGAGCCAATTCGCATCATCGTTTCTAACGCAGGCGATGAAGCTAGCGTAGTTGTAAATGCAGTATTGGCCAGCAAGGGCAATAACGGCTACAACGCAGCAACTGGTGAATACGGCGACCTCGTAGCTCAAGGCGTGATCGACCCAACTAAGGTAACAAAAACTGCATTAGTTAATGCCGCTTCTGTTGCAGCCTTATTGTTGACTACCGATTGCGCAATCTGCGAAGCTCCAAAGGATGATTCTGCTGGTGGCATGCCTGATATGGGCGGCATGGGTGGTATGGGTGGAATGGGCGGCATGATGTAATTGCCGGTAATTTCCTCAGCTATCAAGCTGTAGAAACGAAAACGCCTGGTTCAAAAGACCGGGCGTTTTTTATTGGTGCAAATTGGTGCATCAAGTTAAGGCAGTCTGCACCAAAGGAGTGACTGGGCTGGGGATTGCCCGGGTTTCCAAGAACACAATGGGTTCCTAGAGTTTGTTTATAGAAATTCCAGTCGTTCGAATAAGGAGACAAGTATGAGTACAACAATGAGTGCGGCACCTGCTAGCACTAACCCCCTGAAGTCCAAATGGGTGCAATTAGCCCTTGGCGTGATTTGCATGATGGCCATTTCAAGTCCACAGTATGTATGGGCCTTATTTACAAAACCCATTATGGGGCAGCTTGGAGTAACCCTCACTGAGCTACAAGTTACATTCTCTATTTTGATAGTGCTGCAAACTTTCTTCTCGCCATTTCAGGGCTATTTAGTTGATAAGTTTGGTCCACGTCTGTTGTTATCCATCGGTACGATTCTGACTGGCCTAAGTTGGGTTCTCTCAGCAAACCTCACTACCGTTTCCAATCTCTACATTACTTATGGTGTGCTCGGTGGTTTGGGTACCGGTATTGTTTACATCGGCGTTGTAGGCCTCATGGTGCGCTGGTTCCCTAATAACCGTGGCTTTGCAGTGGGCATGGTTGCTGCTGGATACGGTATTGGCGCACTCTTAACTACCTTTCCTATCGCCACTAGTCTTGCTGAGACTGGGTTACAAGGCACATTAACTTTCTTTGGTTACATTATTGGCGCTGTAGGCTTGCTAGCTGCACAAGGCATTCGAGTGCCGCATGCCGATCGTGCTCAGACTGCTGGTCAGATTGAAGCTGCTGCATCAGGAGTTGCCCCTAAGGTAATGCTCAAGACCCCAGTTTTTTGGTTGATGTTCTTGATGATGTCCATGATGTCCACATCAGGTTTGATGGTGATTTCTCAGATGGGCGCATTTGCAAAAGATTTTGGAATTACGGGTGCAATGGTTTTCGGAATGGCTGCATTGCCTTTGGCTTTGACTATTGACCGTGTTACTAACGGTTTAACTCGTCCACTATTCGGTTGGGTATCCGATAAGATCGGTCGCGAATACACCATGACAATTGCATTTGGTCTTGAAGCGGTAGCGATGTTTTTCTGGGTAATGACACGCTCTGATCCTGTGATGTTTGTGATTTTGTCAGGCATTGTGTTCTTTGGTTGGGGTGAGATTTTCTCCTTGTTCCCATCTACCTTGACAGATACCTTTGGTCAAAAGCATGCAACGACTAATTATGGTTTCTTGTATATGGCGCAAGGGGTAGGTTCTATCATCGGTGGTCCAATTGCAGCTTACATCCATGGTGTTACTGAGAGCTGGATCCCAGTGTTTGCCATCATGATTGCTTTAGATGCAACGGCCGCTATTCTTGCTTTCTTTGTATTGCGTCCTATGAGAGCGAAGTATTTAAAGAACAAGGCTGCATAGTGTTGTAGTGCAGTAGCGGTAAAGAAAAAGGGCTGCCATGAACTGGCAGCCCTTTTAAATGATAGTAGATGAAGCTTAAGAGACTGACTTCACCATATCTTCCACAACTTTCTTCGCATCACCGAAGACCATCATGGTTTTATCCATGTAGAAGAGTTCGTTATCCAGGCCAGCATAACCAGCAGCCATGGAGCGTTTGTTCACAATAATGGTTTTAGCTTTAAATGCTTCCAAGATTGGCATGCCAAAGATTGGGCTACCTGGTGTACGAGCAGCTGGATTGACCACGTCGTTTGCACCAAGTACTAGCACTACGTCAGCTTGACCAAAGTCACTGTTGATGTCTTCCATCTCAAATACTTGATCGTATGGAACTTCAGCTTCAGCCAACAGTACGTTCATGTGACCAGGCATACGGCCAGCCACTGGGTGAATCGCGTACTTTACAGTCACACCATGATGAGTCAGCTTCTCTGTCAACTCTTTAAGGGCATGCTGAGCACGAGCAACTGCCAAGCCATATCCAGGAACAATCACAACAGTGTCGGCATTCTCCATGAGGAATGCTGCGTCTTCAGGGGAGCCAGTTTTATAGTTCTTTGGACCGCCATCATCAGCGCCACCAGCAGCGGCTTCGGCACCAAAGCCACCAAGCAAGACTGCCAGAATAGAGCGGTTCATCGCCTTACACATAATGTAAGACAGGATCGCGCCGGAAGAACCTACGCAAGCACCAGCAATAATCAATACCGGGTTGTTCAGTGTGAAGCCGATACCTGCAGCTGCCCAACCAGAGTAACTGTTGAGCATGGACACAACTACTGGCATATCTGCACCACCGATTGGGATGATCAAGGTCACGCCCAATACCAATGCAATCGCACACATCACTAAGAATGCTTCATGACTACCAGTCATAAAGTACATGACACCACCAGAAACCATGCCAACTGCAAGAATCAGGTTGAGTAAGTGTTGGCCAGCAAAAGTTACTGGCTTGCCGCTCACCTTGCCGGATAGTTTGCCGAAGGCAATGACGGAGGCGGTAAAGGTAATGGCGCCAATAAACGCACCAATAAACAGTTCAATCTTTTGCGCACCGGTATGGTCATGGGCTGGGTTATAGACCGCTGCAATGGCGATCAATACCGCTGACAAACCAACAAAGGAGTGCATCAGTGCAACGAGCTCAGGCATCTTTGTCATCTGCACACGCTTAGCTGCGAGCGTGCCAATGATGGCGCCACCAACAATTGCGCCAATAATCAATGAGAAGACTGGCTTGAAGTCAGGAATCATGAAGGTGGTGATGACGGCGAGTAGCATGCCGATCATGCCGAAGGTGTTACCTTGACGTGATGTTGTTGGTGATGACAATCCACGCAAGGCGAGGATAAAAAGCACCGAGGAAATGAGATAGGAAATCGCGGTTATGTTTGACATGATTGTGGTCTCTATATAGATCTTGTTCTAGTTTTTATTTAGTTCCAGCCGCATCAGCCTTAGGGGCTTTTTTCTTGAACATTTCAAGCATGCGACGGGTGACCATAAAGCCACCAAAAATATTGATTGAGGCCAAGAAGACTGCCACTGCACCAATGATGCTGGTGAGGGTGATCTCATCGCCACCAATCACTTCGGTTTGTAACAAGGCACCAACAATAATAATTCCGGAGATGGCGTTAGTAACTGCCATGAGCGGAGTATGTAGTGCTGGAGTAACGTTCCAAACCACGTGGTAGCCAACAAAAATAGCCAGCACAAACACGGTGATGTTTTGGACTGTGAGGATGCTTTGAAAAGCAGCGAGATCCATGATATTTCCTTCGAATGTTTTCTATTAGTTTTTACGGACGGCTTGGCCATCACGACACATGAGACAGGCGGTAACGATGTCGTCATCAGCTGGGATAACTAACTTCGCTTCTGCGTCAACGATGAGCTTCATGAAGTCGAGCAGGTTGCGCGCATACAAGGCAGAGGCATCTGCTGCCACCATGCTGGCGAGATTGGTGTAGCCAATAATCTTCACACCGTTTTTCACAACAATCTTGTCTGCTTCTGTCAGAGGACAGTTACCCGAGCCGTTATCACCACGACCAGCTGCTAAGTCGATCACGATCGAGCCAGGTTTCATATTGGCAACGGTATCGCTGTGCAATAAAACCGGTGGCTTACGACCTGGAATCAAAGCGGTGGTAATGACGATGTCGGCTTGTTGAGCGCGCTCTGCAACCAAAGCTGCTTGACGCTTCATCCAAGCTTCTGGCATTGGGCGTGCATAGCCACCAACACCTTGAGCGATTTCACGCTCTTCGTCTGTCTCGTAAGGCACATCGACAAACTTAGCGCCGAGTGATTCGATTTGTTCTTTGGCAGCGGGGCGAACATCAGATGCTTCGATGACGGCGCCTAAACGCTTCGCAGTTGCAATCGCTTGGAGGCCAGCAACGCCGGCACCCAAGATGAGTACTCGTGCAGCCTTCACCGTTCCCGCAGCAGTCATCAGCATGGGCATAAAGCGCTGATACTCATTCGCACCAATCATGACAGCTTTGTAGCCTGCGATGTTGGCTTGTGATGACAGGACGTCCATGCTTTGCGCGCGGGTCGTGCGTGGAGCAGCCTCTAATGAGAATGCGGTCACGCCTTGCGCAGCCATGGCTGCGATGTTGTCGTTATCAAATGGATCAAGCATGCCAAGAAGCACACTGCCAGATTTAATTTGCTTAAGCTCTGCAGCTTCTGGTGCGCGGACTTTGAGAACAATTTCAGCGCCAAATGCATCCGCTGCGTTACCAATCGTTGCGCCCACAGCTTCATAGGCGGAATCTGGTTGGCTAGCGCTAACGCCTGCATCCTTTTGAATTACAACCGTATGGCCTTGGCCAATGAGTTTTTTAACGGTTTCCGGCGTGGCGGCAACACGAGTTTCCCCGGGCCTGATTTCCAGTGGTACTCCTATGCGCATGGCATGTCTCCAAATGCTAATTTTTCGAAAAATCTATTTTAGTTAGATAGGCAAAGATTCGCCTATCTATTTACTCTTGACGCCATTTATTGGGTTTTGCTCCAAATCTCGTAAATTGGGAGCAAGACTTCTACAATGAGGTCTTTAGCTTATATTGAATTCTCGCATTTTTTGATGATCCAACTCAATTCTTCAGCAATACCCGCCTCAAATCCATCCAAAGTCGTTGTTGGCATGTCTGGAGGGGTAGATTCGTCTGTTGCAGCCTGGATGCTCAAGCAGCAAGGCTATGAAGTTATTGGTCTTTTCATGAAAAACTGGGAAGACGATGATAGTGATGAATACTGCTCCGCACGTCAGGATTGGCTGGATGTCGTGTCTGTTGCGGATCTGATCGGCATTGATGTTGAGGCCGTGAACTTCGCTGCCGAGTACCGTGAGCGTGTTTTTGCAGAGTTTCTTCGAGAATATGCAGCCGGCAGGACACCCAATCCAGACGTATTGTGCAATGCGGAAATTAAATTCAAAGCCTTTTTAGATCACGCTATGAGTTTGGGGGCGGATGCTATTGCCACTGGTCACTATGCGCGAGTGCGTCATCAAGGTGGGCAGGTGCAATTATTGAAAGCCTTGGATGCTAGTAAGGATCAAAGTTACTTCTTGCACCGTTTAACCCAGAGTCAATTAGCTAATGTGCTTTTCCCTCTTGGGGAGATTCCAAAGACCGAAGTGCGCAAGATTGCTGAGCAAATTGGTTTGCACAATGCGCGTAAAAAGGATTCCACCGGCATTTGCTTTATTGGCGAAAGACCCTTCCGTGAATTCTTAAATCGCTACTTGCCGCGCACCCCTGGCCCTATTAAAACCCCTGAAGGTAAAACGGTGGGAGAGCATATGGGTCTTGCCTTCTTTACTTTAGGGCAGCGCAAAGGCATTGGCCTAGGCGGTAGCCAGGATGGCAATGGCGATGCTTGGTATGTTGCCCGCAAGGACGTTGCCAACAACACCTTATATGTTGCCCAAGGCCATGAGCATCCATGGTTATTGGCTAACCAGCTCTCTGCAATTGATGCGAGTTGGGTTGCTGGCGTCGCTCCCACGCCAGGACGGTACTCTGCTAAAACTCGCTATCGTCAGGCAGACTCTGCCTGTTCGCTTGCCGCTGGAGCAGAAGGACCTTTGAGTTTTGAATTGGCTTTTCCGGAAGCCCAGTGGGCAGTGACTCCAGGTCAGTCTGCCGTTTTATACGATGGGGATGTTTGCTTAGGCGGTGGAATTATTTCCGCCTAAGGCTCTCAAAGCGGTAATTCTCTAATTTACGCTGCTGGAGGTGCTGTTTCGGCAAAGGAAGGTCTTTGCATCAACTTTTGATGCAGGGCATCTAGATTGGGGTACTGAGTCTGCCAAGCGACACTTGGGAAGCGGAAAAGCAGGTAACCCAATGCACATCCCACAGCAATATCAGCCAAAGTCATCTGATTACCGTGGCACCAGGCGTTTTCGCCTAATTCTCGGGACATTTGGGCTAGGGAAGTATCAATTTTGCCCATTTGACGCTCTATCCAGACTGAGCTTTGTTGCTCTGGTGGGCGTAAGGTCACTTCTAAGCGAGCCAAAATGCCGGCATCCGCAATGCCATCAGCCAGGGTTTCCCAGGTTTTGACGGTAGCGCGTTCACGACTGCCAGCGGGAATCAGTTTTCCAACCGGGCTCAGGGTATCGACATACTCCGCGATCACCCGGGAGTCATAGATGGCCTCGCCATCCTCCAATAAAAGGCAGGGAACCTTCCCTAGGGGGTTATTGAGGGCAATTTTGGTGTCTGCGGCCCAGACATTCTCCAGTTCTAGGTCAACATCAACCTTTTTTTCCAGGAAAACAATGCGTACCTTGCGTACGTAGGGGCTAGTGAGGGATCCGATGAGTTTCATGTGGCTCAGTATAGCCATCCCAGCCAAATTGGGTTGCCCCCAAGAACGATTAAAATCAGGCTTTATTGACACATTCAATGTAAAGGCAATATTCGTGAGTCAGCCGATTTCTACCCTTAATGCACTTTCCCCTTTAGACGGTCGCTATGCCGGCAAACTTGATGCCTTAAGGCCTTGGTTATCCGAAGCCGCATTTATGCGTCAACGAGTATTTGTAGAGATTCATTGGCTGTTGGCTTTGGCCTCTGCAGGTCTGCCAGATGTACCAAAAATCAGTGCAGCAGATGAAGCATTTTTATTATCTTTGCCGGAAAATTTCTCGGATGCCGATGCGCAACGCATCAAGGACATCGAAGCGGTTACCAACCATGATGTGAAGGCGGTTGAATATTTCTTAAAAGAAAAAGTGGCCGGTCGTCCAGACTTATTAAAAGCCAGTGAATTTATTCACTTCGCCTGTACCTCTGAAGACATTAATAATACTTCGCATGGTTTGATGTTGCGTGGCGCGCGTGATGAAGTTCTATTGCCGCAACTCAGAAAAGTACTTTCTGTATTAACGGATTTAGCAATCGAGAATGCAAAGGTGCCTTTGCTATCCCGTACTCATGGCCAGCCAGCCTCTCCAAGCACATTGGGTAAAGAGTTGGCCAATATCGCAAAACGTTTAGAGCGCGCGATTGCAACGATTGCTGCAGTACCTTTGTTAGGCAAAATGAATGGCGCCGTAGGTAACTACAACGCGCACTTATCTGCTTACCCTAATTTTGATTGGGAAAACTTTTCCAAGAATGTTGTTGAGAAGCGCTTAGGACTTACTTTTAATCCATACACGATTCAAATTGAGCCGCATGATGGTATGGCTGAATTGTTTGATGCGATTGCGCGTGCCAACACCATCTTGTTGGATATGGATCGCGATTTCTGGGCTTATATTTCGATTGGTTACTTTAAGCAGCGCACTAAAGCGGGCGAGATTGGCTCATCGACGATGCCGCATAAAGTGAACCCGATTGACTTTGAAAATTCTGAAGGTAACTTAGGTGTAGCCAATGCCTTGTTGCGTCACTTAGCTGAGAAGTTGCCGATTTCTCGCTGGCAGCGTGACCTCACTGACTCAACTGTCTTGCGCAACCTCGGCCCAGCATTTGGCCATAGCGTATTGGCATATGACAGCGCATTGCGCGGTCTAGGTAAGTTAGAGGTAAACCATGCAGCGATTGCGGCTGACTTGGATGCATGCTGGGAAGTGTTGGCAGAGCCAGTGCAAACCGTGATGCGTCGCTATGGCATTGAGAATCCGTATGAGCAGCTCAAAGAGCTTACTCGTGGCAAAGGGATTAACCAGGCTGATTTACAAACTTTCATTCGCGGTTTAAAAATCCCCGATGATGCAAAAGCGCTTCTGCTCGAGATGACTCCATCTTCCTATTTAGGTAAAGCGGTCGAGTTGACCGAACGTCTGAAAAAGTGAGTTTGACCCCAAACCTTGGGCGCGCATCGCAGGATTCTGAATACGGTGCTCGCCCCAAGATCTGGTTTGCTGTTTATCAATTGTTATGGCATGTGCTCTTGCCATTCGCGTTCATTCGCCTTGCCTGGCGGGCGCGGCATTCCATTCAGTATTTAAGCCATCTTCCCGAGCGCCTGGCTTTTAATTATGAAGAACCTATAGCGCAAGGTTCGATTTGGATTCATGCAGTATCTGTTGGTGAGACGAGGGCTGCCCAACCCTTGATCGAGGCCTACTTAGAGCGTGGCGAAACAATTCTGCTGACTCATATGACGCTGAATGGTCGCCGCACTGGTGCTGCTGTGTTTGCTAAAGCGATTGCCGCAGGTCAACTGCGCCAAGTCTATTTACCTTACGACCTATGCTGGTCTGTTGCTAATTTCATTCGTGCGTTTAAACCTCGGTTTGGCCTATTTATGGAGACCGAGGCTTGGCCTACGGTGGTGTTTCATTGCGCAGAAATTGACCTGCCATTATTTTTGGTAAATGCCCGCTTATCAGAGCGCAGTGCTCGACGCGTAAAACAGTTTGGTAAAGCAGGGCGATCTTTATTTCAGGCATTTTCAGGTATCTTGGCTCAAACGCAATTCGATGCTGAGCGCTATCGCAGTCTTGGTGTGAGAAATGTAGAGATTGTTGGTAACCTCAAGTTTGATGTGCCGCTCGATTCCAGCTTAGTTCAGCAAGGTAAATCCTGGCGACAAGAATTGCATAGTCATCAGCGCCTCATGGTCTGCGCTGCTAGTACACGCGATGGTGAAGAGGTGATCATTCTCAAGGCGTGGAAAGATTTGCTCCTGAGTCATGCTTTTGCAATCGCACCCTTGCTTTGTTTAGTGCCACGCCATCCCGAGCGTTTCTCAGAAGTGGCTCATGAAATTCATGAGACTGGCTTGAAGTTTCGATACCGTAGCGAGTGGAGCGGTGCCCCTCAAGATGTTGCTGCTGTGGATGTCATTCTCGGCGACTCAATGGGTGAGATGCCGATGTATTACAGCGCCGCTGATTTAGTGGTCATGGGCGGCAGCCTTCTTCCCTTTGGCGGTCAAAACTTAATTGAGGCTTGCGCTGCGGGCTGTCCAGTATTGCTGGGTGAATATACCTATAACTTCCAGCAGGCCGCTCTCGATGCTGTTGAGATGGGTGCTGCAAAGCGCATTCAGGGTGAGCTCATCTTGAGCGAGCCGATTGCTCTGATGGAAGCTCTAAAAGAATTGTTATTGAATACTGCCGAACTGGCAAAAATGTCGAGTGCTGCAACGGCTTACTCGATTGAGCATCAAGGCGCGACTAAGAAAATATTAGCCGCCCTTGAGCATCAGGATTTCACGCTAAATTAAACCTGCGCCCCAAAGTTGGGGTCATCGTTACGGGCGGCATCATCAGGTTTGCGCTCACCCTTCACCAAGTCTTCGCGAGTCACGCCAAGCCACATGGCTAGAGCTGCTGCCACGAATACGGAAGAGTAAATACCAAACAAAATACCGATGGTGAGTGCTAGCGCGAAGTAGAAGAGTGTTGGGCCACCAAAAATCAACATTGCCAAGACCATCATCTCAGTGCTGCCGTGAGTAATCACGGTACGGCTGATTGTGCTGGTAATAGCGTTGTCAATAATCTCGCGAGTGTTCATCTTGCGGTATTTGCGGAAGTTCTCGCGAATACGGTCAAAGATCACCACAGACTCGTTTACTGAGTAACCCAATACAGCCAATACCGCAGCCAATACGGAGAGCGAAAACTCCCAATGGAAGAATGCAAAGAAGCCAAGAATGATCACGATGTCATGCAAGTTCGCGATGATGCCGGCGACAGCGAATTTCCACTCAAAGCGGAATGAGAGATACACCACGATGCCGATGATTACAAACAACAGTGCCATCAGGCCATCTATTGCTAACTCACGACCAACTTGTGGGCCAACAAACTCAACGCGTTGTAGCTTCACGCCAGAGGTAGCTGGCTCAAGCGCTTCCATGACTGCTGCACTTTGATCTGCAGAGGAAATCATTTTTCCTTCAGCATCTTTTTGCAGTGGCAGACGAATCATGACATCGCGTGAGCTGCCAAAATTCTGAATCTGCGTATCAGCGTAGCCTAATTTCTCTACATTCGCCCTGATCGCATCTAAGGGGGCGGTCTGCGGGTAAGTCACTTCCATCACCGTACCACCAGTGAATTCAATCGACAGGTGAAGGCCGTTATGCCAGAGGAAGAAAACGGCTGCTAAGAAGGTGATTAAAGAAACCGCATTGAGCGCCAATGCATGGCGCATAAAGGGAATGTCTTTTTTGATCCGGAAAAATTCCATGGCTTATTTCTCCTGTGGACGCCAAACTTGGCCGATAGCGAGTTTCTGAACTTTTTTACCTCTGCCGTACCAGAGGTTAACTAGGCCGCGCGAGAAAAAGACTGCTGAAAACATGGAAGTCAAAATACCAAGGCAATGCACTACCGCAAAGCCTTTGATTGGGCCGGAGCCAAATGCGAGTAATGCAAGACCAGCAATCAAGGTGGTGACGTTGGAGTCCAGAATGGTTGCCCAGGCTTTATCAAATCCAACCGCAATAGCGGTTTGAGGCGCCGAACCATTGCGCAGTTCTTCACGAATACGTTCGTTAATTAAGACGTTGGAGTCAATCGCCATACCCAGCGCCAATGCCATCGCAGCGATGCCTGGCAAGGTTAAGGTAGCTTGCAACATTGACAGCACGGAGATCAAGAGCAATAGGTTGACTGCAAGTGCGACCACTGAGAAGGTGCCGAACAACAAATAGTAGGCAACCATGAAAACGGAGATTGCCGCGAAACCAATGATGAGGGATTTGAAGCCCTTTTCAATATTTTCCGCACCTAGGCTTGGTCCAATCGTGCGCTCTTCAATGATTTCCATTGGGGCGGCTAATGAGCCGGCGCGTAGCAAGAGCGCTAAGTCATTGGCGCTCTCGGTAGTGGGTTGGCCGGTGATCTGAAACTTAGAGCCAAACTCACTTTGAATGGTGGCAATCGTGAGAACCTCACCCTTACCTTTTTCAAACAAAATCATGCCCATAGGCTTGCCGATGTTCTCGCGAGTCACTTCTTGCATCACGCGACCACCAGCGGCATCCAGAGAGATATTGACTGCAGGGCGTTGGTTTTGATCGAAGCCGGCGCTCGCATCCGTAATGCGATCACCACTGAAAATCACTGACTTCTTAAATACGCCTTGACGATTCTCACCAAAACGGAAAACATCCATGCCTGGGGGTGGAGTCTCACCAATCGCAATCGTGGAAACAATTGGATCGGCTAATCTGGATTCGAGGGTGGCAGTGCGACCAATAATGTCTTTGGCGCGAGCAGTGTCTTGCACGCCAGGTAGCTGCACAACAATACGCTCCGCACCTTGTTGTTGAATCACTGGCTCTTTAACGGCCAATTCATTCACGCGCTTATTCAGCGTCACGATATTTTGTTTTACTGCGTTATCTTGAATTTCTTTCAAGGCAGTAGGCTTAAATTCACCAACTAGCTTAGGGGATAGGCCGGTAGGCTTAATTTGCCAAGTCAGCTCAGGTTGGCTCGTCATCAATACGGCACGCGCCTTCTCAGCATCTTCAGTGCTGCCGAAAGTCAGGGTGATGGTGTCCTGGCCGCGCTCAATACCTTGCTGGCGAATCGATTTGTCACGCAATTGACTGCGAATATCAGTCGCTAAAGAAGTTACCTTTTTTTGAACTGCACCCTTCATATCGACTTGCAATAAGAAGTACACGCCGCCACGCAAGTCAAGGCCGAGAGGCATTGGCAATGCATTGAGTGCATTTAGCCAGCTAGGCGTATTGGAGAGTAGGTTTAATGCGACTGTGAAATTCGGTTCATTCTGATCAATGTTCAATTTTTGCTGCAGCAAATCGCGTGCACGTAGTTGAATATCGGTATTGTTGAAGCGAATTTTGATTGAGCCTACATTGCCTGTAGATTCAAAGAAGATGCCGGTGTTGCTGATGTTGTCTTCAGTCAGAATCTTTTCGACTCGAGACTGTGTCGCCAAATCAACCTTGATGGTTGGTTTGGCGGACGAGACTTGAACCGCTGGAGCCTCTCCGTAGAAATTGGGTAATGAATATAGTCCTCCGATCAATAAAGCAAACAGGATGACTATGTATTTCCAGAGCGGGTAGCGATTCATATTGAGATACTTTTAAACAAGCGTATTAAGCAGACTTCAGTGAGCCTTTTGGCAATACTGTTGTGATGGCGCCTTTTTGCATTTGCACTTCAGTGCCAGCAGAAATTTCAACCGTAACAACTTGATCTTTCAATGCAGTTACTTTGCCGATGATGCCGCCAACAGTCACTACTTCGTCGCCAACGGACAGAGACTCAAGCATGGCTTTAGTTTCTTTTTGACGCTTCATTTGTGGGCGAATCATGATGAAGTACAACACAGCAAACATCAAAATCAGGGGAAGGAAGCTCATCAAGCCACCGGAATCTGAACCCGCAGCCGGAGCCTGGGCAAAAGCGTTACTAATCCACATACAAAACCTCCATTAATTACCAATTGGAAACTGCTTCAGTTTTAGGCTTTTAAAGCGAAGCCGTAAACCCGCAATTCTAAACTGTATGGGGCTTGGAGGGCTGATTTACTGCCCTAAGGCTATTAATCCTGTCCGGGCTCTACGCCGCGTTGCCGATTCCGATGAAATTCCTCACGATAGGCGCTAAAACGGTCCTTAGCCAGAGACTCCCGAACCTCTTCCATGAGTTGGAGGTAGTAGGAGAGATTGTGGATGGTATTGAGCTGAGATCCGAGGATCTCATTCGCCTTTTGAAGGTGATTTAAGTAGGATCTGGTGAAGTTTTTACAGGTGTAGCAGGCGCAGGTTGGGTCGACAGGGCGATCATCGTCTTTGTAGCCTGAATTGCGGAGCTTAAGGTCCCCAAACCGGGTGAATAGCCAGCCATTCCGTGCATTGCGGGTAGGCATGACGCAGTCAAACATATCGATACCCAGACTGACGCCCAGCATCAGGTCCTCAGGTGTTCCAACCCCCATTAAGTAATGGGGCATATGTTCTGGCAACTTAGGGGCTGTGAAATTGAGAATGCGCTCAAACTCCGGCTTGGGCTCTCCAACAGAGAGGCCACCAATGGCGATGCCATCGAAACCTTGCTGGCTGACGGCATCGAGAGAAAATTCACGGAGGTTTTCAAACATGCCGCCTTGGACAATGCCAAAGAGGCCGTTACCAGTTTCTAGTTCGCGAAAGCGTTTTAAGGACCGGTCGCCCCAGCGCAGCGACATCTCAAGTGAGGCGCGTGCGGTTTTTTCTGAAGTGGCTTGTCCTTTAACTTCGTAAGGCGTGCACTCATCAAATTGCATGGCGATATCGCTATTGAGTACCGCCTGAATTTCCATGGATACTTCTGGGGACATAAATAATTTATCGCCATTAATTGGCGAGGCAAAAGTCACCCCTTCCTCGGAGATTTTTCTCAAAGCACCTAAGCTAAAGACCTGAAAGCCACCGGAGTCAGTCAGGATGGGCTTATCCCAGCCCATAAAGCGATGCAAGCCACCATGCTTTTTGATGACATCCAAGCCTGGTCGAAGCCACAGATGAAAGGTATTCCCTAAAATAATTTGCGCTTTTGCCTCATTCAAATCACGAGGTGTCATCGCCTTCACAGTGCCATAGGTTCCCACGGGCATAAAGATTGGTGTTTGGACGCTGCCGTGGGGAAGGTCAAGTTGGCCAAGGCGTGCGGGGCTCGCAGAGTCGCGGGCCAGAATATTAAAGTGAACAGGTTTTGTCATGAGCTTATTTAGTTAAGGCGGCTTAAGAACATCGCATCGCCGTAGCTAAAAAAGCGATATTCATGTTGAATGGCATGTTGATAGGCGTTGCGGATATTGTCTACGCCAGCAAAGGCGCTCACCAACATCAGCAAGGTAGATTTCGGCAGATGGAAGTTGGTGAGCAAGCAATCTACGGTCTTGAATGTATATCCCGGGGTAATAAATAAATTCGTTTCTCCACTAGTTTGCTGGGTTTGAGCCTGACTCTCTAGGGCGCGCAGGCTAGTTGTCCCAACCGCAATGACTCTACCACCCGCCTTGTGCGTCGCTTCAATAGCGGCGATGGTTTCTAGGGGGACGGAGAACCACTCGTAGTGCATCTTGTGTTTACTGAGATCCTCTTCTCGCACCGGGGTAAACGTTCCTGCGCCTACATGGAGTGTGACGCTAGCCTGTTTAACGCCACACGCACGTAGTTGATTCAGAATAGCTTCATCAAAATGTAGTCCCGCCGTAGGGGCTGCAACAGCGCCAGGATTCTTGGCAACCACGGTTTGATAGCGGTTTGCGTCTTCTTGATCTGGCTGATGTTCGATATAAGGGGGAAGTGGCAACTCGCCAAATCGCTCAAGCAAAGCAAATACATTCTCTGGAAAGCGCACTTCATAGAATCGGCCGTCATAACCAATCATTTCGACAGGGAAGGTTTCACCCGCTTGGTTGTGAATATGGACGATGCTGCCAGTCTTAGGCACCTTGGAGGCTCTAATTTGAACCCACGCCTGCTTATCGCCACTGATGCGTTCAATCAGGAGTTCAACATTGCCACCAGTCTCCTTTTTACCGTGCAGGCGAGCGGGAATCACTTTAGTGTCATTAAAGACCAGCAAATCCCCAGCTTTAATAAGGTTAAGAATGTCCGGGAATTGCCCGTCAATGAATTGGGCGGCCTGATCCCCGTCAGCCATTACCTGTAGGAGACGGCTATCCGTTCTATTGGCCAGTGGGTGCTGGGCAATTAGCTGGGGCGGAAGGTCGTAATTGAAGTCGGAAAGTTGCATAGCATTACCATCAGGTATTGGATTTTAACGATGACGACTAAGCGACCGCCAACTACACTCGAAAAGATGGGTTTAAACAGCCCTATGGCACTCGCTTTGCATCTGCCATCCCGTTACGAGGATGAGACAGAGCTCTTCACTATAGAAGAAGCCTTGGGGCTGGGAAGGTTCCATTCTATTCAGACCCAGGGTGTTGTCATTCGAAATCAGGTCACGTTTCGACCTAGAAGACAGTTATTGGTCACGATTGAGGACGATACCGCCTCCCTTCAACTCCGTTTTCTGAATTTCTATCCGAGCCAGCAAAAGCAAATGGCAGTGGGCGCTCATGTGCGGGTACGAGGCGAGGTTCGAGAGGGTTATCAAGGCGCTGAGATGGTTCATCCTACTGTCCGCGCTGTCGTGCCAGAGGCACCCTTGTCGGCTAGCTTGACACCGGTGTACCCAGCCAGTGCTGGACTCTCACAAACCATTATTCGTAAGGCAGTGCTAAAGGCTTTGCAGGATGTTAGCCTCAAAGAAAGTTTGGCAGAGTTTTTACCGGCCAAGCTGATGGCAGAAATTTTGCCAACCAATGATTGGCCTCCCCTCCAAGATGCCATTACCTATTTGCACCAGCCGCCTGCCGATGCTAATACCCAATCCCTGCTAGAGCGAACCCATCCCGCTTGGAGGCGGGTGCAGTTCGAAGAATTGCTGGCGCAACAGATTTCCTTAAAGCGGGCGCATGCAATTCGCCGGGAAAGACGTGCTCCTAGTTTTGCGAAGACAAAGCAAAAGGCTGCCAGTATTGAGGAGAGCTTACTCAAGATCTTGCCCTTCGAGCTGACTGGTGCTCAGGCTCGTGTCTGGTCTGAGATTGGTCAAGATTTATCCAATCACTTTCCCATGAATCGCTTATTGCAGGGCGATGTGGGTAGCGGGAAAACTGTGATTGCAGCACTAGCTGCTGCGCGCGCAATGGATCATGGTTATCAAGCTGCGATCATGGCGCCTACGGAAATTCTGGCAGAGCAACACTATCTCAAAATGCAGGAATGGTTTGAGCCTCTAGGCGTGAAGATTGCTTGGCTCTCTGGTAGCTTGAAGGCTAAGGAGAAAAGACTTGCACAGGAAATGATTGAGAGTGGCGATGCGCAGCTCATCATTGGTACGCATGCCCTCATTCAGGATAAGGTGAGTTTTGCTAAATTGGGTTTGGCGGTGATTGATGAGCAGCATCGTTTTGGTGTGCGGCAGCGTTTGGAGATTCAGCAACGCGTTGGCTCTGAACTATTTTATTGCCACCAACTCATGATGTCAGCAACGCCAATCCCCCGTACATTGGCGATGACCTACTACGCCGACCTGGATGTTTCCGTCATCGATGAATTACCTCCAGGGCGCAAGCCGATTGCTACTAAGGTAGTGAAGGCGGCGCGTAGAGACGAGGTTATTAGTGGTCTACATGATTGGTTGGTCAAAGGATTGCAAGCTTATTGGGTTTGCCCTTTAATTGAAGAGTCGGAAGTATTGCAATTACAAACAGCGGTTGAAAGTTTTGAGCAACTCACTCAAGCATTGCCCAATTTCAAGGTTGGCTTGGTGCATGGTCGATTAAAGAGTGAAGAGAAGGCCGCAGTGATGGCGGCATTTAAGGCCAATGAAATTCAACTGCTAGTTGCGACGACGGTGATTGAGGTTGGTGTCGATGTTCCCAATGCAGCGTTGATGGTGATTGAGCATGCTGAACGTTTTGGCTATGCGCAGATTCATCAGTTGCGGGGGCGTGTAGGGCGCGGCTCAGCCGATTCGGTATGCATCTTGATGTATGCGGAGCCCTTATCTTTGGCCGCTAAAGAGCGCCTGCAAACCTTGCGAGAGACCTCGGATGGATTTGTAATCGCTGAGCGTGACCTGTCATTGCGCGGTCCTGGTGAGTTATTGGGGGCCAAGCAATCGGGTGATGCCATGTTGCGCTTTGTGGATCTTCAGCGCGATGCCTGGTTGATTGAATTGGCGCAGACTGCAGCAGACCGCCTGCTGGCTGAGCATGGTGATCTTGTAGAAAGACATCTTGAGCGTTGGCTAGGATCTCGCACTGAGTTTCTAAAGGCTTGATAATCACGCCATGACTATGAAAAGACTGTTCATCTGATGCGCGATCGTTTTATTGCTTATGCCTATTTGATCCGCTTGGATAAGCCGATCGGCACGCTTTTGTTGTTGTGGCCAACTTTGTGGGCGCTTTGGCTAGCGAGTGGCGGTTTCCCTGAATGGCATCTTCTAATCATTTTTTCCCTGGGAACGTTTTTAATGCGCAGCGCTGGTTGCGCTATCAATGACTATGCAGATCAAGATTTTGATCGTCATGTCTTGAGAACCAAAGACCGGCCCATTACCAGCGGCAAGATTTCTGGGAAAGAAGCGTTAGTAGTGGCTGGCACTCTTGCGCTGATAGCCTTTCTGCTCATTCAGCCTCTGAACGTCCTCACCAAAGAGCTTTCTTTCTTTGCTTTGGCGGTCGCGATTCTCTATCCCTTTACCAAGCGCTTCTTTGCTATTCCACAGGCGGTCTTGGGCATTGCCTTTGGCTTTGGGATTCCGATGGCCTATGCGGCAGTATTGGGCTTCATACCGGTAGAAGCTTGGATTTTATTTATTGGCAATATCTTTTGGGCGATTGCCTATGACACGGCATATGCCATGGTTGATCGTGATGATGATATGCGTTTAGGTTTGCGCACCTCTGCAATTACATTTGGTCGCTTTGATGTGTTGGCCATCGCCGTAAGTTACTCGGCCTTATTCATTAGTCAGATTTGGGTTGCCCAACTGGCAAATCTCAGTAATTACTTTTGGGTGGGCTGGTGCCTAGCTGTAGCTTGCGCTATATATCACTTGAAATTGGCATCTACTCGCCAGCGCGAAAATTGCTTTAAGGCATTTCGCCACAACAACTACTTGGGTGGATTCCTATTTCTAGGAATCCTCTTGGGATTAGCTCGCTTTTAGTTCTTACCTAGCTCATCACCCATAGCTTTGCCACGTTGGCTGGCGGCATCAATTGCTTTTTCCAGTGCACCATGCCAATCAAGTTGCTTGAGCATATCGAGTGCAGCAGCTGTTGTGCCGCCCTTTGAGGTTACTCGTTCGCGCAATACGCCTGCATGCTCGTCTGAGTTATGGGCAAGTTGTGTCGCGCCTTCTAGGGTTGCATAGGCTAGTTTGCGAGCCGTAGCCGCATCAAGTCCAAGCTTCTCACCGCTCGATTGCATTGCTTCCAAGAAAGCAAAAACATAGGCGGGGCCACTTCCAGAGACCGCGGTAACCGCATCCATGAGTTTTTCTTCATTGACCCAGACCGCTTGCCCAACTGCATTGCAGATAGTCTCAGCAAGGGCGCGGTCAGAAGCGTTGACTGCAGCATCGGCAAACAGACCAGTAATACCTTTGCCTATGAGGGCGGGGGTATTGGGCATCGCACGAACACAACGCTCATGATCGAGCCAGCGACTCATATCTTTGAGGCGAATGCCTGCGGCAATGCTAAGGATTAGTGGACTCGGCGCTGTTGCATGTTTGAGTTTGGCGCTCAAGGACTTGGCTACGACATTAAAGTCTTGAGGCTTAATCGCCATCACTACGACGTTGTCCTTGGAGAAGTCAAATGCGATTTGATCTAAAGCGCCAATAATCTGTACGCCAAAATCTTGATGCAATTGCAGGCCAGTGCTGGCATTGGCCTCAACTACAGAAAGTTGATTGGCGTTAAAGCCGTTAGCAAGTAATCCGCTGATTAATGCGCGGCCCATATTGCCGCCACCAATAAAGGTAATGTGGGCATTTTGATTAATTTGTTGTGTGCTCATGCTTTTATCTTATCGCGCTTCCCAAAAATGGCACTTCCTATACGTACTATGGTGCTACCTTCGGCGATTGCAGCCTCCATATCATCAGACATTCCCATGGAGAGAGTGTCAAAGAAATCATACCCAACATCATTACTGTGCTTTGCCTTGATTCCAGTGAAGCACTCTCTGACGGCCGCAAAGGCTTGGCGTTGCTGGGCTAGCTCATCGCTGGGCGCGGGAATAGCCATGAGTCCGCGAAGAACGAGATGGGGTAATTTGGCGATTGAGGTACACAGCGCTTCTACTTCTTCAAACGCTATACCGCTCTTAGATTCCTCTGCACTGACATTAATTTGGACGCAAACCTGCAGGTCGCCCAAGTTAGGAAATTCTCCGCGCTGACTAGAGAGGCGTTCTGCAATTTTGAGCCGGTCAATGCTATGCACCCAGTCAAAATGTTCTGCAACATCACGCGTCTTATTGCTTTGAAGTGGACCAATGAAGTGCCACTCTAGCCAAGGACGCAATTTAGCAAGCCCTTGAATTTTTTCAACACCCTCTTGGACATAGTTCTCGCCAAAAGCGGTTTGTCCTGCATGCATGGCCTCTTCAACAGCCCTAGATGGGAAGGTCTTGCTGACTGCAAGCAGTTGTATATCTTCTGGCTCGCGCTTGGCTGCCAAGGCTGCTAGCTCCAATCTTTGCTTAACCAACATTAGGTTGGCAGTGACTTGACTCATTGTTTGATTTGGCTTTGTTGGCCAATGAGCTGATCAACGATCTCGATCCAATGAAGGACTGGAGTGTCATCTTGCTGAAGATGGGTAATGCAACCAATGTTTCCAGAAACAATTACTTGGGCGCCTGATTCTTCACAGGCGGTATTCAGGTGGGCGAGTTTGTTCTTGCGTAATTGTTCCGATAGTTCTGGCTGGGTAACTGAATAGGTTCCCGCAGAACCGCAGCAGAGATGGCTATCAGCGCATAAGCGCACACCAATGCCAATGCCAGTTAGGAGGCCTTCTACCTTCCCGCGAATTTGCTGACCATGTTGCAGTGTGCAGGGCGGGTGATAGACCGCACCAGGTTTCGGATCGCTATCTACGAGGGCAACGAGCTCCTCTTGAAGTGCCGGCAAGATTTCGGAGATATCTTTCGTGAGATCAGAGATAGTCTTTGCTTTAGCAGCATAATGCGGATCGCTTGCGAATAGATGGCCATAGTCCTTGACCATCACACCACAACCCGAGGCAGTCATCACAATAGCTTCAACGCCTTGTTCAACTTGTGGCCACCAAGCATCGATATTCTGTTTGGCATTATTTAAGCCGCCAGCCTGATCGTTCAAGTGGTAGCGCAATGCACCACAGCAGGTGGCATTGGGTGCGCTAATCAACTGGATCTTGAGTGCATCTAAAACGCGTGCTGTTGCTGAATTGATATTTGGCAACATGCCTGGCTGAACGCAACCTTCCAGCAACAGCATCTTGCGTGCATGACTGGCTTGTGGTCTTGCATAGGGATCGGTGTTGCTTGCCAAGGCTTTATTTTTAGCTTCTGGAATCTTGCGTTGAATGCCAGCTGGCATGAGTGGGCGAACGAGACGACCAATTGCCATTGCGGAATTAAATAGTTTAGGACTAGTTAGACCTTCCTTAAGCGCCCAACGAGTCAGACGCTGGCCAATGGGGCGTTCGGGAGTATTTTCTTCCGCCCACTTGCGGCCGATATCCACCAAGTTGCCATATTGCACGCCGCTTGGACAAGTGCTTTCGCAATTGCGACAAGTCAGGCAGCGATCCAAATGGAGACGTGTTTTGTCAGTGGGGACTTGGCCCTCTGCAATCTGTTTGATGAGGTAGATGCGACCACGTGGGCCATCGAGTTCATCGCCCAGAATTTGATAAGTAGGACAAGTAGCTGTGCAGAAGCCACAGTGCACACATTTTCCAAGAATTCTGGCAGCTTCAATACCCTCAGGGGTATTGGCGAATTGGGGGGCGAGTTGAGTTTGCATAGTTTGCTAAAAGGGGTGCTTAAGGAAGGCGTGAAGTTGCAAATACACCAGCTGGATCAAAGGACGCCCTGAGGCGTGCTTGCACTGCCTCTAGTGCTACTGAGTGCGCCTGTTCGCTTAGTAGGGTAAATCGTTGGCTAGCTGGATTCACATCGGTACCTTGCTTAAAGCGAGTGGCATGCCCACCATGAGTACTGGCCAATGCTTTGATGGATGCGAAAGTAGCATCATCTCCCGGCGCCTTTAACCAACGCTGTTGACCATGCCATTCCAAAGCAATGTCGCCACTTGTATTTTCAATCACAAGCGGTCCGCATGCCGCAGGCAATGCTAGGCGATACAGAGTCTCATTACCTTTGAGGTTTGAAAAAACAGGTAGCTGCTGTTCGCGCAAAGCTGCCCAAAATTCTGCTGCTACTTTGGCGTCTAACTCGACTGCATCAACCGCAGCATTCATTAAGGGGATCGCTGCTTTAACAGCTGCAGCGGCACCAGCTAAGCGAATGGTGAGTTCGCCATCACTGCCTATTGAGTTTCCAATCCAGCAACTGGCTGATAAAGGTAGCGGCTGTCCAGCCCATTCATTTAAGCATTGCAGTGCACGTGCTTGAGAAATATTGCAGCGCAGGGACGTGGTTGCGGCTGGGCGTGGCAGAACTTTTACAGAGGCTTCAAGCAGTAGTGACAAGGTGCCCATAGAGCCAGGCAACAAACGTGATACATCATAGCCCGCAACGTTCTTCATGACCTTGCCGCCAAAGGATAAGTCTTGGCCTTTGCCATCCAAGATGCGTGCACCCAAAACAAAGTCACGTAAATTGCCAACGCTAATGCGGCCTGGACCTGCTAAGCCTGCAGCAATCGCTCCACCAAAAGTGGCGGAATCACCAAAATGCGGAGGCTCGAATGCGAGCACTTGATTTTTTTCAGCTAGGACCGCTTCAATCTCTTTTAATGGCGTACCTGTGCAAGCTGTAATCACGAGCTCCTCAGGCTGATACTCCAGGATGCCGGAGTAAGGGCGGGTATCTAACTTGGCGTAGGAATTGGTATTGCCATACCAAGATTTCGTACCACCACCTTCAATGGATAGAACTGTTTGATTCTTGGCTGCTGACAGAATCTGCTCACGAAATAAATCAATATTCATATTCTTGGATTTAGACATTAGAAGCGCTCCAACTCGGGATGCGGTAAGTTGCCGCCGCTAATGCGCATACGACCATACTCTGCGCAGCGATTTAAAGTGGGAATAGCTTTATCAGGGTTGAGTAGCTTTTCTGGGTCAAACGCTGCTTTGACGCCCCAGAAAGATTCGCGTTCACCTTCACCGAATTGAACGCACATGGTGTTGATCTTTTCAATGCCAACACCATGCTCACCAGTAATCGTGCCATCGAGTTCAACACAGGCTTCCAGAATCTCAGTACCGAATTCTTCAGCGCGATGCCACTCTTCTTGATCTGCGCCGTTAAATAAAATGAGGGGGTGCATATTGCCATCACCCGCATGAAATACATTCAAACAGGCAAGGCCGTATTTCTTTTCCATGTCCTGAATGCGCCTGAGCAGTGTGCCAATATTTCTGCGCGGGATGGTGCCGTCCATACAGTAATAGTCCGGCGCTAATCGTCCAGCCGCAGGGAAAGCATTCTTTCTGCCGCTCCAAAACTTGAGGCGCTCCGCTTCATTCTGAGAAATCTGAATACCGCTAGCACCTGCTTGCTCGAGCACTTTAGTCATGCGCTCAATTTCTTCTGCGACCTCTTCCGGTGTGCCATCAGATTCACAAAGGAGAATAGTCTCAGCTTCGAGGTCATATCCCGCATGAACAAATTCCTCAACCGCTCGGGTGGTCGCTTTGTCCATCATCTCTAAGCCAGCAGGAATGATGCCGGCGGCAATGATGGCGGCAACGGCATCAGCACCTTTTTCAATATCGTCAAAACTCGCCATGATGACGCGCGCCAATTTTGGCTTGGCAATGAGTTTCACGGTGACTTCGGTCACCACTGCAAGCATGCCTTCGCTACCCATCACGATGGCTAATAAATCGAGTCCAGGAGAGTCTGGTGCAAGACTGCCAAATTCCACGATCTCACCATTCATCAGGATGCCGCGAACCTTTAATACGTTGTGAAGCGTGAGGCCATATTTAAGGCAGTGCACACCACCAGAGTTTTCATTTACATTGCCGCCAATAGAGCAGGCAATCTGTGAGGATGGATCTGGTGCGTAATACAGGCCAAGATGGGCAACCGCTTCCGAGATAGCTAAATTACGAACACCAGGCTGCACAACCGCTGTTCTGGTGAAAGGGTCGATGCTGATGATCTTTTTCAGCTTAGCCAGCGAGAGCACTAAGCCTTGGGAAATAGGCATGGCACCACCAGATAGGCCAGTGCCAGATCCGCGTGGGACGATGGGTACTTGCATTTCAAAGCAAATCTTCAGAATCTGGGCAACCTGCTCCTCAGTCTCCGGCAGGGCAACCGCCAGCGGCATCCGTCGATAGGCCGCTAGACCATCGCATTCATAGGGAATCGTGTCCTCAGGCTCCCATAGCAAGGCATGCTCTGGGAGGATGGGGCGCAAGGCCGACACCAGTTTGGATTGAAGGGCGGTAATAGCCGCGAGCTCGGGGGGTGGGGTCACCATATTCATAGGAATCATTTTAGCCATTTACCTATAATTAGTTGCATGGGAAATCGACTTTCAAAAATAGCCACCAGAACTGGTGATGCGGGTATGACCGGGCTTGGCGATGGTAGCCGAGTGGAAAAGGATCATTTGCGCATTTGCGCTATGGGCGATGTCGATGAATTGAACTCCGAAATCGGTGTTTTGATGACTGAATCGATTCCTGACGCAATTGCCAATGAGTTCCAGGCTCTATTTTTGCAAGTGCAGCATGACTTATTTGATTTGGGTGGTGAGCTTTGTATTCCCAACTACACCTTGCTTAAACCAGAGCAAGTGGCCCAGCTAGATGTTTGGTTGGAAAAATACAATTCGACTTTGCCTCCTTTGACCGAATTTATTCTTCCTGGCGGTACTCGCGCAGCTGCTCAGGCGCACGTGTGTCGCACGGTATGCAGACGTGCCGAGCGATCGATTGTGCGTTTGGGCTGGGAGGGTCCGCTACACGATGCTCCGCGTCAGTACGTGAATCGTTTATCTGACCTCTTGTTTGTATTGGCGCGCGTACTGAATCGTGCTGCTGGCGGACATGATGTGCTTTGGAAGCACGAAAAAAAAGAGACTAAGTAAATAGTCTCTTTCTGAGTAAATAAAGCAGTCTCAAAGCAGTCTCGCTTTATTTCTCCATTGCTTATTTCTTTGCTTTTCTGCGATTCTTCACAGCCAAAGCTAAACGTTGCAATACATTGACTGAGTCTTCCCAGTTAATGCACGCATCGGTAATACTTTTGCCGTACTCCAATTTGCTTGGATCATCTTTTCCGGGCGAGAATTTTTGCGCACCATCCTGGAGATGGCTTTCAATCATTACACCAAAAATTTGATGTGATCCTGACTCAATTTGTTCGGCAATATTTTCTGCCACCACAATTTGGCGCTCATGTTTCTTGCTGGAGTTCGCGTGAGACAAGTCAACCATCAAACTGGCTGGAAGCTTTGCTGCTTCTAGCTCAGAGCAGGCTGCTTGAACATATTGCGCTTCATAGTTTGGCTCTTTACCACCACGCAAAATAACGTGACAGTCTTTATTGCCTTTGGTTTCTACAATAGAAACTTGACCATTCTTGTGAACCGATAGGAAGTGGTGTGGGCGGCTAGCGGCCTGAATAGCATCAGTAGCAATTTTGATATTGCCGTCGGTACCGTTCTTAAATCCAATTGGCGCAGAGAGGCCTGAAGCGAGTTCGCGGTGAACTTGACTCTCAGTGGTACGCGCTCCGATAGCTCCCCAAGAAATCAGGTCAGCGATATATTGCGGAGAAATGACGTCTAAGAATTCGCTACCAGCAGGCATACCAAGACGATTAATTTCCATCAACACTTGGCGAGCAATGCGCAGACCTTCTTCAATGCGATAGCTTTCGTCTAAGTACGGGTCATTAATCAAGCCCTTCCAACCAACCGTTGTGCGCGGTTTTTCAAAATAGACGCGCATGACGATTTCGAGTTCACCGGCAAAGCGATCACGCTCAGCCAATAATCGCTGGCAATACTCCAGAGCTGCATGGGGGTCATGAATCGAACATGGCCCGATGATGACGAGTAGGCGATCATCTTTTCCGTGAATGATGTCGCGAATCTTTTTGCGCGTTTTGCTGATGAGCGCTTCCGTAGGTGTCCCCGAGATCGGGAAGAAGCGAATTAAATGTTCTGGCGGTGGCAGAACAGTAATGTTGTGAATGCGTTGATCATCCGTGTCTGACGTTTTATCAACGGCAGCGTACCAGTTTGCGGGATTAGTGTTTTGTTGGCTCATGCGGCTATTTTAAGCCGTATTAAGCGGTTCCCCCGACAGTCAGGCTGTCGATCCGTAAAGTGGGCTGTCCAACACCCACCGGGACGCTCTGACCTTCTTTGCCGCAAACCCCAATGCCGCCGTCTAATTTGAGGTCATTTCCGATCATGGAGACCTGTTTTAGGGATTCCGGACCACTACCGATGATGGTGGCGCCCTTGACGGGATATTGAATTTTGCCGTTTTCTACCCAATAGGCTTCTGAGGCTGAAAACACGAATTTACCGCTAGTAATATCAACCTGACCGCCCCCAAAGTTGACTGCATAGAGACCGCGTTTAATGCTGGCCACGATTTCTTGGGGGTCATCCTTGCCCGCCAGCATATAGGTGTTGGTCATGCGCGGCATTGGTAGGGAGGCAAAACTCTCACGTCGCCCATTGCCTGTCAAGGGCATATTCATGAGTCTGGCATTCAGACTATCTTGAATGTATCCCTTCAAGATGCCATCTTCAATCAGGGTAGTGCATTGGGTGGGTGTGCCCTCGTCATCAATATTGAGTGAGCCGCGACGACCGGACAGTGTTCCGTCATCTACTACAGTGACGCCTTTTGCAGCCACACGTTGCCCAATGCGGCCAGCAAAAGCAGATGAACCCTTGCGGTTAAAGTCGCCTTCAAGGCCGTGACCTACCGCTTCATGTAGTAACACTCCAGGCCATCCCGGCCCCATCACTACGGTCATTGGGCCGGCTGGGGCAGGGCGAGAGTCTAGATTAATCAGCGCGCCATCAACAGCTTCATCAACATATTGATTAATGAGTTCCGTATTGAAGTAGTGATAATCATGACGAGCGCCACCGCCGGAAGATCCAGATTCGCGACGACCATTTTGTTCGGCAATCACATGAACAGATACCCGCACGAGTGGACGAACGTCAGCAGCCAATAAGCCGTCGGCGCGAACCACGAGCACCACATCAAACTCACCGGCCAAGCTCGCCATCACCTGAATGATGCGTGGGTCACGTGCTTTTGCGCGACGTTCTATACCCTCAAGTAATGCAATTTTTTCTTGTGGTGCTAGCGAATCTAGGGGATTTAAGTCGGAGTAAAGTTCGTTGGAGACGGGTGTAAAGATTTTGCCTGCAACTGCACGCGTACCACCTTGGGGCCCAATAACGCGAGTGGATTTGGCTGCTTTGTTTAAGGCTTCTAAATTAATTTCATCGGAGTAGGCGAAGGCAGTTTTATCGCCGTAAATCGCGCGCACACCAACACCTTGATCGATGCTAAAGCTTCCCGATTTCACAATCCCTTCTTCAAGACTCCAACTCTCACTTCGGGTGTGCTGGAAATAAAGGTCGGCATCATCCAGCTGGTGTGTGAACATATTGCCAAAAGTGTGATGTAAATCTTGCTCAGACAGGCCGGTTGGCTCAAGCAGAATGGATTTAGCTAACTTAAGAAGGTCGGCCTGCTTTTTGGGTTTGGTCCAGTCACTTGGAAATAATGCTTCGGGTGCTCTCATCTTGATTTTGCTGAACTTTCTGTATTAAAGCTTGCGGTGTTTTAGTGCGGGTAACTTAGAGCGTACCTCGTTTAATTTATCTTTGCTCAGCATCCCTTGAATAAAGCCCTCACCCTCGGGAAGCTTACTTAATATTTCGCCCCAAGGATCAATCAACATGCTCTCGCCCCAGGTGCGTCGTTGATTTAGGTGGAAGCCACCTTGTGCCGAAGACAAGACGTAGCATTGGTTTTCAATAGCACGGGCACGTAGCAGGATTTCCCAGTGATCCTTGCCGGTAGTGTACGTAAATGCAGCTGGAATGATGTGGCAATCTACTTGTCCAAGGGCGCGGTACAGTTCTGGAAAGCGCAAGTCATAGCAAATGCTTAAGCCGAAATGCCAATCTACGGAATTGATGTTCATTGTGAATTGGCCTGGCCGACTACCTGCTGCAATCGTTTCAGATTCTTCGTAACGCTCTGTTGAGGTTTGAAAACCAAACAAATGAATTTTGTCGTAGCGAGCGATTTGCTTACCCTGTGGATTAAATACCAGAGAGGTATTAAGCACTTTGTTTGATTCTTTTGCCTCTAGGGGGATGGTGCCGGCTACAAGATAAATATTATTTTCTTGCGCCATCGCAGCAAGTTGCTCTTGAATCGGACCGGATCCAGCCGCTTCCCGTGCATTGACCTTATCGGTATCTTTCAAGCCCATTAAGCAGAAATATTCTGGCAGTACTGCAATTTGAGCCCCGGAAACTGCGGCTGCTTTAGTTAATCGTGCGGCCACCTGAAGATTCTCGCTCAGACTGGGGGTCGATACCATTTGTATCGATGCCATATTGAGTTCAGAGGGATTTGTCGGCACATTCATCTGTTTAGCCTGGCATTGGGTTGGAAATATTTTGATTGACCGGTGGGCTTGCTGGGGAGGAGTTGGATGAATTGGGTTTGGTTTGCTCTTTTAAAAGATTTTTAGTGCGAATCGTTTCTAGTGTTTTCGCATCAAGCGGTTGACCCTTTTGATCAAGTGGGATGACTTCCGGATTTTCCCAGGAGCCCTGAATCAAATAATCTGTTTGCATGGTGCGATTAATTTGATTGGTGATGAGGTACTGACCTACAACCACGCCAAGCCCAATGATTGGGTTAATTACAAATGCCGCTAGTGAGCCAGCGGTGGCATCAATTGTGGGGAATATGGTGATCCGGAGATCTTGAGTTTCTTTAGGGACATTGATTTGCCCCGTCATTGCTACTCGAGCTTGATCCAGAATCATAGTGAATTGCTTGGTTTGCGCAATTCCTTGTGTGATCTCAAAATTACTATTAATAGAATTAAAAGGCGTGCCTTTGATGGCCAGGTTGCCTAAACTCCCTTTGAGATCCAAAGTTGCAAATCTAAATAAACTTTGCAGACTTAGAACGTCTAGTAGTTTTGCGCCATCAGTGTTGACTTCGAGCAAACGACCTTTGGCGAGGTCGAGGCTGACTGCGCCAGTAAGAGAATCATAGACTGGAGAAAAGAGTGGCCCAGACCATGAGAGAGAGGCGTTCAGCTTTCCTTCTCCCCCCTCTACTGATTTGGTATTACTCCAATGGGCAATAATTTGGCCTGCATCTTTGATGTTCATATCCACGGTAATGGAGCTCTTTTCCGCAGCATTTGGAGTGTGGGCACTCCATTGGCCCTTAATTAAGGAGCTACCTTGTGGATTGTTTACTTGAACGGACTCCAACTGCATGAGGTTGTAGCTAGTTCTGGATTTGATCTTCACTACACCGAGTTTTGCCCTTGTCCAGCTCAGATCATCAACTATCAAGTCTAGGCTCGGAATGGCGTTGGGGCTGATGGGGGTCTTGAGATGGGTTGGCTTGAGTGCGGCCCCTTGCTTAGGCGCTGAGTCTGAGGGCATTCGCTGATCTGGCACTTTTAGACGCGCAAGTCTTCCGGCAATTAAGCCGCTTGGTTGCTCACTGCTACTGGGATGCCATTGTGCTTGGCCCGAAATTTGTGGTGAATTCACCCGCAGTTGCCAGATTGCATTTTTCTTCTGAGACTGCATGCTGACATCAGTCCATTCGCGATCCAGGGCAATGACTTTCTTTACTTGGGCAGAAATTTGCATATTGGTATCGGAAGCATCCGATTTTTTTGCTTCACTGACTTTGTTTGCCGGTTTCCCTGCCCCCAAAAACTCCACCCATTGGTCTAGGTCTAGTTCATTGCTTGCTAACTGCACTGCAATACCTTGCTGCGGCAATGGTGCCGGGGACCCTACTCCTAATGCATTTTTTACTTCATTGGCGGTGCTGAGATTTCCTTCAACGAAGTATTGGTCACCCAATTTTCCGGACCAGTCTGCGCGCACTGGATTGCCTTTATTTGATGTGTAAGTTTTGAGGTTGAACTCACCTAGCATAGGAGCACCTGCCAATTTCTTGGCGGGCTCTGGGGCGGAGCTTGCCCAATTACGAAGATCAAACTTTAGATTGGTTTGGCTACCAGTTTTATTGAAATTGATGAGGCCTTCGTATTTGGCCGCTCCGCTCATCGCAGAAATGAGTGCTGGATTCACTTGGGATTTTAAATTTGCCGCAATGTAATCTTTGATAAAACTGGCGTTGATGTCGCCCCCGATGCTAAAACTGGTATTTCCTGTCGTAGATGGTGCGCTGGAAATCTGAAAGGCGCCACCCAAAAAGTTTGCAGTGATATTTTCAAATTCTGGATTCACTTCGGTAATTCGTAGCTTGCCCTTCAGATTTTCCAATGGGGGGATCTCTCCCCATTGCGCCCGATTTCCGGGAAGGGTAATTTGTGCATCGAAGTTGACATCATCACTCCCGGACAAGGGAATCTTTAAATCAAGACCCACATTCACGTGACCATTGAGGGTGAGGTTCTTGGCTAAGTTAGGCTGTTGAATACCTACAGGTGATGCAAACAGGTATTCGAGGATTTCAGATCCCTCACCCTCAAGCGAACCATTAATGAGTAGGCTCAGATTTTTTGCGCTGAGATTGGGAATTTGTGATTTGACATTCGCAAGGGCGACCTTTTTGTAGCTTGCTTTATTAACATCAACAATGAGGGTTGCCTGCTTCATGTCGATATTGCCGCTGACATTGCTAAAAGCCTGCCAAACCCCTTGATTTCTAGCCAGCAAGGGTGCTGGCTTGAAGTTGGCTTTGGAGAAGGGTAGGTGCAAGTTGAGCTCCCCAACTGTACCGGCTGGGTAGGGGGCTTGATTTGGATCACCCTTAATGTGTAAAGAGCCATTTTGAATCTCCCCAGAGTCAAAGGCCTTGCTCAAGTACAGGCGGCTATCCTTATCCATCCCAACTGGTAGATAGCGATGCGCCGTTGCCAGCTTGGCTTTAACAAACTCCATATCGAGCGTCATTTGATCGGGCTGTTTGTCGCCACCGATTAGATAGCTCAAGTCAAAATTGGTGGTAATTTCAGGGTTACTTAGTTGCAGTTTTTTAGCATTGATTAGCCATCCACCTTTTTGCTTCGACCAACTAATCTCGCCTCGTGCGCGGTCTAGTTGAATTTCAGGGGCAGATAAAAAATCGTTCATCTCTAGCTCAAGATTGCTGGAATTGAGCGTGAAGTTACCTTGATTCTGATTGCTGACTAAGTTGCCAGACAAATGCGAGGCGGAGGGCATCGATTTATTTACCCCGGTGAAGCTAATGTCATTCAGCTTTGCGCTGATAGTGAAATCGAGCTTATTGGCAGAAAACCAATTCCCGGGAATGGGTAAAGCCGATAGCGCCGATTCGCTTTCGGACCAATTCATATCCAAATTCTGAAGTTCACCATCTGCCTCGGATATCTTGATCCACTGATGAATCTTTTTCGGCAAAGGAAGGTTGAGTGCGAAGAGTGCAATGTCTTCCACTTGTATCTTTGGTGAAGAGAAGCCAAACTCTTTGATCTCGCCGCCATCTTTCGGTTGGCGCCAGCGGAAAGTAATCGGGCTTAATTTTTCAAGGGGTGCGGTCTTGGGGCTGTCGATATTGCGCCATGCCAAAGTTTTTGTTGTGATGGAGTTCAGGCCTCCATCTGTATCTTGCACTAAATCGGTTTCCAGCCTACCAAACTCAATAGACTCCTCATCTTTATTTAATTGCACTCTGAGGTGATCAGCAGTGAGGGACATTTGCCCGCCATTTGCTTTACCGCCATCAAGCTTCAGACTGCCATGGGAGTTGAGTGCGCCACCGAGGTCGTAGAGTGGAAGGCTGAGATCTTTTGAAATTTGATTCAGGTTGAGTTCGGTAAAGTCCCATGAAAAATTTCCATTCCAATCACGCCAATCACCAGCTTGCCCGCCAAGATGATGTACAAAGTCAGCCTGGAGTTTGATTGGGCTTGGACTCCAGGGGGTTTGGACTACCAGTTGACCTTCATGACTGCGAATTCCGTTTGCTAGGTGAGCGCTTTGAATATCAATTGAAGTTTTTAGTTTTCGACTTTGCTGGTCTTCCCAGAAAATTTTGGCATTGCTAATTTGAATATCGTTTTGGGCTAGCAACCAGTTCTCGCTTGCAAAATCACCCGCTTTACTTTGAATGGGAATGCCGGCGACCGAGACAAGGCCTTTGGCATCGCGTTGCGCATAGAGCTGAACCTGGTCGAGTTTGATTTCCTGAAAATAGGGTGCCAGGTAGTAGAAAGACAGCCAGCTAAGTTGTCCGCTGATATTTTGAACGAGTAAGGGCGGGGTAGAGTTGCTTGTGCTGTTAAATCGCAATCCTTCAATTGCAAAACTTGGGCGAATCCCAGTCCAAGAAACTTGCACCTTATCCATCGTGACTGCAGTACCTAAGCGTGCACTCATTAAGCGCTCTAAGGTGGGCTTTGATTTCTCAATCTGAGGCCATAAAACAAAACGTATCCCAAGATGGCCAAGTACAAAAAAGGCCACAGTGACGCCGGCAAGGATTAGGGCGCGCTTACGCCAACGACCACCAGATCCTGGAAGACGTTTTTGAAGCACGCTCTGCAGGCGAGTCCGGATGATATTTCGAAGCATGGGCTCTATTATCCGTCAGCCATTGGATGTTCTTCAAGCTTCTGCACTTTGCATATCGAGTCGGATTAAGATGGAGAAATGACTGATTTTGCCGCCCAAATTGAATTTCTAAAGCAGCACTCGAGCTACGCGCAACGCTGGCTCAATTCTCGTCCTGAGTGGGAGGATTGGCTCCGCTCTCAGGGCGCTTGCAAAGTGGATATTGTCGGGATTAGGGGTTTATTAAACTCCTGCCAGGATGCTTTAGCTGCTCCAGAGCAGGATGAGGCTCAGTTTATGTCGGAATTAAGGCTAGCGAGACAACGGCTCATGCTCTGGGTTGCCTTCCGGGATCTCAATGGGATGGCTGATCTTGGGGAGGTAACACACGCTCTGAGCCATTTTGCTGAAGAGACGGTAGCCCTTTCTATTGCCTATATTCGTGCAGATCTGGAGCGTCGCTTTGGTTTGCCATGGAGCAAGCTTACTGACTCAGAGATGCCTTTAATGGTCGTGGGCATGGGGAAGTTGGGCGGTTTAGAACTCAACCTTTCCTCTGATATCGATTTGATTTTCCTGTATGAGCACGAAGGTGATACGCAGGGCGGGCCTAAGAGCTTGTCTTATCACGAGTGGTTTACTCGAATGGGTAAGCGTCTGATCAGATTATTGGCTGAACACGATGCAAATGGTTTTGTATTTCGGGTGGATATGCGTCTGAGGCCGAATGGAGACTCTGGGCCCCTGGTCTGTAGCCTCGACATGCTCGAGGAATATCTATTGGTCCAGGGAAGAGAGTGGGAGCGTTATGCCTGGATTAAGGGTAGATTGATTTCACCTTTGCCTGAATCGCCTGCCTTTGCCCATTGCGAGCGCGAGCTTGAGCAATTGATTCGCCCCTTTGTATATCGCCGCCATTTAGATTACGGTGTGATTGCGTCCATTCGTGAATTACATGCGCAGATACAGCATGAAGCTGAGAAGCGTTCATCCAATCATCATGGTCGGTCTAGGGACATTAAGTTAGGTCGTGGTGGTATTCGAGAGATTGAGTTTTTGGCGCAAATGTTCCAACTGATGCGTGGGGGAACGGATCCACGCTATCGGATTCGCCCCACTCTAGAGGTATTGGAGTTAGTAAAGCAGCAAGGAATTCTCCCTATCGATGAGGTTGATAAGCTCAGGGCGGCTTATATTTACTTGCGGCGCTTAGAGCATCGTATTCAGGTATGGGAGGATCAGCAGACGCACTATCTTCCTGAAGATGAGGGGGCTCGAACTCGCCTGGCATCAAGCATGGTTGACCCTAATCAGATTCAAGGACAGGCCGCCTTTTTGTCTGAGCTCGATCAGCATCAATTAGCAGTAGCCCAGTATTTTGAAAAGGCATTTGTACTCGATGATGCTGCACGTCTTGATAGCACTTCCTTGCCGGCAGGCTGGGAGCCTGATGGTGCACTATTCCCAGAATCTACGGCGCGTTGGTTAGCCTGGGCCGATAGTTCTAAGCAAAGACAACTGCCAGAGAAAAGCAGAATCATCTTCAATAACCTGATTCGCAAGGCTGCGGATAGCTTACAAACAGATCAGCCCGTCTCAATTAGTGCGGATCAGACTTTACTTCGCTTCTTTGATTTGCTGGAAGCAGTCGCACGGCGAAGTGCTTATTTATCCATCCTGTCCGAATACCCTCAGGCGCTATCCAATGTATTGGCTTTACTCAGAGCCTCGAAATGGGGTGCGAAATATTTAACTCAGCACCCCCATTTGCTGGATTACTTACTCAACTCACGCGTGGAGAAGGCGCTGATTGAGAATCCAGAGCAATATTGGCGAGAGGTAAAAGCCACCTTAGATATGCGTCTTGATGATGTTATGGCGGATGGTGACGGCTCAGAGCAAGCGATGGATATTTTGCGCATCACCCATCACACCGAAACCTTTATTACCTTGTTGGCGGATTTGGGAATTGGGGTCGATCATGAGCTTTCAGTAGAGAAAGTCAGTGATCACTTATCTGCTTTGGCAGATTTGATATTGCAGACTACCTTTGAGCGTGTCTGGCCAAGCGTTGTCAACAAGTTTGCATTACCGCTGGATGCAGCTGCGCCGTTTGCCGTGATCTCTTATGGAAAGTTGGGTGGCAAGGAGCTAGGGTATGCCTCGGACTTAGATTTGGTTTTTTTATACCAAGCTGAAGAAACAGATTTTGCGGCTCAAGAGATTTATGCCTTACTCGCTAAGCGCATGATTAACTGGCTAACCGCCTATACATCGGCCGGCAGTCTTTTTGAAATCGATACACGTCTTCGTCCGAATGGCTCTGCAGGATTTTTAGTGACAAATGCCGATGCATTCAGGAGGTATCAGCTGCGTGAGGGTGACAACGCAGCTTGGGTTTGGGAGCATCAAGCCCTGACGCGAGCCAGATTCTCTGCGGGATCAAGAATGGTCGGTGAATTCTTTGACGGGGTGCGTTTTGAGGTCTTAAGTCAGAGGCGTGAAATTGACCCACTTCGCCTTGAGATTTTAGAGATGCGTCGCAAGGTGCATGCTGGACATCCAAACCCCAGTTCTGATTTTGATTTAAAGCATGATGCTGGCGGCATGGTCGATATTGAATTTATCGTGCAATTTTTAGTGCTGGCTTTTTCAAATTCTCACCCAGAGCTCATTGGTAATCTGGGAAATATCGCTTTGCTAAGGGTTGCTGGAGAGGCGGGCTTAATTCAAGCTTCAATAGCTCAGGAAGTGGGCAATGCCTACCGCCTACTCCGAGCGCGTCAACATCGCTTGCGTTTAGACGGTGCCGAAAAGACGCGGGTAGATTTGGGGCTTGAGCCCCAGCTAGTGCAAGCAAGAGAAGTGGTGCTGACGTTGTGGCAGGAAATATTTCTTGCCCCTTCAAATACCTGAAAAATTAGTTTTGCTCTAGCAGTTCTCGAGCGTGTCGACGGGTGGTGTCAGTAATAGTTGCGCCACCCAGCATACGAGCAACTTCCTCTACTCGCTCAGACCTGCCTAGAGGCATCACTTGGGAAAGGGTTTTATCGCCTGCTTGCGACTTGCTAACTCTCAGGTGATGGTTGCCCTGTGCAGCTACTTGCGGCAAGTGCGTCACACAGAGTATTTGATGTGACTCACCAAGTTGACGTAATAACTTGCCAACTGTCTCTGCAACAGCGCCACCAATACCAGCATCAACTTCATCAAATATGAGTGTGGGTGTAAATGATGCTTTGCTAGTGATGACGCTAATCGCCAAGCTAATGCGGGCCAATTCACCACCGGAGGCTACTTTCGCCAATGAGCGTGGGGTGCTGCCGGCGTGGCCGGCAACCAGGAATTCAATTTGCTCAATACCTTGGGCGCCACCTTCAGCTAATGGCAGCAAGGCAATTTCTAGCTGACCACCCGCCATCGACAGGTCCTGCATTGCAGTAGTAACTTGCTTACCCAAATCCTGCGCAGCCGTATTGCGTTTTTGTGAAAGTTGCTTTGCCTGCTTGAGATAGGCGAGCTCCTCTTGCTTCACTCTTGCTCGTAAGGCTTCAATATTTTGAGAGGCTGTTAGTGCCTCTAGACGTTCTGTGGTGTCGAGAAGGAGTTTTGGTAAGTCATCAGCTTCCGCACGATATTTTCTAGCCGCACTATGGAGTGCTTGCATACGCCCCTCAACTTCGCTGAGACGCGCAGGATCTAAATCCAGTTTTTGCAAGTAGCGATTGAGGCTGTGGACTGCTTCATCAATCTGAATTTGTGCTGACTCTAGCGCTTGGCTAATATCACTCAGCGCAGAGTCATGTTCAGCTAACGCACTCATATTGGCGCTGACTCTAGAGAGGGTCGACTCTATAGAGTTATCGGCATCACTCAGAACATCAATGGCCTCTTGGCAGCCGCTAATAATTTTTGCACCATTAGCCAGGCGAGCATGCTCGCTCTGAATGGTGGTCCATTCACCTTCTTGCGGGGAGAGTTCGGTGAGCTCCTCCAATTGCCATTCCAGTCGTTCACGTTCACGCTCAATATCTTGACCGGCATTTTCAGCCTGCTCTAGTCTGCGACGAGACTCATTCAGCGTTTTAAATAATTGGGAGACCTCGGCAACCAGATCCATGTGATTGGCATGGCGATCCAGTAGCTCGCGTTGCGCGCCACCTTTGAGTAAGAGTTGGTGCGCGTGTTGCCCATGAATATCTACCAACTGATCACCGGCTTCACGGAGTTGTGCCAATGTTGCTACGCTGCCATTGATGAAGGCGCGACTGCGGCCATTGGCCTCTACAGTTCTTTTGAGGAGCAGACTTTGCCCCTCATCCTCAATGGGAAAGCCTTGCTCATCAAGCCATTGATTGAAGTGTTCAATTTGTTGAGGATCAATCCGAAAGAGGGCGCTAATTTCTGCTCGATTACAGCCTTCACGAATCTGACTGCTATCTGCGCGCTCACCCAATACCAAACTGAGCGCATCTAACAGAATGGACTTGCCGGCACCCGTTTCACCGGTGAGGACTGTAAAACCTGAGGAAAGATCCAGCTCTAGCTGGTCAACAATGACAAAGTCGCGAAGCGATAGTGTTTGAAGCATGCTTTAGCGTACCAAAAAATTCGACATCAGAATGTCGATGGGTACTCGTTCCAATGTAACTTCTCTCGCAAAGTTTTGTAGTCACTGTGACTGCGAGGGTGAAGTAGGGTGATTGTTTTTGCAGATTGCCTCACTTCAATGGTGTCGCCGGTTTGCAAATCCGTTTGGGATTGCATATCAAAGTTCACAATCACTTCTCTGCCATCAACCACCTCAATGCTCACCACAATATCTTGTGGCAATACGATGGGGCGATTGGATAAAGAGTGGGGCGCAATTGGGGCCAACAGAATTCCCGCTACCCGTGGATGCAGAATAGGACCGCCAGCCGAGAGTGCGTAAGCAGTTGAGCCGGTAGGGGTCGACACAATCAAGCCATCGGAGCGTTGGTTGTACATAAATGAGCCGTTGACGCGCACTGCGAGCTCCACCATTCCGGAAATTCCGGAGCGATTCACAACAACGTCGTTTAAAGCTAAGGCTTGGTTTATCTCTTTACCATTGCGTATAACAACCGCATCTAGCAGCGTTCTGGTGTCAGCCTCGTATTCGCCGGCAATAATTTGCGGCAATACGGTTTGAACGTTCTGAATGGGGATATCGGTCATATAGCCTAGGCGGCCCATATTGATACCCACCAGAGGCACATGACTTCCAGCCAGTTGGCGTCCAATGCCGAGCATCGTGCCATCGCCACCCAAGACAACCGCTAAATCAATGGTGCCTGCAAATTCCTCAACTTTTTTGATGGGATAGGCCGTCAGCCCTAGATGGCTAGCGGTAGCGCTCTCAACATAGACCTCGCAGCCCTGCTGGCTTAGCAGCGTCGCCAGGTCATTGAGGCGCTCTTGCATGCCGTCAGCCTGATATTTGCCGACAAGCGCAACCCGGCTAAATGCCTTTTTGCTGGAATTTGGGGATGGGCTTAACATATAACGATTAAACCATACGCATAAAATCCCTTCCACTATGGATGATCGTTCCCGCGCCTTACTGAAAACCCTCATCGAGCGCTATATCGAAGAGGGGCAGCCTATTGGCTCACGCACCCTGTCCCGGTTCTCGGGGCTGGATCTTTCTGCGGCCACGATTCGCAATGTGATGGCGGATTTAGAGGAAATGGGCTTGGTGACCAGCCCCCATACCTCGGCCGGCCGGATCCCAACCCCTAGGGGCTATCGCCTCTTTGTGGATACGATGGTGACAGTCCGCCCTTTAGAGGAGCTTGCCACCCGAGAGATGGAAAAAGGGCTTTTGCCAGACTCTCCACAAAGGGTGATGAACTCTGCTGCGCAAATTTTGTCTAATTTGACTCATTTTGCTGGTGTGGTGATGACGCCTAAGCGGGCTCAGGTGTTTAAACACATCGAGTTCTTACGGCTTGGCGAGGGCAAGATCTTGCTCATCATGGTGACTCCCGAGGGCGATGTTCAAAACCGCATCCTCCCTACTACGCAGGACTACACCCCAAGCCAGTTAGTGGAGGCAGGCAATTACATCAATATGCAGTTTGCCGGTAAGAGCTTTGCTGAAGTGCGTGCACATCTGGCCTCTGATCTAGACAACTTGCGAAGTGATATCTCCGGCTTGATGGCCTTGGCATTGCATAGTGGCGTTAGTGATTACGGCATGGGTCAAGGAGATATGTTGCTATCAGGTGAGCGTCGCTTGCTCAATGTGGGCGATCTCAGCACCAATTTAGATAAGTTACGTAAGATGTTCGACATGCTGGAGCAAAAGTCGGTACTCATGCAGTTGCTAGATGTATCGAGTCATGCTGATGGTATTCAGATCTTTATTGGCGGTGAAAGTGATTTGCTGCCATACGAAGATTTAGCGGTCATTAGTGCGCCTTACAGCGTGGACGGTCAGATCGTTGGGACTCTCGGCGTCATTGGCCCTACTCGCATGGCATACGATCGGGTGATTCCGATTGTCGACATTACCTCTAAGCTGTTGTCGGGTGCATTGAGTTCGCCGATGAGCTCTTAACAGCAGCTATATTTTTTTTTGCTCTATTTAATTAAGACGGATCTTCCTTGAATCAAAATCCCCATCTACGCCCTTCTAAGACGGCAGTGTTGTTGCTGAACTTAGGTACTCCTTCCGCACCAACTGCTAAAGCAGTTAGGGCTTATCTCAAGGAATTTTTATCCGATCCACGCGTCGTAGAAATCCCTCGCATTATTTGGTGGTGCATCTTGAATGGCATTATTTTGCCGATTCGTAGTGGTGCTTCTGCAAAGAAGTACGCTTCTATTTGGTTGCCAAAACTAGGTTCGCCATTAATGCATTACTCTCGCCTACAGGCGAAAGAGTTGGGTGAGAAATTCGCTAATCATGGTGAGGTGGTGTTGGTGGATTTGGCGATGCGCTATGGTCAACCTTCCACCCAACAAGCTCTGGAGGCCCTACAGGCACAAGGCATGGAGCGTCTGTTGTTGCTGCCACTGTATCCGCAATACTCAGCAACCACTACTGCATCGAGCTTTGATGAAGTGTTTCGTGTTCTCGGAACTTGGCGTAACCAACCTGAGCTACGTCTGGTAAAGCACTATCACGATAACCCTGCTTACATTAGCGCGCTGCGTGACCAAGTATTAACTGCATGGGATAAAGATGGCCGCCCAGATTTTGCTGCTGGTGATCGTCTTGTGATGTCTTTTCATGGTTTGCCCAAGCGCAATTTAATGAAGGGTGACCCCTATCATTGTGAGTGCTTAAAAACCGGTCGCCTGCTTGGTGAGTCTTTAGGTTTAGAGCCTGGACAGTATTTGGTGACCTTTCAGTCTCGCTTTGGTAAAGCGGAGTGGCTTAAGCCCTATACAGCCCCAACGATTGAAAAGCTGGGCAAAGAAGGCTGCAAACGAGTGGATATTTTCTGCCCAGGATTTCCGGCAGATTGCTTAGAGACTCTAGAAGAAATTGCCATGGAGGCGCGCGAGATTTTCTTAGAGCATGGCGGCAAAGATTACCGATATATTCCTTGCCTTAATAGCAATCCAAAATGGATCGATGCGATGTACGAGATTGCCCAGCAGCATTTATCAGGCTGGAGCTTAGGCGTGGAGTCCGATGCGGTATTGCAGGAACGTGATCGCTTGGCTGAGTTGGCTAAAGCCAAAATTGCTTAAACTCAGTCGCACTTGAAATTGCTTTAATCGGCCCCATATTGTTGAGAAGTAGCCATCCTGATAGAAAAGTGAATTTGCACCTATGACCCAAGAAAATCAAAATCCATCCCCTGAGCAGGAAAATACTGCCGCTGATCCTCAGGCTGAGGGTGGTGCTGATGCGGCCCCTGCCGAGGCTGAAGTAAAGACGCCGGAGCAAGAGATTGCTGAGTTAAATCAAAAGCTCACGGAGATGCAAGATAACTACCTCCGCGCAAAAGCTGAGGGTGAGAATATTCGTCGCCGTGCTGCTGAGGACGTCTCTAAGGCCCATAAGTTTGCGATTGAAAGTTTTGCCGAGCATCTCGTGCCAGTTACAGATAGCTTGTACGCAGCCCTGAACGCAGAGGCAGTGGATGCAAAAGCCTTTAAAGAGGGCCTAGAAATCACCCTCAAACAGCTACTCTCAGCCTTTGAAAAAGGTCGCATGACGGAAATTAATCCAGCGGTAGGTGACAAGTTTGATCCTCACCACCATCAGGCAATTGCTTCCGTACCATCGGACCAAGAGGCCAATACCGTGGTTTCAGTCTTGCAAAGGGGTTATTCCATCGCCGATCGCATTCTGCGCCCAGCTTTAGTAACCGTGAGCGCACCTAAATAAGCCATTCAAACCCCTAAATCAGGGGTTTTTGATCAAAAAGCGGGATAAAAAGGCAGAAATCTGCCTTTTTTGCTTATTTAGCCCTTGAATTCCCTCTTGTTGACCCCATTTATTAGATATCGATTTATTCGCAGTTTTACGAAATTACACATAACTTAATTTTTTGGAGCCATTATGGGAAAGATTATCGGAATTGACTTAGGAACCACAAACTCGTGCGTTTCCGTTGTTGAAAACAATGCACCTAAAGTTGTCGAGAACGCAGAAGGCGGCCGCACAACTCCTTCCATCATTGCTTATGTTGAAGATGGTGAAGTATTGGTTGGCGCGCCTGCAAAACGCCAATCAGTCACCAACCCTAAAAACACTATTTACGCGGTGAAGCGGTTGATGGGTCGTAAATTTACTGATGCTGAAGTGCAAAAAGACATTGGTTTGATGCCTTACAAAATTGTTCAAGCAGACAATGGTGATGCTTGGGTTGAAGCGCGCGACAAAAAAATGGCGCCACAACAAGTGTCAGCAGAAATTCTGCGGAAGATGAAAAAGACTGCCGAAGATTACCTCGGCGAAGAAGTGACTGAGGCAGTGATTACTGTGCCAGCTTACTTCAACGACAGCCAACGTCAAGCTACTAAAGATGCGGGTCGTATTGCTGGTTTGGATGTAAAGCGCATCATCAACGAGCCAACTGCCGCAGCATTAGCATTCGGCCTGGACAAGCAAGACAAAGTGGATCGTAAGATCGCTGTGTATGACTTGGGTGGCGGTACATTCGACGTATCCATCATTGAAATCGCTAACGTAGATGGCGAGAAGCAGTTTGAAGTGCTCTCCACTAACGGCGATACTTTCTTAGGTGGCGAAGACTTTGACCAACGCATCATTGATTGGATCATTGCTGAGTTCAAGAAAGAGCAAGGCGTGGATTTGAGCAAAGACGTACTGGCATTGCAGCGCTTGAAAGATGCTGCTGAAAAAGCCAAGATCGAATTGTCATCCGCACAACAAACAGAAATCAACTTGCCATATGTGACTGCTGACGCAGGCGGTCCTAAGCATTTGAACTTGAAGCTGACTCGCGCTAAGTTGGAGTCTTTGGTAGAAGAGTTGGTCAACCGTACGGCTGGACCTTGCTTGACTGCAATTAAAGACGCTGGCGTAAATGTAGCGGACATCGACGACGTAATTTTGGTTGGTGGTCAAACCCGTATGCCTGCTGTTCAGGACAAGGTTAAAGAGATTTTTGGTAAAGAGCCGCGTAAGGATGTGAACCCAGACGAAGCGGTTGCGGTTGGCGCTGCGATTCAGGGCTCCGTATTGTCTGGCGATCGCAAAGACGTATTGCTCTTGGATGTAACTCCATTGTCATTGGGTATTGAAACCTTGGGCGGCGTGATGACCAAGATGATTCCAAAGAATACGACTATTCCTACTAAGCACTCACAGGTTTACTCCACAGCGGAAGACAACCAACCTGCGGTCACCATTAAGTGTTTCCAGGGTGAGCGTGAGATGGCTGCTGCTAACAAATTGCTCGGTGAGTTTAATTTGGAAGGTATTGCTCCAGCACAACGCGGTATGCCACAAATTGAAGTGACCTTTGATATTGATGCCAACGGTATTTTGCATGTGACTGCAAAAGACAAGACCACTGGTAAAGAGAACAAGATCACCATCAAGGCAAACTCTGGTTTGACCGAAGAAGAAATTCTGCGCATGGTGAAAGATGCTGAAGCGAATGCCGATGAAGATAAAAAAGCATTGGAGCTAGTAACAGCGCGTAACACTGCTGATGCTTTGGCTCACTCGACCAAGAAGGCTTTGGAAGAGCATGGTTCCGCATTAGAGGCTTCCGAGAAAGAGGCGATCGAAGCTGCCTTGAAAGAATTGGACGAGGCAATCAAGGGTAGCGATAAAGCTGCCATTGAAGCTAAGACTGAAGCTTTGGGTAAAGCAAGTCAGAAGTTGGGCGAAAAAGCGATGGCTGCTGAGCAGGCTAAAGCTGGTGGCGCTGCTCCTGGCGCAGCCCCTGGTGGCGCACAAGGTGCAGCTCCAGACGCTGACGTCGTAGATGCTGATTTCAAAGAAGTGGATGACAAGAAGTAATCCCGGAGATTGAAACCAATTAACGTAGTTTAGAAGTACTTAAATAACAAGTCGGCCTCGTGCCGACTTGTGTCATTCAGGTTGTAGAGAGGAATTTTGTGCCTAAAAGTAAACGCGATTATTACGAAGTGCTTGGTGTTGCGAAAGGCGCCAGTGATGAGGAGCTAAAAAAGGCTTATCGGAAAATGGCGATGAAGCATCACCCTGATCGCAACCCCGATAGCAAAACAGCGGAAGCGGAATTCAAAGAAGTTAAAGAAGCTTACGAAACCTTAACGGATCCGAACAAACGAGCTACATATGATCAGTATGGTCATGCGGGTCTCGATCAATCGGGTGGTTTTGGCGGTGGCGGCTTTGGTGGCGGCGGTTTTGCGGACGCCTTTGGCGATATCTTTGGCGATATCTTTGGTCAAGGTGGTGGGCGCCAGTCAGGCCCTCAGGTTTATAAGGGTGCCGACTTACGTTACAACATGGAAATTACTCTTGAGCAAGCTGCTGAGGGTTACACCACTCAAATTCGGGTGCCGAGTTGGAGTAATTGCAAGCCATGTCATGGCACAGGTGCTGAGCCTGGTACTAAAGCCGAAAGGTGTACTACTTGCGATGGCCATGGGCAAGTCCGTGTGCAGCAAGGTTTCTTCTCAATGCAACAAACTTGCCCTAAGTGCCGTGGCACTGGTGAATACATTCCTAAGCCATGCAAGACCTGCCATGGTAGCGGTAAGCATAAAGAGCAAAAAACACTCGAGATTAAGATCCCTGCGGGAATTGATGATGGTATGCGCGTGCGTTCCGTTGGTAACGGTGAGCCAGGCGTCAATGGTGGCCCTTCTGGCGATCTCTATGTAGAGGTCAGAGTAAAACCCCACAAGGTATTTGAGCGTGATGGTAGTGATTTGCATGTGCAAATGCCGATCTCTTTTGCAACTGCAACGATTGGCGGCGATATTGAAGTGCCAACCCTTTCGGGGCGCGTCGAGTTTCCAATTCCAGAAGGTACCCAGACTGGAAAGACGTTCCGTTTGCGTAATAAGGGGATCAAAGGTTTGCGCTCCACGATGGTGGGCGATCTCTTTGTGCACATAGCTGTGGAGACCCCAGTCAAGCTGACTGATGAGCAAAAGAAAATGCTCAAGAAATTTGATGACAGCTTGAAGTCTGGCGGCGACAAACATAACCCCCATCAAAAGGGTTGGTTTGATGGAGTAAAAAGTTTCTTTAGTTAACTAGTAGTTCAAGCTTATCCAGCAAAGCCATGTTCGGGTCCGGGAAACTTTCCGGACTTCACTTCTCGAACATAGGCTTTGACTGCCGCCTCAATCGAGGTGTGGCCATCCAAAAAGTTTTTCACAAACTTTGGTGGCTTTCCAGGGCTGATGCCCAGCATATCTTGCAGTACTAATACTTGGCCGGAGCAATCTGCTCCTGCGCCGATTCCGATCGTCGGAATAGAGAGTGATTCAGTAATGATCTTGCCCAATGAAGAGGGAATGGCTTCCAGCACAATCATTTGCGCACCAGCTTGCTCGCAAGCAATGGCTTGTTCGACCATTAGGCTTGCAGCATCTTTCGATTTTCCTTGAACCTTGTAGCCACCCAGGACATGAACAGACTGAGGTAATAGTCCGAGGTGAGCGCAAACAGGAACACTACGCTCTACTAAATATTGAATGATGTCGATTTGCCAATCACCACCTTCAAGCTTGACCATATCGGCGCCAGCTCGCATCAGTTCGGCTGCTGAATCTAGGGCTTGAACAGGATCGCCATAGCTAGCAAAAGGAAGGTCTGCAATCACAAAGGCATGAGAATTAGCGCGGGCTACACATTCGGTGTGGTACGCCACCTGCTCAACGGTGACGGGTGTTGTGCTGGAGTGGCCTTGAATCACATTGCCCAGGGAATCCCCAATGAGGATAGTTTCCACACCACAACGATTTAATAAGGCTGACATGGTTGAATCGTATGCCGTCAGCATGGTAATTTTTTCACCCTCAGCACGCATGGTGAGGAGTTTAGAAATCGTAATTGGCTTTTCGCCTTGTAAGTAACCCATGGCGTGAGTTTAATGAATTAATGCGCTGATTGGCTATAAACGTCTTTTTCACCGCAATTACAGTTGCGGCAAGGGAGTTTTTCGATGCGCTGGTCGGCTACATTGGGTAAATAGGCCTTCAGTTCACCCCAGTTGGGTAAAAAGAATTCAGGGGCAATTTCCAGCAAGGGTAGCAGAACAAAAGAGCGTTCAATGATTCTGGGGTGGGGGATGGTGAGCTCGGTATCCGTTTGAGATACGCCCTCAAATGACAGGATATCCAAATCAATCGTACGTGGTGCGTTAGCGTAAGGACGCTCACGGCCAAATTCTTTTTCAACCGCCTGGCAGACATGCAATAAGCCGTAGGGACTTAATTGCGTTTCAATTTCAATCACTGCATTAATGTAGTCGCCGCCAGCGGCTTGAAAGGGCGCGCTTTGGTAGAAACAGCTTTTGGCTAGGATTTGCAGTTCACAACGCTGCGCAAGGCACACAATCGCGTCAGTAATAAGCTGACGCGTGTCACCGATATTTCCACCAAATCCAATAAAAGCTCGAGCCATGCCAATTCCAAACGAGAGAAAACTACAGGAGATTACCGAATCTACTTTACTGAATTTTTCTCAAGTCTGCTTAGTCTGCTGCACCTTCAGTGGGCACGGCTACCTTAGCTTTTCTGCGACGACGTCGTTTGGCCGGTGAGGCGCTGTTACCAGTCTCATTTTTGACGCTTGCCATCAAGACTTCCTGTCCCGTTGGATCGCTGGCGATGAAACTGGTCCACCATTCTCCCAGGGCTGGATTTTTCTCGCCTGTGGCACAGCGCAGGAGCATAAAGTCATAACCCGCTCTAAAGCGCGGGGATTCAATCAGACGATAAGGGTAGCGTCCGACACGTTTTTCAAAGCGCGGCTGCATAGACCAAATTTCTCGCATATCACTTTCGAAGCGACGTTGAATGACCATGCCACTACTTTGGCTGGCAATGGTCTCATCCATTGCATCATGCAGCGCAGGAATATTCGAAATTCCTTTGGCAATATTCTTTTTCCAATTGCTAAGGAGATCTGGCCAGAGCAAAGTCGCAAACAAGAATCCAGCTGAAACACTTTTGCCTGATTGAATGCGCTGGTCGGTATTGGCGAGAGCTATGCGAACAAAATCATTGGCTTCTTTTGAGTCTGCGCTTTTGTCTAAGATGTGATCCAGCAAAGGCAGAAGACCGTGGTGTAGTCCCGCGTCCTTTAGACCTTGAATCGCAGCCCATGAATAACCGGACATGAGTAGTTTGAGGATTTCATCAAACAGACGGGCAGATGGAACATCATGAATCAACTTGCCCAACTTGGCGATAGGTGCACGCGTTGCAGTGTCTAAGGTGAACCCTGTCTTAGCAGCAAACCGAATGGCGCGCAACATCCGGATTGGATCTTCGCGATAGCGCTTAGCGGGGTCACCAATCATGCGTAAAGTTTTCTTCTGCATGTCAGCCATACCGCCGTGATAGTCGAGTACAGTTTCGGTGGCGGGATCGTAGTACATCGCATTGATACTGAAGTCTCTTCGGGCGGCATCTTCATGTTGGCTGCCCCAGACGTTATCGCGCAGGATGCGGCCGTTTTCGGCAACATGCTCGCCTGCATTCTCCAGCAAGGCTCTGAAGGTAGATACCTCAATGATTTCAGGCTGGCCTTTGCCAAAGAAAGTCACATGTACGATCTGAAAGCGACGACCAATCAAACGTGCCTTACGAAACAGCTTTTGTACTTGCTCTGGTGTGGCATTGGTTGCCACATCAAAATCTTTTGGGCCAATTCCTAAGGCTAAATCTCGTACTGCACCACCAACAATAAAAGCATCATAGCCAGCTTGTTGCAATGTCTGCGTCACCTTCACTGCATTTTTAGATAGCAGGTGTGGGTCAATGCGGTGAGACTTTTTAGGGATGCGTTTGGGCGCACCGGAGGTATGGGCTGCGGTATGTCGGACCATTGGGTCCCGGCGCAAAATGCGTTTAATAAATTTGGTAATCATGCAAACAGTTCAAGTATGGGCCAGTGACGTTTTGAGGCTTCATCACGTAGGCGAGCATCTGGATTGGTAGCAACAGGGTTGCTGACTTTTTCCAGGAGGGGTAAATCGTTCATGGAGTCTGAATAAAAATAACTTTGTGGCAATTGGTCTAATGCAAGATTTTGATTGGCAAGCCAATCGTGCACCCGTTGAATTTTGCCTTCCCGAAAACTGGGGATACCTTGAACTTCGCCGGTAAAGTTAGCGAGTGGGTTGCCTCCCACAGTAGCGGGTTCAGTGGCCACAAGATGTTCGATGCCAAAGCTTTCCACGATAGGGCGAGTAACAAAGCTGTTGGTTGCGGTAACAACACAGCAAAGATCGCCAGCATCTTGGTGACGTTTAACTAGATCAATCGCCTGTTGACGAAGTTGACCAGTAATCACTTCGTGCATAAAGGTGTCGTGCCATTCTTTGAGTTGCGCGCGGGAATGCTCTGAGAGTGGCTTTAAAGCAAAGCGTAAGAACTCTTGGATATTGAGCTTTCCATCCTTGTAGTCTTGATAGAAGCGTTCGTTTTGCTGCGCATAGTATTTGCTATCCACCACACCAATGCGCGCCAAGAACTGGCCCCATTCGTAATCGCTATCGCAAGGGAGAAGAGTGTGATCTAAGTCGAAAAGGGCTAATTGGGTCACGAATTGAATATGAATTAATTTATTTTGGCTGCAACAGCTCTCGTACGAGAGGCAAGGTAACGGCACGTTTTGTTTCTAGTGAATAAGCATCCAAAGCATCAATCAAGGCCATGAGGTTAGGCATATCGCGATAAAAGCGACTCAACAGCCAAGGTAATACATCTGGCGATAAAACTAGGCCGCGCGCTTGCGCCGCCTGTTGCAAGGCTTCTATTTTCTCATCATCGCCCAAAAGGTGAGTTTGAAAGATCAAACCCCAGCCTAGGCGGGTGCGCAGGTCCTCCCTGAGCCTGAGTGCGCCAGGGGCGGCATTGCCTGCCATGAAAATATGAACCGCTTTACTACCTTGAATGGCATTCAAAATGCGAAATAAAGAGGCTACCAAGCGCTCATCAAGTCGATCCACGTCATCAACGGTAATGACTGAGGGTTTATCGCTCGCGCAGAGCGCGGGTAGGCTTCCCTCTAGGTTCACCCAGGAAATGGGTTCATTAGGGGTAAGGGGGAGGTACTCCAGTCCTAATTGCTGGGCGGCATCACCAATTGCGGTGAGCAGATGGGTGCGACCGGAGCCTCCTGGCCCCCACCAATAGATCCAGCGCTGATTTAGGGGGTTCTCGCTGGCCAATCTTGGGGTATTTAGTTCCCAAGATTTGGCCAAAGCCAACAAAGTAGAGTGCAATGCTAGATTTTCTCCGGCTAAAAAATTACTTAAGCTGGGTTTAGGTGCATGCCCAATGTCGAGCGCAAACTGTTTTGGTAGTGAGGGGCTATTCATTGCTGCGGAAACTTATTTTTGATACCACGGGCTTTGCGTATAGCGTGACCAACCGTATTGCAAGAGCACTAAACCGACTGCACTCGTTGGCAACGCCAATAGCACGCCAAAGAAGCCAAACAACTTTCCGAATAGTAGTAAAGCAAACAGCACGGCGACTGGATGCAGGCCAATGCGCTCGCCCACTAGGCGCGGTGTGAGGAAGAAGCCTTCGATGAATTGCCCGAGCCCGTATAGCACCAAGACACCAATGATTGCACCGCCAGGCCCAAACTGCAAAAGGGCTGCAAGGATTGCTAGGGTGAAGCCTAGAGTAATGCCGATATAGGGAATCACAATCATCAGAGCGGTGAATACGCCTAATGCTGCCGCACCTTTAATGCCGATTGCGCTTAAGCCAACGCTATAAAAAACTGACATGATGGAAATGACGATCAGCATGCCTCGAAGATACTGCGATAGGAGTCCATCCGCATGCATGGCTAAGTGGTGTACTGTTTCTTGCGCACGTAGCGGCACGATTTTTCTGACCAGCTTAAAAAAGTGATTCCAGTCAACCAGAAGGTAAAACATGACAAACAGGATTAGCACCGCATTCACAAAGCCGGCAATTACAGAGCTACCAGAAGTCAGCACTGTCTCCAAAGTGGAGGACATGAGGGCGTCGGAGTTGTCATTCAGGTGGTCAGTAATCTTTTGGGTGGCGCTGGATTTGAGGGTGCCCCAATCTAAATTAATGTGAAATTCATTTAACTTGGGCCCAAGCCAGGATTGGGTATTTTGGATCCAAGTTGGAAATTGAGCCTTGATGAGGGGAATTTCAGTTTTAAGGAGGGTAATAAAGAGGGTCAGAATCGAAAATACGACTGCCAGGCCAATAACCATGGCAATCCCAGCTGCCGCCGCGCGTGGTAGTTTGTGCCTCTCAAGCCACAAGCAAACTGGGCGTAAGGCATAGGCCAGAATAAATGCAGTCAAAAAAGGGGTAAAAATTTCAGCCATCGTCCTCGAATCCTCTAGAATTCAATGATTCTACCGACCAAGTAGTGTTTCTTACTAATCTTCTATCTCTGCCATGAACTCATCTACCAATTCTTCCTCAAAAGGCCTTTCCTACCGTGACGCTGGTGTCGATATCGACGCTGGGGATGATTTGGTAGATCGCATCAAGCCACTGGCCAAGAAAACCATGCGTGAGGGTGTGCTGGCTGGGATTGGTGGCTTTGGCGCCCTGTTTGAGGTGCCAAAACGCTATAAAGAGCCAGTATTGGTATCCGGTACTGATGGCGTTGGTACAAAACTCAGATTAGCCTTTGAGTGGAATCGCCACGATACGATCGGCCAAGATTTGGTGGCAATGAGCGTGAACGATATTTTGGTCCAGGGTGCTGAACCCCTCTTTTTCTTAGATTATTTTGCGTGCGGCAAGCTCACTGTAGATACGGCAGCAACCGTCGTTGGTGGAATTGCTAAGGGTTGTGAGCTATCTGGTTGCGCACTCATTGGCGGTGAAACTGCTGAGATGCCTGGTATGTACCCTCCAGGTGAATACGACTTGGCTGGCTTTGCTGTTGGCGCAGTTGAAAAATCCAAAATCATTACTGGTACAACGATTGCCCCAGGCGATGTCGTTTTAGCAATTGGCTCTAGTGGCGCGCATTCCAATGGCTATTCCTTGGTTCGCAAAATTATTGAACGTGCTGGTGCTAAGCCGACCGATGATTTGGGCGGCCGCCCCTTGGGTGATGTTGTGATGGCTCCTACACAAATTTACGTGAAGCCGTTACTGAAGTTGATCAACGAAGTTAACGTGAAGGGCATGGCCCACATCACTGGCGGTGGCTTGGTAGATAACGTACCTCGCGTACTTCCAGAAAATACTCAAGCTGTATTACATCGCGATAGCTGGCAAATGCCAGAACTCTTCCGCTGGTTGCAGATGAAGGGTGGCGTAGCCGATGCAGAAATGGTGCGCGTATTTAACTGCGGTATTGGTATGGTGGTGATTGTGTCGACTGATCAAGCTGACGCCGCAATTCAATCGCTCAAGGCTGAAGGCTTGCATGCTTGGACGGTTGGTGAGGTGGTTGAGCGTCCTACTGGCGCCCCACAAACTATCGTTATTTAATACTCAGGCAAAGCCTATTTGCTTAGGCCTTGCTGGCAGTACTCGAGAGCCGCCTTCAACTCCCTTGGATTGAAGGGGTCGAAAGTTTTTCTTCCGGCGATGGCACGCAACCAAGTTAACTGTCGTTTGCCAAGCTGCCTTGTAGCTGCCAGCGCTTTGTAGCGCATTTCAGTTTGATCCACTTCTCCAGATAAATATTCCCAGACTTGTCGATATCCGACCGAGCGAATAGCAGGCAAGTCGCCATGCAGGCCTGGATTTTTTCTTAGCGCCTCAACTTCTTCTAGCAATCCCCCGGCAAGCATTTCATCAAATCGTTTTTCCAGGTTTTGATGCAGGCGCGAGCGATCGCTTGGCTCTAGAGAAATGAGATCAATCCATTCTGGTATGGCTGATCCTTCTCTACCATCTTCGCTTGGCGAATCTGCCAATAGTTCTGACATGGGTTTGCCAGTGATTTCAAAGACCTCTAAAGCGCGTTGTACTCGTTGAGAATCGTTGGGTTGCAAGCGTGCTGCAGTGATGGGGTCTACTTTGGCTAATTGAGCATGCATTGCGGGCCAACCAATTGCTTTGCCTTGCTCATCTAGGCGCGCACGAATTTCTGGATCAGCTGGCGGCAAAGAAGAGAGGCCGTATGCCCAGGCTCGCCAGTACAACATCGTGCCACCCACTACAACGGGAATATTTCCTCGCGCACGAATTTCTTCGCTGAGTCGCTTGGCATCATTTGCAAAGCGCGCGGCTGAATAGGATTCAGTGGGCTCTAAGATGTCAATCAAGTGGTGCTGAACCGCAGCTTGCTCGGCCTTTGTTGGTTTGGCGCTACCAATATCTAATCCGCGATACACCAAGGCGGAGTCCATGCTGATTAATTCAATGGTTTGGCCGATGGATTTGGCATGCTCTGCCAATGCCATAGCGAGATGGGTTTTGCCTGCGCCTGTGGGGCCAACGATACACAGTATGGGTGGCTGATCAGATGAATGCGTAGGCTGAATGTGAAGTTCAGTTTGCATGCCTCATTATAAGAATGAAATGTCGCAATCTGTATTGCCAGCCTGTTAATATCCTTGCAACTTAGACATGGAGCGCGATTTGATCGATACCTTATTGCAGTTAGGTGACTTGCTATTACACATTGATCGTCATTTAGACGTGGTGATTCAGCAATACGGCTATTGGGCTTATGGTTTGCTCTTTGCGATCGTTTTTGCCGAGACCGGTTTAGTAGTCGCTCCATTTTTGCCTGGCGACTCATTGCTGTTTATTGCCGGAGCCTATTGCGCTACCGAGCATTTCAATCTGTGGACGCTTTGCATTGGATTATTGATTGCCGCCATCTCCGGAAATACCGTCAACTACTTTATTGGTCGGTGGATTGGAGAAAGAATTTTTAGTAGCCAATCACGCTGGATTGATCAGGCGGCTTTGCGCAAAACCCATTCTTTTTATGAAAAGCATGGTGGCAAAACCATTATCGTGGCACGCTTTTTGCCCATCATCAGGACTTTCGCCCCATTCGTTGCCGGTATCTCTGAAATGAATTTCTCACGCTTTCAGTTATTCAATATCACTGGCGCAGTACTCTGGGTATTTGGCTTGGTAGTTGCTGGCTACTTCTTCGGCAACATTCCCATCATTCGCCAAAACCTCAATGTAATCGTATTGATTGGTATTGGTGCCGCCGCGATTCCAATTGTGTTGGCTGCTCTCTACAAGTTGTTTCAACGTAAAAAGCAGTAAGCCGCAAGCAAAAAACAAGAGTGATTCATCAATCTCATCAAGATTGCTGAAATTCATGCTTAGTGCAGCTTGGTTTGGCTCTCCAGCGTAGCAATGTGCTCGCGAATATCTGCCGCGTCTTCTGCGCCTGGCATTTCGCTTAAGTAGTGGTGTAGATCGGCTATCGCAGGGCGAATGTACTCTAGTTGCGCGAAGATCAAGCCGCGGTCGCGAACCTCTTCGGCTGAGTCTGGCAACAAAATTACCAAACGCTCTTGTATTCCGAGTAGACGCTCCCAGCGCTCATCTTCTGAATAAATCATTTTGAGATTTCTCATAAAGCGCGAGAGAATTTCTCGAGAACTTGAAGCGCGCAAGAAGATGTTGAGTGGCAGACTGAGTTCACCACGATAGCCCTTGGCATCGAGATAGGGATCTAACATTTCTTGTAACTGATTTTTCGAGAGGGATTCACCGTTCAAGGGATCCATGATGATTTCACCTTGTTGCAAGGAGATGCGCATCATGAAGTGATTTGGAAAAGACACTCCACGAATATTCAAGCCAATTTGCTGTCCAAGCTCCATCATCAAGATTGCTAATGAGATCGGAATGCCGCGGCGATTTTCAATGATCTGATGAGGATAAGAATTCTCAGGCGCGTAGAAATCATTTGGGTTGGGACCAAAACCTAACTCGCTATAAAAGAAATGCTTGAGCAACTGTAGGCGTTGAATCGGTGGCGTATCTGGTGTAATGCGTTGCTTGAGTTTGTTGCCCCACTGATCAATCTGATCCAACACCCCCTGCACATCGAGGTCAGGGTAGGCGTGTTGCGCAACTGCTACTGCCGCCTCGGTTAAGGGAAGGTGCTCGTCTTCAGCGACGAGGGATGTGAAATAGTCAAGTTGTTGTGTTGGCATAAAAGCTATTTTGCATGACGCAGGAATTTTTGCCAGCGGATGCCGACAAGTCCTAGGGCGGCAAAATAAATTACTGCTGCAGCAGCTAGCCACGCGGCTAGTAATCCAATGCGAATCCAGGGGCTAGATTGCAACGCAATCCAATCATGTGCAGTAGCAGCGTAATACAAGAGATATGCAAAAGGAATTAAGGCAAGCAGGAGTTGTCCCAAATACTTCAACCATGCAGCGCTAGGTAGGGCGCCACGTCGATACAGGCCCAGCCATAGCAGCGTGGCATTCAGACAAGCGCCAGCGCCGATGGAGAGGGCTAGACCAGCATGGCCAAGCCAAGGAACAAAAACTAAATTAGCTAATTGGGTCGCCACTAAAACTAGCAAACCAATCTTTACTGGTGTGCGAATATCCTGACGAGAGTAAAAGCCAGGGGCCAAGATCTTCACCAAAATGAGTCCAATGAGTCCAACGCCATATGCTGCCAGCGCGCGTTGTGTCATCAAGACATCTAATGCGCTGAACTTGCCGTAGTGATACAGAACTGCTGCCAGTGGCTCACCAAAAATAAAGAGCGTAATAGCGCAAGGTGCCGCCAGTAAAAAGGTTAGCTGTAGCCCCCAAATCAAAAGTTCGCCAGCATGCACTAAATCATTTTTTGCATTAGCCTTGCTTAAGCTCGGTAGCAAGACCGTTCCGAGTGCTACACCTAGTAGCGCAGTCGGAAACTCCATTAGACGATCCGCATAAGAAAGCCAAGACACGCTTCCTGCCTGTAGGCGAGAGGCGATATTGGTATTGATGATGAGAGAAATCTGAGCGACCGAAACCGCAAATACTGCGGGGCCCATTAACTTCATGACGCGACGGGCGTCTGGATTTTGAACTGCGGCTTTAATTGCGCCAGGCAGGAGTCCTATTCTTGGAAGTAAGCCCAAATGCGCAAGTGCCGGAACTTGAATGGCTAATTGCAAAACGCCGCCCAACAGCACGCCGATACTCAGGGCATAAATCGGTTGATCTAGATGGGGTGCCAAAAAGATGGCGCTGCCGATGAGGGCCAAATTGAGTAAAACCGGGGTAAATGCCGGAATAGCGAATCGGCCAAAGGTATTGAGGATCCCTGCGGAAAGGGAAACCATCGAAATCAGGCCAATGTAGGGAAACATGATGCGGGTCATGACTACGCTTGCCTCATAGGCTGGACCACCCTTAAAGCCCGTAGCAATTACCAGAATCAACAGAGGGGCGCCAATGACCCCTAGGAGTACCGTGAGCAGCAAAGCCCAAAACAAGAGCGTAGCGACGGCATTTACGAGGATTTGGGACTGTTTTACGTCCCCTTGGCTTGAAATTTCCCCTAAAATGGGTACAAATGCCTGAGAAAAGGCTCCTTCGGCAAAGAGTCGGCGAAGCAAATTAGGTAGCCTGAATGCCACATTAAAGGCATCCGTCCACTCTGAAGCCCCAAAACTACGGGCAATTAAGGTCTCCCGGAGGAGTCCAGTGATCCTGGAGAGCATCGTGAGGGAGCTGACCTTAGCGGCAGCAGAAAGCAGATTCATGGGTCAATTTTCCCCTATTTATCAAGCGACTGGGCTTTTTTAGTCCTTTAATGTAAAATCTTGGGTTTTGGTGAGTCAGCTTGCAAATTTGGCGAACCCACACAGAATTTTAGTTAACCGTATTTTGTAATTTTTATATAGCAAGGTTTAAAGATGGCCAATACCGCACAAGCGCGCAAACGCGCACGGCAGGCAGTAAAACAGAACGAACACAATTCCAGTTTGCGTTCAAAGCTTCGCACTTCTATCAAGGCAGTTCGCAAAGCAATCGAGACTGGCGACAAAGCTGCTGCAGCTAAAGTGTTCGCAGCAACTCAGTCAACAATCGACAAGATTGCTGACAAAAAGATTGCTCACAAAAATACTGCATCACGTCAGAAGTCACGTTTGTCTGCAGCTATCAAGGCAATGGCAGCGTAAGACTTTTATAGTTTTAGGCAGACTCTAGAGTAATCTGAGTCTAAGCCCGCTCCTTATCAGAGCGGGTTTTTGTTTTTAGGACTGGGATTGCGAGTTCGGTTCGAATTCGCAGGCCTCTTCGATTGGTAGGCTGTTGTCTTTGGCAAAGTTCATGACAAAGTCGAGCGCTCTCGGATCGAGGTCTCTTAGTCTGGTATCAATAACAACGCATTTCACTTGTGCAATAACTACTGGTCTGACATAAGGCGAGTAAGTGAAGCGGGGATCACCAGCATCGCCTGGTGGGCGAAATGTGGCCATTACTCCGCAAAGACGTTCGGCCCAGTCGCTGGGGCGAAAAGGTTTGCCAGAAGTCGTAATGCCTTGAATGAAAAGCTTTTTGTGGTTCAAGTTGGCGTAGAAATCGTTGTAAGGAATCAGTGTTGCTCAGCCCTCTAGCTTAACAGTCTGCGAAGGCCTTAAGATGACTTTAGGAACTATTTTCGTGCAGTTCGATGCTCCAAACAAAAAATGCAAGCTAAAACTCTAGTAGAAAGCTCGACAATGACATCTTTGGCAAAGCCTCAAGTGCCTGGCCAGGTTAGGCATTACCTGCAGTTTGCTGACCTGACACGCGAAGAGTATGACTATCTCCTCAAGCGCTCTGCTTGGCTCAAGACCAAGTTCAAGAGTTATGAGACTTGGCATCCCTTGCACGATCGCACCCTAGCGATGATTTTTGAGAAGCACTCCACTCGTACGCGTCTTTCCTTTGAGGCGGGCATACACCAGCTTGGTGGCCACGCCGTGTACCTGAATACCCGAGATACCCAGTTGGGTCGTGGCGAGCCTGTAGAGGACGCTGCTCAGGTAATTTCCAGGATGACGGACATCATCATGATCCGCACTTTTGGCCAAGAGATTATTGAGCGCTTTGCTGCCAACTCTCGTGTGCCTGTGATTAATGGCTTAACCAATGAATACCATCCTTGCCAAGTATTGGCCGATATCTTTACCTTTGTAGAGGCACGCGGTCCGATCCAGGGTAAAACAGTTGCATGGGTGGGTGATGCCAACAATATGGCTTACACCTGGATTCAGGCGGCTGAGTGCTTGGACTTTCAAATTCGTTTCTCTGCCCCCGGTGGTTATCAGTTAGATGACTCCAGATTGACTGCTCAGGCTTTAAAGCATCTAACGATTTGTGCTGACCCAAAAGACGCCTGCAAAGATGCCGACTTGGTGACTACCGATGTATGGACCAGCATGGGTTATGAGGATGAAAACACTTCTCGCATGACAGCCTTCAAAGACTGGATGGTCGATGAAGAGTTGATGTCTTTGGCAAAGCCAGATGCTTTGTTTATGCATTGCTTGCCAGCACATCGTGGCGAAGAGGTTTCTGCAGAAGTAATTGATGGTCCTCAAAGTATTGTTTGGGAAGAGGCTGAAAATCGATTGCATGTTCAAAAGGCCTTGATGGAGTATTTACTCTGTGGTCGTTTGGATTAATTTTTTTAAGTAATTTGTCTTTGTGAGTTATTGATTAATTTTTGATTGAATAGAAATCATGTCTGATATTAAAAAAGTAGTTCTAGCGTATTCCGGTGGTCTCGACACTAGTGTGATCTTGAAATGGCTTCAAGATACCTATCAATGCGAGATCGTGACCTTCACAGCCGATTTGGGTCAGGGTGAAGAGCTTGAGCCAGCTCGCGCTAAAGCGCTGCAATTTGGCATCAAGCCAGAAAATATTTTTATCGACGACTTGCGTGAAGAGTTTGTGCGCGACTTTGTGTTCCCTATGTTCCGCGCTAATACGATCTACGAAGGTGAGTACCTTTTAGGTACATCTATCGCCCGTCCATTGATTGCGAAGCGTCAAATTGAAATTGCTCGCCAGACTGGTGCGGACTCTGTATCTCACGGAGCTACCGGTAAAGGTAATGACCAGGTGCGTTTTGAGCTGGGCTACTACGCACTCGAGCCAGGAATCAAAGTCATTGCTCCATGGCGTGAGTGGGATTTGCTCTCTCGTGAAAAATTGATGGCCTATGCAGAAAAGCATGGCATCCCGGTTGAGATGAAGCATAAGCAAGGAGGCTCACCTTATTCCATGGACGCCAATTTATTGCACATTAGTTACGAAGGTCGCCATCTCGAGAACCCGAATGCTGAAGCCGAAGAGTCAATGTGGCGTTGGACCGTGTCACCTGAAAAAGCTCCGGACGCCCCAGAAATTATTGAAATTGAATTCCGCGCTGGCGATCCAGTAGCAATTAATGGCAAAGCTTATAAGCCACATGAATTGTTGGCTGAGCTCAATCGCATTGGTGGCATGCATGGTATTGGTCGTCTCGACTTAGTTGAGAACCGCTTTGTTGGTATGAAGAGCCGTGGATGCTATGAGACTCCTGGTGGCACCATCTTGTTAAAGGCGCACCGCGGTATTGAGAGTATTACTTTGGATCGTGAAGTAGCTCACCTCAAAGATGACTTAATGCCACGTTACGCTAGCTTGATCTACAACGGTTTATGGTGGGCGCCAGAGCGCCTTGCTTTGCAAACCCTCATTGATCACACGCAACAGATGGTGAATGGCGTTGTGCGCTTGAAGCTCTACAAGGGATCTGTCTCCGTGATCTCTCGTGATTCAGTGAACACCTTGTTTGATCAGACGATTGCCACCTTTGATGATGACGGCGGTGCTTATAACCAAGCCGATGCTGGTGGATTTATCAAGCTCAATGCCTTGCGTATGCGAATTGCCGAAACTGCAAGACGTAAGCGCGCCAAGTAATCAACATTCACGTTAAATAGATTAGAAAGAATAAAGATGCAATTTGATCAAGTTTCTGTAGGCAAAAAAGCCAATGTATTTTTTGATGGTAAGTGTGTATCCCATACCGTCACGATGCCAAACGGTATTCGCAAGTCTGTTGGTGTAGTGTTGCCAAGCACTTTACGTTTTGACCTGAGCACCAAAGAAATCATGGAAGTAGTCGACGGCAATGCCTTCGTTAGCATCAATGGCGCTCCTGAAGTCGAGTTCAAGGCTGGTCAAAGCTGGGAAGTGGAAAAGGGTGGTTATTTCATTATCCGTGCCGAGTCTCCAGTGCACTATGTTTGCCACTTTGAATAAAGCCCCATTGGCCAAAAGCAGAGAAACCACCTTCGGGTGGTTTTTTTATTTGGATCCGTGTAAAAAAGAGGTCATGAAACTAACTCAAGTCATCTTATTCACGGCGATTGCATTCTCTCAGTTAGTGAGTGCGCAGGTTTTTGACGTTCCGTACAAAGATGATCCACCCACAAGAACGCTTCTGATCCCGACGCAAAAGGCAAAGGCGGTGGTTTTATTGTTTCCTGGTGGCGGTGGGGTGTTGCGCCTTCAGGAGGATGGGTCCAGTACTAACTTCCATACTTTTGTGCGCTCAAAGAATTTATGGGCTCAATACGGGATAGATGCTGTATTGGTTGATACACCCTATGACTTGGGTAGTGGAATGAGAAACTCTAGATCCATTAGAGATCACCAGCAAAGAATTCTGAACGTTGTGCGTTATTACAAAGAAAAGCTGAATTTACCTGTCTGGATTTTTGGGCATAGCATGGGGACGGTGAGTGTTACGGAATTTGTTAATGGTGGAAAAGACCAGGCGGCACTAATTTCTGGGGTGATTGTTGCCGGGACTTATCGCTCAGCCTCTATTGACTCGGATGTCACTATGCCAGTGCAAGCTATTCATCATGTAGATGACGGTTGTGCTAGCACTCCTTTTTCTACTTCAGAGAGAATTATTAAAAATAGACCCAGTCAATCTCCATCCCAATTTATTGTGATGGAGGGTGGTGTGAGTGAGGGTGATGCCTGTGGCTCAAAGGCCTATCACGGCTTTAATGAAAAAGAGTCTGAGTTTGTTAAGGCTGCAGCGCAATTTATATTGCAGAACTAACAGTCTTATTTTTTAGGTAGACCTTGAATAACGGCGCCCGGTGCGATGACTCTCTCGGAGAACCATTGCTTGTTCATCTCCAATGCATAACGCACAGCTACCTTAGGGCAGTGATTGTTGGTGGTCTCTGCTTGCATCTCTTCGATATTCACAATCTTGCCGTCATCTGCAATAAATGCGATGGACAGTGGAATTTTGGTGTTGTTCATCCAAAAGCAATGACCAGCTTTTTGTTCAAAGATAAACAGCATGCCGGAGTTGGCGGGCATGCTGGTACGATTCATGAGCCCTACCTCGCGAGCTTTAGGGGTATCAGCTAACTCTGCCTGAATGCGATAGATGCCAGTCTTGAGTTCAATCATTGGCAGGCCGACATTCTGCTGTGCTGACGCACTGAATGAAAAGATGCCGGCGATCGATGCTAGTGAAAAGATAAATTGCTTGAGCTTAGGTAAGCGCATGATGTTTTGAGTGAGTGGTGTGGGTAAGAGCAATTCTAAGGCAGGGATACTAAAGTCAGAAAAATACAGACGAAAAAAAACCCAGGAACAAGTCCTGAGTTTTTAATAATGATCTAAAGCAGATTAAGCTGCTTGGATATTAGTAGCTTGTTTGCCCTTAGGACCTTGAGTAATATCAAACGTTACCTTTTGGTTTTCCTTGAGGGTTTTGAACCCAGGCATTGTGATTGCGCTGAAATGCGCAAACAACTCTTCTTCACCATCATCAGGTTTGATAAAACCAAAACCTTTTGCATCATTGAACCACTTAACAATTCCGGTCGCCATGCGAACTCCATTACATAAACTTAAAACAACCGTGATGAGGGTGAATACTTTTTAATCAGTCTCGCTCTACAACACGCCTAAATAGGACTTCAAATAAAGCCTACCCCCTGATTGTTTGCCCTTTATGGTGGGGTGTCAAGGGGTTGTGCAAAGATAGTTGTTGCTTAAACCCCCTTTTTTTATCGAAAAATGCCCCAATATGGGGTTAAGAGGCCTTTCTTGATGGTTTTTTGCAACAAAGCCCTCAAATTCATATTTGTATATCTGTGTTTAGAATGTTTCTCATGAGTCGTACAACGAAAAACCCAACAGTTGGCAATCCCAACAACCCCCATATTGAAGACACCATTCTTCTCGAGAAGCAGGCCGAGAAACTAAAGGCACCTTCGATGTATAAAGTTTTACTATTAAATGACGATTACACGCCGATGGAATTTGTGGTGATGGTCATTCAGGAGTATTTTAATAAAGATCATGAGACGGCTACACGGATCATGTTGCAGGTTCATTTAGTTGGCAAAGGCATTTGCGGTGTATTTACGCGTGATGTTGCGGCAACAAAAGTGCATCAAGTTATCGAGCTCTCCCGCGAAGCGGGTCACCCACTACAGTGCACTATGGAGGAAGCATGATTGCCCAGGAACTAGAAGTCAGTTTGCACATGGCGTTTGTTGACGCACGGGCTTCAAGACATGAATTTATTACGGTGGAGCATTTGCTTGCCGCCTTGTTAGATAACGCAACCGCAGTCGAGGTTTTAAAGGCCTGCGCTGTCAATATTGCTGAGCTTCGTGCGCAGCTCAAAAATTTCATCAATGACAATACGCCAGTAGTGCCTGGAAATGATGAGGTTGATACGCAGCCCACTTTAGGTTTTCAGCGTGTGATTCAGCGCGCCATCATGCATGTGCAATCCACCTCAAGTGGTAAGAAGGAAGTTACCGGCGCTAACGTTCTTGTAGCTATCTTTGGTGAAAAAGACTCTCATGCGGTCTACTTCTTGCAGCAGCAAGGTGTCACACGTTTGGATGTGGTGAACTTCATTAGTCATGGTGTGCGCAAAGATCAGGCCGAGACTGTGAAGCCCGCCGAGTCTACTCAAGAGGCTGAAGATGCTTCATCTGGTGGCAAAGAGAGTCCGCTAGAGCAATACACCCAGAACCTCAATGTACTGGCTAAGCAGGGCAAGATCGATCCATTGATTGGACGCGATAGCGAAGTTGAGCGCGTCATTCAGGTGTTGTGCCGTCGCCGCAAAAATAATCCGCTATTGGTAGGTGAGGCTGGCGTAGGTAAGACTGCGATTGCTGAAGGCCTAGCCTGGAGAATTGTGAAAGGTGATGTCCCTGAAATTTTGGCTGATGCCACAGTCTATTCATTGGACATGGGCGCGCTATTGGCCGGTACTAAGTACCGCGGAGATTTTGAGCAACGCTTGAAGAGTGTTCTTAAATCCTTAAAAGATAGCCCGCATGGTGTTTTGTTTATTGATGAGATTCATACCTTAATTGGCGCGGGTGCTGCATCGGGCGGAACATTGGATGCAAGCAACTTATTAAAGCCTGCCTTATCGAATGGCCAACTCAAGTGTATCGGTGCAACCACCTTTACTGAGTACCGTGGCATTTTCGAAAAAGATGCTGCACTGTCACGTCGTTTCCAGAAGGTTGACGTGGTTGAGCCAACGGTTGATCAGACTGTGCAAATCTTGCGTGGCCTCAAGTCCCGCTTTGAAGAGCATCACGGCGTTAAGTACGCTTCTGCCGCTTTGGTGGCTGCTGCTGAATTATCTTCGCGCTACATCAATGACCGCCATTTGCCAGATAAGGCAATTGATGTAATTGATGAGGCTGGTGCTGCGCAGCGCATTCTGCCGAAGTCTAAGCAGAAGAAAACCATTGGTCGTCCAGAGATTGAGGAGATCGTTGCGAAGATTGCCCGCATACCGCCACAGTCTGTAACTGTAGACGACCGCAGTAAATTGCAAACGCTAGATCGCGATATTAAGAGCGTGGTGTTTGGTCAAGATCCTGCAATTGAAGCATTGGCGAGCGCTATTAAGATGACTCGTGCTGGTCTTGGCAAGATTGATAGACCAATTGGCTCATTCTTGTTCTCTGGCCCAACTGGTGTGGGTAAGACTGAGGTTGCCAAGCAGCTTGCCTACATCTTGGGTATTGAGCTCCTACGCTTTGATATGTCCGAGTATATGGAGCGCCATGCCGTCAGTCGCTTAATTGGCGCACCTCCAGGATATGTCGGCTTTGATCAGGGCGGCTTGCTGACTGAGGCTGTTAATAAGAAGCCACATTGCGTTCTCTTGCTCGACGAGATTGAAAAGGCTCATCCAGATATTTTCAATATCCTCTTGCAGGTGATGGATCACGGCACGCTCACGGATAACAATGGTCGTAAGACAGATTTCCGTAATGTCATCATCATTATGACAACGAATGCTGGTGCAGAAGCGATGCAGAAGTCCACCATCGGCTTTACCAATACGCGTGAGTCTGGTGATGAGATGGCGGATATTAAGAAGTTCTTTACGCCAGAGTTCCGCAACCGTTTAGATGCGATCGTCTCCTTCAAGGCGCTTGATGAGACTATCATCATGCGCGTAGTGGATAAGTTCTTGATGCAGTTGGAAGAGCAGCTGCATGAGAAGAAGGTGGATGCCACATTTAGCTCGGCATTACGTGCGCATTTGGCGAAACATGGCTTTGATCCGCTGATGGGCGCAAGACCAATGCAACGGATTATTCAAGACACGGTACGTAAAGCCTTAGCCGATGAATTGCTGTTCGGCAAGTTGGCGCAAGGTGGCCATGTGGATGTCGATATTGATGCTGATGGCAAAGTTCAACTGCAGTTTGATGCCCCAGTAGTTCCTGGCAAGAGACCTAAAGCTGACGTGGCCCCGGTTGAGGAGATTTAGCAGAAAATAAAAAACCACCTACTGGGGGTCAGTTCATACGGGTGGTTTTTTATTGAGTAAGCCTGGTAAACCTAAATCAACTGCGTCCCGTACTTCCAAACCCGCCAGCACCGCGACTACTCTCGGTGAACTCCTCAACGACTTTGAGTTCTACTTGTTGCACGGGCATGACTACCAATTGAGCCAAGCGCTCCATAGGCTCGAGTTTGAATGCTGTAGAACTGCGGTTCCAAGTGCTAACCATGAGTTGACCTTGATAGTCTGAATCAATCAAGCCCACTAGGTTACCGAGAACAATGCCATGCTTATGGCCTAAGCCAGAGCGCGGGAGAATGAACGCTGCATAGCGAGGGTCCTCTACATAGATTGCGAGACCTGTTGGGACGAGTACTGTTTGTCCCGGCGCAATTTCAATAGCCTCATCAATGCAGGCACGCAGATCTAATCCAGCGCTACCAGGGGTCCCATATGCAGGCAGTTGATCGCGCATACGTTCATCGAGAATTTTGACTTGAAGTTCTTGCATGGAATTTCCTAAATCTGAAGATAAATAATGGGGGTTAAAGCGAGAATGAGGTTAGATTTTATTGGCAACCAGCTGAATAAGTTGACGTGCCAGCTGAAGCTTTTCAGCCTTAGCCATCTTCTTGTTACCGGCTTCATCGACGATGAGAAGTTGGTTGAGATCGCTACCAAAGGTATCGGGACCAATGTTGCCGACAACCATAGGGATGCCTTTGCGCTTGCGCTTCTCTTCAGCATGCTTTTGGAGGTCAGTTGACTCAGCCGCAAAGCCAACGCAGTAGGGATGTAACTTACCGCTTTTGCTTTTGACTGTTTTAGCAACATCAGCAAGGATGTCAGGGTTGGCAACGAACTCTAAACTTGGAGCCTGTTTACCTTGGCGCTTAATCTTTTCTTTGGCTGGCTTGGCAATACCCCAGTCAGCAACTGCAGCTACCGCAAAGAAAATATCGCAGTCGGTAGATTGCATTGTGGCTGCATGCATTTCTTTTGCGCTCACAACATGAGTGCGAGTAATTTTCCCAGTTGCAGCCAAGGGTGTATCCAAATCGCAAGGACCGGATATCAGGTGGACTTCTGCGCCAGCTTCAACTGCTGCACGTGCGATTGCAAAGCCCATCTTGCCAGAACTGCGATTGGTAATGCCGCGGACGGGGTCAATCGCTTCAAAGGTCGGGCCTGCGGTAATTAACACTCGCTTGCCTACCAACGGTTTTTTCTGGAAAAAGGCAATGAGTTGCTCAGTAATTTCTACGGGCTCTAGCATGCGCCCAAAACCAATTTCGCCACAGGCCTGAAAGCCGCTTGCCGGACCTAGTAGGGCGACCTTATCCTGAATAAGTCTTTCTGCACTTCTTTGAGTCGCTGCGTGCTCCCACATTTGCTTATTCATAGCTGGAGCCAAGAGGAGCGGACAATCTCTAGCTAGGCAAAGCGTGGTCAGCAAATCATCTGCCAAACCTAAAGAAAGCTTTGCCATTAAATCTGCACTTGCTGGCGCAATCAAAATTGCATCTGCAGCTCTAGAGAGCTCAATGTGAGCCATATTGTTAGCGATGCTGCTATCCCATTGACTGGTGTAAACGGGATTACCAGTGAGCGCCTGCATGGTGACCGGCGTCACAAATTGCTGAGCGGCCTCTGTCATCACCACTTGAACGCTGGCACCTTCCTGCATCAACTGACGCGCTAGCTCAGCAGACTTATAGGCCGCAATGCCACCGGAAATGCCGAGAACGATTTTCTTATTGAGAAGTGATTGCATGGCGCCAGCTTACTGGGGTTGAGAGGTTTTGCCAAATGACTTGCGTAACTCACCCCAAATGATCAGGGCTGCTCCAATGCAAATAGCGCTATCAGCAATGTTGAATGCCGGCCAATGCCAATTGGCGTAATGCAGGTCAATAAAGTCCACTACAGCGCCATACATGATGCGATCCAGAACATTGCCTAGTGCGCCCCCCAGAATGAGGCTTAGCGCCCAGCACAGCATCTTATCGCCCAAACTCTTGCGGATTAACCACACGATGTAGGCAGATGCCGCCAGTCCAAGGATCGTAAAGAACCAGCGCTGCCAACCAGAGCCCTGGGCTAAAAATGAAAACGCTGCACCTGGATTAAAAAGTAGTAACCAGTTCATCAATGGAAAAACAGGCTCAGGCACGCCTAATTGCAGATTACTCAAAGCCGACCATTTACTCAGTTGGTCTAACAATAGCGTGATGACAGCAATTGCTAGGCAACGGAGTAGGGATAAGTTCATGAGTGATTCGCTTTATGAAATGAATGTGCTGATTTGCTTATGCAAACAAGCGTGCTTCGCCATCACCAAAAAGGTTGCTGATGCAGCGACCACATAACTCGGGATGTTCGGCATTGGCGCCAACATCCTGAGTGTGATGCCAGCAGCGACCGCATTTCTTGTATTGACTACCGCGCACGAGCACTTCAAGACCTGCATTGCTCAGCTCTAAAATGGCGCTGGAAGTGATGGTCACAAAGCGTAAGTCATCTTCAAGGGAATGCAGAATTGCAAAATCAACATCACCCACTTTAATGGTGAGCTCAGCTTGCAGGGATGAGCCAACATTGCCAGCTTCACGTTCAATCTCGATTGCCTTCGTCACCTCGGAACGAATTTCTCGAACACGGCTCCACTTGGCAAGGAGTTCGGTGGCTTGAGTGATTTCTGGGAAAGCGCCGAACTCTTCCATGAAGATCGATTCACTTATCTTCTCATCTGCACCATGGGGGAATGACAACCAAGCTTCCTCAGCGGTAAAGGAGAGGAAGGGGGCAAGCCACTTCAGTAGGTTGCGGGTGATATGGAAGAGGGCGTTCTGCGCTGCACGACGCGCTTTCGAATCCGGTGCGCTTGTATAGAGTCGGTCTTTCAGAATATCTAGGTAGAAGCCACCCAAATCCTCTGAGCAGAAAGTCAGCATGCGCGCTACAGCCGGTTGGAACTCATAAGCCTTGTAGTGCGCCTGTACATCTTGCTGCAATTGATTGGCAAGCGCAACAGCATAGCGATCAATCTCTAGCCATTCGCTTGCGGGCATCGCATGCTTGCTTGGATCAAAGTCGGATAGGTTAGCCAATAAGAAACGCAATGTATTACGAATACGGCGATAGCTTTCCACCACACGCTTCAGAATCTCATCAGAGATCGTCATCTCGCCGGAGTAGTCGGTAGATGCAACCCAGAGGCGAATAATTTCCGCACCCAACTTATCAGCAACTTGTTGAGGCGCAATCACGTTACCTACAGACTTGCTCATCTTGCGGCCTTGGCCATCAACGGTAAAGCCGTGCGTCAGGAGTGCTTTATACGGCGGCTTGCCATCGAGCATGGCGCCAGTTAGCAAAGAAGAGTGGAACCAGCCGCGATGTTGGTCTGAGCCTTCAAGATACAAGTCAGCCAAGCGACCATCTACATTCTCCGCTTCAGGGCGATAGAGCTCATGACGGTGTGAGCCGCGAATCACATGCCAATGCGTAGTGCCAGAATCAAACCAAACATCCAAGGTGTCGCGATTCTTCTCGTATTGAGCAGCTTCATCACCAAGCAGTTCAGACACTTCGAGTTTTTGCCAGGCTTCAATACCTTCTTTTTCAACACGCTTCGCAATTTCTTCAAGCAACTCGACTGTGCGTGGATGTGGCTCACCACTTTCCTTGTGAACAAAGAAAGCCATCGGCACACCCCATTGACGTTGACGCGACAAAGTCCAGTCAGGGCGGTTAGTAATCATGCTGTTTAAGCGTTGCTTGCCCCAGGCTGGGAAGAACTCCGTGTTCTCGATGCCAGCCAATGCAGTCTCGCGCAAACTTGCGCTGCCATCAGAGGGTTTCTTATCCATGCTCGCAAACCACTGTGAGGTCGCGCGATAAATAATCGGCGACTTATGACGCCAGCAGTGCATGTAGGAGTGGGTATAAGTCTTATCGCGCAAGAGGCTGCCTGCTTCACGCATGGCTTCCACAATCTTAGGATTGGCTTTCCAGATGTATTCATTGGCAAAGAGTGGCAACCAAGAAGCGTAGACACCATTACCCATGACTGGATTCAAGATATCTTTATCAGCCAGTTGATTTGCCTTGCAAGACTTAAAGTCTTCCTCGCCATAAGCTGGTGCGGAATGCACAACACCGGTACCAGTATCTAAGGTGACGTATTCAGCGGGATAGATTGGTGAGAGACGTTTGTAACCTTCATGCAGTGGAGCTAGCGGATGCCAGAATGAGATATTCGCTAACTGGCTGCCCAAACAAGTGGCAATCACTTTACCTTCAAGGCCAAAATCCTCCAGGCAAGTTTCTACACGGTCCTTTGCCAGGATAAGTAACTTATCGCCAGTGTCTACCAAAGCGTAGCTGAGCTCAGGATGAACATTGAGCGCTTGGTTTGATGGGATGGTCCAAGGCGTTGTTGTCCAAATCACAATCATTCCAGGCTTTGCTGGAATCTCAGGTAGTCCAAATGCTTTTGCTAGCTGTGGACGCTGAGCATCATCGAATGCAAATCCAACGTCTACTGTTGGATCGGTCTTGTCTTGATATTCCACTTCAGCCTCAGCTAGTGCCGAGCCACAGTCAAAGCACCAGTTGACTGGTTTCAGGCCGCGGAACACATAACCCTTTTCCCAGATCTTCCCAAGAGCACGAATTTCATCAGCCTCATTGCGAAAGTTCATGGTGAGGTAGGGGTTGTTCCAGTCACCCAAAACGCCTAAACGCTCAAAGTCGATCTTTTGCTTGTCTACTTGCACTTGCGCATAGGCTCGAGCCTTAGCCTGTACTTCAGCCGTCGGTAGATTTTTACCAAACTGTTTTTCAATCTGAATCTCAATTGGCATGCCGTGACAATCCCAGCCTGGAACGTATGCAGAGTCAAAACCCATTAACCAGCGAGATTTGACGATCATGTCTTTGAGGATCTTATTTACCGCGTGACCAATGTGAATGTCGCCGTTTGCATAGGGGGGGCCGTCATGCAGGATGAACTTCGGTTGATTGGCATGTGCCGCACGAATCTTTTCGTAGAGTTTATTTTTCTGCCATTGCGCAACCCATTGCGGTTCACGTTTCGGCAAATCTCCGCGCATCGGAAATGATGTTTCTAAAAGATTGACGGGGTAAGAGTTTTCTTTTTCAGACATAAGCTTTTTTCTGGAAATAATTTCTGGCATGCGCTGCATCAGATGCAATCGCTTTGGTAAGGGTGTCGAGGTCTGAGTACTTCGCCTCATCACGGATTTTTTCTAAGAGCTCTACGGTAATGATTTTTCCGTAGACATCTGCGTTGTAATCAAAGATATGAGTTTCAAGCAATACGCGACCTTCATCTTCGACGGTTGGCCTCACGCCAAGACTGGCTACGGCCGGCAGTGGCTTGTCACCAAGCCCTAAGACTTGCGCAGTAAAGATGCCAGAGCAGGCGGGTTTGCGGTGATGTAGATGATTGGCAACAGCGAGATTGAGTGTTGGGAAGCCTAAAGTACGCCCCAGCTTTTGGCCGTGAATCACATGGCCAGAGATGCCGTAAGGGCGCCCTAATAATTTTGTCGCTTGATCCATGTCTCCATTAGCTAACGCATTGCGTAATGCTGAGCTGGAAATTCTTTCACCATCCTCTTGCACCGTGTGAATACTGGAGACCTCAAAACCCAATTTTTCACCCGCCGCCTTGAGACTTGCAAAATTGCCCGCGCGTTTTGCCCCATAGCAAAAATCATCTCCAATCAAAATCCATTTGGCGTGGAGTTGTTTGACAATAATTTCAGAAACAAATTCTTCTGGAGTGAGGCGAGCGAATGCTGAATTGAAATGTTCCACCACAACGCGATCGATACCAATGTCGGCAAATGCAGCAAGCTTGTCACGCAAATTCAGGATGCGTGGAGGCGCTTGTTCTGGGGAAAAGAATTCTTTAGGGTGCGGCTCAAAAGTCATCACACAGCTAACCAAGCCACGCTCTTGAGCGCCATCCTTCAGTTGCTTGAGCAGGGCGCGATGACCCCTGTGCACGCCATCGAAATTACCGATGGTTAAGGCACAAGCTGGTCCTGCAGAAAACTGGGTGGGGCCACGGAATACGTTCACTAAATCGCTTTCAGGGTCGCTTTCGGGGTAACCATCAATTATATTGTGGGCATGCCATCAATCGTCACCTTAATCTCAGGCCGCGGATCCAATTTCGAGGCCATCGTCAAAACAGCCCAAAAAGAGCAGTGGCCAGTCACTTTTGCGGGGGTGATTGCCAATCACTCTGCAGCTAAGGGCCTTGATTTTGCTCGCTCTCAAGGCATTCCAGCCTTTGCTATTGAGCACAAAGAACATGCCACCCGCGAGTCCTTTGATGCTGCCCTCATCGAGAAAATCGATGAATTAGGGGCTGATTTAGTGGTTTTGGCCGGTTTTATGAGAATTCTGACCCCGGGCTTTATTCGTCATTTTCAGGGTCGCCTCATCAATATTCACCCCGCATTACTGCCAGCCTTCCCGGGTTTGCATACCCACGAGCGCGCTTTAGAGGCTGGCGTGGCTGAACATGGTGCCAGCGTGCACTTTGTGACGGAGGGCGTTGATGAGGGCCCCATCATCTGCCAGGCCTCAGTTCCAGTGCTTCCTGGCGATGATGCGGATAGTTTGGCGGCAAGAGTTTTAGCTGCTGAGCATCAAATTTACCCGCGGGCCGTAAAATGGTTCCTTGATGGACGATTGCGAATAGAAGGTAATCAAGTTCAGGTTCAACCACCGGAGTCGCAATTAATAAAATTATGAGTAAAGAACGTTCATCCCGCGGAGCCCCTGTTGGCTCGAAATCTGGATCTAGATCCGGATCACGCCTAGGCCCACAAAAAAGTTACGCCGCCAAATCCAAAGATCCATTGCGTCGCCCAGAGCGTCGTAATGCGAGCGGCAACATCATTGCGCCCGAAGGTCAGAAAAACTTTTCTAATGCGAAGGCATTGCCTCAGCATGCAATTCATTTAGAGCGCTTACTTCCAGAGTTGCTCAATTTTGAGCAGCCAGCTGACCGTGTTGTGAGCCGCTATTTCCGCTCCGAACCACAGTTAGGCAATCGTGATCGCGCCTTAATTGCTGAGAGTGCTTTTGCCATCTTGCGCCGTAAAAATGAGTTCTCACAATTCGCTTCAAGCGGAGAGGGTTCCCAGGCTAGGCGCTTAGCCCTGTTGGGTTTGATGTCCGCCCTCTCTGAAGGTGGTCTGGGTTCCGCTAACCGTGCCGAGAGCGCAATTGCCGACTTGGCGCACGTATTAAAGACGGGTGAGTACGAGTGGTTGCAACGTTTTTCGACGGTCGATCCATCAGCACTCAATCCCTTGGTTCGAAATAATTTGCCTGAATGGTTGTGGGATGCTTTTGGAAAATATCCTGGCGAAGAATCTCGTGAGGAATTAGCTAAATCACTCATGCATCCAGCGCTTTTGGATTTGCGTGCAAACACCATGAAGACAACTCGCGAGCAATTGCTTGCCGAGATGAATGCTTTGGGTGGTCGTTATCAAGCAATTCCAACCCCATACGCACCTGATGGTGTGCGCATCATGGGTAAGCCTGCCTTGCAAAATACAGTTGGCTTTAAAGCAGGAATGTTTGAGGTACAAGATGAGGGTAGTCAGTTACTGGCCTACTTGCTTGCCCCGAAACGTGGCGAGATGGTGGTGGACTTTTGTGCTGGCGCCGGTGGAAAGACTCTGGCAATTGGGGCGATCATGCGCTCCACAGGGCGTTTGTATGCCATGGATACATCTGAGCGTCGTCTAGCCAATTTAAAGCCACGACAAGCCCGAAGCGGCCTCTCAAATGTCCATCCAGTCTGGATTGATAGCGAGAATGACGCCAAGATCAAGCGTTTGGCTGGCAAGATTGATCGCGTCCTGGTAGATGCCCCTTGTAGTGGCATGGGTACCTTGCGTCGGAACCCCGACCTTAAGTGGCGTCAGACTCCAGAGGGGGTTCTGGAGCTCAATCAAAAGCAGATGAATATCCTCGCCTCCGCCAGCCGCTTGCTAAAGCCAGGTGGCCGCTTGGTTTATGCCACTTGTAGCCTTTTGCCACAAGAAAACCAGCAAATTGCAGAAGATTTCTTGGCAAAGCACCCCAATTTTGAGGCTGTTCCCGCGGCTGAAGTTCTTAAGCCATTGTTTCCAAAGGATAAAATACCTTTAGGCTGTAGCCCTGACAATCCTTGGTGGCAGTTATGGCCCCATATTCATGGGACTGACGGCTTCTTTGGGGCTGTTTTTCAGAAAAAAGCGACTGTTCCCGCACTAACTGTTGATAAAGATGACGAAAAGTCGGTAAAAGTCAAAAGCAAGAAAGCTGTTAAAGAACTAAAATAGGGTTTTAGATCTCTCTAGGGACACCCTTTTGAACACAGCTTCTGGTTTTGATTTATTCCTAAATTGGCTTTCCCATGGATATTTAAATTGGGCATGGTGGCAAATCCTTGTTTTTACCTTGGTGGCCACCCACATTACTATTGCCGGCGTCACCATCTTCTTGCATCGTTGTCAGGCGCATCGTGCTTTGGAATTGCACCCCATCATGTCGCATTTTTTCCGGTTTTGGCTGTGGCTGACAACGGGCATGGTGACTAAAGAGTGGGCGGCTATTCATCGTAAGCACCATGCCAAGTGTGAGACTGTGGATGATCCACATAGCCCACAAGTTCTCGGTATCAACACCGTCTTGTCTCGTGGGGCTGAGTTGTATAAAAAAGAGTCACACAATCAAGAAACTTTAGATAAGTTTGGTCATGGCACGCCAGATGATTGGCTCGAACACAATATCTACTCTAAGTTTTCTTGGCAGGGTGTTGCCTTGATGCTGATTATTGATGTGTTCTTGTTCGGTGCAATCGGCTTGACGGTGTGGGCAGTGCAAATGCTGTGGATCCCCATTACTGCCGCCGGAATTATTAATGGCATTGGTCACTTCTGGGGCTATCGCAACTACGACTGCGAAGATGCCTCAAGAAATATTTTCCCTTGGGGTATTTTGATTGGGGGAGAAGAGTTGCATAACAACCATCACACCTTCGCTACTAGCGCTAAGCTCTCTAGTAAATGGTATGAGTTTGATATTGGTTGGATGTACATTCAAATGATGAGTGCTGTTGGCTTGGCCAAGGTGAAGAAGACTTCGCCTAAGCCAGTATTGAGCGACTTGCGTCCTGCCGATCATGGCACACTCGAAGCCATCATTGCTAACCGTTATGAAATTATGGCCCGCTACAGCAAAACCTTGAGCACCTTCTTTAATAACGAAGTTCAGCACATGCAAGTATTGGCGGCCCACCTAAAAGATGCTCGCGCTTGGTTGGGTAAAGACGAGTCTCGCTTGTCTGAGGAAGAAAAGAGCAAGCTGGAAGAGTTGATGGCAACTAATGCGCAGCTAAGAAAGATGATTGAGATGCGTCGTGATTTGCAGGCGATCTGGAGTCGCTCTAATGCCACTGGAGATCAATTGGTTTCTCAGTTGCATTCTTGGTGTCAGCGCGCAGAAGAAAGCGGCCTATCGAGTTTGCGTGACTTCTCTCTGAGATTGCGTCGTTACGCATGATGATGAAATTGAAGGCAATAAAAAACCCGCTGATGTAGCGGGTTTTTTATTTGCTGCAAATAAATATCGAGTCGATAAATTACTTGAGCTTTGTTTCTTTGTAAGCAACGTGCTTGCGAATGGTTGGATCGAACTTCATGATCTCCATTTTCTCAGGCTTTGTACGCTTGTTTTTTGAAGTTGTATAGAAGTGACCAGTACCAGCTGATGACTCTAACTTGATTTTTTCTCTGCCGCCTTTAGCCATTTGTGCGCTCCTTAAATTTCGCCACGTGCACGAAGATCAGACAACACAGCATCGATGCCGTTCTTGTCGATTACGCGCAAACCAGCATTGGTTAAGCGCAAGCTAATCCAGCGGTTTTCAGATTCAACCCAGAAACGACGATTTTGCAAATTCGGCAAAAAGCGACGCTTCGTTTTATTGTTTGCATGGGATACATTGTTGCCAACCATCGGCTTCTTCCCAGTGACTTGGCAAACTTTTGCCATGACATAACTCCATTAATTGCGAAAAAAGAAGATTGTATCAGTCTCCGAGCACTTTGATCTACCCCTATTTGACTTAGTTTTCAGGATTTCACTCTTCAGTCGTAAATATTGGTCAAAATTTACCAATAAGTTAGTGTTTACTTCTATTTTTATCCTTTTTTCATAAGGCCTGCGTCTGAAAATGAGAAAAAACCGCTATCACTCACAATGCAGTGATCCAAGAGTGGAATATCAACCAACTGCAAGGCTTTGGCTAGCATCTTGGTTAACTCTTGATCGGCAACGCTGGGTAGTGGGTTGCCGCTGGGGTGGTTATGAGCAACAATCAAGGCGCTGGCGTTTCTGGCAAGCGCTTCCTTGAGGATTTCTCGGGGGTAGACGGCGGTGTGGGTCAGGGAGCCTCTAAAGAGCTCCTGGCACTCAATGAGGTGCAGGCGGGAGTCTAGGTATAGGCACAGGAAGACCTCATGGGGAAGGCGTCCAAATCTGGCTTGCAAGAACTCTTTGACATAGCTTGGTGATGAGAAAACCGAGTCTTGGGACAGGGTTTCCTCAAGGCTGCGCTTAACGAGCTCGTAGGCGGCCTGAATTTGTGACCACTTCGAAATACCCATGCCATGAATCTGGGTTAATTCTTCCGGTGTGCAGGATAGTAGGCGCGGCAAATTGCCGAAATGGTGGAGCAGATCCTCGGCTAGGGCCACGGCAGTTTTGCCTTTGACGCCAACGCGCAGAAAGATCGCGAGTAATTCTGCATCACTTAGGGCTCCCGCTCCGAGGGCGCGGAGTTTTTCGCGAGGTTGATCCATTTTTGGCCAATTCGTGATGGGTGAGTGCACGCTGGGGTCGGGCCTAGATACAATTACCTTATGACTAAGCTTACGGTTTTGCCCAACTCCTTCCTGACTCTCAACTATCGACTGACTTTGCCCAGCGGGGATGATTACATCAATACTTTTATCGACCGCCCTGCGACGGTGTTGATGGGTTCTGGACAATTTGCGCCTTGTTTTGAAAAGGTATTGATCGGATTGGGTGTGGGTGAAAAGAAAAGCGCCTTGTTGCCACCTGAAGAAAGTTTTGGTGAGCGCAAGGAGGAGTTAATTCAGTGGGTTTCTTTGGGTGCGCTCAAAGAAGGTCGCGATGATGATGTGGAATTTAATCCTGGTGATGTGATTGAATTTAATGCGCCTGGTGGCGCGCAATATGCTGGTGTATTGCAATCTATTAACGAAGAGGGTGCTTGGTTTGATTTCAATCATCCGCTTGCTGGAAGGCCTGTCACCTTCGAAGCAGAAATTGTTGCGATTCTCTAACGAATGAGCAATCAAGTCCCAGCAGAAATTTTGATGGCGCAACCCCGCGGCTTTTGTGCGGGCGTTGATCGTGCAATCAATATTGTTAATGAAGCCCTGATACGCTTTGGTGCACCGATTTACGTACGCCATGAAATTGTTCACAACGCCTATGTCGTAAATGGATTGCGTGATAAAGGCGCCGTGTTTGTCGATGAGCTGCAGGAGGTTCCCAAGGGCGGCATCGTCGTGTTTAGCGCTCATGGTGTTTCTCAAGAGGTGCGTAAGGATGCTGAGGCGCGCGGACTGCAGGTATATGACGCCACTTGTCCCTTGGTAACTAAGGTTCATCTTGAGGTCGTCAAGATGTGCAAGGATGGGTTCACCGTCTTGATGATTGGTCATGCGGGTCACCCAGAAGTCGAAGGTACGATGGGGCAGGTAAAAGAGGGTGTGCATCTGATTGAAAAATTGGCCGATGTTGCTAAGCTGCCTTTTGCTGAGAATGAAAAAATTGCTTTTGTAACGCAAACCACACTCTCCGTAGATGAGACGAAAGAAATCGTCGATGCCTTAACTCAAAAGTTCCCGAATATCGTTCAGCCCCGCAAGCAAGATATTTGTTACGCCACCCAAAACCGTCAAGATGCAGTGAAATTTATGGCGCCTCAAGTTGAGGTAGTTATTGTGGTGGGCAGCAAAGCAAGTTCGAACTCGAATCGCTTGCGTGAACTAGCTGAAAAACTAGGCGTACCGGCTTACATGGTCGATGCGCCAGAGCAACTTGAAGCCCAATGGTTTGAGGGTAAGAAGCGAGTAGGTCTCACCGCGGGTGCATCAGCCCCCGAAAGTCTAGCGCTCGCGATTGTGGAAAAGATTCAAGAATTCGGCCCACGCAGCATTCGTAATCTGGAGGGTGTAGTGGAGGACGTTACATTCTCGCTACCAAAGAATTTAGTTGATTAGTAGTGAAGTGATTTATTCGTCGCAATAAAAATAAAGGGGCCTAAAGCCCCTTTATTACATAGCACCTCAATACACCTAGGCAACTTGCTTGAGCAGTTCTCTTAGGATATTGCACATCTGACGGATTTCATCATCAGATACATTGAGTGCCGGCATAAAGCGCAATAGATTAGGTCTCGGAGAGTTAATTAGCAACCCTTCTGGACCTCTGTCGCGCGCTAGTTCAACCAGCTTGCCGCCAATATCACTGCTCAACATCAGGGCGCGTAATAGTCCTTCGCCACGTTCACCATTCAGATTAAATTCTGCTGAGATAGAAAGCAATTCTTTGCTGAGTAATTCACCTTTTGCGCGGACTGTATCCAAAAATCCTGGTGCCAGCAATTGTTCGATCACGCTTATGCCTACTGCGGTCATGAGTGGGTTGCCGTTATAGGTGCCACCCTGATCTCCGGGTACAAAGCAAGCAACCGCATTGGTTGCCATCAATGCTGCCAAAGGAACGCCACCACCAATACCTTTACCTAAAGTCATGATGTCTGGTTCGATGCCGTAATGTTGATAAGCGAACAGAGTTCCAGTGCGACCACAGCCGGCCTGGACTTCATCCACGATCAACAAAATATTATTTTCTTTGGTGAACTTGCGCAGGCTTTGCATAAATTCTTTTGTGACAGGGATTACGCCGCCTTCACCTTGAACTGGCTCGAGCATGACCGCAACCGTTTTATCAGACACCAGTTTTTTAACGGAATCCAAATCGTTTAAATCCGCTTTTGGAAAACCCGCAACTTGCGGTGCAAACATAGTATCCCAGCCTGGCTTGCCAGATGCGCTCATGGTTGCTAGGGTGCGACCGTGGAAGCTGTGATCAAAGGTGATGATCTCAAAGGCACCTGATTTATTTAGTTGACCCCATTTGCGCGCCAATTTAATGGCACCTTCATTGGCTTCGGCACCGCTATTAGCAAAAAACACTTTGTTAAAGCAGCTGTTATCCGTCAATAAGTTGGATAGGCGAATCATTGGCTCGTTATAAAAAGCCGGACTCGGATTAATGAGTTTCTTTGCTTGCGTATTGAGGGCCTCAATCATGCCCGGATTGCTATGGCCTAGGCAGTTCACTGCCCAGCCTTGCAAGAAGTCTAAGTAGTGCTTGCCATTGTTATCGGTGAGCCATGAGCCTTTACCTTCCACCATGACTACTTCTGGTCGCGGGGTGATAAACATCACTGAGTGGGCATCTACGGATTGGGCTGGCTTATTCATATCGTGTGCGAAGTGAGATCAAATGGGGTTTCTATTATCGTGCCTAGCAGGCTAGTTTGTCGCGAGATCGGCAGCGCTGGTAAAGGAATCGGCAAAGAACTCTTCTTCAGGCAGGCTGCATTCAGATGAAAAGTCCTGGCGGGCTGCATTGACCATGACAGGAGCGCCACAGGCATAGACCTGGTAAGGACTCATGTCTGGATGGTCGGCGATCACTGCTTGATGCACAAAGCCTGTGCGCCCAGTCCATTGATCCCCTGGGAGGGCATCCGAAATGACTGGGATGTACTTGAAATCAGGAATGGCTTTTGCCCATGACTGGCAGAGTGTATCGAGGTAAAGGTCGCTGGGGCGACGTCCACCCCAATACAGGTGGATCGGGCGATGAATCTTTTTGAGCTGCATTTGCTCAACGATCGATTTGATGGGGGCAAAGCCGGTGCCCGCCGCAACAAATATGATGGGTTTCTGAGAATCTTCCCTGAGGAAGAAGCTACCCAAGGGCCCCTCAAAACGCAGAATATCTTTTTCTTTTAATGCGGGATCTTTGGCGCCAAAAACAAAATCGGTAAAGAGTCCGCCTGGCAAGTGGCGAATGTGTAATTCGAGAGGGCCGTCTTGATCAGGTGCGTTGGCAATCGAGTAGGCGCGACGTTGTCCATCCTTGAGTAGGAATTCTACGTATTGACCAGCCAGAAATTGAAAGCGCTCAGCAGCTGGCAATTGCAGCTTGAGAATCGCCACATCAGCACTCGGTTTTGTAATGGTATTCACGCGACACGGGACTTTCCGGATGGCAATATCGCCAGCCCCTTGAACTTCACGTGCCTCAATCAGGAGATCGGATTTAGGGCGAGCGCAGCAAAACAAGGTGCCGCCAGCGGCTTCATCGATCGAGCTTAAAGCGGCGGCGCTATGTTGGCCATGCTCCACCTGACCCTCAAGCACCTTGCCTTTGCAGGATCCGCAGGCGCCGTTTTTACAGCCATAGGGGAGTGTGATGCCCTGTTGAAGCGCTGCTTCCAGCAGGGTTTCATCCTTTTGGACGGTAAATTGTTTGCCGCTCGCCTTGAGCGTGACTTGATAAGACACTCTCATTCCTTTCAATAAATCGTTACGATGTGACCTATGCAATCTTTTGGTAAACCTCGAATCCTGATCATCGGCTGTGGTGACATTGGCTTACGCGTTGCCAAGCAGCTTGCTCGAAGTTATCGCGTATACGCCTTAACTTCCCAGAAAACCCGTTTTCAGGAGTTGAGAGTGGTTGGCGCGATTCCTATCTTGGGGGATCTGGATAAGCCTGATAGCTTGTGGCGTTTAAGTGGATTAGCGCAAACCGTGATCCACTTGGCACCACCCCAAAATGCAGGTCATCGTGATTGCCGCACTCGCAACCTTCTTCGAATTTTAGCCCAAGGCTCTGATACTGTTGGGCGCTTGATTTATGTGAGCACTACCGGGGTATATGGGGATCATGGGGGCGGTAGAGTGAGTGAGGTGACGCCTATTAACCCTCAAAGCGAGCGAGCTAAGCGACGGATGGATGCGGAAAATTGCCTACGTCTTTGGGCGCCCGCTCACGGTGTGTCCCTCACTATTCTGCGTGTCCCAGGCATTTATGCTGCCGACCGATTGCCGGTAGAGCGCATTCAGGCAGGAACACCTGCCTTAATTTCGAGCCAGGACGCTTATTCCAATCATATACAGAGTGATGATTTGGCAAGATTAGTTTGTGCTGCCGTCTATCACGGCAAGCCACAGCGCGTCATTAATGCTTGTGATGGTGGTGAAACCAAGATGGGTGATTACTTTGATCAAGTGGCTGATGCCTTTGGTTTAGAGCGACCACCACGATTGCCAGCTGAGCAGCTGGAGAAAATGGTATCTCCGATGCTATGGTCTTTTATGCGGGAGTCACGGCGTGTAACTAATGCGCGACTGCCTGAATTAAAAACCCCGCTACGCTATCCCAGCGTCGCAGAGTTTCTGAAAACTATTTCCAAGAATCCTTAAGTCCGACCGTACGATTAAATACGGGCTTGCCTGGTTTGGAATCGCTTTGGTCTGCAACAAAATAGCCGTGACGCTCAAACTGGAAGCGATCTTCCGCCTTAGCATCTTTCATGCAAGGCTCCAAGTAAGCGGTAATTGTTTGCTTGGAATGCGGATTGATGGCGTCTAAGAAATTCTTATCACCACTATCTGGATTTGGGTCATTAAACAGGTGATCATAGAGGCGCACTTGTGCAGGCACGGCCTCGGCGGCGCTCACCCAATGAATGTTCCCCTTCACTTTGTAATTATTTGAACCAGGAGTGCCACTCTTACTATCTGGGAAGTGGGTGGCATTGACTTGAACTACATTGCCATTGGTGTCTACTTCAAAGCCAGTACATTCAATCACAAAGCCATGGCGCAAACGCACGCGTCCACCGGGTTGATCGCCAGTTGGTGGGTAGAGCCTAAAGAACCCCTTGATAGGTTCTTTCATAAAGTCATCTTCTTCAATCCACAATTCTTTTGTGAAATGAAACTCGCGATTACCCCACTCAGGATGTTGGGGATGGCGCGGCGCTGAGCAAGACTCGCTTGCAGAGGTATCAAAGTTGTCAATCACGAGCTTGAGTGGCTTCAGGACCGCTGTGGCACGTGGGGCTTTGGCCTCAAGGTCATCCCGCAGTGCTTGATCTAGTGTGCTCATGTCAATCCAGCTATCTGCTTTAGAAACGCCAATACGTTCGCAGAACAAGCGAATACTCTCTGGCGTGTAACCTCTACGTCGAATGCCTACGATGGTTGGCATGCGCGGATCATCCCAGCCATCAACATGTTTTTCTTCGACCAATTGCAGTAGCTTGCGCTTGCTAGTGATGGTGTAAGTCAGATTGAGGCGGGCGAATTCGTATTGATGCGGAACGGGATTTTTGAAGATGCCCAGCTCTGCTAAAGAGGCAACAATCCAATCATAGAGCGGGCGATTATTTTCAAACTCCAGCGTGCAAATGGAATGCGAAACATTTTCCAGGGCATCGGAAATGCAGTGCGTGAAATCATATAAAGGATAGATGCACCACTTGCTACCGGTGCGGTGGTGATCGATATGACGAATGCGATAAACCACGGGGTCACGCATCACAATATTCGGATGCGCCATATCAATCTTCAGGCGTAGAACATGCTCACCGTCTTTGAATTTGCCATCACGCATCTCGCGGAACAAAGCCAGATTCTCATCGGGAGTGCGATCGCGGTAAGGACTATTTTTTCCAGCTTGGCCAAAGTTGCCGCGATTGGTATGAATGTTATCCGCACTTTGGCTATCAACATAAGCCTTGCCATTCTGAATCAGAATTTCTGCGAACTCATAGAGGTGATCAAAGTAGTCACTCGCGTGATAAAGGTGTGTCCCCCAATCAAATCCAAGCCATTTGACCGCATCCAAAATACTGTCAGCGTACTCAATATCTTCTTTAACTGGATTGGTGTCGTCCAGACGCATATTGCAGCGTGCGCCACCAGCTTGATTGTTGTAGTCCGCCGCTAATCCAAAGTTCAGGCAGATACTTTTGGCATGACCAATGTGAAGGTAGCCATTAGGTTCTGGCGGAAAGCGCGTGATGATCGAGGGGATGGCTTGGCCATCTCGATTGCTGCGATTCTGATATGCGCCACTTGCCAAGTCATGATCAATGATCTGGCGTAAAAAATTAGAGGGCTCGGCAACCGTGCCGGCAGGCGATTTGGAGGGTTTGCTATCTTGGGACATGGTCTCATTGTAGAGAAAACCCCCGCCAATAAAGAAAAAAGCCCGCAAACTGCTGCGGGCTCGTTTCTGGGAAGCATTCGAGAATTAATCTTCTACAAAAGCCTCTTCACGGGTTTTCTTAACCGCTGGCAGAGCCACGATCACCACCAAGAGGGCTGCTGCAATGAGCAGGCCTAAAGAGAGTGGACGGGTTACGAAGGTTGTGAAATCACCGCGTGACAACAATAACGCGCGACGGAAGTTTTCTTCCATCATTGGTCCGAGCACGAAGCCGAGCAGCAATGGAGGAGGTTCGCAACCGAGTTTGAAGAATAGGTAACCGATCAAGCCAAAGCCAGCAGTGACATAAACATCAAATACGGTGTTGTTTACGGTGTATACGCCGATACAGCAGAACACCAGAATCGCTGGATAGAGGAAGCGATAAGGAATCTTCAGGAGTTTTACCCAAATACCAATGAGAGGCAAGTTCAAGAGGATCAACATCACATTACCAATCCACATGGATGCGATCAGGCCCCAGAACAAGGCTGGATTGCTGGTCATCACTTGTGGACCTGGCTGAATGTTATGAATCGTCATCGCGCCAACCATCAAGGCCATTACGGCGTTTGGTGGAATACCTAAGGTAAGCAATGGGATAAAGGAGGTTTGAGCAGCAGCATTATTTGCTGCCTCAGGACCTGCTACACCCTCAATCGCACCCTTACCGAACTCATGGCTGTACTTGGATGACTTCTTCTCAACAGAGTAGGCGCCGAAAGCTGCCAAAGCAGCACCGCCGCCCGGCAGAATGCCTAGGATTGAGCCGATAGTCGTGCCGCGCAAGATTGAAGGAATCATGCGCTTCACATCAGTTTTGGTTGGGATCATGCTGGTAAGTTTGTTGAGGAAGCCCTCATCTTCACCAGTCTTTTCAAGGTTGCCCATGATTTCTGCAAAACCAAAAACACCCATTGCAACGGCTACGAAACCGATACCGTCACTTAATTCGGGGATGTCAAAAGCGTAGCGGGAAACACCAGAGTTCACGTCAGTACCAATCAAGCCCATCAAGAGACCAAGAATGATCATGCCGATCGCCTTGATCAAAGAGCCTGAGGCTAGAACAACCGCACCAATTAACCCTAAAACCATTAGGGAGAAGTATTCAGCAGGTCCAAACTTAAAGGCTAGCTGGGAGAGAGGGGCAGCAAATGCAGCCAAAACCAGTGTAGCTACGCAACCAGCAAAGAAGGAGCCCATGCCGGCAGTAAAGAGGGCCACACCCGCTCGACCATTTCTGGCCATTTGGTAGCCATCAATCGCCGTCACCACCGAGGACGTTTCCCCTGGGATATTGAGCAAAATTGCAGTGGTAGAACCGCCGTACTGTGAGCCGTAGTAAATACCGGCCAACATGATCAGGGCGGCAATAGGAGGCAGCGCATAAGTGGCTGGCAACAACATCGCAATCGTTGCAATTGGGCCTAGGCCTGGCAAAACACCAATCAAAGTACCCAAAATACAGCCAATAAGGCAGTAGAGCAGGTTTTGTAGGGTAAAGGCGGTATCAAAACCGAGGGCTAAGTTAGCAAATAAATCCATTTTTCAGAGTCCCGGTTCGTTATTGTTGTAGGAATACAGGTAGGAGCGGGAACTGCAGCTTGAGACCCACAACAAACACTGAATAAGTAAAGATCACCAGGAAGCCTGCATTGAGCAAGGAGCCTTTCCAGGTGAACTCTTTGCTGGCGCTGGCAGAAACCAGTACCAAGACCACTACAGCAACCAAGAAGCCCATGCGTGGCAACAGCAAGCCGTAGAGCACTACAGAGCCTGTAATTTGCGCAATGATCTTCCAATTGAATTTGGGAATGGTTTCAATAGCCGCTTTCGCGCCTAATGACTTGATTAGAACCAAGAGTCCTAAAAGTGTCATCAGTATGCCGAGGAAGAAGGGGAAGTAACCAGGCCCCATCTTGGCGGCGGTACCCATTGGGTACTGCGTTGCTACTAATGTAAAGAATAGGCCGATGACCATATACATGATCCCTGCGCCAAAATCCCGTTGATTGCGAATTTTCAAGTTGAGCTCCTTATATCGACTTAAATGCCGATCTATTTATTGATGTTACGGGATTGTAAGGCAGGATTGGGGAGGTTTGCCAAGGGTTTGCCCTCGACTAGTGCCAATGCGATAATTATTCGCATGAAAGTCTCCCAAATTCGCCAGGCGTACCTGGACTACTTCGCCCAAAAAGGCCATCAAATTGTCCCTTCCAGCCCGGTGGTGCCTGGAGATGATCCAACTCTGCTATTCACTAATGCGGGGATGAACCAGTTTAAGGACGTCTTTTTAGGCTTTGATAAGCGCCCCTATAACCGTGCCACAAGCGCCCAAAAATGTATCCGTGCTGGCGGCAAACACAATGACCTGGATAACGTCGGCTATACGGCTCGTCATCACACCTTCTTTGAAATGCTGGGCAACTTCTCTTTTGGGGATTATTTCAAGAAAGATGCTATCCAGTTTGCCTGGGGCTTATTGACAGAAGTCTTTAAGCTGCCAGAGGAAAAACTGCTTGTTACCGTGTACGCCGAAGACGACGAGGCTTATGAGATTTGGAATAAACAAATCGGTGTGCCGGCGGAGCGCATCATTCGTATTGGTGACAACAAGGGTGCGCGTTACGCTTCAGACAACTTTTGGATGATGGGCGATACCGGCCCATGTGGCCCTTGCACTGAAATCTTCTACGACCATGGTCCTCACATTGCTGGTGGCCCTCCGGGAAGTCCTGATGAAGATGGTGATCGCTACATCGAGATCTGGAATAACGTATTCATGCAGTTCAATCGCGATGAAGCAGGCAATATGCATCCACTGCCTAAACCAAGCGTAGATACCGGAATGGGTCTCGAGCGTATTGCGGCAGTATTGCAACACGTTCACTCCAATTACGAGATCGATCTCTTCGTGAATTTGCTTAAAGCAGCGAAAGAAGCTGTTGATGCAGCCGGCGGTGAGAATTGCGATCCAGCAAGCCCATCCCTCAAGGTGATTGCCGATCATATTCGTGCATGTAGTTTTATCGTTGTGGATGGTGTGATCCCGGGAAATGCCGGTCGTGGTTATGTTCTGCGTCGTATTACGCGCCGCGCAATCCGCCATGGTTATAAATTGGGCGCGCGCAAACCATTCTTCTATCAACTCGTGCCGGCACTAGTAAAAGAAATGGGTCTGGCTTATCCAGAATTGCAGGCAGCGAAAGATAAAGTCAGTGAAGTGATTAAGTTGGAGGAAGAGCGCTTCTTCCAGACAATCGCCAATGGTATGGAGATTTTGGAGGGCGCACTCGCTGGTGGCGCCAAAATGGTTGATGGTGAAACTGCTTTCCGCTTGCATGACACCTTTGGTTTCCCATTGGATTTGACTGCTGACGTTTGCCGTGAGCGTGATGTCACCGTCGATGCCGAAGGTTTTGATTTGGCGATGCAAAAGCAGCGGGATCAAGCAAGAGCGGCTGGTAAGTTTAAGGTAGCCCAAGGCCTGGAGTACTCCGGAAAGCCAACTCAATTCCATGGCTACGACACTTTGAAACATGAAGGCGCCAAAGTAATCGCGCTCTATGTTGATGGCTCTGCTGTGCAGTCTGTTAAAGCTGGTGATTCCGCAGTGATCGTTTTAGATAACACCCCTTTCTATGCTGAGTCTGGTGGACAGGTTGGCGATAAGGGTGAATTGCGTAATGAAGTGGTGCGTTTTGCAGTTGAAGATACTTTTAAGATTCAGGCAGATGTCTTTGGTCATCAAGGTGAAATTCAAGAGGGTGAACTTAAGGTTGGTGATGCACTCAATGCCTTGGTAGATGTTGAGCAAAGAACGGAGACGATGCGCAACCACAGTGCTACGCATATTCTGCATAAAGCATTGCGTGAAGTATTGGGTGACCATGTGCAGCAAAAAGGTTCTTTAGTTGATGCTGGAAAAACCCGTTTTGACTTTACTCACAACGCTCCCATCACTGCGGCAGAGATTCGTCAGGTTGAGGACATTGTGAATGCTGAGATCTTGGCCAATACGGCGACCTCCGGAAAAGTGATGTCATTGGATGATGCGCAAAAAACTGGCGCCATGATGCTTTTCGGTGAAAAGTATGGTGATGAGGTGCGTGTTCTAGAAATCGGCAGCTCTAAAGAGTTATGCGGTGGCACTCACGTTGGACGTACTGGTGACATCGGTAGCTTGAAGATTATTTCTGAAAGCGGTGTTGCGGCTGGCATTCGTCGCGTAGAGGCTGTCACTGGCAGAAACGCCTTGAACTTCTTGCAAGGCTTAGAGGACAAAATGAACGAGGCAGCTTCGATCCTCAAAACCCATCCCGGTGATTTGGTGAATCGTGTTGCTCAGTTGCAAGAGAGTTTGCGTCAGGCTGAGCGTGAGTTGGATAAAGTGAATTCCAAACTCGCTGCCAGCCAAGGAGATGAATTGGCGACACAAGCAATCGATGTCAATGGTCTAAAAGTATTGGCAGCGCGTTTGGATGGTGCCGATGCGCAAGTTCTTCGTGAAACCATGGACGCTTTGAAAGCGAAGTTGAAAACAGCTGCCATTGTCTTGGCTTCTGTACAGGGAGATAAGGTGAGTTTGATTGCTGGCGTGACTGCAGATTCGATTGCCAAAGTAAAGGCAGGCGATTTGGTGAACTTTGTTGCTCAGCAAGTGGGCGGTAAAGGCGGCGGCAAGCCAGAGATGGCGATGGCCGGTGGTACTGATCCAAGCAAATTGGCTGCGGCCTTGGCTGGCGTGAAAGATTGGGTGGCTTCTAAATGAGCGACATCATCGAATTTAATCTCGAAGTGGATGCCATTGGTATGAACTGCCCACTTCCTATTTTGCGCACCAAAAAAGCTTTAGCCACCATGCAGTCGGGCGAAGTGTTGAAAGTGAAGGCAACGGATTCGGGTGCGGCACATGACTTCCCGGCATTTGCTAAGCAGACTGGAAATGAGCTCCTGTCCAGCGCTACCGAGGGCGATGTACTGGTTTTCTTTCTCAGGAGAAGATAAGACGCGCCGTCATACTCAGCACCAAAGAAAAAGGCAGAAAGTAATTTCTGCCTTTTTGCTTTTCCCTTGCTGGAGATTGCCCATGAACTCTAGATCAAAGAGCGGCTCTTTAGATAAGCGGCAAATTCAGTGCTGACTTCTGGATGGCGTAAAGCAAACTCTACAGAGGCTTTAAGGTAGCCAAGCTTGCTGCCACAGTCATAGCGCACACCATCATATTCATAAGCAAATACGGGCTCTTCTTTCAGTAAAGAGGCAATCGCATCAGTGAGCTGGATTTCACCGCCGGCACCTGGCTTGAGATTGCGAATATGCTTAAAGATATCTGAAGATAGAACATACCGGCCCACCACCGCCAAGTTAGATGGTGCATCTTTGGGCTGCGGTTTCTCCACAATTCCATTTAAGCGATAGATGCCTTTGGATATCTCTGCCCCGGCAATGATTCCGTAGGAGCTACTTTTAGAGGGATCAATTTTCTCTACGGCTAAGACGGAACCATTTTGCTCATCAAATACTTGAAGCATTTGCTTGAGTACTGGCGGTTGGCCGTCGAGTAAGTCGTCTGCGAGGATGATGGCAAAAGGCTCATCACGCACCAGTTTTTCTGCGCATAAAACTGCATGGCCTAAGCCCAGAGCTTCCGGTTGGCGAACATATACACAATCGACATGACTTGGTTTCACGCTACGTACGATTTCCAGTAGAGCTTGCTTATTCTTGGCCTCGAGTTCGGCCTCTAATTCATAAGCTTTATCGAAGTGATCTTCAATCGCCCGCTTACTGCGACCGGTTACGAAAATCATTTCAGTGATGCCGGCAGCAATTGCCTCTTCAACTGCATACTGAATGAGGGGCTTATCCACCACATTGAGCATTTCTTTTGGACTAGCCTTGGTTGCTGGCAAGAAACGTGTGCCCAATCCCGCAACTGGGAATACAGCTTTGGTAACGGCTTTAGTGCTTAAAGGCATGGATATTCCGATCAGTTGTATTACGGCTTTATTTCAGTCGCTCTAATTGTGCAACAAGCTTCTCATGATTTTGCTCAAAACCAGCAAGACGCAGTTTCTCTTGGGCAACCACCTCTTCTGGGGCGCGAGCTACAAAGCTTTCATTACCGAGTTTGCTGCGCGCTTTAGTAATTTCACTAGCAAGGCGCTCAATTTCTTTGCTCAGGCGAATTCTTTCGGCTACCACGTCCACTTCAATTTTGAGTAGGAGCTTGAGGTTGCCAACCAATGCCATTGGCGCGTCAGGAGCATCTTTTTCCAAAGCGGATTCGTCATCATAGATTTTGACTTCTGACAGCTTTGCTAATGCGGTTAAGTAAGGGCTAGCCTGTTTGAGGAAGTCTGAAGGGCCGCTAATCCAGAGCGGCACTCTGAGGGCTGGTGATACTTGCATCTCGCCACGCAAATTACGGCAAGCATCCACAATCGATTTAATCTGGGTCACCCATGCTTCGCTTTGCTCGTCAATCTTGTCGAGCTGGGCAACGGGATATGGCTGCAGAGCAATCGTTTGTTTCTCTTGCTTAGCCAAATCTTTACCAACCTTCGGACCAACGGTTTGCCAGAGAGTTTCAGTGATAAACGGAATCAGTGGATGGGCCATACGCAAGATGGTTTCCAAAACGCGCAAGAGGGTCCGGCGAGTCGCACGTTGTTGTGCTGGTGTGCCTGTTTGCAACTGAACTTTGGCTAGCTCTAAATACCAGTCGCAATACTCATCCCAAACAAATTGATAGATGCTGGTTGCAATATTGTCGAAGCGATAGTTCTGGAAGCCTTTAGCGACATCAGCCTCTGTTCTTTGCAGCAGAGAAACAATCCATCGGTCTGCAGGAGAGAAGTCTAACTGCCCCTCTGGACCGCATTGGTTATCGCAAGGAGCAAAGCCATTCTCTTCATCGGAGCCTGGGCAGTTCATCAGAACAAAGCGTGTGGCATTCCAGAGTTTGTTGCAGAAGTTGCGATAGCCCTCGCAGCGCTTCTGATCAAAGTTGATGTTGCGGCCAAGAGATGCGAGTGAGGCGAAGGTAAAGCGTAGTGCATCTGTACCAAACGCAGGAATGCCTTCTGGAAATTCTTTCTTGGTTTTCTTGCCGATGCTTTCAGCTTGCTTCGGATTCATCAAGCCAGTAGTGCGCTTGGCAACTAAGTCTTCAATCTTGATGCCGTCAATGAGGTCAATTGGGTCCAAAGTATTGCCCTTGGACTTGCTCATCTTCTGACCCTCAGCATCACGTACTAAGCCGTGCACATAGACGGTATTAAACGGCACCTTGCCGGTGAAATGGCAAGTCATCATGACCATTCTGGCAACCCAGAAGAAGATGATGTCAAAGCCAGTTACCAATACTGAGGACGGTAAGAAATGATTGAGTGCAGGCGTTTCCTCAGGCCAACCCAATGAACTAAATGGCACAAGCGCTGAGCTAAACCAGGTATCCAAGACGTCAGGATCGCGATTCAGTTGACCGTTGTAACCGGCAGCAGTCGCCTTGGCTTTAGCTTCCTCTTCAGAGCGGGCCACAAAGATCTGGCCATCATCGCCATACCAGGCGGGGATTTGATGGCCCCACCAGAGTTGGCGAGAGATGCACCAATCTTGAATATTTTCTAGCCACTGCGTGTAAGTGCTAATCCAGTTCTCTGGAACGAGTTTGATATCGCCTTTGGTGACCGCATCCAATGCAGCGCCAGCAATCGAGGAGCCTGGTTGATATTTATTGTCAGGACTCGGTTTAGATACCGCAACAAACCATTGGTCAGTGAGCATTGGCTCAATGATGGTTTGAGTGCGATCGCCACGTGGCACCATCAATTTATGAGGCTGTACTTTTTCCAGTAAACCAGCAGCATCTAAATCGGCAACGATTTGTTTGCGTGCAGCAAAGCGCTCAAGTCCTTGATAAACAGTGGGTGCGTTTTCATTAATCTTGGCATCCAAAGTGAGGATATTAATCAGTGGCAATTGGTGGCGTTGTCCGACGGCATAGTCGTTGAAGTCATGCGCAGGCGTTACTTTCACTACGCCAGTACCAAAAGCTAAATCAACATAGTCGTCCGCAATAATCGGAATCTCGCGATTACACAGCGGCAGTTGTACTGACTTGCCAATGAGGTGTTTGTAGCGTTCGTCTTCTGGATGGACCATCACAGCAACGTCGCCCAATAATGTCTCTGGGCGAGTAGTGGCAACGGTCAGGTGTCCGGAGCCATCTGCTAATGGATAGCGGATATGCCACATTGAGCCATCTTCTTCTTCGCTCACCACTTCCAAATCAGAGACTGCAGTTCCTAAAACGGGATCCCAATTCACTAAACGCTTGCCACGGTAAATTAAACCTTGCTCGTGTAGGCGAACGAATACTTCAACAACTGCTTTGGACATCTTGCTATCCATTGTGAAATATTCTTTACCCCAATCAATTGAAGCGCCTAAGCGACGAATCTGACGGGTGATGGTATTTCCAGAAGTTTCTTTCCACTCCCACACTTTTTCTAAGAATTTCTCGCGACCTAAATCATGACGAGACACTTTCTGCGCATCAAGTTGACGCTCAACAACGATTTGCGTGGCGATACCGGCATGGTCTGTGCCTGGAACCCACAAGGTATTTTTGCCAGACATGCGGGCATGACGCACCAAGCCATCCATGATGGTTTGGTTGAAGGCATGGCCCATATGTAGGGTACCGGTCACATTTGGTGGCGGCAATTGAATCGAGAAATCTCCCTTACCCTCATCTAGGGTGGCGTCGGCAATGCCTCGGCGTTCCCATTCCGGACCCCAATAAGCTTCAATTGGAGCGGGTTCGTAGGATTTGGCTAGTTCGTCTAAGGAACTGGCCGCTGGTGAATTAGGGGTATTCGAAGCATTTGGCATAAGAGGCAAATTATAATTGGGGCGATGTACTCAGACCTGCTCGCAAACCTTAATCCAGAACAACGCGAGGCAGTGACCCTCCCGCCCGTCAATTCAAATGGCCAGGCCCAGTCAGCCCTGATTCTGGCTGGCGCTGGTAGCGGAAAGACCCGCGTCCTCACGACCCGTATAGCCTGGTTGATCCAAACCGGCCAGGTTTCGCCTATTGGCGTCTTAGCGGTGACCTTCACCAATAAGGCTGCCAAGGAGATGATGCTGCGCTTGAGCGCCATGTTGCCCATCAATACCCGGGGTATGTGGATTGGTACTTTTCATGGGCTTTGCAACCGTTTGCTGCGCGCACATCACAAAGAAGCAGGTTTACCCTCCACTTTTCAGATTCTGGACACTCAGGATCAGCTATCCGCCATTAAGCGCCTTTTGAAGGGCTTGAAGGTCGATGACGAGAAATATCCCCCTAAGCAGCTGCAATACTTCATTGCGCACGCCAAAGAGCGTGGCCAGCGCGCCAAAGAACTCTCTGCAGGGGATGACTTCCAGGCCAAGATGGCTCAGCTATACGAAGCCTACGATGAACAGTGCCAGCGTGAAGGTGTAGTCGACTTTGCCGAACTCTTGTTACGTAGCTATGAATTACTCAAACATAATGAAGCGATTCGTACGCATTATCAAGAACGCTTCCGTCATATCCTGATTGATGAGTTTCAAGATACCAATGCACTGCAATACGCCTGGCTCAAGTTGCTCTCTGGTCACGATGCTAGTCGTGTAAATGTGAGTAGTGCTGGAAGCAGCGCGGTCTTTGCAGTGGGTGATGACGATCAAAGCATTTACGCTTTCCGCGGCGCAGACGTAGAGAACATGCGTCTGTATGAAAAGCAATATCACCCGATGATGGTCAAGCTTGAGCAGAACTACCGCTCACATGGCCACATCTTGGATACCGCTAACTACCTCATTTCAAACAACACGGATCGTCTTGGAAAAAACCTGCGAACCGATGCAGGGCATGGGGAGCCGGTCCGCATCTATGATGCACCGAGCGATCACGCTGAAGCGGCTTGGCTTGTAGATGAAATCAAAGCCTTGGTTAATAGTGGCATCAAGCGTACTGAAATTGCTTTGTTGTACAGAAGTAATGCTCAGTCACGCATCATTGAGCACGCCTTATTTTCTGCGGCGATTCCTTATCGGGTTTATGGTGGGTTGCGATTCTTCGAGCGCGCTGAGATTAAACATGCATTGGCTTATTTACGCCTTCTAGAAAATCCGAACGACGATACCTCTTTCTCACGCGTGGTGAATTTCCCGACGCGCGGTATTGGAGCAAGATCGATTGAGGCCGTTCAAGATGCGGCACGTGCGCAAAATAGCTCTTTGTATTTGGCCGCATCGACATTGGATGGAAAGGCAGGTGCCGCTCTAGGCGGCTTCGTGCGTTTAGTGGATCACATGCGTGAAGCCACTCGCCACAACACTTTGCCTGAGACAGTGGAGTTTGTGATTCAGCACAGCGGCTTAATTCAGCACTATCTTGCAGAGCGCGAGGGTCAGGATCGCGTAGAAAACTTACAGGAATTAATTAACGCCGCAACCGCATTTATTGCGGAAGAGGGTTATGGTCAGGATGCAACGGCCGCGACACTTCCGGGGGAGAATGCGCTTGGGATAGTGGAAGTTTCACCATTAGCGGCTTTCTTGTCGCATGCCTCTCTCGAGGCTGGTGACAACCAAGCTCAGGCAGGCCAAGATGCTGTTCAGCTGATGACAGTGCACTCTGCCAAAGGCTTAGAGTTCACCTCTGTATTTATTACTGGCTTGGAAGAGGGCTTGTTCCCACATGAGAACAGCATTAATGAGCAACATGGATTGGAAGAAGAGCGACGCTTAATGTATGTCGCGATTACCCGCGCCAAGGAGCGTCTTTATCTCTCCCATACGCAGTCGCGGATGTTGCATGGCCAGGTGCGTTACAACATGCCTTCTCGTTTCTTGGAAGAGCTGCCATCTGATTCGCTAAAGTGGCTTACACCAAAAGTAAAGGATGCCCGTTGGGGCGGCACTACTGGTGGGAATGGTGGTCGTTCAGGATCAACTTGGCAAGATGGCTACACCCGTCAGCGAGAGTTTGGATCGAATGACTTCTTTGACTCTGGTAATGAGCGCGAGCGACCTGCAAGGCAAATTGGCCGCGTAGGATCTGCCTCAACCTCGGTTACCAGGATGGCTTCACCGCCACGAGGCAACTACCCATTTACTGTTGGACAGAATGTTTTCCACACCAAGTTTGGTGAGGGCCGTGTGACTGGCTTAGAGGGTAATGATGCTGACGCGCGCGCTCAAGTGAATTTCAAGCGCCATGGTGTGAAATGGTTGCAGCTGAGTATTGCTAAGCTAGCTGCGATAGATTGAGCAAGCAACTAAGCAATCAGTGTTGCCGATTCTTTTTCGGCAAAGCATGCCTTCCAAGTGGCAAAGAAAGAGCAATGCATCACCGTCAATCCCGCCATGGAGATGGGGGCGATGATGAATGATGCAGCTTGACCTATATCTAGCGCATCAAAGATAGAGCCAATCGCCAAAGGGATAGCAATTAAGATTGCGCCCCAGATGGCGATATATAAAAAGAATGCGCCACGATTTGTCCAGCAAGCAATGGCGCTGGAAAAGAGCGCCTGTGCTACTGGCATATCAGCCCAAGCAACTAGAACAGGCGAAAACCACATCAGCATCGCTACTGGTACATAGAGCAGACCGCCAAAAAAAAGAATCAGATAAATCTGACGAACGGCTTCTGGAGTAACAGGTTTGTCGTTTGTCATGAGGGGGATCAGTAGCTCAAAATCCACTAACATGCTTAAGATAAAGCTTAGCGCTAGGATGAGTGCGGCGTATATGAGGCCTAATTGCAGAATGCGTTTACGAATTAAGGGCGAGGATTGCAGGGCAATGACATATACCGATGGACGAATGCGTTCTTTTTGAATTGCTTGGCGACAGGCGGTCATAAAACCAACCGATAAAGTGGGTGTGAGTAATAAAACGGCAAAAATACCAATCACTGGTACGAGCACTGCAAGCTGCGCCACAAACACATACATAAATACCAACATCAGAAAACCCAAGGGGTTTTGTTTGAATAGCCAAATACCTTGACGTATCCAGGTGTAGCCTTCTTTTGGGGCGACGGCGTTCAGTTTCATATTGCTTTGCGACTTAGGAGAATTTTTTCAAAATGACGCGGGTCATGCGGGGTGAGCATTTGGGCATCACGTGGCAAGTAAAAATCCCACAAGCGTGAAATCCAAAACCGCAGAGCTGCAGCGCGCACCATGAGGGGCCAACTTGCTTGCTCTTCGCTGGTCAATGGGCGAACAGACTGATATGCATCCATTAGCGCTTTGAAGCGGGCGGGATCTAAATCTTGCTTGTTTTCAGCAAGACACCAATCATTTGCTGTCACTGCCAAATCAAACAACCACTTATCTGTTCCGGCGAAATAAAAGTCGAAGAAGCCGCCAAGCTGGTCTTGAGAGCTATCGCTTGCACCCTGAGGGTCAAACAGTACGTTATCTCTAAACAGGTCGCAATGGCTTGCTCCTTGCGGCAGTGATGCATAAGCTGCAGAGGCAAAAAACTGTTCTTGAGTAGCAAGCTCAGTTGTGAGTAATTCTTTTTGTGCATCACTCAAGTGCGATAACACTTGCGGTACTGTTTTTTGCCACCAAGACAGGCTACGAAGATTTTCTTGAGCGTGTTTGAAGTCGCTACTGGCCAGATGCATCTTCGCCAAGTGCTCACCAACCAAGGCGCAATGCTTTGCTTCAGGCGCGAGTCTGGAAAGGCCTGGAAGCTTGCTCACAATTGCTGCAGGCTTACCTTTGAGGGTAAATAGAATTTGCCCCTGCTTATTTTCAAGAGGCTTGGGCACTGGAATGCCCTTATTGGCCAAGTGCCCCATCAATTCTAAATAGTAAGGCAGCTGCTGTGCTGACAGTCTTTCAAAAATAGTCAGAACATACTCTTGTTTTTTGCCATCCTTTTCAGTATCAAGAAAGAAATTGGAGTTCTCAATGCCACCATGAATACCGCGAATATCAACAGCTCGACCAATATCAAAATCGCTTGCGATCCAATTGGAGATATCGCTTAATTCAACAGGTGTGAAGACGGCCATAACTAAAGATTAAAAAGGAATGCTGATGCTCGGTACGCTGATGAGATCAGCGTCCTTGGGGACGCCCGGCATCACCGTTGCAGGAGGCGCCATTTCGTAGCTGGTGTAGCGGGTCTTTACATCTACCTGAGTGGGTGAATTAGCATCTTTATATTCGGTAACTTCAGTACCAGTCACCTCTTTGTGCTGAAAGCTTGGCTTGCGGCCTTGGGGGGTGTTTGTCACATCAGATGCGCTTACGGCAGGCGCCAAGGGCTGGTTATTAATACGCTGTAGCTCAGATGGGCTTAGCGCTTGAGAATTGTTCTGGGCATATGCCGAATGCAGGCCAAAAGAAGCAAAAGCGACCAAAAAGCTTGTAAGAACAAGGGCTTGGCTTAAGGAGGAGTGGAGTAAGTTAGTTAGAGTGTGTATCATTTTTCACCTTTTTAGGCCTCTTTTCAGGGGAATTTGAACCCGATCTAAAGGCAGTTAGCAACTAGATTGTACGATTGCGGTATGACTAAACATAGACTCTTGTTGGTAGACGGCTCTAGCTACCTTTATCGCGCCTTTCATGCCATGCCAGATCTCAGAAATGGGGCGGGTGATCCAACGGGGGCAATCTATGGGATGGTGAATATGATGCGCCGGGCACGCTCAGAACTCAAGGCTGACCACATTGCCTGTGTTTTTGATGCCAAAGGCAAGACCTTCCGGGATGAAATGTACTCTGAGTACAAGGCTCACCGTTCTCCCATGCCTGAAGATTTGGTTAAGCAGATTGAGCCGATACATGCCATGGTGAAGGCTTTGGGCTGGCCGGTGCTAATGGTTTCTGGGGTTGAGGCGGATGATGTCATTGGGACTTTGGCTTGCCAGGCAACCCAGGCTGGCTGGGAGACCATCATTTCTACTGGCGATAAAGATTTGGCTCAGTTGGTAAATTCTTCTGTCACCTTAATCAATACGATGACTGATGAAAAGTTGGATATTGATGGCGTCGTTGCAAAATTCGGCGTACCTCCTGAGCGCATCGTAGATTACCTGTCGATTATTGGAGATACGGTCGATAACGTGCCAGGCGTTCCTAAGGCTGGCCCTAAAACAGCAAATAAATGGTTGGCCGAATTTGGTGATTTAGACAACTTGATGGCAAATGCCGATCAAGTTAAGGGTGTTGTAGGTGAGAACCTGCGCAACAGTTTGCAGTGGCTCCCGCAGGCTCGTCAGCTTATTACGGTTAAAACCGATTGCGATTTATCCCCTCATCTTCCGGGCTTGGATGACCTGCATGCGAAACCAGAGGATGCACCGCTCTTGCGTGAATTATTTGAGCGCTACGCATTTAAAACATGGTTGCGCGATGTTGAGAAGCAATTGGGTGGGGCGGCCCCTGAAGCTAGTGGAGGTTTTGACTTGGCCGGTAGCCCCATGAAAAATGCTTCGGAAGAAAATGTAAAGACTGCATCCAAGAAGTTTGGACCTACTGCTACAGAGGCAACCACTGCTTTATCGCAAGAAGCGACCGATCTGCAAGCTGCAATTAGTAAGGAATATGAATGTGTTCTGGATGAGGTGGCATTAGACCGCTGGATTAAAAAAATTGAAGATGCGGAATTGACGGCCGTGGATACTGAAACCACCAGCTTAGATGCTCTAGTTGCAGAGCTTGTAGGTATCTCACTTTGCGTTACCCCTGGAGAGGCTTGTTACATACCGGTGGCGCATCGCACTGGAGAGCCCCAGCTTAGTCGCGAGCTAGTTTTGGCGCGCATGAAGCCTTGGTTAGAAAGTACCTCCCATTTAAAAGTTGGTCAAAATCTCAAGTACGACAGTCATATTTTTGCGAACTACGACATTACTTTGCAAGGCATTTCGTTTGACACCATGTTGGAATCTTATGTGCTCGAATCACACATGCCCCACAACATGGATAACTTAGCTGAGCGACATCTCGGCATGAAGACCATTAAGTATGAGGAAGTGTGCGGTAAAGGTGTTCATCAGATTGGCTTCGATCAAGTGGATTTAAAGATCGCCACAGACTACGCGGCAGAAGATGCTGACATTACCTTGCGCTTGCATCAAGTGCTATGGCCACAAATCCAAAGCAGTCCAGGGCTCCTATATGTTTATGAAAATATTGAGATGCCAGCTATGCGTGTTCTCGGCATCATGGAGCGCAATGGTATTCGGATTGACTCAGCGCTGTTGTCTAAGCAAGGTCAAGAGGTCGGCAAACGTCTGCTTGCTTTGGAGGGCGAGATTCATAAGCTGGCTGGACAGCCATTCAATATCCAGTCCCCCAAGCAGATCGCAGAAATTTTGTTCGGACAATTAGAGCTGCCCGTGATCAAGAAGACGCCATCGGGTGCACCATCAACCGATGAAGAAGTTTTGCAAAAGCTGGCTGAAGATTACCCTTTGCCGGCACGCATCTTGGATTACCGCAGTCTCGCTAAATTGATGTCCACCTATATCGAGAAGCTGCCACGCATGACTGACCCCAAAACAGGGCGCGTCCACACGAGTTTTTCTCAGGCGACTGCTGTAACGGGGCGCTTAGCTTCGAGTGATCCGAATTTGCAAAATATCCCCGTTAGGACTGAAGAGGGTCGCCGTATTCGGGAGGCTTTTATTCCAGCTGAAGGTTGCAAGTTGCTCTCCGCCGACTATTCACAAATTGAATTACGCATCATGGCGCACATTGCCGAAGATGAGAACTTACTGGCTGCATTCGCTGCGGGCAAGGACGTCCACCAAGCTACTGCGGCTGAGATTTTTGGTGTGCCACTGGAAAGCGTGACTTCAGAACAGCGCCGTTATGCCAAGGTCATTAATTTTGGCTTGATCTACGGCATGAGTGCTTTCGGCCTAGCTGGTAACTTGGGTATTGAGCGATCCGCTGCGCAAAGCTACATCGCTAAGTACTTTGACCGTTATCCTGGTGTTGCTCAATACATGGAGCGTACTCGCCTTGAGGCTAGGGAGAATGGCTATGTCGAGACGGTATTTGGCCGACGCCTGTGGTTGCCGGAGATCAAGGGCTCGAATGGCCCTCGTCGCCAGGGTGCGGAGCGGGCTGCAATTAATGCCCCAATGCAGGGAACTGCGGCCGATCTCATCAAATTGGCCATGGTTGCCGTCGAGAACTGGTTGGAAAAAGAGCAACTCAAGACCCGCATGTTGCTCCAGGTGCACGATGAACTGGTATTTGACGTACCCTTGGATGAGTTGGAGCTCTTGCAGGCAAAGTTGCCAGACTTAATGTGCAAGGTGGCTGAATTGAAGGTTCCTTTGGTAGTGGGTATTGGGATTGGTGATAATTGGGAAGAGGCGCACTAAATCAGGAGACTAAAAATGACAATGAAAAAAGATCAAGATTCAAAAATAGTGTCTAGCGATAGAAGGGGTTTTATGAAAGCCTCCGCGATTACTGCAACATCAATGGGTATTGGTTTTGTGGCGGCCTCCGAGCCGGTCCTGGCTGCAGCGATTGAAACCGATTTCACTGGCATTAAAGCTGGCGAGCAAATGATTCCGGTAGGAAGTTTTCAGTTACCCGCTTATGTTTCACGCCCAGGAAAAGCTAAAGGTAATTTGCCGATTGTGATCGTCACTAGTGAAATCTTTGGTGTTCACGAATACATTGCCGACGTCACTAGACGTTTTGCGAAATTAGGTTACCTTGCTATTGCCCCAGAATTCTTTACCCGAGCTGGCGATCCCAACACTTACGGCACCATTGCAGAGATTCAGAAAAATATCGTCGCTCCCACTACGGATATACAAGTTCTAAATGATTTGCAGGCAGCTTTGGTGTGGGCCGGCAAGAATGGCGGGGATTTGAAAAAAGTGGGTGTAACGGGATTCTGTTGGGGTGGTCGCATTACTTGGTTATCGGCCACGCTACCTCAGGTTAAAGCTGGTGTGGCTTGGTATGGCCGTGTCATTGGCGAAAAAACAGAAGGCAACCCGCGTCACCCCGTGGATATTGCTGCGGATCTCAAGGCTCCAGTGTTGGGTCTATACGGCGGTGCCGATACCGGAATCTCTTTAGAGAGTATCGACCAAATGCGTGAAGCGCTTGCAAAAGCAGCCCCAAAAAATCCAGCAGCTAAAGCCTGTCGTTTCGAAATTTATCCAGATGCCCCACATGCATTTCATGCTGACTATCGTGCAAGCTATCGCGAAGGTCCTGCCAAGGATGGCTGGGAAAAATGCATTGCCTGGTTTAAACAAAACGGGGTTGCCTAATTTCTATGTCAGTTCTGCAAAGCATTTTGTTGGTAACAGCGCTAGCAGGAACGGCTAGCGTTCTTGTTGCTGCGAGTTTTTCTTTATCTTTGCTGTCGAAGATGGTTCACGGCATGGTCAGTGTCTCCGTTGGTATTTTGTTGGCCACTGCTTTGCTGCACTCCCTGCCTGAGGCATTCACGATGGCGGGTGCGAGCCCTCAGCTACTATTTGCTACCTTGCTTGCAGGGCTCTTAGGTTTTTTCTTGCTCGAGAAGATTGCTTTGTTGCGCCACAGTCATCACCATGAAGGGGATGGTCACGGCCATCACCACGGTCATGATGCTGAAGTAGCTGGTCGCAGTGGTTGGATGATTCTGGTCGGTGATGGATTGCATAATTTTGTGGATGGTGTTTTGATCGCTGCCGCATTCATGGCTGATTACCAGGTGGGCATCTTTACTGCGATTGCCATCATTGCTCACGAGATCCCGCAAGAGATTGGGGATTTTATTGTGCTACTCAATGCCGGGTTCACTCGAACTCGCGCTTTGATGTACAACTTCATTTGTGGTTTATCTGCAGTAGTGGGCGGCGTACTGGCTTACTTCTTCTTGGAAAAGGCGCATGCAGCAATGCCTTACTTGCTTGTGATTGCTTCGAGTAGTTTTATTTATATTGCCGTGAGCGATCTCATTCCACAAATGCATCGTCGCCCGCATTGGGCTGAGTCTTTGCGTCAAACGATTTTGATTGCTTGTGGCGTTGGCTTGGTAATTTTGCTGTCGTTCTTACATTAAAGCGCTACCGGCCGACTTGGGTCGGCACACCATTCACTCCAACTGCCCGCATATAGACGTGAGCCCTTAAGGCCAGCGATTTCCATTGCTAGAAGGTTATGGCACGCTGTTACACCAGAGCCACATTGATGAATGACTTCGAAGGCTTTGGTCGATCCCAAGAGATCATGAAACTCTTTGTACAACTGTTCTGGAGTCTTGAAAGCTTTACCAGAGAGATTTTCTCTGAAGCAATGATTAATCGCATGGGGAATATGTCCGCCAACTGGATCTAAAGTTTCATTTTGACCATGAAAGCGATCGTTTGCACGAGCATCAATGACGACACTTTGTTTGCTTTGCAGATTCTCCATGACGCCATTCGCTAGGACTAGCCCAACATAAGGCATGCTTGGTACCGGAGTGCTTGTGGCTTGAGCTTGGCGTGGCAGGGTGCCGATTGGGCCATTCCAGGCATCTAGACCCCCATCCAGCACTTGAACATTGGCATGGCCAGTAGCCTTGAGCATCCACCATAAGCGACTTGCGTAAACGGAACCTTGATTATCGTAAGCAATCACTGCGGTTTTTGAATCCATGCCTAGGCGTGATTTGGTTTGTGCCCAGGCCTCTGGGGTGGGAAGTGGGTGGCGACCATTTTTTCCGGTTTTGGTGCCAGATAAATCCTGATCTAAATCGACATACAGTGCACCAGGAATGTGGCCTTCGAGATAAGACTTGCGACCTGCCAGTGGATCAACTAAATCAAAGCGGCAATCGCAAAGCAACACATTCTCGCCACTATTGAGGATTTCTTCTAACTGGTTTGCGGTAATCAGCGGAGTCATTTGGTATTCCCATTTCAAGAGAAATACAGCAGGTTTATTTTGTGCGAATCCATGTCGCTCAAGGCACAATTAAATTATGCGCCTTGATAGCTCATGGCGCGACGGTACCATTCATGGAAATGTTGCATGCCGTCCTCCATAGGGCTTTGATAGGGCCCCACTTCATTTTGACCCCGGGCAAGTAGGGCAGCGCGACCAGCATCCATGCGCTCCGCAATCTCGTCATCCTCGATACAGGTTTCCATATAGGCCGCACGCTCTGCTTCCACAAACTCGCGCTCGAAGAGAGCAATTTCTTCTGGGTAGTAAAACTCAACTACATTGCGGGTTTTATTTGGGCCCATCGGATGCAGAGTAGAAACACATAAAACGCCTGGATACCATTCGACCATCACATTGGGGTAGTAGGTGAGCCAGATGGCACCATGGCGGGGGGTCTTGCCTTCATGATGGCGCAATACTGCTTCATGCCACTTTTGGTAGACCGGTGAGCCAGGCTTCTCTAAATTCTTGTGAATGCCAACCGTTTGCACACTGTGCCAGTCTCCAAATTCCCAACGTAAGTCTTCACAAGAAACAAACTTACCTAGGCCTGGATGAAATGGTACGACGTGATAGTCCTCAAGGTAGACCTCGATAAAGGTCTTCCAGTTGTAATTGCATTCATGGACCTCTACATGATCTAGAACGTAACCTTCAAAGTTGAGATCGTCAGCAACGCCAAGCTTGGCAAGATCAGTGCGGACATCGCGCGCACCTTCAAATAAGAGTCCTTGCCAATTCTGCAAAGGAGATTTACCTAGATTGAGGCAGGGCTTATCTTCAAAATGGGGTGCGCCCATTAATTGACCGTTTAAATCATAGGTCCAGCGATGCAAGGGGCAAACAATGTTATCCGCTTTGCCCTTACCGTTGAGCATGAGCGCCTGGCGATGGCGGCAGACATTCGAGAGTAGTTCAACACCTTGCTGGTTTCGAACCAGCAAGCGCCCCTCATTTTCTGAGCTCAGGGTTTGGTAGGAGCCAATCTCGGGCACCATCAGTTCGTGACCAACATAGCCCGGGCCCTGCTTAAATAGCAGTTCAATTTCACGCTGATAGAGATCAACGTCAAAATAGGCCGAAACCGGCAGTTGTAAATTGGACGGCGCAAGCTGCTGCGCGGTAGCCAGATTAGTCATTCTCCCCACCCCCGAAAACGTCAGCCGAAGCTAAGCGGAATAACCAATCCAACCATCGACGGATCGATATTGGAAAGGAAGGGGCTGATTATACCCATCTGACCCCCGTCTCGCTTTAATATGTAGGGCTATATCTGTAAGAAATTTGAAGGAAATAAGCCAATGCCAGCAAAGAAATCTGAGGGTCAGAAACCCGGTCTTGAGGTTCAAATCGACCCTAGCTTGCGTTATGAGCATGCCGTCAAGGAGTTGGAAAAGCTAATTTCTGACATGGAGTCGGGCAAATTCTCCCTAGAGGAGACGCTTTTAGCTTATCAACGTGGCGCAGCGCTCTTGAAACATTGCCAGGCCATGCTTGCTCAAGTCGAGCAGCAAGTGCGGGTATTTGAAGCGTAAATCACGCTGAAATTTGACCTTCATGAACAATATGCTTTCATTCGAGGATTGGGTTCGGTCTCACGGGCAGCGAACTGAGCTGGCTTTGGAGAGCTTGCTGGATGCTGCCAATACCAATCCTGCGCGCTTGCATGAGGCTATGCGCTATGCGGCTCAAGGTGGTGGCAAGCGCATTCGTCCTTTATTGGTTTATGCGGCTGGGGAACTGGGCAGCGATGCTAATTCAGAGAAAAAAAATGCCTTAGATGCGGCGGCTGTTGCGATTGAATGCATTCATGCCTATTCATTGGTGCACGATGATTTGCCTTGCATGGATGATGATGATTTGCGTCGTGGTCGACCTACAGTGCATAAGGCATATGACGAGGCGACGGCTTTGTTGGTCGGTGACGCATTGCAGACTCGTGCATTTGAGATTTTGGCAACTGCGCAGTGTGATGTGGATACTCGTTTAGCCATGATTGGCGCATTAGCAGGCGCATCCGGTTCGCGTGGAATGGCTGGTGGTCAAGCAATTGATCTAGAGAGTGTGGGTAAGAAATTAGATCTTGCCGGCTTAAAGCAAATGCATGCGATGAAAACAGGCGCTCTACTTTCTTGCTCGGTACAGATGGGCGGCATTGCTGCCAAACTCAATTCGACTCAAATGCAGTGTCTCCAAAATTACTCAGAAGCTTTGGGCTTGGCCTTTCAAATTGTGGATGATGTTCTCGATGCCACTGCAGATAGTCAAACCTTGGGTAAAACCGCTGGGAAAGACGCTGCCAATGACAAGCCAACCTATGTCACCTTGATGGGTTTAGACTATGCCAAGAAAGCAGCAAAAGATTTGCAAGAAACAGCAATTGCTAGCCTAGATGGTTTTGGTGCTAAAGCCCAGGCTTTAAAAGATTTGGCTCTGCTGGTGGTTAATAGAGGCAAATAAGATTATTGAAGATTTGATGACTTTAAATTCCATTCACTCCCCCGCAGATTTAAAAAAACTTCCTCGCGAGCAGCTTCGTACGCTTGCTGATGAGTTGCGTCAGTTTGTATTGGATTCTGTTTCTAAAACGGGTGGACATCTTTCCTCCAACCTGGGAACGGTGGAGTTATCGATTGCATTGCACTATGTATTTGATACGCCGCAAGATCGCATTGTCTGGGATGTAGGTCACCAAAGTTATCCGCACAAAATTTTGACTGGTCGTCGTGAGCGCATGAATACCTTGCGTCAGTTCGACGGCCTATCTGGTTTTCCGCGTCGCGCTGAAAGCGAATACGATGCCTTTGGTACTGGTCACTCCTCAACGAGTATTTCTGCGGCGATGGGTATGGCGCGCGCCTTCCAGACTAAAGGTGAGAAGCAAGTCGCTGTTGCGGTGATTGGCGATAGTGCCATGACTGGCGGCATGGCATTTGAAGCCATGAACAATGCGGGTGTGTATGACGACTTGCCATTAGTGGTGATTTTGAACGACAACGATATGTCGATCTCGCCGGCGGTGGGCGCACTCAATCGCCACTTGGCTAGATTGTTGAGTGGCAATATCTACACTGCAACGAAGAAGGGTATTGACAGTGTTTTATCCATCGCCCCTCCTTTGCGTGAGTTTGCTAAGCGCTTAGAAGATCATGCCAAAGGCATGGTCTCGCCATCAACCATTTTTCAAGAGTTTGGCTTTAACTACTTCGGGCCAATCGATGGCCATGATTTGGATGCCCTGATTCCGATGTTGCAAAACGTACGCCGCTTAGCGCTTGAGGGTCGCGGACCACAGTTTTTGCATGTCGTGACGCGCAAGGGTCAAGGCTATGAGTTGGCCGAAGCTGATCCTGTTCTGTATCACGGCCCCAGCAAATTCAATCCAGAAGAGGGTGTTAAGAAGTCCGCCACCCCTGCTCAAAAAACCTTTACTCAAGTATTTGGTGAGTGGTTGTGCGATATGGCGCACGCCGACCCATTATTGATTGGTATTACACCGGCAATGCGTGAAGGTTCTGGTCTCGTAGAATTTGAAAAGAATTTCCCGAAGCGTTATTACGATGTCGGCATTGCAGAACAGCATGCTGTGACTTTTGCTGCCGGCATGGCATGCGAAGGAATGAAGCCCGTAGTGGCGATCTATTCAACCTTCTTGCAACGCGCTTACGATCAACTGATTCATGATGTGGCGATTCAGGATCTGCCGGTATTGTTTGCTTTAGACCGTGCTGGCTTAGTTGGTGCGGATGGTGCAACGCATGCGGGCGCGTACGATATTCCGTTTTTGCGCTGTATCCCCAATATGTTGGTCTTGACGCCTGCCGATGAAGCAGAGTGTCGCGATTTATTGACGACAGCCTTTCATCAACCGCACCCAAGTGCAGTGCGTTACCCGCGTGGCGCTGGTGTCGGAACTATTCCCTCAAAAGAATTGCGTACCGTACCTTTGGGTAAAGGCGAATTGCGTCGTAAGTCCAATGCACCTGCAGGCCAGCGTATAGCCATTTTGGCTTTTGGTACCTTGCTTTATCCAGCGCTTGAGGTTGCTGAGCAAATTGATGCTTCGGTTGCCAATATGCGTTTTGTGAAACCATTGGATCTGGAGCTACTCAAATCCTTGGCGCAAGACCATGATTATTTTGTGACGATTGAGGATGGCGCCATTCAGGGTGGTGCAGGTAGCGCTTGCCTAGAGGCGCTCTCTGCTATGGGTATCAATAAGCCCCTATTGCAATTAGGTCTTCCAGATGAGTTCGTAGAGCATGGTGACTACAAACTCTTAATGAGTAAATGTGGCCTGGACTCTGAGGGAATCGCAAAGGCTATTTCCCTACGTTTTCCTGCCAAAACTGCTGCAAATCCTGTGGCCGCAGGCAAATAAGTCATTTTTCCCTGAAAATAGAGTCATGAACGACATCAACACCGCCTTTCTCAAACACCAAGCTATGCCGGATGTACAGTCCTCGCATGATGAGCGTGCCCTGCCGATTGAGCAGGTGGGGATTCGGGGCTTGCGCCATCCATTAAGCATCCGCACTCAGACAGGTGTGATGCCAGCCGTTGGCAATTTCGAGATGGATGTGGCTTTACCTGCGCATGTGAAGGGTACGCACATGTCTCGCTTCATTGCGCTTTTGCAAAAACATAATGAACCTATTGACAGTGCATCTGTAGTTGCCATGGTGCGCGAGATGTTGCCGCTACTCAATGCGAGCGAAGGCCGCATTCAATTTACTTATACACACTTTGTAAAAAAAGCCGCACCCGTATCTGGTGTTGAGAGCTTGATGGACTACGAAGTGACTTGGACGGCGAAGGCAAAACAAAATGCTGCTGGATCGATTGATGTTGAATTAACTCTTCGTGCTCTAGTTCCAGTGATGAGTTTGTGTCCTTGCTCGAAAGAAATTTCTGAGTACGGTGCACACAATCAACGCTCACATGTAACGATGTCTGTTGAGCTTCATCCACAAACGAAGATGACGGTGGAAGATTTGGTTGTTGCCGCTGAGAGCCAGGCCTCTAGTGAGTTGTGGGGTTTGCTTAAGCGCCCTGATGAGAAGTGGGTTACCGAGCGCGCTTATGACAATCCGAAGTTTGTAGAAGACTTGGTACGTGATGTGGCCGGCCAGCTAAAAAACGATGACCGTATTTTGTCTTTAGTGGTTGAGGCTGAAAACTTTGAGTCGATTCACAATCACAGCGCCTACGCCAAAATTAGCCTTACTAAGTAAGCGGCACTAAACGAGATTTACTTAAGCGAGATTATTGCTCGCCAAATCCCAGCGGGGTTTGATATCAAAAGCGCCCGAAGTGGTGGAGCCATTGTTTTCTGCCAGCATACGCAGAGCCCCAGCAAATGCAATCATCACGCCGTTATCAGTACATAGATCAACTGGCGGATAGTGCACTTCAAATCGATTCTTTTTAGCGCTTGCATTCAGAGCTGCGCGTAACTGCAAGTTTGCGCCGACGCCACCAGCCAGCACCACATGTTTGCAGCCGGCTTGCTTGAGCGCTTTCTCTGATTTACTGACTAACACCGCAACCAAAGAATCGACAAAACTTCGCGCGAGATCCGCATGAAATGTCGCAATCTCATCGGGATCAGCAATGCCCAGCACTTCAAATTTTTTCACTTGGTTTAGAACTGCAGTTTTGAGTCCAGAGAAGGAAAAATCTAAATCCCCTGAATGCAACATGGGCCTGGGTAATTCAAATCGTCCAGATTGACCTTTTTCCGCCAGTTTGGAGATGGCGGCCCCACCCGGGTAGTCCAAACCTAGTAATTTGGCTGTTTTATCAAAGGCTTCGCCAGCGGCATCATCCAAGGTTTCGCCCAGAAGTTGATATTTACCAACCCCGCTCACCAGCATTAATTGGGTATGCCCGCCGGAGACTAGGAGGGCAATAAAGGGGAATTCAGGTACGGAAACCCCTAAAAGCGGGGAAAGCAGGTGCCCCTCAAGGTGATGAACCCCAATTGAGGGCAAATGAAGGCCTTGGGCTAGGGATTTGGCAAAAGCGCTACCCACCAGTAGGGCGCCAGCCAATCCAGGCCCCTGAGTGTAGGCAATGGCATCAATATCCTTTAATTTGAGCCCGGCCTCGTGCAAAGCATCGTCCAAAAGAGGTAAAACCCGTCGTATATGGTCTCTAGAGGCCAATTCTGGGACAACGCCGCCGTAGTCTCGGTGCATGGCTATTTGAGAGTGCAAAGCCTGTCCTAGGATGCCCTGATAGGCTGGGGCGTGGTTTTCCCAGGGGGTGGTGTCATATACGGCTACCCCGGTCTCGTCACAAGAAGTTTCTATGCCTAAAACAATCATTTTTTTACTTGGTCGTGCTAGAATCGCTGTTCAGTTAATTTTTCGATATTTTTCGAGCATATACGAGTTAAACAAGTATGACTACAGTCCGCCTCCGTGAGAACGAACCTTTTGAAGTGGCATTGCGCCGTTTCAAGCGCACCATTGAAAAGAATGGCCTTTTGACAGACTTGCGTGCCCGCGAGTTCTACGAGAAGCCAACGGCTGAACGTAAGCGTAAGAAGGCCGCTGCTGCTAAACGCCATTACAAGCGTATCCGCAGCCAGATGTTGCCTAAAAAGCTTTACTAATCGAATTTAAAAGCTCTCCTCACCGAGAGGCTTTGAGACCCGCTGACGGTGAAACGCAGCGGGTTTTTGCTTTTGAATCGCCAGCAATATATTAGATATTCAATACCGGGAAAAATGCCATGAGTCTGAAAGATCAAATCACCGAAGATATGAAAAACGCGATGCGCGCAAAAGAAGTTGCGCGTCTTGGAACTATTCGTCTTTTGCTTGCAGCTATCAAGCAGCGTGAAGTAGATGATCGCATTGTGATGGATGATGCCAGTGTCATCGCTACGGTTGAGAAGATGATTAAGCAGCGCAAAGACTCTATCTCTCAATTTGAAAAAGCCAATCGTGATGATTTGGTGGCGATTGAGGCGGCTGAGATGGTGATTCTTCAAGACTACTTGCCAGCACAATTGTCTGACGCTGACGTGGAGGCGGCTGTTGCTGCAGCGGTTGCATCGACTGGCGCTGCTGGCCCACAAGATATGGGCAAAGTGATTGGCGTTCTGAAAGGTCAGCTGGCAGGTAAGGCTGATATGGGCAAAGTTTCTGGTTTAGTAAAAGCCGCGCTCGCTCAGTAATCTACAGGTAAGCCTCATCTACTACTGATGGCTCTCATTCCCCAATCCTTCATTGCCGATTTATTGAATCGGGTCGACATCGTGGATGTGGTTGGGCAGCACGTGAAGTTAAAAAAAGCGGGCGCGAACTATCAAGGTTTGTGCCCTTTTCATTCTGAGAAATCCCCTTCATTCTCAGTATCACCCACTAAGCAGTTCTATCACTGCTTTGGTTGTGGAGCGCATGGCTCTGCTATTAGTTTTCTCATGGAATATTCCGGTCTTGGCTATGTAGATGCTATTGAAGATTTGGCGCGTTCTGCGGGATTGGATGTGCCTCGTGAAGAGCGTACTGCCAATGATGTAGCGCGCCAACAGCAGACGATGGCGTTGAGTGAGGTCATGAGTACCGCCGCCGATTGGTATCGTCAGCAACTTAAAGTAGCGCCGCGTGCAGTGGAATATCTGAAGGGCCGTGGCTTAACTGGTGAAATAGCTAAGCGCTACGCCTTGGGTTATGCCCCTGATGGTTGGCAAGGCCTTGAGGCAGTCTTTGGTACTTATGCCAATGATGAAGTGGCAAAGACTTTGCTGGAAGGCGGCCTACTCATTCAGAGTGAGCAGACTGATAATAATCAAACTGCAAGACGCTACGATCGCTTTCGTGATCGCATCATGTTCCCGATTCGCAATCCCAAAGGTCAGACGATTGGCTTTGGTGGTCGCATTCTCGACCAAGGTGAGCCCAAGTATTTAAATTCTCCAGAGACGCCGTTATTCTCTAAAGGTAATACGCTATACGGATTATTTGAAGCAAGACAAGCCATTCGCTCGCAAGAGTATGTGCTTGTATGTGAAGGCTATATGGATGTCGTGGCACTAGCGCAATTGGGCTTCCCCAATGCAGTAGCCACCTTAGGTACAGCCTGTACTGCGAATCACGTGCGCATGTTGTTGCGCCAAACTGATCGCATTGTGTTTTCCTTCGATGGTGACTCTGCTGGTCAGCGTGCTGCGCAACGGGCACTAGAAGCATGTTTGCCATTGATGTCCGACGACAAAGAGATTCGTTTCTTATTCTTGCCGACGGAGCATGACCCAGATAGTTATGTTCGTGCTTATGGCGCACCTGCTTTTGAGAAGGTGATCAAAGAGGCGATGTCGATCTCCAGCTTCTTCTTTAAGATTGCTAGCCAAGAGCATGAACTCACCACTCCTGAGGGAAGGGCGCAAACGCATCATGCAGCAAAGCCTTTATTGCTTTCAATGCCGCCAATAGCTTTGCGTACGCAAATTTTGCGCGAGCTGGCTATTCGAACAAACTCAACGCCTGCAGAGCTGGAATCTTTCTGTGGTCTAACGGTTGCACCTGCACCAGTTCAGCAAGGTGCTTATGCAACAACGAATCAACGCGCTCCAAACTTTGTGCAAGCCAATAGTGGAAATAGAACGCAAGGTGCGCCTTGGCAAGCATCGAAGGGTTCAGCGAAAAGAGCTCCCGTACTCAATATTCCACCACCTCAGGCTCCTACTGATTTAGCAGAGCAGATGTTGCGAGTCTTGATTCAATTTCCGCATTTAGGTAAAGCCTTGGATGCTAATAAGCGGGCGCTTGCTTTGCAAGCTTCTGAATTGCGTTCAGAAAAAGCATTGGAGCTCATGAAGGATTTGTTGACTCAATGTGACCAGGTGGAATTGATTCCTGGTGAGAATGGCAAGCCGCCAGCAGTAGGTGCTGGCGCATTCGCTTTATTCCAAGAACAGTTATCCCGAAGTGAGCTGGCTCCGCTCTATGAGGTATTGAGGAAACGGGTCATGGGCTCCGATTTGGAGATTGAAGGTGCAATTGCCGATTTAGACGGGGCCTTTAAAAAGCTCGAGTTAACCCATCTCAAGATGGAAATGACGGAAATCGCCCAAAAGATTGCTGGAAGCACTGCTACCGAGCAAGACCGGGCTCGATATCGCGAGCTGGGCGAAAGATTGAAATTCTCCTAAGAATTTTCTGATTTAGACCTACAAAAACCTGAAATTTACCCCCTATTTTGAGTAAGTCAGGGGGTAAAAAAGTCGCAATCGACTATAATCCTCTATTCCCAGAAAAAAACCGATTTAATTCAGCCACTTGCGCTTTATTTTGAAGAAATTTGGGGCAAGTGGACATAGTGGCTGTGCGTAATCAGTCGAGAACAATCATCAGTAACGTGAGTAAGTGCTAATCAATGCCTAATATCAAGAAAAAATCAGCAGTCAAATCAGCCAAGCCAGCAGCAAAAGCGAAGGCGCCCGCAAAGCCGGTGGCAAAAGCCAAGACGCCTGCTAAACCAGTTAAAGCTCCTGCTAAAGCAGCCAAACCAGCAGCAAAAGCGAAGGCGCCCGCAAAGCCGGTGGCAAAAGCCAAGACGCCTGCTAAACCAGTTAAAGCTCCTGCTAAAGCAGCCAAACCAGCAGCAAAAGCGAAGGCACCTGTAAAACCAGTTAAAGCTCCTGCTAAAGCGGCCAAGCCAGCAGCAAAAGCACCCCCTAAACCAGCGAAGACTCCTGCTAAAGCAGTCAAGCCAGCGGTAAAAGCAAAAGCACCAGCTAAGCCAGTAGCAAAAGTAGAGATGCCTAAAAAACTTAAGGCCGCTATTGCCCCTAAGACTGTGGTCGAAAAGCCAGCTAAGCCAGTCAAAGAAATTAAGGTGGCAAAAGAGGTAAAAGAAGCAAAAGAAACTAAGGGCAAAAAAGCAAAAGCTGTTGAGTCAGAGGCTGAGCTTGTTGCGACTGAAGAAGTAAAAAAAGGTCGCAAGCCAAAAGCGGATGCTCCTGCAGAGGGTGCTGAGCCAGTATTGACGGACCGTCAAAAAGCGCGCGAGCGTAAGGCAAAAGAAAAGGCACTCTTAAAAGAATTCGCAGCGCAACAGCTAGGCTCTGAAGAGCAGCAAGAATTACGTCGCACCCGTCTAAAGATCTTGATCAAGATGGGCAAGTCCAAGGGTTACTTAACTCATGGCGAAATGAATGATGTGATGTCAGATGAGTTGTCTGATGCAGATGCATTAGAAACCTTGATTAGCCTCTTAAACGACATCAACATTACCGTTTACGAGCAAGCTCCAGATGCTGAAACGCTGTTGCTCAATGAAAATGCCTCTGCAACCACTTCCGAAGAAGAGGCTGAAGAAGAGGCAGAAGCCGCTTTAGCCACTGTAGATTCAGAGTTTGGCCGTACAACCGATCCAGTGCGTATGTATATGCGCGAGATGGGTACCGTTGACCTCTTGACTCGTGAGGGCGAGATCGTCATTGCGAAGAAGATTGAGGCAGGCCTTAAAGATATGGTGATGGCGTTGGCTGCTTGCCCTGTCACGATTGGCGAAATCTTGGCCAACGTAGACAAGATTGCTAGTGGCGAGATGGAGATTGATCAGTTTGTTGATGGATTGGTTGACCCTAACGCCGAAGATATTAAGCTTGGACCAGAAGAGCCAGAAGTTGACCCAGATGCTGAAGAGGGTGACGAAGAAGGTGGCGAAGATGAAGGCGGCGGTGGCGGTGGTGGCGCAGCCACAGCCAATGCAAAGCAATTAGAAGAATTGAAGCAAATCTCATTAGAGAAGTTTGCAATTGTTCGTACTCAAGCTGACAAGATGCGTCGTGCTTTTGATAAAGAAGGCTACAACTGCCCAGCGTATATCAAGGCGCAAGAAGCTATCCGTGGTGAGTTGCTTGGTTTCCGTTTGACTGCTAAGAGTGTTGAGAAGTTGTGTGACACCATGCGTTCACAAGTAGACCAAGTCTGGAAGCTCGAGCGCGGTATTGTGAGTTTGCTGGTGGACAAGGTAGGCGTTAATCGCGGTGAAGTATTAAAAGACTTCCCGAAGATGTCCATGAACCTAGAGTGGACTGCTAAGTTGCTCAAAGAAAACAAGCCATACATAGCATTATTGCAACGTAACGTTCCGGCAATTCAGGAGCTACAGCAGAAATTGATCGATATTCAGACGCGTGTTGTATTGCCACTTCCAGAGTTAAAAGAAGTAAACAAGCAAATGATCGCTGGTGAGAAGCGTGCGCGTGAAGCAAAACGTGAAATGACTGTTGCCAACTTACGTTTGGTAATCTCGATTGCTAAGAAATACACCAACCGTGGTTTGCAGTTCTTGGATTTGATTCAAGAGGGTAATATCGGTTTGATGAAGGCGGTAGATAAGTTTGAATACCGCCGTGGTTATAAGTTCTCTACCTATGCAACATGGTGGATCCGTCAAGCGATTACCCGTTCTATTGCGGACCAAGCTCGTACGATCCGTATTCCAGTGCATATGATTGAGACGATCAATAAGATGAACCGTATTAGCCGTCAAATCTTGCAAGAAACTGGTCATGAGCCAGATGCTGCAACCTTGGCACTCAAGATGGAAATTCCTGAGGACAAGATTCGCAAGATTATGAAGATTGCTAAAGAGCCAATCTCCATGGAAACACCAATTGGTGATGATGCAGACTCTAATTTGGGTGACTTTATTGAGGATAGCAATACTTTGGCGCCAGCTGAGGCTGCATTGCATGATTCCATGCGCGATGTGGTTAAAGATGTATTGGACTCATTGACACCACGCGAAGCAAAAGTATTGCGCATGCGCTTTGGTGTGGAGATGAGTACAGACCACACTCTCGAAGAAGTGGGCAAGCAATTTGACGTTACTCGTGAGCGTATTCGTCAAATCGAAGCCAAGGCCTTGAGAAAAATGCGTCATCCAAGCCGCAGTGACAAACTCAAGACCTTCCTCGAAGAGGATTGATTCAAAGACTAACGGGCCTATAGCTCAGTTGGTTAGAGCAGAGGACTCATAATCCTTTGGTCCCAGGTTCAAGTCCTGGTGGGCCCACCAGAAATGAAAATACCAACCTTCGGGTTGGTATTTTTTAGCATTATATTTATCCATTCTCAATTGCCCTCATGCGAGTGAGCTTCGCAATAATGGATGAATTCAGTAGAATTGAGTGCTAATAAACTTTCTCACTAATACTAATTTCAACTAAATGACTAGGCCTGACTTTCTGCAGTACGATCCATGGCCGTCGGCGCAAACTCTGCTGAAAGCCTTTGAGCGTTCGGCTTTGATTACACGCACCGTCATTAGTAATTTGGGTAAAGGGCAAGAAACTGTCTCTATTTCATCGAATTTGAATCCCCCACATTGGGAGTTTGGTCACCTCATTTGGTTTCAAGAATTTTGGGTGCATCGACATGGGCTTCAATCCAATCCCTCTCTTCTCGCTGATGCTGATGCTTTATTTAATTCGTCTGGAATTGTTCATGATGATCGCTGGCAAGTTCAATTGCCATCACTTGAGATCCTTCTAAATTATTTTTCAGATGTGACGGAGCGTTCATGTGCCATGCTGAGATCGGGATCTTTAACTCCTGAGCAGGCTTACTTTATTCAGCTGTCTCTTTATCACCAGGATATGCATAATGAAGCATTCGCCTATACGTGGCAGTATTTGGCGTATGCATGGCCGATTAAAGAGGATTCTGATATTTCTTTGCTTAAGTCACTTAGTTTAGAGCCGACTTATATTGAAATACCTACAAGTCAAATTCAACTAGGGTCAGCTCCGCATTCTGGCTTTGTTTTTGATAATGAAAAATGGCAGCACGAAGTGACGATTCCTCGTTTTTCAATTTCTAGTCATGCAGTGAATAACGGGCAGTATCTAGAGTTTTTAGAGGCGCATCGAGACTCGGGCATGGGCTCATTGGTTGATCCACCATTGCATTGGAAGCAAGAGGGCGGCCAGTGGTATGAAAGATCATTTCATCAGTGGTTAGCAATGGATTTGCAGGCACCTGTTCGACACATATCCGCTCAAGATGCTGAGCGGTATTGTTTGTGGCGTGGCCATCGTCTGCCCAATGAGCATGAGCTCGCCTCATTAATGCTATCTTCTCCTGCAAGTTGGTGTTACTCAGGCTTATGGGAGTGGACTAGTAGTGTTTTTATGCCTTTTGCAGGATTTAGCGCTGACCCTTATCAAGATTACTCGAGTCCTTGGTTCGATGGCAGCTATCGGGTTTTAAAGGGCTGGAGTTCTTTCACCCCAAAGTATTTGCGACGCCCGCAGTTCAGAAATTTTTATTTACCCTCTAGAAGCGACCCATTTTGCGGCTTTCGTACCTGTTTGCCATAAATTAGGTAAGCTCACACAGTTCTTACCCATCTTCTTACTTTTAAATTGAGCTCTTCAACATGACATACAACGGTCGTCTTACTTCCCTCTCTCACGGCGGGGGCTGTGGTTGCAAAATTGCCCCAGGTGTTTTGAGCGATATTCTAAAATCTTCTCCTATTCGCCAGATACCTGCTGCACTGCTGGCAGGTTCTGATAACAATGAAGATGCTGCTGTTTATCAAATCAACGAACATCAAGCGATTGTGGCGACCACAGATTTCTTTATGCCGATTGTCGATGACCCCTATCAGTTTGGGCGAATTGCAGCAACAAATGCGATCTCAGATATTTACGCTATGGGGGCCCAACCTCTTTTTGCTCTAGCGCTATTGGGCATGCCAATCAATGTCCTTCCTTTGGAAGTCATTCAGCAAATCACCGCTGGCGGTGAGTCGGTGTGTGCAGAAGCCGGCATTATGATTGCTGGTGGTCACTCGATCGATACTGTAGAGCCCATTTATGGCTTGGTCGCTATTGGTGTAGTAGACCCAAAAAAACTCAAGCGTAATACCGGTGCAAAGTTAGGCGATAGCATCATTCTTAGTAAGCCCTTGGGTGTAGGCATTCTTTCTGCTGCGCTGAAAAAAGAGCAGCTTTCTGACTCTGCTTACCAGGAGATGATTGCCTTAACGACTAAGTTGAATAAACCAGGCGTAGCACTATCTCAACTCGATAGCGTGCATGCGCTCACGGATGTGACAGGGTTTGGCTTAGCAGGGCACTTATTGGAACTGTGTCGTGGAGCAAAGCTTTCTGCCCAGATTCAGTGGGACTCTATTCCAGTAGTTTCTGAGGCGGTCAAGCTGGTAAAAGAAGGTATCTTTACTGGCGCATCACCGCGTAACTGGCTGGGCTATGGTCATGAAATACAGATGGCCTCTAATTTGAATGAGTGGCAGAAAAACCTCTTGTCCGATCCCCAAACTAGCGGGGGTTTATTAATCTCTTGCAGTCCAGAAGCGACCGAGCAGGTATTGGAAATTCTTAGAGCAGATGGATTTTCACATGCTCAAAAAATAGGTCAATTTGTACAGGGCTCAGGCATTTCTGTAGCCTAAAGGCCACTCCTTTAATTCAATAGAAAGTACCCAACTAACATGAAACTAAACACCTTGAAATTTTCACTTAGCCTTGTTTTAACAACGATCTGCTGTAGCATGTTCACGCTTCCAGCTCAAGCGCAAGGCGTGTTACGTGTCTCCGCGATTCCAGATGAATCACCAACTGAGCTACAAAGAAAATTTCTTCCTTTGGGCGAATATCTTTCTAAAGAAACGGGTATGAAAGTCGAATTCACGCCTGTGACAGACTATGCCGCAGTTGTGGAAGCGCTGGCAACAAATAAAATCGATATGGCTTGGTTAGGCGGGTTTACTTATATTCAAGCAAAGATTCGTACGAATGGCGCCGTCAAGCCGATCATTCAGCGTCTTGAAGATGAAAAATTTACGAGTAAATTTATTATTCCTGAGGCTAGCTCGGCAAAGACCTTGACAGATTTAAAGGGCAAGACCTTTGCTTTCGGTTCACCATCATCTACTTCAGGCCATTTAATGCCGCGTTTTTACCTAATGAAGGCAGGCATTAATCCAGATAAAGACTTTAAGAGTATTGCTTTTTCTGGAGCCCATGATGCAACAGTCGCATTCGTTGCTAGCGGTAAAGTAGATGCTGGCGCTTTAAATGCATCTGTTTGGGATAAATTATCTGATGCGAAAAATCCTAATACCGAAAAAGTAAAAGTTCTTTATACAACGCCTTCGTACCATGATTACAACTGGACAGTACGAGGTGGTTTGGATGCAGCGGTAACAAAAAAAATTAGCGACGCATTTTTAAAATTAAGCGTCAATGATCCTGCCCAAAAAGAATTAATGGATCTTCAGAGAGCCAGCAAATATATACCTACTAAGTCATCTAACTACGATGAAATTGAAAAGGCTGCAATTGGTGCTGGTTTGATTAAGTGAAAAAAATAGCATTTGCATTTAAGCAAGTTAGTTTTAGTCATAGCAATGGCAAAGAGGCGCTAAAAAATATCAATATTAGCGCCTCAGCTGGGGAATCAATTGCGATTATTGGATCATCTGGTTCTGGCAAAACGAGCTTGCTTAACTTGATAGCAACCTCACTGCGCCCTAGCGTTGGGTCGATATCAGTATTCGGTATTGATCCATGGGCGATTTCAAAAGGGCAGTTATGCCGTTTACGCTCTCAAATAGGCTTAGTACATCAAGCGGCCCCGATTCCACCAAGGCAAAGAGTGATTACCGCAGTCTTAGCTGGCCGTCTTGGTCAGTGGCCGCTCTGGAAGTCTCTTTTATCCTTAATCTATCCGGTAGATATTGCAGGTCCGGAGTTGTGTCTGCAAAAACTTGATCTCGCAGACCGCCTCTTTGATCGTTGTGATCGCCTGTCTGGAGGGCAATTGCAAAGAGTGGGTGTCGCACGTGTGCTGTATCAAAAGCCCCATTTATTGCTGGCTGATGAGCCAGTATCAGCAATGGACCCTGTTCTTTCTGATTTAACGATTCAGCGTCTTTTAGAGGATGCTCGAACTAGAGATGCTTGTTTTGTGGCAAGTCTTCATGCAGTAGATATTGCTTTACGGTGGTTCCCAAGAATCATTGGGCTGAAGGATGGGGAAGTCTTTTTTGACTTAGCAGCATCTGAAGTGAGTGAAAGTTTGCTGCAACAGTTGTATGCATCTGAACGTGGTGTTCTGCCAAAACAAGGTAGCGTAAATACATAGCTATGAAAAGAGCGGTCTATCTCAGGGATCCAGATGCGCTCAGGCGTTTTGTGGTGACGTGTATTGCGTTAGCGATCTTATGGCCAATGATGCAATTGGCACAGTTTGATGTATTTGCATTATTTGAAGTTAGCAATCTTAAAGTTTTTTCCAACTTTTTAATTCAGTTTTTTCCACCTAATCTGGAATTATCATTTTTAGCTTTGGTATTCAAGGCTACTTTAGAAACTTTAGCGATGGCAACAGCAGGCATTGCCTTGGCAATGCTGATGGCAATTCCATTAGGCCTCATCATCACCTATAGCCTATCGATTTCGCGTATTGGTCCTGCCTCAGGTCATCGCGTCGCAAAGCTCGGTAGATATCTTGCCCGAATGCTGATGTTATTACTCAGAGGTATTCCGGAAATTGTATGGGCCTTACTGTTGGTGAGAGTATTTGGTTTAGGTCCAATCGCAGGAGTGCTAGCAATCGCTATTACCTATGGTGGCATGCTCGCAAAAGTGTATTCCGAAATCTTGGAGACTGAAAACACCCTACCTGCTAGAGCGCTATTGATGTTAGGTAGCGGCCGTATCAATGCATTTTTATATGGGTTATTGCCAGGTGCCTCACAAGAGCTAGCCTCTTACACCATCTATCGCTGGGAATGTGCGGTTAGGGCCTCGGTTGTCATGGGTTTTGTAGGTGCTGGTGGTTTAGGGCAGCTAATGGACCAGTCAATGAAGATGCTCAATGGCGGGGAGGTATCTACCATCCTGATCATGTTTTTATTGCTGGTTTTACTCGCAGACTACATCAGTCTCATTATTCGTCGGCAGCTCGCATGAACCACTACCCTGCTCGCGAATTTTGTCTAAAGTGTCTCATTACGCTTGTGCTGATCACATTATTTATTGTGGTGAGCTTTGTTTATCTTTCATTTAATCCTCTGGCTTTATTTACTAAGCAAGCTATGAGTGACATTGTTATTTATGCAGCACGCTTTTTTCCACCGGATCTCTCGCCATCTTTTTTACAGAAGGTATGGAGTGGTGTATTGCAGACCTTGGCCATTTCTGCCTTGGCCACCTTATTGTCGGCAATTGCGAGTCTTTTTCTAGCGCTGCCAGCAGCTGGACAGTTTGGTCATGGCGCAAAAGTGGTGACCCGTTTTTTCTTAAATTTTCTGCGATCGGTGCCAGAACTTGTTTGGGCGGTATTAATGGTGTTAGCAGTAGGTTTGGGCCCATTTGCTGGAACCTTAGCGCTAGCCTTGCACACCACAGGAGTGTTAGGGCGTTTATTTGGCGAGACCCTGGAAAATCACTCCCCCAATGCGACACAAGCGCTGAGATTGGCTGGGGCAAGTAATAGTCAGGCATTTATTTATGGGGCTTTGCCGGGGATCTATTCTCAACTTCTCTCTTATAGTCTTTATCGTTGGGAAATGAATATACGTATGGCCACGATATTAGGATTTGTCGGTGCAGGGGGTCTTGGACAAATTTTGTACTATGAGCTCTCTTTATTGCATGAGCAGCAAGCCTCAACGGTGATCATAGCGATGCTTATATTAGTTATGGCTGTAGATATGATTAGCAATAAACTCCGTAGAGTGCAAATGCACAGTCTTGGCTAAACTAGGTCGCATGAAAAAGGAATATTGAAGTGAGTCAAGAGCATATGTCAAATCAAAAGTTAGTTGATGAAATTATTACTGGTCTTTCACAGGAGCAACCATCGATATCTCCAAAGTTTTTCTATGATGAAATTGGCTCCCACTTATTTGAGGCGATTACTTTTTTGGAAGAGTATTACCCAACTCGAACTGAAAAACAAATCATGATGCAACACGGCGAAGCGATGGCTTTGGCGATTGGAAGGTGCGATGTTTTATTGGATTTAGGGGCTGGTAACTGCGAAAAGGGCAGTGCATTGTTTGGCACTCTATTGCCCAAAGAGTATCGGGCGCTAGATATCTCAAAAGAATTTTTAGAGCAAGCGATCTCAGGCTTGCAAAAAGAATTCCCACAAATTCAGATGCAGGCACAAACCTGTGATTTACAGGAAGAAATGGTATTTCCTGATCTAGTGGACCGAAAGAAAACTTTCTTTTATCCAGGCTCTTCCATTGGCAATTTTGACCCAGAGGCTGCTCTAGGGCTATTCAAGAATATTGTCAAAGTTTGCGAAGGTGATGGGGGTTTATTGATCGGAGTTGATCTAGTTAAGGATCGCGAAGTTCTATCTCGAGCTTATAACGATGCTCTTGGAATTACTGCAGCTTTTAATAAAAACATCCTTCTGCACCTTAATCGCCTAGTTAAAACAGATTTCGATTTAGAGTACTGGGAGCACTACGCAATTTTTAATGAGCAACTTGCTCGAATCGAAATGCATCTTCGATCTACTCGGAATCAAGTAGTGTCCTTCCCTGGGGGCGACAGACATTTTGATAGCAGCACTCTTATTCATACTGAAAATAGCTATAAGTACACGCAAGAAAAATTTGAATCTCTTTTAATGAGCGCCGGTTTTAAAGCCGTACACTCCTGGACTGATCCAAATTGCTACTTTTTAGTGGCTTATGCGACAGCATAGGGGTCTGATTGATTATCTAATCAGGCTTTTAATGAGCTTTTGAATCGATTTTTGCTCTAATTCTGGTTTGGTGATCTTCTGTCGCAAAGCAATCGCCCTACATAATTTTTCATAAAAGACTGGATTGTTTTCAGCCTTGGTTAGTAGTTTGCTTAAGGCAACTTTATCGCCTACTGGATAGTAAGCGGGGTAGCCATCTCCTAGTAAGCCGCGGTTACCTGGAATGTCTGATGCAATTACGGGGATGCCAGTAGCAATGGCTTCAGACACCACATGCGCGCCGCCTTCCATAATGCTGGAGATAATCATCACGTGTGAGCGGGAGAGCCACTGTAGCGTTTTAGAGTGACTCAGCTGGCCTAGCCATCGATAACGCATAACTTTTTTTTCAATTGAGAGTGCCTGCTTTTTAAACTCTGGACTCATTGCCTTACCGAGTTGCACCAGCTGGATTCTGCTGTTTGAGGGCAAGAAGGGCAGGCATTGCGCCGCACAAAAGGGATCTTTTTCAGACCGCAGATGGCCAATGATGCTGGCTAAAAAATGACGTTTTGGTGGCGACTTTCTAGTGACACCTTTTACTGACTGGTAAATCACTTGGACTTTATGATGAAATTTCTTAGGTAGGGATTGAATGGCATCTGGTTGAAGAACTACGATCGTATCGGCCACCTCCATTGACTTGATAACCTTAGTTGAATTTTTTAGATCTCTATAGATATCGGTTCCGGTCATGATCAAAATAACAGGATGGTCGGGATAATCTCTCCTAAATCTGCGAATAGACTCATAACTTCTTTTTCCGTGTAGGGCGATGAGAATATCGCATGACTTTCCAGACCATTGCTCTGTAATGATGCTCTGGTAATTTAGGCGTAACAAAAATTGCCGCCACCGTAAAGCGGTAATACGGTTTCCGTGAAGAGTTCCGGGAGGTGCAGGCGTTACGATTTCAATGCGCGGTTTCAAGTCTGTAGTCCCAAATTGGCTCAAGATAAATACTGTGTAGATTCTAGGGTAGATGAGAAAGATTTGTTTAAAGCTTTAAATTTAGATAATTTACACCTGAGGGATGAGTTGTTTTGCCGCACAAAATGCTACAAATTGATAAACAGGCGACATAACCTTTTGAAATCCAGCGGTTTTCTTTGGATGTCTGCTCTCATAATCCTTTGGTCCCAGGTTCAAGTCCTGGTGGGCCCACCAGAAAAGCAAACCCTCATCAGAAATGGTGGTGGTTTTGTCTTTTGAATATTGCCTTATGATCAAGCTTTAAATCTCACTAAGGAAGTTGATGAATACATTTGATGCAATTCGTGAGCGTAGGGCGGTCAAGAGTTTTGACCCAAACCATCAATTTACCAAGCAAGAGACTGAGCAGTTGATCGACCTTGCTATGCAGGCTCCATCATCTTTTAATATCCAGCACTGGCGATTAGTGAATGTCACTGACAAGGCATTAAGGGTCAAGCTGCGGGAAGCTGCGCATGATCAAGCTCAAGTTACTGACGGATCTTTGCTATTTGTAGTGACTGTAGATACCAAAGCTTGGGATAAGGATCCTGCTAGATATTGGGTCAATGCACCCAAAGAAGCCCAAGATATTTTGGTGCCTTGGATTCACCCTTTTTACTCTGGTAAAGAGCAATTGCAAAGAGATGAAGCCATGCGTTCCGCTGGAATCATGCTTCAAACCATGATGTTATCTGCAAAGGCCATGGGCTATGATTCATGCCCAATGGTAGGGTTTGATTTTGATAAGGTGGCTGAACTGATTCATTTGCCAAAAGACTATGCGATTGCAGCAATGCTAGTGATTGGTAAAGCCGTTAAACCAGCATGGCCAAAACCTGGCTTTATTCCTCAGTCAGAAATGTTGATTGAAAACCATTTTTAAATAGAAGTACTTTTCTGGATCTAGCCCCAATTCTTCGCGGGCGCCAAAAAACAAACCCCCATCAGCAATGGTGGGGGTTTTTGTCTTTTAATTCTGTTGGATTATTTGTTCGAATGCATCAATGAATGACTCGGGAGGCTGAGCTCCTTGTACGAGGTATTGATCATTAATAATGATTGAGGGAACAGAGCTGATACCTGCGTTTGTATATAAAGCCTCCTCGTCCCGCACTTCTTTAGCAAATTCATTTTTCTCGAGCACCTCTTGGGCCCTATCTTTATCGAGATCAGCACGAGTGACTGCATCTAATAAATTCTTCTGCTCATCTAAATTCAGCGCAAGACAGAAATAGGTTTTGAGTAATTCATTTTTTAAGGCCGCTTGCTTTTGCAAATCACCCTCTTTCATTGCCCAATGCAGAAGGCGATGGGCATCAAAGGTGTTGTAAACCCGTTTACGGCCTTCCGGATGAAATTCAAATCCAGCCTCTAATGCCTTGGTCCGAATATTGGCTTGATTGGCCTTGACCTGCTCTACCGACAACCCATACTTTTCAGTGAGATGTTCAATGGCATCTTGGCCACCTTTGGGCATATTGGGGTTCAGCTCAAAGGGTCGAAAATGTACTTCAAAATTAATTCTATCTTTTAATAAGTCTATGGCTTTGTTGAGATTGCCTAGGCCTACGGCACACCAAGGGCATGCTATGTCAGATACGTAATCTATTTTGATAGTTGGTTTCATGGGTTTGATTCTACAGAAACCCCTAAGATTGAATTGACGACCAAAAAGGCCTTGCTGTAAATAGTGTGTCTATTGACAGAAGGATCTCTTCGGGAATATCTAAGGAGTTATTTAGCTGACTTCTTTGCCAAATTGTGGGTCATGCTATCACTTTTAGCCAACCCCCTGAGCTTGAGGTTTAATATGGGCTTTAGAACCCAATTTACCCATCTAGACCATGAAAATACTCACCCATCTTTTAGTCTTGGCACTCGGCACAGCTCTGAGCATTTTCTGCTCTGTTGTTTACGCTGATCCACCCATGCTGCCTTTCTATGCTTCCGTCATGAAGATGGCTCCAGAAGGAAAATTGGGGCAAGTCATTAAAAAGGAAAAGATAGACACCGCGATTAAAGGTGCGCAAGCATGGAAGATCGCTTACATTTCTTCCGATGTAGCGGGACGCAAGACAATTGCTACGGGAATAGTGATATCCCCCATTGGTGTAGCCCCAAAAGAAGGAAGACCTATTTTGGCATGGGCTCATGGCACAACAGGTTCAGCACAAAACTGTGGCCCATCTCAAGTGATTGATCCAACTCGCGCACTCAATCAGTATTTCCTAGCAGATGGTGATTCTTGGACAGACTTCGGAATTCCGAATGGTCAGGAATTTATCAATCAAGGTTATGTAGTTGTTGCTACCGACTATCAAGGTCTAGGTGGCGGTGGCAAACATCAATATGCTGTGGCGCAAACGAATGGCAGGGATGTCATTAATTCTGCAAGAGCAGCTAGCTCCATGAAAGAGCTAGATGCCGGCAAGAAGACGGTAGTTTATGGTTGGTCGCAAGGTGGTGGGGCAGCTATTGCCGCTGCCAGCTTGCCTGAATACCAAGCTCTTCAGGGCACTGCCGCAGACAACCTTCAGTACCTTGGGTTTGTTGCGTTAGCCCCAGAGGATGTAGCGGCGATGCTTCCAAACGTACCAGCCGATGAAGTTGGCGCAACAAAGCTTATGAATGGGTTTACTCAGGCCAATGTCCCGAATGTATTTTTATTCGCTCACTATGTGATGGGTCTTTGGGGTACTCAAGCCGCTTTTCCCGGCTTGCAATTGACTGATGTGTTAACTGATGAGGGCGCAAAGGCTGTTGATAAGTTATCTCGAAATAAATGTGTGCACGTGATGGCGGATAGTTTTAACTACGCTTACGGAGATAACTATAAATTGCTCTTGAAGCCCGAATCCAGCAATTCCTCTGCTTGGGTAAAAGCATTTGTTGAGGGTAGCGTTAAACCAGTTAAGCCAGTGGCGCCAGTCGTGATTTACTGGGGCACAAAAGATACTGCGGTTCCTCCAATCATGCATGAGCTTTACCAAAAGCAGATGTGCGCTATGGGGGCGAATGTCGGAAGAAATCAGCTCCCAGGAGAGCAGACACACTTTACGACCCCCGGTGTTTCGGCACCAATGTATCTTGAGTGGGTAAAGGATCGTATTGCTGGAAAGCCATTGCCAAATGGATGTTCAGCAAACTACTGAGTCATCTTTGCATACCTCTGAAATGATTTAAATGAATATTAACTCTGACTACAGTAAGCGGGTTGTGATTAATCATCATGACTTGCCTTGGGTTCCTAGCCCTGAAGCAGGTATTGAGAGACGAATGCTTGACCGAATGGGCGATGAAATTGCAAAAGCAACTTCGATAGTTCGTTACCAACCTGGTTCCCAATTTCAATCGCATACCCATGAATTTGGTGAGGAGATATTGGTGCTTGACGGTGTATTTAGTGATGAAACTGGCGACTATCCCGTCGGTACTTACATCATGAATCCGCCTGGGTCTTCTCATGCGCCGCATAGCAAAACTGGCTGCACTCTTTTTGTAAAGTTACGTCATCTGGGTGTCGATCAAGTGGAACGAGAGCTCATTGATACTAAGTCAGCTCCTTGGTATCAAGGTATGGTGCCCGGCCTACATGTGATGCCGCTCATGCGGCAGGGTAGCGGTTCCACTTTGGTTCGATGGGCTCCCCAAACCTACTTCAATCCACATAAGCACTATGGCGGGGAAGAGATCTTTGTTGTTGATGGTGTGTTTGAGGATGAGCATGGGCGATATCCTGCCGGCTCCTGGATTAGAAGCCCCCATTTAAGTTTGCATCAACCTTTCAGCAAGGAAGGCTGCACCATCTTTGTTAAGACGGGGCACCTAATAGATTAAACCCACGTTAGGAGTCTTATTTCAGGCATGCCTTTGGCAAACTCTTGCTCTAAATAATTGGGTAAGAAAACTTCAAATGAAGTTATAAAATAGATGTTTATTTCAAAGCTGCACTCTTATTGACCATGAAAAAATTCTCAGCATTAATCATTTTGTTAACTACGGGCCTAGCATCTTCAGGAATCGCTCGCGCAGCCGAAGACTCAACTCCTATTCCCGTGATGTCTGATGCTTGGCGCTTTGAAGTAACGCCGTATCTGTGGGCGCCAGGCATTAAAGGCACCCTTGGCCTGGATAGCGGACTCGCAAAGTCTGCAGACTTCACAACCAGCAATGTATTGGGTGCCCTGAAGTCAGGTGGCATGATTTCTGCTGAGGCACATAAGGGTAGCTGGGGTGTGATGGGCGATGTGGTATCCGCAACATTGCAAAAAACTAGTGGAGTTTCAGTTGCCACCCCTTATGGCACCGCTAATATTGCTGACAAGATCACTCTTCAGCAGACCGTGTTAACTGGCGTTGCCACCTATACCGTTGCCAATAATAAGGATGCCTATGTAGATGCTTTATTGGGCGTGCGTGCAATCTACGCTACTGCTACGGTAAATCTAAACCTGACGGGGACTTCTGACAAGGCTTCTGTTTCGAAGACTACCTCTACTGTCGATCCTATTATTGGCGCAAAAGGTCGTTATCGCATTGCAGACTCTACTTGGTACGTTCCGTTCTACGGAGATATTGGTAGTGGCGGTGGCACTACCAACTTAACCTGGCAGGCGATGGCTGGTGTGGGTAAGACATTCAGCAGCTTGATTGATGCCTCATTAACTTATCGTGCGCTCTATTACGATATGAAGGAGGGTGGCGTGATGCAAAAAACTACTATGCTCGGCCCCCAAGTTGCCGTTACATTTAAATTCTAATTTCTTCAAAAGTATTTTATGAAATTCACCAGGGTTAAAAAGGCGTAATTTAAAAAAATTACCTAATTCGAGGACAGATATGGAGCCATTGGCCAAGTTAAAAGTAGTTGAAATGGGGCAGTTAATCGCCGGCCCATTTGCCGCCAAGACTCTGGCAGATTTTGGTGCTGATGTCATTAAGATTGAGCCGCCCAAAGTGGGTGACGCTTTACGTAAATGGCGTTTGCTCAAAGAGGGGACTTCAGTCTGGTGGCAGGTTCAGTCACGCAATAAGCGCTCTCTTTCCTTGGACTTAAGACAGACTGAAGCTCAGGAAATTGTTCGCACCTTAGTCAAAGAGGCTGACGTGCTGATCGAGAATTTTCGACCTGGTACTCTAGAGGGGTGGGGGCTCGATCCAGAGAAGTTACTTGAGATTAATCCCAAACTCATTGTTTTGAGAATTAGTGGTTATGGTCAGACGGGGCCTTATCGAGATAAGCCGGGATTTGGCGTTGTTGCTGAGGCGATGGGCGGTTTGCGGCATTTAACAGCTGAGCCTGGAAGGGTGCCCGTACGCGTTGGTATTAGCATCGGCGACACCTTGGCATCTTTGCATGGTGTGATCGGGATTCTGTTGGCTTTACAAGAGCGCCATCAGAGTGGCAAAGGCCAGGTGATTGATATTGCTTTATATGAGGCCGTCTTTAATTGCATGGAAAGTTTGCTACCTGAGTACAGCGCCTTCGGCGAAGTTCGGCAGGCTGGCGGTAGCGCCCTACCAGGCATTGCGCCGAGCAACGCTTACCTTTGTGGTGACGGCGGTTATGTATTGGTTGCCGGCAATGGTGACAGCATCTTTAAGCGCTTGATGAATATGATTGGCAGAGCAGATTTGGCTAGTGATCCAGCGCTTGAAAATAATGATGGCAGGGTAGCTCGTGTTGCAGAGTTAGATCAAGCAATTGGTGTTTGGGCTCGCACAATGACGACTGATCAAGCCTTACGGTTACTGGATTCAGTGGCCGTTCCTGCTGGGAAAATATATACCGTAGCGGATATTGCCAGCGACCCACATTACAAGGCACGTGGCAATATCGAAAGTATTCGGATGCGCGATGGAACAATGTTGGATGTGCCAGGCGTACTGCCTAAGCTGTCGCGCACGCCTGGATCGATCAAGACTTTGGCTCCCGATATCGGAGAGAATACCGATGAAATTCTGCAAAGCATTGGATTAACAGAGGCGCAGATCGCCTCTTTAAAAGAGCGTGGTATTGCCTTCACTAAATAGTCGTCAACTTAACTAAGTTACTGAACACCTAAATCTTATGACTAGAATTTATTTCAATGATGTTGTGACCAGGGATGGATTTCAAATTGAGCCCAATTTCATTCCTACTGATGATAAGGTCAAGCTGATCGATGAGCTCAGTCAGTGTGGATTTGCCAAGATTGAGGTGACTTCATTTACATCACCTAAAGCTATTCCCATGCTGCGTGATGCAGAAGAGGTCATGGGTAGAATTTCGCGCGTACCTGGTGTTGAATACACGGTCTTAGTGCCTAACCTACGTGGTGCGGAGCGCGCCTTCGAATCTCGCGCAGATGAATTCAATCTCGTGATGTCCACATCAGAGACGCATAATCTAGCCAACTTAAGAATGGGTCGAGAAAAAAGTTTCGCTGGATTGGCTGAGGTGATTCAGTATGTCAACGGCAGAACCCCCATCAATGTATCCCTCTCTACGGCATTTGGTTGCCCGATGGAAGGTGATGTGCCTCAAGGCGTAGTGGAGGGATTTGTTCGGCGCTTTGCAGATCTGGGTGTGCGTGGCGTCACTATATGCGACACCACCGGAATGGCGCATCCTGCGCAAGTTGCCGCTATGGCAAATGACTTGCAAAAGCAGTTTTCTGATTTGCAGTTGACTTTCCATTTTCACAATACACGTGGAATGGGATTGGCTAACGTACTTTCAGCAGTGCAGTCAGGCATCACTCGGTTTGATGGCTCGCTTGGTGGATTAGGCGGATGCCCTTACGCACCCGGCGCCAGCGGCAATATCTCCAGTGAAGATGCAATTCATATGTTAGATGCCATGGGGTATGAGACAGGCATCAATCTCCCTAAATTGCTAGGCTTGGCTCGTGAACTGCCGCTGATTGTTGGACATCCAGTTCCAGGACAGGTCGCTAAGGCGGGTAGCATCTGTGATTTACATCCCGCCCCAACTTATGTAGATGATTTACATTAATTTGATTTACCTAAATTGAAAGTTAGCCCCATGCGCACTTATTTTTCTAAGATCAATTGGCTGGTTTTGATTCTATTGAGTCAGGCATCTATTTCCAGTTATGGCCAAGATGCTGGAAAGTATCCCAATCGGCCAATTACATTTATCGCCTCTTCTGCTCCGGGTGGCACTACAGATTTCACGGCTCGAGTTTTGGCCCAACCCCTTGGAATCGCTTTGGGGCAAACCATTGTGGTTGAAAACAAGGCTGGGGCATCTGGTGCCATTGCAGCTGCTGCCGTTAAGAAGGCTGATCCTGATGGTTACACTTTGTTGGTCCAGTATTCTGGTTATCACGTCATTACGCCTTTGGTTAGCAAAAATCCATTGCCATGGGAGCTGAAGGATTTTCAGCCCGTAGCAAATGTGATTTCAGCGCCACAAATTGTGGTGATTCGTGCGGACCTGCCGTTCAAGACTATGAATGACCTCATTACCTATGCAAAAGCAAATCCGGGTAAATTAAATTACGCATCATCAGGTAATGGCTCGCTACAGCACGTGACTGGTGCGATGTTGGAGCAGCAGGCTGGCATCAAGATGACCCATGTTCCTTACAAGGGTACAGGACCAGCATTGGCTGATTTATTGGGTGGTCAAGTTGATCTGACGTTTGGCACGCCTCCCCCATTTATTCCTCACATCCAAACAGGTAAATTACGCGCTCTGGCAACCACAGGCAAGAAACGTTTACAAAGCCTGCCTGATGTTCCTACGGCTGCTGAAGCTGGCTTACCTAAACTTGATGCCACATCATGGTTTGCAATCTTTGCTCCAATTAATACCCCTGCACCCATTGTGAATCAATTAACTATTGAAATCTCCAAGGTAATGTCCGCGCCGGCATTCAAGCAAAAGGCCGTGGAGATGGGCGCTGAGGCGGTCTACATGAACCCTAGGCAGTTGGACGAGTTTATTAAGGGTGAAAACACGAGATGGACCTCGGTGGTAAAGGCTGCAAAGATTGAGGCTGATTAAGAAAGGCGCCAGATTAAATGATTGATGATTTGGACCGCCTTGTTATAACAATAGCTAACGAGAGTGCTTATGTAGATTTTTACACCCGAGTATTGGGCGCGAACCTAGTTTTGAACAAGTTCATGCTTGGCAAGCAGAAAAAATGCGGCTGATGGTAATTTATCGATATCGAGCGTTGCTTGCCTAAGTTCGTCAATAGCCCTGCGGGCTTGCAGCTCTTTAAGCAAGGGCTTTCTAAGTTAAAAGAAAAATTTGACGGTACACAGGGGGAGCCCTATATCGTCGAAAGCAATAAGTTTAAAGCCCTGTATTTTGATAGCGAATCCACTCAAAGCTTGATGGACATACAGGCACCTATACGTTTAGTGGTGAGTTACACGGAAACTATGATGGGCTTTCTGCTTTTTCAGGATGAGCCTAAAAAGATTGCCATGATTGGGTTGGGGGGTGGCTCACTTGCTAAGTACTGCCACCATTACCTACCAGGCGTATCTATCGTGGTTTTGGAAAATAACCCCAAAGTTATTGCACTCAAAGATAAATTTCATGTCCCAGAAAATAGTGCTCACTTTCAGGTACTAGAGGCCGATGGCGCAGCTTATTTTCGTGATACCGAGGAAAAATTTGATGTATTGTTGGTGGATGGGTATACCAAGCTGGGGCAAGCAGCCCAACTTTGTAGTGAGGATTTCTATTCCAGTTGCCTGCTATGTTTAAAGCCAGACGGTGTGTTGGTTATCAATTTTTCTGGTGCAGCAGGTCTTAATCAGGTATATCAAGAGCGAATTGATCGAGTTTTTGACTATCCATCCGTGCTGGTGGTGGAAGATGATCGGATGAACCAAATCCTCTTTGTGAGCAATGGCCCTAGCCTCAATATGCCAGCAGAGGATCTTCTGAGACGATCCTCAACCTTAAGTAAGGCCCATGAAATTCACCTAGCTAGAACTACTCAGAACTTTTTAGCGCAAAGAAATCTGGATGCGGGTTAGTTAAGCACAAAGAATTTGATATGCATCAAGTACACTTTGTCTATTAGGTTCAAACTATTAAAGTTATTTGATTGTTCTTAAGAAAGTGAGCCCCCATGAAGCTTGAATTTGTTGGTCCCGCATCTGTTTTGGAGAGTGGCGATGTCTCTTATCCAGCAACGCTTGATGGCAGCGCTCTCAAATGTAGTTTTAGTTATGAGGCCCTCCAAGACTTGGATCCCGAAGGTGTTGAAACAAACGCCTTGCAATTATTTAAAACGCATCAATTAAAACTGCTCTCGATAGCCGAGCAAAAGATTCTAAACGGCCACGCTGTTGATGGTGCTGTCCACCTATTTAGCCACGACCTAATCTTAGATTAGTTATTTTGCTGTACTTAGCATCTTGTTTTTAAATTAGAAAGAGAAAATATGTCATTTAATCACTCAGTAATTTGGATTGACCATCAAGAAGCGCACGTCATTTATTTCAATCCCACCGCAAGTGAGAGCGAAGTGATCAAGACAAGATCTACCCATAAAAATATTCATCACAAAAGCGGGAATGTGAGTGGTGCCCACGCTGGACCAGATGAACACTATTTGCATGAAGTGATTCAGGCTGTTAAAGAATCCAAAGAGATTTTGATTGTTGGACCAGGCTCTGCAAAGTTAGAACTCATGAAGCATGCAACTAAACATGATCATCTAACTTCTGAAAAAGTGGTTGGCATTGAAACTGTTGATCATCCTACTGATGGGCAGTTGCTGGCTTACGCAAAAAAATACTTTGCCAGAGTGGATGCCCTTAAAGGCGATACCGTAATTACTGGTTGATGATCGATCCCCCTGAAAATGGGGGATAATTTTTTCCTATGCTCCTCATCTCCGCCTTTATCATCAATGGATCATTAGCCCTCGTGGCGATATTGATCCACTATGAGGCGCTTTTTCAGATGGACAAGAACTTACCTAGAGTGGCGCACATTGCTCCGCGATTTAGGGTTCTGATCGGTGTTGGTGCCATTTTTATGGCGCATGTTCTTGAGATTTGGCTGTTTGCATTGGGCTACTTTTTGACCCTGCAATTTCCAGTAATGGGCGGCCTTGTAGGCAACCTTTCGGGCCATGGTACCTTGCTTGATTGCGCCTACTTGTCATTTGTAACATTTACAACTTTGGGCTACGGCGAGATTGTGGCTCAGGGGTACTTGAGGTATTTAACTGGTGTAGAGGCTCTTACTGGTTTTATTCTAATTACCTGGTCTGCCTCATTTCTATTTATTGAGATGCAGAAATACTGGACTGTTAATAGGTCGCACCAGGCGAAGTAGTTTAACTAAGCCATGCAAAGCGTTGACTGATTAAAGAGTTTAAAAATCTTTCATCAGTCTCAGGGTTAATAGGCGCGTTTGTGCAAAACCATTCTTAATTTCCATGTCGCGACCATATTGCAATGAGATTCTGCCAATGGGGGTGTGTGCTTGGCTGCTTAATAAAAATCTTTGAGTGTTCGCTACATTGCCCTGATAGCTATTGTTAATTGCAGTTGCGCCGCCAGCTACGTAGATATACGAAGCGCCCACTGTAAAAATATCGTTGATTCGATATATTGGCCCAAACTGTGTGGTGGTGAGAGGCTTCTGTGTCAATGATGCGGTAGTAGTGGTGCCCGTACAAAGTACACCACATTGACTATTGCCGCCAAACCACATGGTGTCTACTGCGATCATTCCATCAATGCTATCGGTGATGGGTGACTGGAAGCCCAATTGTAGGTCTGTTCTAAAGCGGTTTTCACTGACGTTGAATACTCTCTGGCTGGAGTAGTTGCCTGTAGGGCTGGTGAGGTATCCCGCCAATCCAAGATATGTTCTGGTGGCCCTATTATGATACGGCCATATTGCAGTTGCAACAGTGAGGTCTCCGACGCCTGTGTCACCCGAGAAGTTGGCAAGAGAGCCTGCTGGTCTTATGGTTCCATAGGGCAGTTGAATATACGTGACTGCGGGGAGTTCGCCCAAGGAGTAGGTTCTGGCGCCACGCAGAACGGCAGTCTGGGCATCGATTGCGGGGCTTGCGTAGGGAGTTGCCGAGACGGCGGAGCCGTTTTTATAGAGCGTAGTATTTTCTGTATTGAGGTAGCTCAGGGTTAAATAGTTTTTATTCGGCGCTGGGGCAACAATGTCGTTTGGCTGCAAGTCAATCGCCCGCGCCATCAATGGGGCAAATAGGGTAAGGAGAAGGAGGGTTAATTGGATGCGGTACATTGCACTCACATTTTAAGGGGGTTTATATTTTTCAGCCCCTAGATTGAGTCATGTGGCGGTTGATTTTACTGGGTATATACCGAGACCAGGCATTGAAAATCATTCTTTATGGCACATAAAATATAACTTGTATATTCAATTGCCGAGCCATTTTCGCTTTTATCCTTCTTCACTCAGGAATATCATGTTCTTTCTATCAAAGTTGTTGGTCCTCCTCTGCGCCCTAATTCTTGCGGGCTGTCAGTCGACCGGTAGTGACGGAAAGCCCTTGACGGCGCAGGAGATTCTTCAGAAAAGACAAGTTACTTTGGCTATGTCCAAGACCGGCTTGGCCGCCTTAATGAAGCAAAATCCAGCAATTAAGCAAGAGATCGAGGCTGCGCAAGGATATGCTGTTTTTGATACTACGAATGTAAATATTGTGCTGTTGGTTGTAGCCAGAGGTGAAGGAGTGTTATTTGATAAGCGTCGCTCCAGTCCTATCTTTATGGAGACAATGAAAACTGGCGAGGGCGTCGGCGCGGGTTACCAAGTGCAATATCAAGTAATCATTTTTAAAAATACAAGTGCGATTGATCAGTTCCTATTAACGTCAATCGATGGGCAGCGCGGTGGTATGGATGTGGATGCCAATTTCTCCGCTGGATCGGGTGGAACTGTTCGCTCTTTTAACCCCAATATTTCGATTTACACGGTGGGCTTATCTGGCTATGACTTGCAGGCAAACTATGGGGGGACTCTCTACCTGGTTGACAAGCAGCTCAATGATGCAAAAACCTTGAATAGTCTGCCCGCAAAGAAAAATTGATTCAAGAAAAGTGTTGCTGGAATTGAAGTGCAGTATGGATGGTTTGAAAATGAATATCTACCGTCGACTGAATTTCTTTTCCATACCCACCGGCCATGCTAAATGCAATCGGAATTTGGTGGTCTAGCCCATACTGAAAAACACAGGCGTCTCGCTGGCGCATTCCTTCTTTACTCAAACTGAGTTTCCCCAGTCGGTCGCCCTCGTGTGGGTCGGCGCCAGCCAAGTAAATGATCAGGTCGGGTTTAAAGCGCTTATCCAATATTTCTAGACCTTGGTGGAGGGCCGATAAATAGGGCTCATCCCCGGTTTCGTCTGGCAATCCAATGTCGAGATCGCTCACCTCTTTGCTAAAGGGAAAGTTATTTTCCCCATGTATCGACAGAGTAAATATGGAAGAATCATTTCTCAAAATTGAAGCAGTGCCGTTGCCCTGGTGAACATCAAGATCAACGATGGCAACTTTCAAATTGGGGTGAATTTCTTTTTGAAGTGCTCTAGCGGCAATCGCAGAATCATTAAATACGCAGAATCCACTACCTTTATCGCGATAGGCATGGTGTGTGCCCCCAGCTAAATTTGCAGCAACTCCCTCGGCAAGTGCAAATTGACCTGCTGCTAGAGTTGCCCCTGCAGACCTTCTTGAGCGCTCTACCATTTGCGGACTCCAAGGGAATCCAATTTCTTGCTGCTCTTTTGTACTCAGAGTGCCATGCAGAACTTTGATGAGGTAGCCAGGATCATGTGCATAGAGTATTTGAGTGTCAGTGATAGCGGGCGCATTCTCAAGTTGAACGCCATCTAGTTGCGATACTAAATCACGCAACTTTCCATACTTTTCCATCGGAAAGCGGTGTCCGACTGGAAGTGGTAAAACATAGTGATCTGCGTAAAAGGCTTTCAAGAATCCCTCATCTTTTGAGTGTGTTGATTAGTCTATTCGTTTTTGAGTGGGTGGGTATGAGTAAGATAGAAAAATCTGGATTCAAGGGAAATAAATCCTTTTTGCCTAGCAAGATATGCGTCACTTGCGGCAGGGAGATGACTTGGCGTAAGTCTTGGGCCAAAAACTGGGAGTCCATTAAGTATTGCTCTGATGCCTGCAGACTCAATAGGCCCCCTCTAGCAATGCTTGGGGCTAAGTAAGTGAAGACTCTGATTTACTGGTTTAGAAATGACTTAAGGCTGACGGATAATCCTGCCCTAGTAGAGGCATGTCTTCGTGCTCACCACTTGCTTCCGATCTACATTCATCTCCCGCGGGCGCAAGCCGATCATCACTTAGGCTTTCCAATAGAGGGTAGTCATCGCCAGGTTTTCTTAAGGGAGTCCCTAGATGATTTGAGGATGCAGTTGCGTGCTTTGGGGTCTGATCTACTGGAATATCAGGGTGAGCCTGCGGATATATTGGCGCAACTTGCTCAACTCTCGGGTGCCCATGCAGTTTATTGTGAGCATATTGAGGCTCCAGAAGAAATGCAGCAGAGCCAGAAAATCCAAGAGCAGGGCATTGCGCTTAAAGAGTTCTGGCAGTCGAGTATGTTGAGTCCCGAGAGCCTACCTTTCCCCGCTCAAGATATGCCAGATGTGTTTTCCCAGTTCCGCAAAGAAATTGAGTGTGCTGACTTGAAGTTTGCGTCACCAGTTGCCGCACCGTTAGCAATTCCTCCTCAGCCGGAGTTCTTGGATTTCAACTCAACCAGATCTGATGAGCAAGCAACTCATTTATCTCATTACTTTATAGGTGGAGAGCAAAATGCCCGCGCCCACTTAAAGCAATACTTAGCAAGACGACTGCCGGATTCTTACAAAGAAACTCGTAATCAATTAATTGGAAAAGATTATTCCAGCAAGCTTTCTCCCTGGTTGGCCTTGGGCTGTATTTCTGCAAGGATGGTTGCTGCGGACTTGACTGATTATGAGCAGCGCTATGGGGCTAATGAGGGAACTTACTGGCTGTGGTTTGAGCTGTTATGGCGCGATTATTTTCGTTTCCTGCACTTCAAGTACGGCAAACGACTTTATCTAGCAAGCGGTTTAAGCGAGGCTCCCGTTGCGCGTTGTGACTCCAAGCAATTTGAGCATTGGCGCACTGGCAATACTGGTGAGTCGCTAGTGGACGCTGGAATGCGGGAGTTACTCAAAACGGGTTACTTGTCCAACCGAATGCGTCAGATTGTTGCCAGTTACTGGATTTATGATTTACGGGGAGACTGGCGTTTAGGTGCCGCTTGGTTTGAGTCTCAATTGATTGACTATGACGTCTACAGCAACCAAGGTAACTGGCTATATTTAGCTGGTCGGGGAACTGATCCGAGAGGCGGTAGGCACTTTAATATCGCCAAACAAACTCAAGATCACGACCCCCAAGGGAAGTATCAAAGACTGTGGCTTTGAGAGTATTGCAAGAGCACTTCCATTGACACCTTCTCCAGCGCTTTAGCATGCGTACTTTCTAGTTGAATCGCTGGCGCACAGTTAGCCTCTAAAGCTTCAATCCAGCGGTTAATGCAAAGACACCATTGGTCGCCTGCTATGAGACCTGGAAATTGATATTCGGGTCGTGGGGTAATGAGGTCGTTGCCTCTTTTTAGGCTGAACTGCAGAAAGTCATTTGTAACGATGGCGCATACCAAGTGACTGCCAGCATCCTCTTCATTGGTTTTACAGCAACCATCTCGAAAAAATCCCGTCAAGGGGTCAAAGGAGCAGGGAACCAAAGGCTGGCCTAATACGTTTAAGGTGATGTCATCTTGCATGTGCACTTTCTTTATTTACCAAGGAAGTCTTTCGCCAGCATAGCTAATAAACGTTCCTGAGTCTTCTTTATCTAGTGAGAATAAGACATTGAGCATGTCTTGCGCAGCTTCGAGAGGAGGTCGACCGATTTGCTGCCCTTTAAAGGGTTGCGACAATCGAGAGTTCACCGTTCCCGGATGAAGTGCGATTAGTGCGGTATTGGGTTTGGTGCGCGCAAGTTCAATGGCGGCTGTCTTAATCAGCATATTGAGTGCGGCCTTAGAGGCGCGGTAGCTGTACCAGCCTCCGAGGCGATTGTCCTCGATGCTTCCTACCTTAGCTGAGAGGGTTGCCATCACAGACCCTGTTGGGTCTAGTAGCTTAGAAAAATGCTTGATGGTGAGGCCAGGACCTATTGCATTGACCTGCATAAGTGTTTGCAGTTGCTCAGGATTAAGGTCATCTAGTTTCTTCTCCGGCATCCAATCAGCAGAGTGCAATATCCCGATGGTGTTAATAATCAGCTGAAATGGGTCTTCCCCAGCAAGAGCCTTAGCCGCCCCCTCAATCGTGCTGAGATCTTGATAGTCAATTGGGTCGATGGAGTTACGGTGAATGCCGATTACCGCTGAGCATGCCGAATTGCTTTTGAGTAGCTCCATAAAGGCGGAGCCGATGGTTCCTGAGGAGCCAATGACGAGTGCGCGGAAGGGTTTGGGGATTAATGGCATAAATAAGGGGGTGAATGGGGTCTCAGCCAGTTTATTGAATAAGTCTTAAACTTGCTTGATGACAACGCGCCTACCCCAAACGCTATCAGAAGCCGATCTCTCAAGGTTGATTGAGATGGCCTGGGAAGATCGCACCCCCTTTGATGCGATCGAAGCTACTTTTGGATACTCAGAGCCTCAAGTGATTGCTTTGATGAGAAAAAATCTGAAGCGTAATTCTTTTGAGTTATGGCGTAAGCGAGTGACTGGGAGGGCAACCAAGCATGTCGCTCTTCGTAGTAAGTTGGTTAACCGCGCCTACTGCGCAACGCAGTACAAGCAAAAATAAGCCCCATGAAAAAGTTAACTATGTTCTATGACGGACTTTGCCCGTTATGTCAGGCAGAAATTCAATTTCTCTCTGGGCGAAATCAAGCGGGACTTCTCAGTTTTGTCGATATTAATTCGACTCAATACTCTCCTGAACGTGTGGGCGTCTCTTGTCATCAAGCTTTGGCTTCTATGTGCGCACAATATGATGATGGTGAACTCATACAAGGGGTTGAGGTATTTTCGGCAGCCTATAGTCGCGCCAATCTTCCTAAGCTTGCATGGCTTTTTTCTAGGCCAACACTCAAACCTTTTTGGAACGTGGGTTATCGATTCTTTGCGAAACATCGCCATGCAATTTCGGCATTATTGGGACCCCTCGCTTTGCGATTGGTGAATGGAAGGAGGTAGGAATATGAAGCTTGTGCACGTATTAGCAATCACCTTGGCTCTCAGTGCACTTACTCCAATGAGTTTCGCTAAAGAGCCGCCGCATATCAAAAGTATGATGGGTCAAACCCAATTACAGGGCCTCGGTAGGCTGAATTTCTGGGGCTTCCATGTTTACGATGCCAATCTATATCGTGGCGCAGCCAAGGATTCTGAGGAGTTCGCCCTCGAACTCAAGTATCAAAGATCATTCTCGGGCGAGGCAATTGCCAACCGTACTGCTGAGGAAATGAAGAATCTAGGCGTGGCTGATGCTCAAGCGACATCTTGGGGTAAGGAGTTAGCTAGCATCCTTCCGAATGTGGAGTCTGGCCAGACTATTGCAGCTGTCTATATTCCTAGGCAGGGCACCAGCTTCTTTTATGAAGGTAAGAAGATATCGCAAATTCAGGGTGCTGATTTTGCAAAAGCCTTTTTTGGTATTTGGCTTGATTCAAAAACGAGCGCTCCAAAACTCAGGGCAGAACTTTTAGGGCAGGGCTGCCCACCACCACTCATTTCAGGGGCATGCTAATGCGCGAGATCAATTTCGTTTCAAAGTTGTTGAGTATTTGCTTGATTGCATTCGGTTTATTTGGCTGCTCCTCACCTTCGGTAACGCAGTACGCTAACGAGAGGCCAAATTTAGACCTCAGTGAATACTTCAACGGCACGATAGATGCCTATGGAATCTTTACTGACCGTAGTGGTGAGGTAAAAAAACGGTTCACGGTGCTCTTAGTGGCGCAGTGGAAAGTTATCGATGGTAAAAAAGTGGGCACCCTCGATGAGAGCTTTGAATATTCTGATGGCACTAAGCAAAAGCGTGTTTGGACTTTGACTGAAACTGCCCCGGGTAAATATATTGGCAGGGCGGATGATGTCGTTGGTGATGCGCTGGGCGAATCAGCAGGTAACGCACTTAATTGGACTTACACCTTAGCCTTGCCCGTAGATGGAACTGTCTATCACGTGCAATTTAATGATTGGATGTACTTAGTAACGCCCAAAGTCATGCTCAATAAAGCCAGGATGAGTAAGTTTGGAATTGATTTAGGCGAAGTGACTTTAAGTTTTTATAAGCGCTAATTGGTGATGCATCCGTCTTCCTTATTCATTTATCAACAGGGAATGCCAGTTTGAAAAAGCTCATACTGATTCTGGGCGATCAATTGGATATTGATAGTGCTGCCTTAAAAGACATCAACCCCAAGATCGATGAAGTGTTGATGGTTGAATCATCAAATGAAGCGCAACATGTTTGGTCGCACAAGGCGCGGATTGCTTTATTTTTATCGGCAATGCGCCACTTTGCCGAATATTTAAAAAGTCTAGGCCTCTCTCTCACCTATATTGAGCACTCTCCAAATAGCATTGTTGAGGAGCTCAAAAGAAAAATCATTGACGGACAATTTACGCAGCTTGTATGTGTAGAGTCGGGAGAGTGGCGGCTAAAGAAATCTATTGAGGCATTGTCTACGGAGCTCAATATTGTTCTAGAGATGCGACAAGACACTCATTTTTATTGCACTCAACCTGAATTCAAAGAGTGGGTTGCCAACAAGAAAGAGTTGCGACTGGAATACTTCTACAGACTCATGCGCAAAACCCATGGGGTCTTGATTGACCAGGATGGCAACCCCGAGGGTGGGCAGTGGAACTTTGATCGCGATAATCGAAAACCCTTTCCAAAGAAGGGGCCTGGCCTAATCCCGCCTCCAGAATTATTTGAGCCAGATGACATTACTAAAACCGTCTTGGCTGAGGTGGAGAAATACTACCCAGATCACCCTGGATCACTCGCGCACTTTCAATGGCCGGTCACCCGCCAGCAAGCGCTTCAAGCCCTTGAGGGATTTGTTGAGCACCGCTTAGCGACCTTCGGCATTTATGAAGATGCGATGTGGACTGATACGCCTTTTGGCTGGCATTCTTTGCTATCGAGCTCAATGAACCTGAAGTTGCTCAACCCTCGAGAGGTGATTGATGCTGTTTTGCTTGCCTGGAAAAGGTACGACTTGGAGCTGGCCACTGTAGAGGGGTTCATCCGGCAAATTTTAGGTTGGCGAGAATTTGTGCGGGGAATGTACTACCTTGATATGCCACAAATGGCGCTCGATAATTTTTACGATCACCAGAACCCATTGCCGGCTTGGTATTGGACTGGCAATACCAAGATGAAGTGCATGCAAGAGGCAATAGGACAAACCTTGCAGTATGGCTATGCGCACCATATCCAGCGCCTGATGGTAACCGGTAACTTTGCTTTACTCGCAAAAATCCTGCCCAAAGAAGTCTGTGATTGGTACCTAGCTGTTTATGTTGATGCAATTGAGTGGGTAGAGCTCCCCAATACGGCGGGCATGGCCTTATTTGCGAGTGGTGGTCGCTTTACCAGCAAGCCCTATATTGCCAGTGGAGCGTATATCAAGCGAATGAGTAACTATTGCGGCTCTTGCCAATACAAGCCTGATGTGCGATTTGGGGAGGGCGCCTGTCCAATGACTAATCTCTATTGGAACTTCTTAATTGAGCATCGCGCTCAATTTGAGGCAAGCCCGCGCACCCGCCTGATGACTGCCAATTTATCCCGCATTAGTGAGGCTGACCAGCAGGCAATTCAGATTCATGCCAAAGGCTTGCTAGGGGATTTGAGCTCCTTGTAATGGACTTATCCAGTTTGTCAGCATCAACAACGCATTTTGTGAATTTGTGTCACACTTTCGCTATATAAATCAGTAGGTTAAAAAGCCATGAGAATTGAAGACACCGATCCAGCACGGCATGCTGGCATTGAATATCCTATGGAAGTAGGTGCACCTGTATTTGCGCCGATCAAGGTCTTAGAGGAGAAGGATAAGGCGGTCAATGTTGCGCGCGAAAATGCCAAACTCGAATACGATCGCATTATGGAGCAGGCTGAAGTATTGATGAAGCAAGCACGCGCCCTTCAAGCCAGGCTGGATGCTACAGAAATGGTGCATAGCGCCAAATTTAGCTTTAATCCCTTGCATGGCAAAACATATCACCTGTATTTCGATAGTCGGATTGGCGCTAACGTGTTGATTCAGAATGGCCCTCATCAGTGGAGTTGTGGTGTTCCGGATGCTTGGACTTATTCTATGGCGGTCAAAAAGCTCGGGGATAGCACCTGGGCGGTGGTTGAGGATGAAGAGCTTGCCTCTTCTGCTGTTGCAGTAAGATAAATTTTTCTATAAAAATAATAAGGTGACTTGTGACAACTGCTCGAATTGTTAGTCTTTTAGAACTCGGTAATGCTGATGTAATTCAGTTAATTGATAAAGAGCTGCCAGCTCCAGGAAAGGGCGAAGTACAGCTTCGTCAAACTGCAATTGGTTTTAACTTCATTGATGTGTACCAGCGCTCAGGTGTTTATCCCTTGGAATTGCCAACTGGCTTAGGTCATGAAGCTGTTGGTGTGGTTGAGGCGCTTGGTGAAGGTGTCACTCGATTTAAAGTCGGTGATCGCGTGATGTATATGAATGCGGGTATCGGTGCTTATGCTAGTGCACGTAATGTTGCTGTGGATAAGCTGGTATCAGTGCCAGATAATGTATCTGATGAAGCCGCTGCTGCCGTGTTCTTTAAAGCAATGACTGCACAATATTTAATACAGAAAACTTATAAAGTGAAATCTGGCGACGTGGTGCTGGTTCATGCTGCTGCTGGTGGTGTTGGTCAAATCTTGGCGGGTTGGGCAAAATCATTAGGTGCATTTGTAGTTGGCACTGTGGGTTCTGAAGCTAAGTTTGCTGCAGCAAAAGCAGCGGGATGCGATGCTGTGGTGGATTATTCAAATCCAAGTTGGGTTGAAGAGTTCATGAAGGCAACCAGTGGTCGTAAAGCAAATGTGGTGTACGACTCCGTTGCTAAAACTACTTTCTTGGGATCGCTGGATTGTGCTGCACCATTTGGTACGGTGGCTTTGTTTGGCGCCGCCTCTGGGCCGGCTCCAGAGATTCAGCCTGAGATTCTGAACAAGAAGGGTTGCCTCTTCTTAACTAGACCTTCTGTATTTCCACACAACGCCACTCCTGAATTACTTCAAGAAAATGCGCGCGCTGTTTTTGATGCAATCGCTCAAGGTCGAGTGAAGGTACAGATTGGTGCCAAGTTCTCGCTCGAGCAAGCTGCTGATGCACACAGGGCAGCTGAAGGAAGAAAAGTTTCGGGAGCCATTGTAATCACGCCTTAATTCGGTTTGTCGGGCAATTGACTGCATATTTTTATTAAAAGCCTCGCTGATGTAGCGGGGCTTTTAATATTCCCTTCAAACTATTTAAGTCATAGACTTCAATGTAGAATTAATTGAAAGCACTTGCTCTAATTACATAAGGCTCATATGAACTTCTATATCAAGTCGATTCTTTTAGTCATCTGTATTGCCTCTCCCTTAATGGTGTTTGCACAAATTCCCGATACGCAATATTCCCAAGGCATCTCTTATGTCTCTGGCGGGGTAGGTGAGGACGAGTCGCAGGCGATTTTGGCAGAGGCGAAGCAGTGGCCTTTATTGCTTGAGTTATCGCAATTAGAAAATGGTCGCGGCATTTGGATTTTTGGTGCAAAGATCAAAATTCTGAATACTAAGAATCAAGTGGTATTTGATGCGCAAGCAGATGGCCCTTATATTTTGATTAATTTGCCTATTGGTCAATATCGGATTGAGGCCACTTACCAGGGGGTCGTTCAAAGCAAGGCTATCAACATACTCGCCTCTGCATCTCAAAAACTGGCTATTTTCTGGAAATAAGACGCCTTTTATCGGCAATGCTGGATGGTGCAGTCAACTGGACTCGTGTGAATAGCCTCTATAATCAGCTAAGCGCTTGAATTAAAAGAAATTTATTCTTTAAATACTGTTTTAGGCCGTTTGACAGCCCTAAGTGGGTCTTGGACAATGCCTGAGGTGGTTTGATTCAAGCCATTTCCTTCGATGACAGCCATTAATTCCTCCTTCCCAGCATCTTCAATCTCAGCTCTTGAGGCGCGGTCGATCGCTTGCGTGCGAGGTGATAGAGAGCTCTTTTCAGAGTTGAATTTCCAGGTCTTTGCTGGTCAGTGCCTCCATATTCGCGGTGAGAATGGGGTTGGAAAAACGAGTCTTTTACGCCTGCTTACTGGTCTAGCTTCCCCTGAGTCTGGAGAGGTTCTTTGGAATGGTCATCCGATCAAAAAAGAGGCGTCGGAATATCGCAGCAAACTGTTATTTTTAGGTCATCGAGATGCCTTGAAAGAAGATCTCAGTGCTATTGAAAATTTGCGTATGTATGCAGCAATTGATGGCATTGTGCTTGCTGAGCCAGACGCTTTCTCCTCCTTGTGGCGATTTGGTTTAAAGGGGCGCGAAGATCTGCCCGTCAATTGTTTATCGGCGGGCCAGAAAAAACGCGTTTTGATGGCGCGCATGCTAACGCGACGTGCACAAGTTTGGATTTTAGATGAGCCTTTTAACGCTTTGGATGCTCAAGCGGTACGGGAGCTGCAAGGATTGATAGCGGAGCATCTTGAGGGTAATGGGGTGGTGGTGCTAACAAGTCATCAACCCTTAGCGATTCCTGGTCTGCGAGTGCTGGATCTATGAACGCCTTTATTGTCATCGTTCATCGCGATCTATTGCTGGTAATGCGTCGCAAGAGCGAGGTGTTGACTGCATTATTTTTCTTTGTGATTGTGACCAGTCTCTTTCCGCTGGGGATTGGTGCCGACACCGCCTTGCTGAGAAAGATTGCACCTGGCGTTATTTGGGTTGCTGCTCTACTTTCTACATTGCTTGGTTTGCAGCGGATGTTTGCTGCAGATTACGCAGACGGCACCTTGGAGCAATTGGTCCTGTCCCCGAATTCATTTACAGCATTGGTGTTTGGGAAGATTGTTGCCCATTGGCTCGTGTGTGGTTTGCCATTGGTCTTGCTGGCACCAGTGATCGGTATTCAGTTTGATTTGGATGCCCAGTCCTTGAAGGTGTTGATGGCGGCCTTATTATTGGGAACCCCCGTTCTGTCCTTGCTGGGCTCAATTGGGGCGGCCTTGACTCTGGGGGTGAGAGGCGGCAGCGTGTTGATGAGTCTTCTCATCTTGCCGCTCTATATCCCGGTATTGATTTTTGGTGCTGGTGCCGTGTATGCCAGCAGTGTAGGGCTTGATATCACGGGACATTTTTCACTATTGGGCGCTTTATTCATTTTGGCATTAGCATTTGTGCCTTGGGTGAGTGCTAATGCAGTAAAGATTGCTATCGAATGAGTAATGTAAATAATTTATCTTCTAGTCGCGTGATGAACTGGTTCAAATTCTCCAGCCCGAGCGCTTTTTATCCTCTGGCTGGAAAAATGATTCCCTGGTTCTGGGCGCTCACCATTATTTTTGGAGTTGCCGGCTTGTGGGTGAGCTTCTTCGTGGCGCCAGTAGATGCAGTGCAAGGTCAGGGTTACCGCATTATTTTTATCCATGTCCCTGCTTCTTGGATGTCCATGTTTATCTATTTAGTCATGGCCGCTTGGGCGGGATTGGGCTTGGTATTTAATGCGCGCCTATCTGCCATGATGGCGCAAGCCTTGGCTCCAATTGGGGCTTGGATGGCATTTCTTTCCCTATGGACGGGTGCCTTCTGGGGTAAGCCGATGTGGGGTGCATGGTGGGTCTGGGATGCGAGATTAACTTCTGAATTAATTCTGCTCTTTTTGTATCTTGGATTTATCGCCTTGCAGGCTTCCATTGATAACGCCCGCCGCGCTGATAAAGCAGGCGCAATCTTAGCTTTAGTTGGTGTAGTCAATGTCCCTATTATTTATTTTTCGGTGAAATGGTGGAATACCTTGCATCAAGGTGCCTCCGTATCCTTGACCAAGGCTCCAGCTATGGCTCAGACAATGCTCTGGGGAATGCTGTTGATGGCTTTATGCTTGTGGATGTACTCAATCGCAGTAGGGTTAATGCGTGTCCGCGCCATCATTTTGGAGCGTGAGGCCCATACTGATTGGGTTAAGCAATTAAATGAGGTAAAGCGTTGATGTGGAATAGTCCAGCCGAATTCTTTGCGATGGGTGGTTATGCGCTCTATGTGTGGTGCAGCTTTGGTGTTTGTGCCTTGGTGCTCTTGCTAGAGCCTTTAGCTGTTCGGGCGCGTCAAAGAGCGATCATCCGAAGACTTCAGCGTGAAGCAATGGCCGAACAATTTGATCAAAGGGGTGGCAAGTGAAACCAAGACATAAGCGAGCAGCCATTATTGTTGGCGCGCTCATTGCCATTGGTATCGCGGCAGTATTAATTTTGAATGCACTCAATAGCAACATTGCTTTGTATGTCACGCCTAGTGAAGTCGCTGCTGGCAAGTCACCAGCTGGCCAGGTTTTCCGAATTGGTGGCATGGTCAAGGATGGATCGCTTAAGCGCGATGGTTTAACTGTGCATTTTGTGATTACCGATATGGTGAAAGATATTCCAGTGTCATACACTGGAATTCTTCCAGACTTATTCAAAGAGGGTAAGGGCGCAGTCATTCAAGGTCGCCTTAACCCAGATGGACAATTTATTGCTAGCGAAGTATTGGCTAAGCATGATGAGAACTATATGCCTCCAGAGGCTAAGCATGCTTTAGAACAAGCTCAAAAAAATGGAAGTAAAAAATGATTCCTGAGTTTGGGCATTACGCATTAATCCTCGCTTTATGTATCGCCATCATTCAAGGAGTCCTTCCTTTGCTCGGCGCACATCAAGGTCGCCGCGAATGGATTTTGCTTGCTAGGCCAGCTGCACAAACGGTTTTCCTGCTGCTAGCTATCGCGTTCACGATTTTGGCGTGGAGTTTTTATGCGAATGATTTTTCTGTTCTCTATGTAGCGGAGCACTCCAACTCGCAAATGCCAGTCATATACCGTTTAGGTGCGGTGTGGGGTGGCCATGAGGGTTCTCTATTGCTTTGGATCTTCTTGCTTTCCACGTGGACATTCTTGGTTGCCCAACTCTCCAAGGCGCTAGATGAATTTATGGTGGCGCGCGTCATCGGTGTTTTGGGTTTGGTAACTACGGGCTTACTTCTATTTGTTCTAACGACCTCCAATCCTTTTGAAAGACTGTTGCCGGCCGCGCAAGATGGGCGATCTTTGAATCCACTCTTGCAAGATCCGGGCCTAGTGTTTCATCCGCCAATGTTGTACATGGGTTATGTTGGCTTCTCGGTAGCATTTGCATTTGCGATTGCTTCTTTACTGTCCGGTCGACTTGATGCCGCTTGGGCGCGTTGGTCGCGTCCCTGGACAACCGCTGCTTGGGTATTTTTGACTCTCGGTATTGCGCTAGGCTCTTGGTGGGCTTATTACGAATTGGGTTGGGGTGGCTGGTGGTTCTGGGACCCCGTTGAGAATGCCTCGTTTATTCCTTGGCTGGTTGGTACGGCATTGCTCCATTCTTTGGCGGTTACCGAGAAGCGTGGCGGATTCAAGAGTTGGACAGTGCTACTGGCGATTACTGCTTTCTCGCTCTCGCTTTTAGGGACGTTCTTAGTGCGCTCCGGAGTGCTCACTTCAGTTCATGCTTTTGCGACGGACCCTAGGCGTGGCATCTTTATTTTGATTTTCTTAGTGCTGGTGGTGGGTTCATCCTTAACGCTCTACGCTTGGCGTGCTCCCAAAAGTACGCTTGGCGGTAAGTTCAGCTTAAGCTCCCGAGAAACCTTTATTTTGCTCGGCAACGTTTTCTTGGTAGTGTCTGCTGCATCCGTGCTCTTGGGTACGCTCTATCCCCTGCTGATTGATGCTCTACATTTAGGGAAGATCTCCGTAGGTCCTCCATACTTCAACAGCGTTTTTGTACCGATCATGATTCCTTTGTTGGTGCTGATGGGGATTGGACCTTGGACTAGCTGGAAGAATTCCAATCTATTGGATGTGATTAAGCGCTTATGGATTGCAGCATTAGTGGCAGTAATTGCTGCAGCTTTAATTCCATTTGCCATGGGTGAATTTACTTGGCTTAGCAGCCTCGGTTTCTTATTGGCCTTTTGGGTCATTACTTCAGGCGTTTTGCAGATTGTTCGCCAAGCAAAAGCGGGTAAGCCAACACGCTCATTTATTGGTATGCAAGTGGCGCATCTAGGTATCGCGGTATTTGTGATCGGCGTCACTATGGTGGGCGCCTATCAAGAAGAGAAAGATGTGCGCATGCTTGCAGGTGAGAGCGTCAGTGTTGGCGGCTATCAAATACAACTAGAAGGCGTTGCTGCAGCGACTGGCCCAAACTACAAAGCAATGCGGGGTACTTTCCTATTAACCCGCAATGGGAAATTGGAAGCTACGATGTACCCAGAAAAGCGTAGCTACTTCTCTTCAACTATGCCAATGACGGAGGCAGCAATTGATGCCGGGCTGACACGAGATGTTTATGTTTCATTGGGCGAAGAGTTAGACGATAAGGCATGGGCGGTTCGGGTCTATTACAAGCCATTTGTAGATTGGATTTGGGGCGGTTGTTTATTGATGGCCTTGGGCGGCGTCTTAGCAATGTCGGATAAGCGTTATCGTATGAAGTTGAAGAAGGCTGCAGCATGAAGGCCAAATTCTTAATCCCACTCCTCTTGTTTGTGGTTTTGGTTGGATTTTTAGCGGTTGGCTTAAATCGTGATCCACATGAAGTGCCTTCCCCATTGATAGGTAAGCAAGCACCTGCTTTTGAATTGCCTCAACTAGCGGATCCTCAAAAAACTTTTTCGCCCGAAAGCATGAAAGGCAAGGCCTGGATTTTGAATGTATGGGCTTCTTGGTGTGTTGCCTGCCGCGAAGAGCACCCTGTTTTAGTGGAGTTAGGCAAGTTGCAGGTTGCTCCGATTATTGGATTGGATTACAAAGATAAGCGTGACGATGCGATGGCTATGCTTACTCGACAGGGCAATCCATACTCTTTATCTGCTTTTGATGCAAACGGCCGGGTTGGCATTGATTACGGGGTATATGGCGTTCCGGAAACCTATGTGATTGATAAGGCTGGCGTAATTCGTTTCAAGCATATTGGGCCGATCACTATGGAGTTACTCAATCAAAAGATTATCCCTCTCTTGGGTGAGCTCAAGTGATACTGAAAAAGCTTTTTCTTTCTATCCTCGCATCCATTGCGATTGCCTGCGCGATGGATATCGTCTTTGCTAAAGATGCTGCACCGTTGGCGGATGACCCGGTTACTGAGCAGCGCCTCATCGCGATATCAGAAGAAATGCGTTGCCTAGTTTGTCAGAATGAATCTCTTGCGGGCTCTCGCTCTGATTTGGCAAATGACTTACGTCGAGAAATTCGGATTCTGATTAATGAAGGCAAGACGGACGAGCAAATTCGGAATTTTATGGTCGAGCGTTATGGCGATTTTGTTTTATATCGCCCACCTGTAAAGCCCATTACTTGGCTCTTATGGATAGGCCCTTTTGTTATTTTGCTCGCCGGAATTATTGGTTTAATGGTTTATCTACGTCGCAGAAATCAAAGTGTGCCGAGTACTACGCTATCCGCTGAGGATAATCGTCGTATTGATGCGCTACTTCAGGATGCAAAATCCAGCTCAACAGAAAATGCACATGACTAGTTTTTTAATACCCGCTCTCCTTTTGTTGATCCTGGTCTTGGTGCTGCTATTGCGCCCATTCTTTTTTCCAGCCAAGGAGTTAGCAACTTCGCGTCGTCAGATGAATGCTGCTATTTACCGAGAAGAGCTCGATAAGCTTGAGGCTGATCGATTGGCGGGTACTGTTGATGCTAATAGCTATGAACAGTCTCACGCAGAAATGCGTCAGCGTCTTTTTCAGGATACTGATGAGGCCGATGATCTCGCAGTATTAGGCTCCCCAAAGAAAACCATCGTTGGCACTTGCCTTTTTGTTATCGTGCTTTCAGCAGGGTTTTATTTCTACTTGGGCGATGCTTTCCGGATTGCTGAAAAGAATGCTGAAAAGCCAATGACTCAAGAGTCCGTCGAAAAGATGGTTGCAGAATTTGCCGCGAAGATGGAAAAAGAGCCGGACAATTTGAAGGGCTGGGCCATGCTGGCGCGCTCCTATCGAATTTTGGGTCGCAATGCTGAGGCTGCTAATGCGTATGCCCGCGCTGGCTCTTTTGTCGACTCTGATCCGCAATTACTGGCTGATTATGCTGATGTATTGGCTGCAAATGCGAATGGCAATTTTGCGGGCAAGCCACAGCAACTGATTAATAAAGCACTGGCTTTAGATCCCAATAGTTTACTAGCCCTTTGGTTGTCTGGAACTGCGGCTTTTAATGCGCAAAACTATAAAGCTGCAGTGCAAGCTTGGGAAAAGCTAGCCAAGCAATTACCCCCTGAAACAGATGAGGCGCGTGCAATTGCCGCCTCTATTGCTGAGGCGCGTAGCAAGGGCGGCCTTGCGCCAGCTAGCGTTGCGGCGATCAGTAGTCAAGGGGTAAGTGGGCAAGTAGGGATATCTGCTGAACTTCAATCCAAGTTGAAGGCGGGTGATACTTTGATGGTGATTGCTCGTAAGCCAGGTGAGCGCATGCCAGTGGCAGTCCTCAAAACCACAGTAAGCACTTTCCCAATGAGCTTTGTTTTAAATGACGCCTTGGCGATGAACCCAAATGCATTGATCTCTCAATTGCCTGAAGTATCTGTTGAGGTGCGCATCTCTAAAACAGGCATGGCAATGCCAGAATCTGGCGATTTGATATCTGCCCCGCAAACGATTAAGGTGGGTACAAATAATGTCCGCTTGATGATCAATCAAGTCAGGCCTTAGTTAACCTCGGCCTACAAATGGCATGTTCGTCGCCATGATGGTCATCGACAGAATATTGCTTTCTAGCGGCAGCTGAGCCATATGGAGGACAGCTTGTCCAACATGATCTACATCCATCAGCGGCTCTACTTTTTTAGTGCCATCAGGTTGCAGAATGCCGGCAGCCATGGGGATAGTCATTTCAGTGCCAGCATTGCCAATATCAATTTGACCGCAGGCAATATTGAATGGGCGGCCATCCAAAGCAATAGATTTGGTTAATCCAGTGATGGCATGCTTGGTTGCTGTATACGGTGCGGACATGGGGCGGGGTGCATGTGCAGAGATTGAACCATTATTAATAATTCGACCACCTTGGGGGGACTGAGTTTTCATCATGCGGATAGCCTCTTGCGAGCATAGAAAGGCTCCACAGAGATTGGCATTAACAACATTCATCCATTGTTCGTAGCTAAGCTCTTCCATGGGGATTGCTGGAGCCCCCATGCCGGCATTATTAAAGAGTACATCGATGCGACTAAACCGTTTTTGGATTTCTGAAAATAAGTGCTTAACTTGCTCTGGTTTACCAACATCACAGCTAATCGCTAGACAGTTTTGGCTAGTCCCGCCAATATCTAGAATGGCTCCATTGAGTTTCTCAAGGCTCCTGCCGGTCAGGACGACGCAAAATCCACCTTGTAAGAGAGCTTTTGCGGCCGCTTTGCCGATACCCGTTCCCGCACCTGTGACTAGGGCTACCTTATGGGAGTTTGAGTTCATTGTGATCCTGATAGTTCTTTGAAAACCCCCATCTTATCCCGAATTTATTCAAATTCATTCGAATGAATTCATTCCGCTCTCGATCCTTGGGCTCGGGGCATAATGGCAAAAACAAGAAGAATTCTTATGGACTTCATACGCAAAAATATCTATAACCCCCTGGCAGTTGGCATTGCCTTTTTGATCCTGGTCACCATACTTTTTTCCACGCTATGGGTTTTAGTGCCGCCGCCACCTCGGTCAATTGAGCTGGCAACCGGCTTTCCTACTGGCTTGTATCAGAAATTTGGTGAGAGACTCCAGGGAGAGCTTGCCGAGCAGGGCGTATCTTTGAAGCTACGAACTACGGGTGGAACAGGTGACAACTTAGCCTTATTGAACGATGAGAACTCTGGTGTTGATTTTGCAATGGTTCAAGGTGGTGTAGCTGATCTATCCAATTATCCCAACTTAGTTTCTATTGCAGGTGTGTTTTATGAGCCAGTTTGGGTTTGGTATAGAGAGTCTAGTTTTAAGAGTGATGCTGGACAATTAAACTTACTAAGTCAATTGAAGGGTAAGCGCGTTTCCATAGGCAATGACGGAAGCGGTACCTTACTGTTGACTTCTCAATTGCTCGAGGCAACTGGATTAAGCATCAAAGATTTCCATGCTGAAAAGTTAAAGCCGCTTGATGCCTTGGAGAAATTTAAAAAGAATGAATTAGATGCCGTCTTCATCGTTAGCGCGGCCGAGGCACCGATTCTTAAAAAGTTTTATGAAACACCCGGTATTCGCTTAATGAGTTTTGAGCAAGCCGATGCCTACGTCCATCAATTTCCATTTTTATCCAAGGTCACTGTACCGCGTGGGGTTGTAAGCATTGCGCACGATCTTCCGCGTCAAGATATACAAGTGTTGGCGGCAACCGCGACTTTGGTGGGAAGGGCTGATGTTAGCCCTGCCTTGGTAACCTTGTTGCTTGGCGATACATACGATATTTTAAAAACCTACTCTTATTTGCAAAAGCCGGGAGAATTTCCATCTGGCACTGGACTTGATTTTCCTTTACATGTGGATGCTGAAATTTACTTAAAAGATGGACCCTCCTTTTTGCACCGGCACCTGCCTTTCTGGACGGCCGTTTGGATTGGACGCTTTGCGAAAATAGTGATCCCCTTATTAGTTATCTTGATCCCCTTGTTTACCTATATTCCGGCGGCTAAAAATTTCTTTTTGAGACTGAAATTATCTAGGGTGTACGAGGAGTTAAAAGTCATAGAAAGAAACGCCTCTATCCCCGAGTTAAAGGAAAAAAACTATAGAGATTTGGCGGAGATTGAAAGAAGGGTGGGGAATATCAAAGTCTCTATGCTCGATGCCAAAGAGCTCTATGACCTAAAAGGGCACGTGGGTGAAGTTCGTGGCCGCTTGAATTTTCATTCCGAAATTGTTTAACGGCCGACCTAAAATAACTTTATGACCCATTCAAGCCTTTCGCCGCCGCTCACGCCTCTTAAGGAGTTGGCTCAATCTCTAAAGGGCGATGGATTTGCGATTATTTCCCCGCAGGATGTAGCGCACATAGCTCATGTAGACCTTGGTCGGCTACAAAATCTCACCCAGTTTTGGGAAGACTTGCCACGAGACCCTTATCTCAGGGATGGTGGTCGCTATCGTTTTCGTCGCCATTCCAGTTTTGAGATCAAGGGCGATTGTCTGACTGTGGTGCCGCATCGTGCTCATTGGCAGTCAGTTAACTACAACGCCTTACATGGCGGCATAGAGCGTTGGTTCGAACCTTCCCAGCCTCAACTCATGAATGACTCTGCTTGGCAATCCCTTTTACTGGGTTTGGCCCACGTGCTAAGCGGCATTAAGCTGGTCAACACTTGGTTTATTGAGGCGCACCAATTTCGGATTGATACCACGGATGGAATTGGGCGACCAACCCCTGAGGGGGCTCACCGTGACGGCGTAGATTTTGTAGCTGTCTTTTTGCTCAATCGAGTTAATATTAAAGGCGGCGAGACTCGCATCTTTGAGGCGGGTGGTTCTGCTGGCTTGAGATTTACCCTTGCCGAACCCTGGTCCTTATTGCTCATGAATGATGAAAGAATGATTCATGAGTCTACCCCCATCCAACCCTTGGGGGCTCACGGCTATAGGGATACTTTAGTGCTCACCTTCCGTTCAAATGGCTTCCAAGACTCACCAAATCGCAGCCAGCAGTAAGCTCTATGCGTAAACCTGCTGGATACACACCCCTCATGCTCATGGCGCAAACCTGCGCACTGTTAGGTTTCGCTTGCTACGCCGTAGTTCTGACAACTTTGCAGGATGAATGGCATCTTAGTAATTTGCAATCCGGTTTGATTGCCAGCGCCTTCTTTTTTGGTTACATGCTGATGGTCCCGTTGGCAACTGCACTCACAGATCGAGTGGATGCAAAAAAAGTCTATCTCGTGGGCGGCCTTTTTGCGACTTTTGGATTGTTGGGTATGGGACTCTTTGCCTACAACTTCTGGACTGCCTTGATATTTATGGCGCTCAATGGTGCTGGCTTGGCTGGTACCTATATGCCAGGTTTAAAAATTCTATCGGATCGTATTAAAACCGGTGAGCTCACTCGCCATATTGCGTTCTACACTGCGTTCTTCGGCATTGGCACTGGTTTCTCTTACCTTTGCTCTGGCTGGATATTGAGTGGCCTAGGCTGGCGCTATGTCTTTGGCGTAATTGCTTTAGGCCCATTTACAGCATTTTTGATTGTGCTGTTATTTATTCCGGCACTGGCTAGTGAAAAATGGCATGGCCCAATTCGTATTCGCTTGCACGATATTTTTCCGGTTGATAAATGGCGCTTAGTTTTGCAGGACAAAACAGCGTCGGGATTTATTTTTGGTTACACCGCACACTCAATGGAGCTGTTTGCATCTCGCAGTTGGATTGTTGCTTTTTTTGGTTTTTGTGCGATTGTTTCAGGCGAGCCATTTTTATTAACTGCCACTTCACTTGCCGGGGTAATTAATTTCTTTGGCGTCCCCTCATCCATTATCGGGAACGAGATTGCCTTAAGAATAGGTCGTCAAAAATGGATTTGCTTCGTCATGCTTTCTAGTGCGGTATTTGGTGTGGCATTGGCTTTATCGACAGGGCAGTCTTGGTGGTTAATTATTGCTTTAGCAGTGGGTCACACGATTTTCATCATGGCTGATTCGGCTACCCTGACTGCTGGTTTGGTAATTAGTGCCAAAGAAAATATTAAGGGAGCTGCAATGGGTCTCCATTCTTTAATGGGCTTTGGGGGTGGATTGTTGGGCCCAGCCATATTTGGTTTTGTTCTTGATTTAACGGGTTCCCGCGCCTCTCAAATTTCTTGGGTCTGGGCCTATGCAGCTGTGGTGGTCTGGGGTGTTCTGTTCGTGCTGTATGAGCGTCGTAGCGGCTGGGTTGGCAAGCCTCTAACCCGTCATTAATGGTTTATCCATGAGCTCTAGCTTGCCAAGCAATAGTTGCTATCACTGTGGGAGTTTTATTCTTCCAGGGGAATCTTATGAGATTGATCTTGGTGGCGTCAATAGAAAATTCTGTTGTGCTGGCTGCATGGCAATTGCGCAAACCATTCATGGTGAAGGCCTTGAAGTATTCTACGCGCGCCGTGCACAGTCGAGCGATAAGCCTGCAGCTTACCTTGCCTCAAATGAAATTCCCGAAAATCTTGCTCCTTACGATGATCCTTCTTTACTTGGTCGATACACTCGGTCAAGTGGAGAAACGGGAAATCTAGAAACCACCCTGCGACTTGAGAAGATTCGCTGCGCTGCTTGTGTATGGTTATGTGAGCAACACTTGCGACGCATTCCTGGCGTGAAAGATGTGCAGATTAATTACGTAAGTCAGAAAGTGAAGGCAGAATTTTCGCCCGAACAAACTAGCCTCGCTCGCTTGCTGTTTGAAGTGGAGCGTATTGGCTATGAAGCTTGGCCATTCGAACCTTCACTGTCGATTGAAAAGTCTAAAAAAGAACGTCGTCAATTACTCACCAGACTCGGAGTTGCATTGCTCGGCATGATGCAGGTCATGATGTATGCTTGGCCAAGCTATGTTGGTGATAGTGATATCACCGCAGAGTATGACTTGCTATTGGGCTGGACTAGCTGGGCTCTCACCATTCCAGTAATGGTCTATTCGGCTGGCCCTATTTTTCAAGCGGCATGGCGTAGTGTTGTCTCCTTTCGCCAAACGCATATGCTTGGCATGGATGTGCCAATTGCTTTGGCTTTGGCCCTAGCATTTAGTGCGGGTACCGTGAATCTCGCTACTGGTTCAGGTCAAGGCTATTTTGATTCCATCACGATGTTTGTCGCCTTTATTTTGGCAGCACGTTATGTGGAGTTATTGGCGCGTCAAGATGCCCAAGGTGGGGCGGAAGCCTTAGCAAAACAGTTGCCCGCCACTTGCGAACGCGTGCCGAACTATCCCGAGTCTCAGCAAGTGGAGATGGTTCCCGTAGTGAATTGCAATCCCGGCGAAGTTCTGCGGGTGTCGCCTGGAGATATCATTCCTGCCGATGGTGTTTTGATTGAGTATGAGAGCGCTTTAGATGAGTCCCTATTGACTGGTGAATCTAAGCCAATTGATAAGAAGGTTGGCGATCGAGTGTATGCAGGCACCCACAATATTCTGAATCCTTTATTGATGAGAATCGATGCAGTTGGGCAATCTACTCGGATTGCTGGGATAGCCTCTTTGCTTGATCAAGCTTTGCAGGCGAAACCTTTAATGGTGAGCCTCGCAGAAAAGTGGGCTGGATATTTTGTCGGCTTTCTGTTGATCGCCGCTTTTCTTTCTTCAGCGATTTGGTGGTACGTAGACCCTAGTAGAGCTTGGACAGTTTTAGTTTCTGTATTAGTTGCTAGTTGCCCTTGCGCTTTGTCGCTCGCTGTGCCAACAGCAATGGCTGCAGCCCAAGGCGCTGTGACCAAATTGGGTTTATTAATTGTGCGCGGCCATGTATTAGAAGGGTTGGTTAAAGCTACCGACTTGGTCTTGGATAAAACGGGTACGCTTACTATGGGCCAACCAGAATTAACAGAAATCCTGATTAACCGCCCAGAGTTTTCCAGGACAAATGTGCTCAGCCTTGCTGCGGCAATGGAAGCAGGTCAAAAACATCCTCTCGCACTTTCCTTATTGCGCGCTGCTGAAGTTGAGAATTGTTCGCCGACTACCTTGCCTGACTCTGTTAGCAACCAGCTTGGCAAGGGCCTTAGTTCAGGCGTTTATCGTCTAGGCAGTGCTGCATGGGTTGGTGCTCAGCAGATTGCGCAAGAGGGGCAATACGGACAAGTGCATCTAGCAGATGACCAAGGAGTGATTGCCAGCTTTTTATTCCTGGATACCCCAAGGGTAGGCCTTGAGAAATTATTGGCTGCCGCAAAATCTCGCAAGATCACCGTACATTTGGTTTCGGGAGATGATGCTGCGACAGTAGCGTGGTGGGCAAATCATGTTGGCATCAACAACTTCAAAGGCGCCTGCTCGCCAGAAGATAAATATCATTACATTGAGCACATGCAAAAAGAAGGGTGTTTTGTTTGGGCAATTGGCGACGGTATTAACGATGCACCCCTATTGGCGAGGGCGGATGTCTCGATCGCTGTTGGGGCGGGGGCACCTCTAGCTACTGCTGGAGCGGATGCAATTTTGACAGCGAACTCCCTAGCTCCTCTAGCTCAGTCTTTATTGTTAGCGGATAAGACCCAGCGGATCATTAAAGAAAACTTGATTTGGGCTCTGGTATACAACCTGCTGGCCATTCCGACGGCAATGATGGGTTGGGTCAATCCCTGGGTTGCGGGAATTGGAATGTCCCTATCCTCCCTGGCGGTCACATTAAATGCCTGGCGCCTCAGAAAGGCCTAGACTAGAGGGATGGAAAGCCTTTTTCTCTTAATCCCCATTTCCCTAGTGCTAATTGGCCTTTTAGCTTGGATTTTCTATTGGTCTGTGAAGGCAGGGCAATTTGATGATTTAGAGGGTCCTGGTGAGGCGATTTTGATGGATGATGATACCCCTAAATCCAAAAATGTTAGTGAGCACTATCAAAAATAGCTATATTTTTTAAGTATTTAGCCAATACACCCAAATTAATTGAGTTGTAAAAAGCGTAAATGCACCCATCCTTTTTGACATAGATCAAAACACGCCATTGGGCTTACTTTGATAATGGTTCCAGTCTATTCGGATTATGTCGCTGTTTGGTCACAAAAAAAGGAGAAACCATGGGACTTACCGTGGGGAACAATCAAGATACCTTCAATTACAAGGTAGTCAGCCAATTTGCCATCGTTACGGTTCTTTGGGGAATCGTGGGCATGCTCGTGGGGGTTGTCCTCGCCGCACAGCTCATTTGGCCTGAGATTACTTTCAATATCCCATGGTTAAGCTATGGTCGCTTGCGCCCACTGCATACGAATGCAGTGATTTTTGCGTTCGGCGGATCGGCGTTGTTTGCAACCTCTTACTACATCGTGCAGCGCACCTGTCAAGCCAGACTCTTTTGTGACAAGCTAGCAGCCTTCACTTTCTGGGGCTGGCAGGCTGTAATTGTGTTGGCAGCGGTAACCTTGCCACTGGGTATTTCAACTTCTAAGGAATACGCAGAACTTGAGTGGCCAATTGACCTCCTGATTACTATAGTTTGGGTTGCCTACGCAGTGGTGTTCTTCGGAACCATCATGAAGCGCAAAACAAAACATATTTATGTTTCTAACTGGTTCTTCGGCGCGTACATCCTGACTATTGCCATTCTGCATATTTTTAATAACTTAGAAATGCCAGCAAGTATGTGGAAATCTTATTCTGCATATGCCGGCGTACAAGATGCCATGGTTCAGTGGTGGTATGGTCATAATGCAGTAGGTTTCTTCTTGACTACCAGCTTCTTGGGCATGATGTACTACTTCATTCCTAAGCAGGCGGAACGTCCAATCTACTCGTATCGCCTATCCATCGTCCACTTCTGGGCTTTGAACTTTACCTATATGTGGGCAGGCCCCCACCATTTACAACATACTTCTTTGCCTGACTGGACTCAGTCGCTAGGAACCGTGTTCTCAATCATTTTGTTAGCTCCATCATGGGGTGGCATGATCAACGGCATCATGACCCTGTCTGGTGCTTGGTTTAAATTGCGCACAGACCCAATTTTGAAATTCTTGGTAGTGGCATTGTCCTTCTACGGTATGTCTACGTTTGAAGGCTCGATGATGTCCATCAAGACTGTAAATAGCTTGTCGCATTACACCGACTGGACTATTGGACACGTTCACTCTGGCGCCCTCGGTTGGGTTGCCATGATTACGATTGGTTCTTTGTACTATCTCATTCCCCGTTTAGTTGGGCAAAAAGACATGTACAGCACGCGCTTAATTGAGGTGCATTTCTGGATCGCTACGATCGGTGTTGTTCTTTACATTGCTGCAATGTGGATTGCCGGAGTTATGCAAGGTTTGATGTGGAGAGCCTTTGAGCCGGACGGAACGCTGACATATAGCTTTGTTGAGTCCGTGAAGGCCACATTCCCCTTCTATGTGATTCGTTTGTTGGGTGGCGTCTGTTACTTAAGCGGCATGTTCTTGATGGCATACAACGTTTACAAGACAGTCATTGGTAAAGCATTCGTGAACGCCCTGATTCCACAAACATCTACAACCGCTCACTAAGGAGAAGAAAAATGTCTAGCGAAAATAAATTCTTTTCCCATGGAACGCTTGAGAAGAACGTTGGTTGGTTAATTATTGCTACCATCGTAGTGGTATCGATTGCTGGTTTGGTGCAAATTGTGCCCTTGTTTTTTCAGCACACAACAACTGAGCCAAGCCCGGGCGTAGTGCCATATACGGCATTGCGTTTGGCTGGTCGTGATGTATATCAGCGCGAAGGTTGTGTTGGTTGCCACTCCCAGCAGATCCGTACCTTGCGTTCGGAGGTGGAGCGTTACGGCCCTTACTCTTTAGCTGGTGAGTCAGTATTTGATCATCCATTCTTGTGGGGTAGTAAGCGTACCGGTCCTGATTTGGCTCGTGTTGGTGCTCGCTACTCTGATGACTGGCACCGTATCCATCTTCGTAATCCGCGTGATGTGGTTCCTGAGTCTAATATGCCTGGATACCCTTGGTTGCAGAAGAGTGCTGCGGATGCCTCCTCGATTCAATCTCATATGACTGCAATGCGTCGATTGGGTGTGCCTTACACCGATGAAATGATTGCAGAAGCTCCTAAAGAGCTGGAAGGCAAGACTGAAGAAGATGCGTTAATTGCTTACCTTCAAGGTTTGGGTGTGAATCGTCGTTACATCATCGTTGATGAAGTTGTAGCGAAGTAAGCGCCAAGGTTATTAATTTAAAACTATATAAATCAAATGGAACAGATCACAGCTTATCTCTCCGCGTTTTCAACAGTAATAGGACTCGTCTTTTTTGTTGGGATTGTTTGGTGGGCTTGGTCTCCAAGTAGAAAGTCAGCTAATGAAGAATCAGCTGAACTTCCATTTGATCTTCCAGATGAATTTAGTAAGGACAAATCATGAGTGACTTTTTTAATAGCGGTTGGAGTAATTACATCGCGCTTGTTTCATTAGTCGGTATTGTTTGGTGTATCTGGCTTCTGTTTTCTCAGCGTAAAGCTAAAGTGGTTCATACGGCCGATGGCGCGGTAGCTGATACTGGACACGTTTGGGACGGTAATTTGCGCGAGCTCAACAACCCGCTACCACGTTGGTGGATGTGGATGTTCTTGCTTTCTTGCATATTTGCATTGATTTACTTGGTTTTATTTCCTGGCCTAGGTTCATTTCCAGGCGTTGTGGGTTACACCACTGATGGTGCTTTGATGAGTTCCATGACTGAGGCAAACGATGAATTAAAGCCTGTGTACGCCAAGTATGTGAAGATGGACATTGAGCAAGTCGCAGCCGATCCAAAGGCGCGTGAAATGGGTCAACGTTTATTCTTGAATTCTTGCGCTCAGTGCCATGGTTCAGATGCTGGCGGCTCTAAAGGCTTCCCAAATCTGACAGACGGTGACTGGCTGTATGGTGGTTCGCCAGAGAATATTAAGACAACTATTGTTAATGGTCGTGGTGGCGTTATGCCCCCATTCCCACAGTTAGATAGCAATCAAATTGTGGATGTGGCTAACTATGTACGTAGCCTCTCAGGTTTGCCGGTGGATGACTCAAAAGCTGCTCGCGGTGCGGAAGTGTTTAAGGCCAATTGCGTAGCTTGTCACGGCGCAGATGGCAAAGGCAATATTGCTTTGGGCGCGCCTAACTTGACCGATAAAACTTGGTTGTATGGCGGATCAGAGGCAACTATTGTTGAAACCGTAACCAAAGGTCGCATGGCAATGATGCCTTCACAGGATAAGGTATTGAGCCCCGAGAAGATTCATCTTCTAACAGCATATGTTTGGGGCTTATCCAATAACAAGGCTGCTGCGGCAAAGTAATCAGTGTCAGATCATTCGCCGGTTGGGAAACCTATTCCTATAGATGTTATTGAGGAATCTCTTTACGAGGTCCGGCGGAAGATTTACCCGCGATCGGTTGGTGGGCTTTTTGCCCGCTGGCGTTTTATCTTGGTATTTGCAACGCAATTATTGTTTTACGGTCTTCCTTGGGTTAGTTGGAATGGTCGCCAGGCAGTACTCTTCGATTTAATTCAGCGTAAGTTTTATATCTTTGGCCTGGTATTGTGGCCACAGGATGTGATCTATCTGACACTCCTGTTAATTCTTTCTGCGCTTGCTCTCTTCTTGTTTACCGCCATTGCTGGTCGCTTATTCTGTGGCTATGCCTGTCCACAAACGGTTTATACCGAAATCTTCATGTGGATCGAGCGCAAGGTCGAGGGTGATCGGTTTGCACGCATTCGTCTGGATGGTGAAGAGTGGCCGTGGAGTATTCGCAAGTGGCGCCTCAAAATTACCAAGCATTTCCTATGGCTTCTGATTGCCTTTTGGACCGGTTTTACTTTTATCGGTTATTTCACACCAATTGAAACCCTCAGCGCTGCTATCTTGCATTTATCGCTCGGCCCATGGCAAACCTTTTGGCTATGTTTCTATAGCTTTGCCACCTGGGGTAATGCTGGCTTCATGCGTGAGCAGGTATGTAAATACATGTGTCCGTATGCGCGCTTCCAAAGTGTGATGGTGGATAAAGATACTTTCCTGGTTACCTACGATAAGGTGCGTGGCGAGCCAAGAGGCAGTCGAAGTAAGTCGGCTGATCATGATGCTTTAGGTTTGGGTGATTGTGTGGATTGCAGCATCTGCGTTCAGGTTTGCCCAACTGGTATCGATATTCGCGATGGCCTCCAATATATGTGTATTGGTTGCGGTGCCTGTATTGATGCTTGTGATCAAGTCATGGAGAAGGTGGATTATCCAAAAGGGTTGATTCGGTATACGACTGAGCGAGCTATTGAGGATAAAGAATCCAATCAAAGTGCGATACGTCATATTTTGCGCCCACGCGTTTTGATTTACATAGCCTTTATCACAGTACTTACAAGTGCATTCATGATTTCTTTAATCACTCGAAATCCATTGCGTGTTGATGTGATGCGCGATCGCGGTGCTCTGGCTCGCGAAGTAGATGGTGTTCGGATTGAAAATATATATCGCATTCAGATCATGAATGCCTCAGAAAATAATATGAATGTGCACCTCAAGGCTAGCGGTTTATCTGATTTGAGGATACTTAACTCACAAGGGCAGGTTGTTACTGAGGTCGCAGTGGGCCCAGCCAGCAATCTGTTAATTCCAGTTAAGGTGAGTACTACTGTTGGAGCGCACGAGCCTGGTAACTACCCAATTCATTTTGATGTAATTGGCCAAGAGAAGTCTGGTGAAGAGTTCATCACTAGAACGCGCGATGAAAAATCAAGCTTTATTATTCCCCGCTAAGCTGTCTAGCGAAAGATGGAGAAGATGAATATGCCAGAACAACACATGAATAAACCTTGGTACAAGCAAATGTGGCCATGGTTGCTTATCAGTGGCCCCGCTATAGCTGCTATCGGTTGCATGATCACCATCTATCTTGCGGTGACTTTATACGCAGATAAGCCAGTACGCGATGGCGTAGTTAAGCGTGGATTAAAAGTCGAGCAACTCAAAGTAGAGCAGGATCGCAAATGAAATACCGTCTATTCATTTGGATTATGTGGCCATCGTTTTTAGTTTCGATCTTGGCTGAAGGCTTGCTCTTTAGCGTCATTCATCCTGCTGAGCTATTATTTTTTGGCTATCACCCCAATATTTCTGATGAGGGTATTTACACCATTGGATTTTTTGTTATCTGGATCTTTTGCTCATTCTCGAGTGCTTTAACCGCGTATATTCTGCCTGGCATCGATGCAGATGGCGACAAAGGGTCGGACCGCGGATTAATTTAAGGCGCTATTACTTAGGCGCCAATCGGTTTGATTGGGACAGTGCGGTCTGGGTTGGGTATGCCAGCTAATTCATGGAGCCCATTCAGGTCAATCAGCTTGATATGACGCTGTTTAATCTGAATTAGGCCTGATTCAGCAAAGCGCGAGAGCATACGGCTAACAGTTTCAATCTGAATGCCTAAGTAACTACCAATTTCTACGCGACTCATTCGCAAATCAAATTCATTATTTTGATAGCCACGTGCGGCAAGGCGTTGAGAAAGATTCAACAAGAAGGCTGCTAAACGCTCTTCTGCGCGCAAACTACCCAATGAAAGTAAATGACGTTGGTCTTGTGTGAGTTCGCGGCTCAGAATGCGGTGAAATTGCTTTTGTAGCACTGGAATTTGGCGTGCTAAATCCTCAAATGCTTCATAGCGAATAATGCAGACTTCGCTTTCTTCTAGGGCAATTGCTTCGGATTGATAGCTGCCTTCACCGATACCATCAAGCCCCAAGATCTCCCCAGGCAGATGAAAGCCAATAACTTGTTGACGCCCATCCTCAAGACCATATTCCGTTTTTAGGGTGCCAAAACGAACGCTGTAAACGGCGGAAAGTGGATCACCATGGCGGTAGAGGCTTTCACCCTTTTGCAAGTGAACGCGCTCTTTAACAAGGGTATCGATCTTGGCAATGTCGCTTGAGCTGATCCCTACTGGCAAGCAAAATTGACCCAGTACGCAGACTGAGCATTTGCTACTTGGTGTATCTGAGTTGGTGTAATTCATATTGGATCAAGTTATCAGATCGGTTTATTCTACTCGGATAATGCGCAATTTTAATATTTCTCAGTTGTGGCGGATGCCAAGATGCTAACCACTGGCCTCTTACTGGCCGTCTTCTTGGGTGCCTTGGTGAGCGGGTGGCATTGTGCTTTGATGTGTGGCGGCATTGCAGCCGCAATTGAGCGTCAGGGGGTCGGGCAAGGGGTGGGTTATGCCCCACTGCAAAGCAAGTCTGATTTGTTTTATCTTCAATTCATCATGCACTTAGGGCGCTTGACTACTTATGTTTTGCTTGGGGCTGCGGCCGCTTGGGTCGGTGCCGCACTGTGGCAGCAAAGCATGGTGCCTATTCAGCGTCCCCTGTTCGCTATTACCTCTCTCATTTTGCTGCTGATGGGCTTGCGTCTTTTGCGCCAAAGGTCTAGCAGCCCCCTGTTGGTCGGAAAGTGGCTTGGTGCCCGCATGGCTAGTTATTGGGCCAAATACCTAGGAAGTTTCACAGGCCGCTCATCCCGTTGGTTCAGCGGTATGGTGTGGGGGCTAGTTCCCTGCGGTTTGGTTTACAGCGTTTTGCCCTTGGCTTTTTTGTCGGGGGATGTCCTGACGGGTGCGGCACTGATGTTGGCATTTGGCTTAGGCACCTTACCCAATCTGTTGCTAATCTCTAAATTTTCAGCGGTCCTGACACAATTTGGGCAATACCCCTGGGTTAGATATATTGCTGCAGGGCTTTTATTGTCTGCCGGGATTTTTGGGCTTTATCGAGCCTGGTATTTGCCGGAGGCTTTACTTAAGGGTGGCTTCTGTATCAGTTAATTCGACTAACTGATTGCTGCGGCAATGCCTTGTTGTAGGTCTGGGTAAATGCAAGTGGATGGCAATCGCTCTAGAAGGCCTCCCCGTATCGCCATCTCATAGGGTTGGTGTGCTAACCCACAAACCATGAGCTTAATGCCGCGATTTTTGCAAGCCTCTTCAAGCTCAAGCAGGGCATCCATTCCGGACACGTCGATGTAGATCACATTCTTAAGATCAAGCACCAAAACTTTTGAAGGCAATTCATTTTCAATGCGCTCTAGAATTTTTACTGCTCCAAAAAAGATGGCGCCATAAACTCTGAATGCAGAAACATGTCCACGGTGTTGTTGCAGTTCTGGAAAGTCGACGGCGCTAGCTGCTTCATAGCGAGACAGGCTCGAAATCCGATAAATAAAAGTAATGAATGCTAATAACAGGCCCACTTGTATTGCAACGGTCAGATCAAGAATGACTGTGAGGAAGAAAACACTCAGCATGGTCAGGCGATAGGGCAAGCGAAACTGCTTGAGATCGATAAACTTTCTCCACTCACCCATATTCCAGGCAACAAACATCAGGATGGCAGCCAAGCTAGCGAGGGGAATATTTTTTGCCAATGGGGCGCCAAACAGGATGATCCCCAGCAGCGTCACCGAGTGAACAATTCCGGCAAGCGGTGTACTGGCGCCGCTCTGTATGTTGGTGACTGTTCTAGCAATGGTTCCTGTGGCTGGCATGCCTCCAAAGAATGGGCTAGCTAGATTAGCTAGGCCCTGAGCCATGAGCTCCTGGTTGGAGTTATGGCGATCATGGATTAGGCCATCAGCAATTCGGGCGCAAAGCAGCGATTCAATTGCCCCAAGTAGGGCAAGCGTGATCGCAGGTGCAATTACAAATTGTGCTGTACCCCAGCTGATTGGGATCCATTCAAAGCTGGGCAGGCCTGCAGGAATTCCGCCAAAACGACTGCCAATGGTATCTACAGGAAGATTAAAGAGGCTAGTTGCTATAGTGGCTGCAGCCATTGCAATGACTGTTCCTGGTATGTGGCTTAGGTAACCAAGGTGTTTTTGAGAGGCTCGCCAGGCTATCAAAAGAGCAAGGCTTCCAAGCGAGAGCATTAAGGTGATGGGGTTAACGGTTTCGGCAGCCGCATACAAAGTCTGGATTGCTTGAAAAAATTCAGCAGGCATCTTCGTAATTTGAAGTCCAAAGAACTCTTTAACTTGAGATAGGCCAATGAGTACAGCAATACCGTTAGTAAATCCAATGATGACGGCGACTGGAATAAAGCGAATCAAGGTGCCAAGCCGAAAGAGCCCCATCAGGAATAAAAATATTCCCGACATGGCGGTCGCTAGGAGCAAATTGGCAATGCCATAGTGTTCAACAATGCCGTAAACAATCACAATGAAGGCGCCCGCCGGGCCACCAATTTGTACGCGACTTCCACCTAATGCAGAAATTAGCCCGCCGGCAATGATGGCTGTAAAGATGCCTGCCTCTGGCTTGAGTCCGCTGGCAATCGCAAACGCCATAGCCAATGGCAATGCAACCACCCCAACCGTAATGCCTGCCAATATATCTTTGCCAAATAGGCTGCCGCTATAACCCTTAAAAGAGTCGATCAGTTTTGGGTGGAAAAGATTCATTTGCGGGCGGGTCTTTAGGCAATCCGACTGCCAAACCAGTAGGCTATAGTGGCGGAAAGGGCTGTCACTGCAGAGCCCCAGGCAATATCCACAAACGCCAATCGGATGGGAAAGTCGCGGATAACCGCTAGATTGGTGAGATCGTAAGTCATATAGCAAAAGAAACCAAATAGAGCGCCATATTGCACTGCATAAATCCAGGACTGTTTGGATATTGCGGGAAGAATCACAAAAATCGATGCACCAAGCGCATAGAGAAGATAAAAGCCCAATCCCGCCAATAACTTAGGCTCGCTAGCCATCAGCGAGCCCATATCGTCGCGGTAGAGATTCTTGGCAATACCAAGAAGCCAAATTAAATCAATAATGACCAACGATAGTAGAAATGAAAAATACACCGCTAAGTACTTGAGCAATTCAGTTTCCTTTTTATACTTTTACAGTCGAGTAATTAGGATTATGATGGAATGAAAGGCATTAGGGTTTAATTTAACAGGAGTCAATATGTTCAAGCACTTATTAGTACCAGTTGATGGTTCAGATGTGAGTAAAAAGTCCTTAAAGAAAGTGGCGGAGCTCGCCAAAGCAGATAAGGCTGCCGTGACCTTAGTCTATGTTTCTGATCCGATGCCTCCAATGATCTATTCCGATAGCACTATGGGTTATGGGATTTCCCAAAAGGATCATAAAAAGGTATGCGAGGCTTTTGCTGCGGATATCTTTAAGAAAGCTGGCGTTGCATTGGGCGCTGGCATCAAGGTCAATACCCTTCATATCGCCGATAGCAATTTATCTGAAGGTATTTTGGAGGGCGCCAAAAAAGCGAAGGCCGATGTCATCGTGATGGCATCTCATAAGCGCACCGGTATTAAGAGTGTTTTATTGGGCAGCGAAACGCACGAGGTGATTGTGCATTCCAAGCTACCAGTCTTGGTTCTTGGTTAATACTCAAAGCATCAGAGAGAAAGGGGTCCTGCGGGACCCCTTTTTTATTCTGTATTGATTGTCTTGAAGCGCCTCTTAATTCTTGAGGGGCGTACCTAGCAACAGAATTTCTCTAGTGAGCAGGCCGCTGTCACTATCGCGCATGTTCCACAAGTCCAATTCAGTTTTGGCGGCATACGGATCAACATAGATTCCATCTTTTCTTAATTCAAAATGGAGATGGGGGCCTGTGGAGCGACCCGTTGAACCAACGTACCCAATCTCCAATCCGCGTCGTACCTCATTTCCCACCTCTAGCTCTACGTTGTAGTTGCTCAGGTGGGCGTAATAGGTGCGATAGTTTCCTGGGTGCTCTAGGATGATGAGGTTGCCAAAGGCGCCGCTATAGCCAAGATGCACTACCTTGCCGGTAGCTACGCTAAAGATTGGAGTCCCAATTGGTGCCGCGTAATCAATCCCCATATGGGCGCGATATCGTTGTTTAGGCGCAGCTGCTGAGGTAGTGCCATTTTTTGCTGGGGCAGCCTTTCTGCTAGATGCGCGTACGCTACCCACGCCTCGGGATATGCGTCGGTAGCTTAAGGGATTGGTCCAGAAGGTGCGTTCGATAGATTCCCCGTTGCCGGTATAAAAGCCACCTGGAATATCGTTTCTCTCAACCCAAAACGCACTAGAAAATACTTCTCCAGTGGCCGGGTCAATAATCTCTGCTGCCCATATTTGCGCCCAATGCTCTTTGTCACCAAAGTCCACTATTAACCGAACAATGCTGTTGGTATTTTCAAGGGCGCTGTTCTCTTCGGGGTAAATCTGCTTGATCACAGAGTTCAATTCCCAAATGAGTTCTACAGGTAATTTATCGCCTACTTTTTTAGGGTCATATAAAACATCACTCAGTGGCAGTTGAATTTCAGTAAAACGCTTTGACTCATCTTTTAGGTAATCCTGTTGAATCAAGAAACTTCCAGCGGCAGAGGGTGTAAAAGTCCAAATCTCTGTTTTGGCATCCTGGATAGGACCATTCATAATGCTGAGTGATTCAAAGCGGTTACGACTTCCTAGTGCAAGGGCGTAAGGAATGCAGTTTCCACGCATCCGATCAAAAAACCCTTTAGCTTGTGATTGAAAGAAATCATTCAAATTGCGATCGCTGATGCCTAGATTGGCCGGAAGCTTTTCTTCGTTATAGCTGCGGCGTAGGCAGCCACGTTGGACGCGATAGTCTAGGTTGGTAGCACCATCTTTGTTGTACTCACCCTCAATTCTTTTAAATAGCTCAGGATTCAAGCTCATGCTTTTATAGGACTGATTGAGCGTACTTTGCTTTACTTTGAGTCCGGCCTGTTTATTATTTTGTACGGAGGCCTTTTGTTTGGGCTGAATGGTTCTACTGGTCTTGCTACTTTGATTTGCGGTTTGTGCTGAGGCGCTGGTAATGAGAACGATCAAAGATAGTCCAATACTCTGGATTGCAATTCTCATTAAGTGGGGCAAATGGTTCGCTATTTGTTTCACCATCCAATTATCCAATATTGTTATCCAATCCCTGATTTTTTATGTTGTAGTGCAGCAAATATCTATTGAATTTGGTCAAGGAAAGTAACAAAAGTTGTCGATACAATCAATTTTTGATCAAAGGAATGTTCATGCCCATCATTGAGTCAGTATCAGTTGCTGCAGTAGCGGTGCCCTTAGACAAGGTGACCTCCTTTTCTACTCGTACGGTTTCGGAGCGTCACTATTGCCTAGTCAAGGTGCGTGGCAAGGATGGTAATGAGGGTATTGGATTTTGCTATGTTGGCAGTGCAGGCGGTGATATTGCCAAGATTGCTGTAGAACAATTGCTGGCTCCAAAACTGATTGGTCAAAACAGCCATCGCAGCGAAGGCCTCTGGATGGATATGTATAACGAGTCCATTTTGCAGGGGCGCGCTGGTTCGGTGATGCGTGGCATTTCGATTTTGGATACTGCGTTGTGGGATTTGAATGCTCGCGCTGCGAAGTTGCCTCTTCATCAATACTTGGGATCAGTCGTGGATGATCGTGTTCCAGCATATGCCAGCGGTGGCTACTATCTGGATGGCAAAACGCCTGCCAAATTGGGTAAGGAGATGGAGTCCTACGTTAAGCAGGGCTTTAAGGCTGTCAAAATGAAAGTAGGGCGCCTCTCCCCAAGCCAAGAGGAAGCGCGTGTTAAGGCTGCTCGTAAGGCCGTCGGTGAAGATGTTCTCCTGACATTAGATGCCAACAATGCCTGGCGTGATCTACCGACTGCATTGGAATATATTCGTCGCTTTGAGGCTTACAACCCGTACTGGATTGAGGAGCCATTTTCACCGGATGCGATTGATCTGCATGCAGCTCTCGCACGCCAAACAAAAATTAATGTGGCTACAGGTGAGATGGAGTCTGGGCGCTGGCGTTTCAGGGAGCTAATTGATTCTGGCGGCGCTGCCATTTTGCAGTCTGATGCAGCGGTCTGCGGTGGTATCACGGAGTGGCGCCGAATTTCTGCTTACGCAGATTTAAAGGGTGTGATTGTTTGTCCGCATTGGATGCATGATTTACATGCACCGCTGGTAGCGGCAACGCCAAATGCCCGCTTTGTAGAATTCTTCTTGGATGATCAGGTCCTGAACTTCCGTAGATTGATTAATAAGCAGTTGACCTTTAAGAATGGGGATTTGATTTTGCACAAGACCCCTGGCCTAGGCTTTGAATTTGATGAAACTGCAATTAAGAAATACGCTGGTAAGGCTGCTTGGACAAAGATCGTGTAATGGATTTAATTGAATGATTCATGCAAATTCTTGGCAATAAAAAATCCCGCACATGAGGCGGGATTTTTTATTGCTCTTGTACTGCCTAAATATGCTTAGGCAGATTTCGGATTCAGTTTGCGGTGCGTGATGTATTGAGTGGTCAGTACAAATCCAAAACCTATAAATCCAACAATATCAGCTTCGGTTGAAGGATAGGCAAGTGCCACGCCTGCAATTACCATGATGATGCGCTCAAAGACTTTAGTCTTTTCAATGAACCAGCCTTGGAGGCCGCCAGCTAGGCAGATGATGCCAACTACTGCCGTAAATGAAACCCAGGCAATCTGCATCCAATCGGCTTGTTCCAGGGCTGCAGTAGAGCCCATGAGCAAGAGGCTAACGCCGGACTTGTCCAATACGAACATGAAGGGCACCAATATCGCTGGCGCAACATACTTCCAAGTTTGCAAGGTGGTCTTATAAGGATTTCCTTTGCAGATGGCCGCCGCCGCAAAAGGAGAGAGCGCTGTCGGAGGTGATACCTCAGAAAGCACGGCGTAATAAAAGATGAACATGTGTGCTGCGAATTCTGGAACGCCCAGATTAATCAATGCGGGCGCAGCAATCACGGCGCAAATAATGTAAGACGCAGTCACTGGAACGGCAAGGCCTACAACCCAAACTACGAGACCTGTGAAGATTGCGGTAAGCAAGAGTGAGCCGCCCGCATATTGAATGACGATTGAGCTGAACTTTAAGCCCAAGCCAGTCAAGGTAACAGTACCAACAATCAGGCCTGCGCCAGCGCAAGTTACTGCAATGGCCAATACACCAGTAGAGCCAGATGCCAGCGCCTTGGTTAGGTTGGAGTTGTATAGGCCAGAGAAAATTTTCTCTTTGCCTTGGAACCACTCCCAAGGAATGATCGCAGTATCACGACGCAACATACTCGAGAGCGCAGAGACAACAGTCGCCCAGAATACCGACATGACTGGTGAGAAACCAAACATCATGAAGACCACAATTGAGATCAATGAGAAAAAGTGAAACCAATACTTTTTAGTTAGCTGCCAAGCAGATTCGGCCGCCTTGAATTGGATATTTTTCATTCCGTACTTGCGTACGTCAATTTCTACCATGACTAATAAGCCAAGGTAAAACAGAATGGTTGGAATGGTTGCCATTAGCAACACATCTAAGTAAGAGATCTTGAGAAAATCTGCAATCAAGAAGGCTGCTGCACCAAGAACTGGCGGAGAAATAATTGCGCCTAGTCCACCTGCTGCCAATAAACCACCTGCTGCATTTTTTTCGTAGCCGACTTTATCCAACATCGGAGCGGCTACAGAGCCAACGGTCACGGTAGTGGCTACGCCAGAACCAGATGGGCCGCCCAACAGGAATGAGGAGAGCACAATTGTTCTGCCAACACCGGAGGATTTGCCGCCCATCGCAGCAAAGGAGAAGTCAATAAAGAATTTACCTGCGCCTGTGAACTGCAAGAAGGCACCAAAAATGGTGAACAGAATAATCAGGGTTGCTGATACGTCTACTGCTGTGCCATAGATGCCCTCAAGCGTCATGTACATATAGCCAACCAGACGATCAAGGTCATAGCCTTTGTGTGTCCATGGAGCTGGTAAGTAGTTGCCAAATAGGGCATACAACAAGAATAAGGAGGTAACGACTACCAAGACCATGCCATTGGTTCTTCTAACGCTTTCTAGGATGATCGCGATGAGGAAGACGCCAACCATGACGTCTGTTGAGTTGGGTGCGGTATTGCGATCAAACAGGTCATCGCCACCGTTGAGGATGTAATAGGCGACCGCTACTGAACCCACTGCAAGTAGGACATCCCACCACATGAGGCGGTTTTTAAATCGAGCCGCTATTGGGAAGCTGAGGAAAACTAAAAACAGTACTAGAGCTACGTGGATGACGCGCAACTGCTGGGTTGGAACAATTGAGTAAGCGGCATATAGATGAAAGAGTGACATGCCAACAGCCACCAAGGTGATGAACTTGGCCAAGAGACCTTTGTAGTCATTGGAGTCGCCTTCCTCTTGCTTAATAAAGGCGTCTAATTTTTCTTGTGTTTCGTTATCAATTACGGCTTGTGTCATGTCTCTACCTATTTATATAAAGCTTTTATAGCGCTACTAATTTTGAAATCATTAAAAAATCAGGAGTGCATACAGGCACTCCTGATCTAAAAATTAAATTAATTTAATTTAACGTTCTTCTCTTTGAAATACTTTGCTGCGCCAGGGTGATATGCGATTGGCGTAGAGCTTTGCTTTTGATTCTCAAGGGTAACGTTGATGTATTCCTTGTGGGTGCGAACCAATTCAAGTTTGTTGTCAAAGACGGCCTTCACAATCTTGTAAGCCTCAGCATCAGGCATATTGGCGTTTACAACTAGGATGTTTGCTACGCCAGCAACCTTATTGTCTTTGCCCATGCCGCTATAGGTTTCTTTTGGGATATTCGCAACAAAATACAGGTTGCCATATTTCTTATTCATCGCAGCAACTTCAGCAGAGCTATCAATCATGACAATTTTCATGCCAGGGCTGTTGGCTAGATCGGTAACTGCTGCAGTGGGTAATCCACCAACCCAAAAGAAGGCGTCAATTTTGCGATCTTTTACAGCATTGACTGACTCAGCTACGCTCAAGCGCTCGCGTTTAACATCTTTGTCTTTATCAAGGCCGGCTGCTTCTAGCAAGCGGAAGGCCATTACTTCGGTCGCGCTACCTGGTGCGCCAGTGCTAATGCGCTTACCTTTGAGATCCTTCATGGACTTAATGCCAGTGGAGTCCACTGTCACAACGTGCATCAAGTTTGGATATAGAACCAACAGCGTGCGTAAATCCACCTTCTTGTTGGAGAATTTGCCTTCACCATCTTTGGCGTCTTTAGCAGCATCGGCCATGGCAAAGCCAACATACGGCTTGCCTGTGCCAATGAGGTTGAGGTTGTCTACAGAGCCGCCCGTGACTTCAGCAGTAGCAGACATACCCGGAACTTTGCTAGAAAGCACTGAGGCGAGGCCGCCACCCATTGGGTAATAGACGCCGCCAGTACCGCCGGTCGCTACTGAAATGTTTTGCGCTTGTGCTGCGCCGAACATCATGGCTAGTGAGATAGCAATAACTTTGAATAGTTTCATTTTTGTCTCCTGTTATGCGTTTATTTTATTAAAGGCCTGGCATGCTGAAATTAATGCTTTCCAACTCACCAAGCAATTTTTTCTGCTGGTCAGCACTCAACTGCATGAGTGGAGGACGTACGCGTAACCACTCAGAATCTTTGCTGTAATGCGCAACCGCAGTTTTCATACCGGCAATCATTTGGTACTGAGCAAAAATTGAGCGTACTTGATCTAAACCGGCTTGGCGTTGATCTGCGTCAGATTCTCTCCAATGGGCCGCCAATTCAGCGATAGCCCTAGGGTTTACGTTAGCAGTAGCGGAGATACAACCAACGCCACCAGCTCGCAATGCACGCATTAAGAACACTTCACTACCGGCATATACCCTGAAACCGGATGGTGCTAAGAGTTTGATTACGGACTCTGTATAGGCCCAGTCACCAGAGCTATCTTTCATGCCGACAACTGTTTTTGGATACTCCTTTGCTAAGCGCTCCAACAAAGATAGGCTTAAATTGATTTTAGTTACTGGCGGGATGTTGTAGATATAAATCTGCAATCCTGCGTCACCAACTTTTTGAATGACTTCAGAAAAGTAAGCAAATAGACCATCATCCGTAACGTCTTTGTAATAGAACGGTGGCAGCATCAAAACGCCAGCACACTTGTGTTGTACCGCATGGCGAGTCATATTGACCGTAGCATCAATCGACGTAGCACCTGTGCCAGGCATCATATGGGCTGGGTTTAGACCGCCTTCAATTAATGCCGTTAATGTGCCCATTTTTTGGGGCGCTGACATAGAGTTCGCTTCTGAGTTTGTACCGAAGATTGCTTGGCCAACACCATTGGCTTCAAGCCATTGACATTGTTTCAGCAATTTTTGTGCATCTGGGCTGCCGTCTTCTTTAAACGGAGTTAATACAGGTGAAAGCACCGCAGGTAGCGTAGAAGGGTGTAGGGTAATAGTCATACTTGCTCCGGTTTAATTTTTAACTTCGGTCAGAAGTGGCTGTTGATTGTAAAAAGCTTCTAAATTATCTATTGCTAGGTTCGTCATCAATTGTCGCGTTTCAGAAGTGGCGCTCCCAATATGCGGTGTTAGTAAGACATTATCAAGATTTAAGAACCCAAGGTTCGGATTTGGTTCATTTTCAAACACATCAAGGGCTGCACCAGCGATCTTTTTTTGTTGCAGTGCAACTAAAAGTGCGGCCTCATCGACTACGCTACCTCTTGCAATATTGATGAGATAGCCGTTTGGCCCCAAAGCCTCTAAGACTTCGGTATTAATCATTTTTTCTGTTTCTGGGCTAGCGGGGCAAGCGAGAATGAGAACATCGCAGGCTGTTGCCAGAGACTTAATGTCACCGTAGTACTCGTAAGGCAACTCTTTTTGACTGGGGCCGGTATAGGCCAGCCTGACCTTAAAAGGCTCGAGTCGTTTTGCCAGATCTTGACCAATGCGTCCCATGCCCGCAATACCCACGCACTTGCCGGCAAGTGTCGTAGTGACAGCGAAGGGTGCCTTGGACCAAGCGGCGCTCTTAACAAATGCTTGCGCCTCAGGAATGCGGCGCAACAAGCCAAACAACATGCCAATAGCCAGCTCACACACCGCGTCGTTAAGCACCCCTGGAGTGTTGCTTGCCTTGATCCCTTTGGCCTTAAGGTAATCGAGAGGGAGATTGTCATAACCCACTCCGCAAGTGGCTACCATGCGGACATTGGGGGTTTTCTCAAGCAGCTCTTTTGGGATTTGGGTGTTGGAGCGGGTAAGAATGGCGGTGAAGCTTCCGTCGGGAATCTGGCCCTGTGGATCGAGAAGTTTGGTGGTGCTCAGCCGCCCATCAATCTCCTTTTGCATTATTTCTGGAAATTGTCCGACCTGCAGTACCGAATTGACTGGGATCATGTCTCACTTACTTTTTTATTGGAATAATGAAAGCATTGTAAGAGGATTTGTAATCCTTATCTTGTCTCTGAAGGAGAAATTGAGATGTTGTTTACCCCATCTGAAACTAAAGTTGTCATCGTCGGTGGCGGCACTATGGGCGCTGATGTGGCGGCCGTTTGCGCTCGCGGTGGTTGTGCAGTTCAGGTACTGGAGCCGACCACGGAGCGTCGAGCACTTCTGCCGGATTACTTTGCAAGCACCATGATTGATCTGGGGTATGAAAATCGCCTACATTTGCTCTCTACAGCAGGCTCCCTAGAAGAGATCGATTGGTCAGAGATCGATTTAGTGATCGAGTGCGTTCCAGAACGATTGGATATTAAGCAAGAGTTGTTCGCCAAGTTAGAGCAGTACGCGAAGCCGGAGGCTGTCTTGGCAAGCAATAGCACCAGCTTTCCAATTAGCGATATTTCAAAGGGTTTAAAAACAGCGGCGCGGATGATTGGTTTGCATTTCTTCATGCCGGCGCACCTAGTGCCTTGTGTAGAAGTGGTCTACGGTCAAAAGACCTCCTCCATGGTTGGCGAAAGCCTGTCTCGATTAATGACGGCTTGTGGCATGGTGCCCGTCACCGTTAAAAAAGATTTACCAGGCTTCTTGGCAAATCGCTTGCAGCACGCTTTGTCGCGTGAAGCTTTTGCCATGGTCGATGCGGGGATTGCGAGCTTAGAGGATATTGATAAGGCTGTACGTTTTGGCTTTGGTTTTCGCTACATCGCCGCGGGGCCTGCAATGCAGAGAGACCATGCTGGTCTAGATGTGCATGGTGCTGGTGGTGCAACGATTTACCCGAGTCTCAATAATTCTCCTGACATTGCCAAATGCTTAAGCGATCGTATTGCCAGTGGCAAGTTGGGAATGAAAACCGGCGAAGGATTTTATTCTTGGACCCCGGAGACAATGAAGGCGGAGCGTGAGCGCTATCAGGAGGCTTTGCGTGAAGGCTTGAAGATCATCCAAAAGGATTTGCCTGAGATTAAGTAATTAAGCTCTAAGTAAGATCTTTGAGATTGAGCTTTCTCAGTTGGGGTGCAAGTTGGTAGGTCAGTAATACAACTAATATGGTTGCAACCCCACCAAATACGATCGATGGAACAAGTCCCAACAGACTTGCTGCAACCCCAGATTCAAGTGCACCCAATTCGTTGGAGGAGCCAATGAAGATTCCATTGATAGCGCTGATTCTGCCTCGCATCTGATCTGGAGTCGTCAACTGCATAATGCTACCGCGGATTACTACTGAGATAGAGTCGCAACAACCAGAGATAAATAAGAAGAGTGCGGCAAGCCAAAGATTATTAGAAAGTCCAAAGGCGATGATGGCAATTCCAAAGCCGCCAACCGATAAAAATAAATGTTTTCCAGAATCCTCTAGTAGGGGTCGACGCGCCAAGTAAAGTCCGGTGATGACTGCTCCGGCCGCTGGCGCTGCCCTCAGAATTCCCAGGGTTTCTGGGCCGGCATTGAGGACTTCTTTAACAAAGGCCGGAAGAATTGATACGGCGCCGCCAAACAGCACAGCAAACATATCTAAGAGCATGATGCCGACAATCAGATCATGTTTTCGGACGTAGTTAAAGCCTTCAAAAAAGCTTTTTAAGAAATCGTTACTTACACCTTCGGGCTGTTCATGTTTGATGTGAATAAAGCTCACGCCATAGAGGCCGACAGCCCCACTGAATGCGGCCATCGCATAGGCCCACTCTAGCCCAGCAAATCCAATCATGAGTCCACCTAGGCCAGGCCCGGCTACAACGCAAATCTGAAAGGCAGAGGATGCATATGCGGTGTAACGCGGCATTTGATCTCGAGGAATAATTTGCCCAAAGATGGCTTGGTAGGAGGGGCGTAAGAGCGCGCGTGCCAACCCTAAAAAGGCTACCGCCGTGTAAATCAATGGAACGGGTGGCCTGAACCAGTCGAGCGCTATGGCGACTAGGAATAAGGCGACGGCAATGTGAAAGCCACATGCAATCGCAGCAATCCATTTTCTAGAATGGCGGTCTACGGCGTGGCCAGCATAGAGGGCTAATGCAAAGTAGGGGATGAGCTCTGCCAGGCCAATCAGACCCAGGGAGACGACGCTATTGGTAATCTCGTAAATATGCCAACCCACGGCAACCATCATGATTTGATAGCTGAGAGTTGCGCCTATGCGATAGAGCAGCAGGGTTTTAAAGGCTTGACTGGTTTTCATGAATTTTTTCTTATTCTAAAGGTGACAGTGATTTATTCTTTAGGAATGAAAAAAATTATTCGCGTCTGGGATTTGCCGATTCGCCTATTTCATTGGCTCTTGGTTGTTGGCATTGTTCTGAGCTTCGTGACCGTGAAGATTGGCGGTAATGCACTGGAATTCCATGCGCGAGTTGGCTACTGCGTTCTTGCCTTGATTGTTTTCAGGATCTGCTGGGGATTTATTGGTTCTCACCATGCCCGCTTTATTCATTTTGTTCCAAGCCCTAAGGGCCTGCTGAGCTATCTAGCAGGCAAGGCCAAGGCTAGGCTGGGGCACAACCCCTTAGGCGCCTTATCAGTTCTGGCTTTACTCTTCTCAATTGGCCTTCAGGCGGTAACCGGTCTTTTTGCAAATGACGATATTGCTTTTGAGGGGCCACTGGCAAAACAGGTTTCTAACGGAACAGTTCAATTCCTGACCTCGATTCATCATCAGAATGAAAAAGTTCTCATTATTTTGATTGTCATTCACCTCGGTGCGATTCTGTATTACCAAAAATTCAAGGGTGAAAACTTAATCAAACCCATGTTGCTGGGCGATAAAGAAATCGACCCAAGCGAGGAGGCAAAGTATTTACCTGCTGACTTGGGTCAAGCCTCCAAGGATGGAGGTTGGCAACGTGGCTTAGCTTTATTACTGCTCAGCCTGATTGCGGTGATTCTGGGTTACTTGATAACGAATTAATTACTTCTTCTTAAAGTCATCGTGACAGCCTTTGCAGCTAGCCCCGGCTGCACCAAAAGCCTTCTTAATGGCATCTTGATCACCTGATTGCGCAGCAGTATTCAGATTGGCAACGGCAAGCTGCATCTTTTCTGAAGCGGCTTTAAATTTGGCGTTGTCAGACCACACCTCTGGCAGTGCGTTACCACCTTCAGTGCCTGGACCAAAAGCTTGCCATGGAAGACTTGAGATGGTTGCAACTACAGCAGCATTCTTCGCTACCTCGTCTTTATTAAATGGCGCTTCACCTTTAACTACGGCGCTAATTTTCCCAAAAGAATTCGCCATTACAGTAAATGCGCTTTGGCGGTACTTAATTGCATCCTCAGGCTTTTTAAATTGCGCATAGGCAATTCCACTAACCAGCAATGTTGGCGCAAGGGCGGCTAAAACAAGATGTTTGAGTTTCATAAGGAGCTCCAATAATTTCAATTCATTTGGGGGGTAAGGCTATATTGGCCCAGCATACTCCCGAATACTGTTTTTTGCCTACCGAAATCTATCTAGAAAATCATTCTTAAGGGGCTGGTCAGCAAGAGAATCAACCACTCAAAAAAGGCCATCAAGGGGGTCATCCAAAGGCTGCCAATAATCCCTGTAAATACCAAACCAAGAACTATAAAAAAGCCCCAGGGCTCTAACTTACCTAATGCGATGGATTGGCGCGCTGGCAGGAGTCCCGCGAGAATTCGTCCACCATCTAGTGGTGGCAGAGGGAAAAGATTGAAGACCAGCAATCCTAGGTTCCAGCTAATGCCAGCCTGAGACATGGAGATGAAGAACTTTTCATTAATACCCAGTCCAACAAGCCCAATGAGTAGGCATAACCAAATTAATGCTTGGATGAAGTTAGACCCCGGACCCGCTAAGGCCACCCAAATAGAGTCAATTCGGGGGTTTCGTAGGCGCCCAAAGTTCACCGGTACTGGCTTGGCATAACCCACTAAAAAGGGGGATCCACTCAGAATCAATAGCAAGGGGATCAGGATGGTGCCCACTGGATCTATATGTTTAATGGGGTTGAGGCTTACTCTACCCAGCATGTAGGCTGTATTGTCCCCAAATTGACGGGCTGCATAACCATGAGCCGCCTCGTGGATGGTGATGGCAAAAATCAAGGGAATCGCATTAATGGCGACAGCTTGGATAGAATAGTCAGTAATCATGGCAATATGATATCCATAGGAGCAAAAAGTGACTGACGATAAAAAACCTGAATCAAAAACCCCAGCTAAGCCAGTAGTAGCTAAGCCGGCAGCCCGTCCACCAGCCCCAAAAGGCCCATCTGGCCCTGGCGGTAGGCCTCAGGCAGGCTTTGGCGGCGGAAAAGCCATGATGCGTAAGGCTGGCCGCGGTCGATAGTGGATAATTACACTATTAATTAATGTGTTTAATGAGGATTTAGCATGAACGAATGGCATAAAGAGTCGAAAGACGAAATCAACAAGAAGATCATTACTTTGATCGTGATGTTGGCAGCCGCTACTAGCTTGGCTATTTTGTTTGCATTAGTTGCTGCCCATACTGGTTACGTATTCGGTTAATCGGTATTGATGACTAGCCATCGCCAACCTGCGGTATTTGCTGGCCATGGCAGTCCGATGTACGCCATTGAGCCCAACCGCTATACAGCTGCTTGGGCCAATCTTGGTAAGTCACTGAAGCGCCCGGATGCGATCTTAGTCATCTCGGCCCATTGGGTAACCCGAGGAGTATGGGTTACTGCAATGCCTAAACCCAAAACGATTCACGACTTTGGTGGATTTCCGCAAGCCTTGTTTGATATCCAATACCCAGCACCGGGCAGTCCTGCGCTGGCCGATCGCGTAAAAGAATTGCTGGATGTTCCTGTTGTGCTTGAAGAGAATGAGTGGGGTATTGATCATGGCGCTTGGTCGGTGCTGAAGTATCTCTATCCCGATGCCGATATTCCCGTAGTGCAATTAAGTTTAGATGGCTCTTTGTCTGCGAGTGAACATTACGAGCTTGCCAAAAAATTACGCCCTTTGCGTGATGAGAATATTTTGATTCTGGCTAGCGGCAATGTTGTGCATAACTTGCGCACCATTCATTGGGAGGAGGGCGCAACACCTTACCCATGGGCTAAAGAGTTCAACGATTTCTTTACCTCGGAAATGAGCGCGAATCACCATGAAACCTTGATTCATTGGGAGCAATTTGGTGATGCCGCTCATTTGTCTATTCCAACCCCCGAGCACTATTGGCCGGCCTTATATGTGCTGGCTCAGCAAGAGCATGGGGAGGAATCCAGGATTCTCATCGATGGAATAGAAATGGGTTCCATTGGTATGCTGACTTTTTCAATTCAATAAATATTCCTATGTGGCCATCGATCCTTGCAATCTTCTGTGGCGCCGGTCTCGGCGCATTGCTGAGGGCTGGCTTTAATCTGGCAACAGTCAATATTGCTTCGATACTTCCTTTGGGAACTTTTGTTTCTAATATGGTAGGCGGGTACTTAATTGGTATTGCTGTAGCATTCTTCGGCAATAATCCAATCCTCTCTCCGGAATGGAAGTTATTCGTGATTACCGGTTTCTTGGGTGGTCTCACTACCTTTTCCAGCTTTTCTGCTGAAGTTGTCGGATTTATGCAGCGTGGCGAGGTGACTTGGGCGCTGGGTACTGCGCTCTTGCATTTAGTTGGCTCGCTAGCCTTAACTTTTTTAGGTATCCTGACTTACCAAGCGCTGAAGTAAGTTTTCCCTCAAGCTTACTCAGGCTTGATATTTCCAGTCTTAACTACAGCACTCCATTTCGCCGCTTCAGACTTAATCAGGGCCGCGAAATCAGCAGGTGTTCCGCCACCAATCTCGTTTCCTTGAGAGAGCATTAGCTCGCGTAATTGCGGGTCTTTCAAGGCTTCGTTAGCTGCGGCATTCAGCTTATCAATAATTGGCTTGGGTGTTTTAGCAGGTGCGATAAACCCTTGCCAGTTCAGTACCTCAACCTTGGGATAGCCAACTTCAGCAAAGCTGGGCACATTTGGTAAGAGTGGAGATCTCTTTTTGCTGGTGATGGCGATGGGGCGCAATTTATCTGCTTTGATGCTCGGAACTGCTGAATACATTTGGTCGAACATCATATCGACATTGCCACCCATGAGGTCTGTCAAACCAGCGGATCCACTCTTATAGGGAACATGAATCATTTTGATGCCGGCATTCTGCATAAACAGTTCGGCAGACAATTGATGACTGCCGCCAATACCCCCTGAAGAGAAGGTAAGGGTGCCAGGTTTTGCTTTTGCTGCAGTAACAATATCTTGAATAGTTTTGTATGGCGAGTTCGGATGCACCACCAAAACTAAGGGCCCCTTTTCTATTAAGATGATGGGGCTGAGATCAGTTTCGGGATCGTAGCGCAGGTTACCAAAGAGGGTTTTATTAACTGCCATGGGTGCGAAGTTCCCCATGCCAATCGTGTAGCCATCTGGGTTTGCTCTTGCAACAAATTCTGTACCAATATTGCCACCGGCACCTGGTTTGTTATCAACCACAATTGGTTGCTTCAAAATCAAACTCATTTTCTGGGCCAATTGCCTACTGCGAGAGTCGGCGCTGCCACCAGCGCCATAGGGTACAACCAAGTTGATGGGCTTGCTGGGATAACTAGTTTGCGCATGAGCAGATCCAATGGAAGCGATGGCTGAAAACAGCATTGCAATCCGTAAAACTTGAGTGATTTTCATATGAGTCCCAATGCTCCTAGAGTGGCGCCAAGCGCGATTAGATATAAAGGATGCCAGCGGGTAAAAACCGCAATGCCGATGGTAAGTAGTGTGAGCGCATAGGCTGCGTAGCTATGATTGATTTGTAGAGCAATCTGCCATGCCGAGGATAGAACTAGACCAATGGCGAGGGCTGCCGCTGCGTACTGAATAGACTTCTTTTGATGCGCATCCCGCATGCCCAATATGAGGCGCTGTAAGTGATAAACCAGAATGGACGATGGCCAGGCAATTGCAACGGTTGCAATCAATGCGCCTAAGACGCCATAGACATGCCAACCAATGAGGGTGACCGTCATAAAGTTGGGCCCCGGTGCCGCTTGCGCAATCGCAAAATAATCAGCAAAAGTTTGCAGATCAATCCAATGCTCTTGGTAAACGGATAAATTCAGTAGGCTTGGAAGTAATGCATTTACCCCGCCAAAAGCAATTAGCGAAAAGGCAGAGAGTTTCAAAAACAGACTCAGCAAAATATTCATAATTTGCGAGCCTTCTTTTGTGCCAAGACCCAGGCTAGCGGCGATGCTATTAGCACTACCCAACCAAGGCCTAGGTGGTAGTAGCTCGCTGCAATCACTGTGACAAGCACTACCAGTAGCATTGCTGGAAAGCGCAATTCGTCGCGCAGCATTTTGATGCCGGTCGACGCAATTAAGCCAACCCCCACCGCAGAAATGCCTCGAAGTATTCCCTGGACGGATTCCATGTAGCTGTAATGTGCGTACAGGATCGCCAGCAGCATCACAATGCAGATCGGACCCAAGGTTAAGCCAAGCACAGATGCTAATGCACCTTTAGCGCCAGCAAAACGTGAGCCAATGCAAACTGCAAGATTGACAATATTAGGGCCTGGAACTATTTGGCAAATACCCAATATGGCGCTAAATTCTTCCGAGCTCAGAACCTTATCCTGCTCAACCAGGGTTCGGCGCGCCCATGGCAACACCCCACCAAAACCAGACATGCCGATTTTGCTGAAACTCATAAACAATTCAGTGGGTGTGAGCGTCTTCAAGGGAGTTAGGGTTCAAATGGATAGGGAACCGGCTTTTGGTCAAGCCATGCCTCGAGAGTTTGGGTGATGCCTTGCGAGAAGGTTTCAAAAATAGGTTCCGCAATAAATCCAAGGTGCGGAGTTGCCAATAGATTCGGGGTATTACGCAAAGGATCATTGCTTGGCAATGGCTCGATATCAAATACATCTACTGCGGCTTGACCAGGACAGCCTTTTTCGAGGGCAACGCATAAATCGGACATATTGATCAATGCAGACCGTGAGGTGTTTACGAGAATCGAGTCTGGGCGCATTAAGGCAAGTTGGTCGGCGCTAATGAGGCCTTTGGTTCCAGGACCGGCCACTAGATGCAGGGTAACTATTTTTGATGTGCTTAGTAATTCATTGAGACTAACGGATGTTGCGTTTTCAGCTGTAGCGCGCTCTGGAGTCATATTGGGGCTCCAGGTCACAATTTCCATTCCGAATGCCTTGCCAACCCGAGCAACAGCACTACCGATAGCGCCAAGCCCAATGACACCTAAGCGCTCACCAGAGAGCATTGGTAGAACGGAGAGCTCATTGCGCCAGCCACCAGAAGTCACTAGATTATTTTGGCCAACCAGCTGTTTTGATGCTCCCAAGATTAAGGCCCAGGTTAATTCGGTGGTGGTTTCTTTGGATGGACCTCCTGGCGTACAGGCAATCGGAATATTGCGGGAGAGGAGGGCTGCGCTATCTAGGGTGCCATTGCGTTTGCCGGTGAACATCAATAATTTGAGCTTTGGTAGTCTCGCAATCATGGCTTCGTTAAAAGGGGAGCGGTCACGCACGATAGCGATGACATCAGCGTCTTTTACCGCCTCATATAGCGCCTCATCGCGCAATGGCTCATGATGAATTGTGAGGTTTGAATTTTGATCTATCCGATCCCATTTGGAAAAGCGACGCAGGGCGCGCTCGTAATCCCCTAGGACAACAATATTGGGTAACTTGGTCATGATTCTCTTTGCTGATTTGTTATTCTGTTCGAGTTTACTATCGATCTCAAAGCAATTTTGACAAAGGAAATTCCCATGATTTTGGAGCACTGCGACATAGAAATTGACCCAACTAAGGGCGCTGAGTTTGAAGAGGCTATTTTGCGTGGCGTTAATACAGTGATTGCGAAGGCCAAGGGCTTTCAAGGCTTTAAGGTGAACCGCAGCATCGAAAGCCCCGCACGCTACCTACTGCTGATTTATTGGGATACCCTTGAAAACCACACTATAGACTTTAGGGGATCCGATGCCTTCGCTGAGTGGCGCGCAATTGTGGGCCCGTTCTTTGTAAAGCCACCCTTTGTTGAGCATATGACTTTGGTAGGCAAATCGAGCTAAGGCCTTTGTTTTTTAGGCGGTTTGTTTTTTTCGGATAGAGCGCTCTAGTGGGATGGAGTCTAGGTTAGGCTCCAGCGCTTCCCGTTCATCAAATACAAAGCAGCTGCCGCTGTAGTGCGCATGACCAACTTCTTCAAAGTATTTGAGGATGCCACCTTCTAGTTGATAGCTGTGTTGCATGCCAATTTCACGCATATAGAGGCCGGACTTTTCACAGCGGATTCCGCCAGTACAAAAGCTGACTAAAGTTTTGTTTGCTAGCTCATCTTTATGTGCAGTGATTGCTGCGGGGAATTCAGTAAATTTCTCGATATTGAAATGCAGGGCATTTTCGAAAGTACCGTATTCAACTTCGAATGCATTGCGCGTATCCACCATGACAACTGGACGCCCCAGATCGTCTGTTCCACGATCTAGCCACTCTTGCAATTTCTTTGGGGTAATGAAATTCGCCCGACCTTCTTCTGGACGAATAGTTGGGTGATTCATGCGGATGATTTCATTCTTGATTTTGACCAGCATCTTTTTAAAGGGTTGCGTTTCAGACCAGCTATCTTTGGCTTGAAGTACCGCAAAGCGGGGATCCTCGCGCAACCAATCTAGAAAGCCGCGCAACTCGGGTTCACTGCCTGCCAAGAACATATTGATACCTTCTCCAGTCAGGAGAATGGTTCCCTTTAGATGGCGTAAATTGCACTCATCTAATATCTTGGCGCGCAGCTCTGACAAATTGTCTAGGCTGACAAATAAGTAGGCTGCAATGTTCAAAATCGGTTTCATATTTAATCTCATCTGGCTCTGGTGTCTATTATCAAACAAGCTGCTGAGATGGGTGGTAATCTTGTAGTCTTGATTGATGGAGATGATGTGATGCCGATTTTCTTGAAAATAACCAAAAAAGCGCTGTTATTCAGCCTATTTTTCATGTTTGCTGGGTCTATTGCTAGCGCTCAAACTGCTGGTGTTGGTGCCTGGCCCACCCAAAAACCGATTCGCCTGATTGCTGTTTTCCCGCCAGGGGGTTCCGTGGACCAGGTTGCTCGCACCATAGCTCCAGCCTTGCAGGCTGAGTTGAAGCAAAACGTCATTGTGGAGAATATTGGTGGGGCATCCGGTGTGATTGGCACTGCTGCATTGACGAGGTCTGATCCAGATGGTTACACCTTTGCCGTAGTGTTTGATACGCATGGTGTAAACCCAAGCCTGAAAGATAAGCTCCCGTATGACACGATCAAGGATATAGCCCCTGTGAGCTTAATCGGCACATCACCGATGGTGCTGGTTGCTAGCAAAAATTCTGGGATTACGAGCTTTAAGCAATTAGTGGACCAATCTAAAGCTGGCAAACAATTTAGCTATGGCTCAATTGGTATTGGTAGCTTGGGTCATTTGGCGATGGCGCGCTTAGCTAAGCAGGCCGGCTTTGATTGGAATCACATTCCTTATCGTGGTGGCGGCCCATTGATGCAGGACGTACTCGGAGGCCAAGTTCAGCTGGCAGTTGGCTCAGAATTTTTGGTTAAGCCGCACATTGATAGTGGCGGCGTTATCCCCTTGGTAATCACTACCGCCAAAAGATCTCCTGAATTGCCGAATGTGCCAACCATTTCCGAAAGTGGATTTCCAGGATTTAATGCGCCGGCATGGTGGGCAGTATTGGCCCCCGGTAAAACTCCGCCAGCAATCGTGAATGCCATGAATCAAGCTGTGACCAAGGCGCTCAAGACCCCCGCGGTTGCATCGAAGCTGAAATCACAAGGTATTGAAATTGTTGCTGGTAGCCCAGAGACTCTGCGCGACTTTATCGGCAAGCAAATTGCAGTTTGGGGCAAGTTCGTAATTGAAAACAATATCAAAGAAACACAATAAGGAGTTGATATGAGTGAACGTTTAATTCCTTACCAGCCGATGGACTTGGCAGAGCCTGCTGAGCTTGTAGCGGCTATTCGTCAGCGTCGTGGCGGCCAGTTTATTAATTTGGATCGCATGTTGTTGCATAGCACCCCCATAGCCGAGGGTTGGAATCATTTTGTAGGTGAGATTCGCAACAACCTTTCTCTGGACCCAAAGCTACGTGAACTGGCGATGTGTGGGGTAGCCGTTCTCAATGGCGCTGAATATGAATTCTTTCATCACGCCCCTCCGTTTATCAAAGCTGGTGGCACTGAAGAGCAGGTAAAGGCGCTGCGTTTAATTGGTCAAGCCAGTTTTCCAAAGGCACTATTTTCAGCTGTTGAAAATGACGCTGTAGAACTGACCTTTCAGATGACGCGGAATATTCAGGTGGATAGTGCCTTGATGAAACGTTTGCAAGCTGCTTTAGGAAATACGGACACAGTGGAGTTGGTGACTGTAGTAGCAGCCTACAACATGGTCTCTCGATTTTTAATTGCCTTAGATGTCAATCCAGAGGAGCATCCTCCTGAGTAATTCATGATGCAGGATGTTTCTATTTGCTGGGAAGAAGGGGGCCAGACTTGCTCGGCAGTTTGGCATTCTGAAAATGGCATAGCGGCTCATAAAAAAGTAGTGACTGCGGATGACACTTTAACGGCAGATGACGCTTATCATTTGGCGTGCGAAGGGACTGCGATCCTCTGGAAGGGTGATTTCCAGAATGCTCGCCAGCTATTGCAGGCTTTGGTTCGACGTATAGATAAACCATCCAAAAAATCAAAGCGTGCTGGCAAGAGGGTGGATAAGTCTGTTGATGCCGCTCCCAAGAAAACAGCAAAAGATATCTTTAATCAACATCGGCTCGCCCAGTCTCAACGGGCGCGAATCCTGGGGATGCTACTAATCCAATGCAACCCTGATCACACCATTCCATTGCGCCGTGCACCAGATATCACTCAAGCATGTTCTGAGGCGTATGGCACCGTCAATCACTCTTATGTAGTTTCATTGCGAGAGTTGTTGGGGGTAATTAGCGCTCATGAGTGGCGTAAGAATGGATTACCTATTCTGGCTGACGAAAATGGTGAACCAGTTTTTGTTCACCCCCATTACGGCGTTTTCTCGCCCGTTCGCGGTGAATATATTGAGTTGGTTTGTAGCGCGCCATTGCCTGCAGATTTGGATTCTGATTCAACCGCTTTTGATATTGGCGTTGGTACCGGAGTGCTCTCTATTATTTTGGCGATGCGTGATATACAAAAAATAATTGCCACCGATCAAGATGATCGAGCGCTCGCATGTGCCAAGGAAAATATCGCGCTTCTGAAGCTGGGTTCACAAATTGAAATTATGAAGGCCAATTTATTCCCGCCGGGGAAGGCCTCATTAATCGTGTGCAATCCACCATGGGTGCCCGCAAGACCTAGCTCTACTTTAGAGCATGCGGTTTACGACCCAGAGAGCCAAATGCTCAAAGGATTTTTAGCCGGATTGAAAGATCATTTATCAAGCAAAGGCGAGGGCTGGTTAATTCTTTCGGATCTCGCTGAGCATCTTGGGCTTAGAACTCGACAAGAGCTGCTTGCTTGGATTGAAGATGCGGGCTTGCTTGTTCTAAGCCGTGCCGACACAAAGCCAAATCATCCAAAATCAGGCGATGAGACAGATTTGCTTTACTTCGCTAGGGCTGCTGAAACTACCTCGCTATGGCGATTGGGTATCAAGTAGTCAGCACAAGCAATCCAAGATTACTTTGCAAATAGCTGACTTGGATCCTCGAATGCTTTGAACTCCAACGCATTGCCGGCGGGATCCAAGAAGAACATCGTAGCTTGCTCGCCGACTTTGCCTTTGAATCGAATCTGCGGCTCTATGATGAATTTCATACCGCCCTTGCTTAGTCGATCAGCTAGCGCATGCCAATCTGGCATTGTCAGCACCACCCCAAAATGTTTTACAGGAACTTGATGTCCGTCAACCTCATTTGAGGCTGCATTGCCGCATTCTTGAGGGGCAAGATGGGCAACCAATTGGTGTCCAAAGAAGTCAAAATCAATCCATTCATCAGAGCTACGACCCTCTGCACATCCTAAGGTGCTGCCGTAAAAAGTTCGGGCTGCTGCTAAGTTATCGACGGGAAACGCAAGATGAAAAGGTTGAATATTTGACATGGTGATCCTTGGTAATGATGTGGGGCTGAGCTTAGCACGCTCAAATGTGTGCGATAGCAAAGTTTAGTATATTGAGATCATAAAAATAAAGCTGTTTCAGGGAGATAAAAATGATTACGTTTCAATTCGGTAAATTGCGCCGTTCTATTGTCCAAGGTGTCCTCATTCTTGGTTTCTCTGCTGCAGTGCACGCTGCTTATCCGGATAGGCCAATTAAGCTTGTCGTTCCTTACCCTCCTGGAGGTGCAACCGATGTGATTGGGCGCATTCTTGCCAAGAACCTTGGCGAATCCCTGGGGCAGCAAGTCTTGGTTGAAAATCGCGGTGGCGCTGGCGGCAATATTGGCGCAGAAGCTGTAGCCAAGGCAAATCCAGATGGCTATACCTTGTTAATGGGTGCCGTGACATCGCATTCCACTATGGCGACTCTTGAAAAGGGGAAATTACGATATGACCTTCTCAAGGACTTCACTCCAATCATGATTGTCGGCTCAGTACCTTTGGTAGTGGTTGTTAATCCGAATGTGCCCGTAAGAACTCTGAAGGGTTTGGTGGATTATGCAAAAGCGAATCCCGATAAATTAAATTACGCTTCTTCTGGCGCTGGTGCGCCTCAAAGAATGGGCGCAGAAATTTTCCAAAAAGAAGCTGGCATCAAAATCACGCATGTCCCATATAAAGGCAGCGGCCCTGCGATGACCGATTTGGTAGCAGGTCAGGTCAATATGATGGTGGAGACTGTTCCAGCGGCATTGCCATTCATTACTGCTGGGCAACTGCGTCCTTTGGCAGTGACAACGGCAAAGCGCATCTCGATGCTGCCAGATGTTCCTACCACCGCTGAGTCGGGTATGCCGGCTTTAGAGGTGAGCTCCACCTTCGGAGTATTGGCTCCAGTTGGCACACCAACACTGATCATTGATCAGCTCAATAGCGCCATCGCTAAACTCTTGGTAAATCCGGAGGTTAAAGAAGCGTTTTTAAAGCAAGGGGTCTACGCGACGATGCCGACAAAGCCTAAGCAATCTGCAGAGTTGTTGGCTACAGAGGTAAAGCGCTGGGAAAAAGTGATCAAAGAAGCCGATATCAAAGCTGAGTAATAACCATTTATTTTTTAATTTAAAGAATTATTTATGACAAGCAATCCAAACAAAGAGAAAAAGCAGGCTACAGAAAGTGGTTTTCGTAAGGGTTTAACGAGTTACGGTGACAAAGGTTTCTCTTTGTTTTTGCGCAAGGCGTTTATTAAGGGTGCAGGCTATACCAATAGCGCTTTAGATCGGCCAGTGATCGGCATTATTAATACTGGTAGTGCTTACAACCCTTGTCACGGCAATATGCCGCAGCTCATTGAGGCCGTAAAGCGTGGCGTGATGCTGGCCGGGGGTTTACCGATGGACTTTCCAACGATCTCCATTCATGAGAGTTTTGCCGCTCCAACCAGCATGTATTTGCGCAACCTCATGTCGATGGATACAGAAGAGATGCTACGCGCCCAGCCGATGGATGCGGTGGTCATGATCGGTGGTTGCGACAAAACAGTGCCGGCACAAATGATGGGTGCTGCCTCAGCGGGCCTGCCAGCAATTCAGTTGATCACTGGTTCAATGCTGACTGGGTCTCATCGTAGTGAGCGTGTAGGCGCCTGCACAGACTGTCGCCGCTATTGGGGAAAATTTCGCGCTGGTGAAATTGATGAAGTTGAAAAAGATGAAGTCAATGATCAATTGGTGGCGAGTGTGGGCACCTGCTCAGTGATGGGCACAGCAAGCACCATGGCGTGTATTTCTGAGGCATTGGGGATGACGGTGCCTGGTGGTGCAACTCCTCCGGCAGTAACGGCAGATCGTATTCGGATTGCCGAAGAGACTGGTACTCGTGCTGTGCAAATGGCAAAAGACGGATTAACTATTGATAAGGTATTAACAGCAGACGCTTTTGAAAATGCGATGCGTGTTTTATTGGCTATTGGCGGATCGACAAACGGCATCGTGCATTTAGCCGCTATCGCTGGCCGTATGGGTCTAGAGATTGATTTGGATGCGCTCGATAAGATGGGTGATGAGACACCAGTGTTAGTAGATCTGAAGCCTTCTGGTGACCACTACATGGAAAACTTCCACGATGCCGGCGGTATGACAACCCTGTTGCGTGAGCTCAAACCTTTATTAAAGTTGGATGCGATGACGGTAACTGGTCGCACCTTGGGCGAGGAGATTGATACAGCTCCGCCAAGCTTTCAGCAAGATGTTGTGCGTAAATTTAATAACCCCATTTACCCGCGCGGCAGTATCGCCGTCTTGCATGGCAACTTAGCCCCTGGTGGCGCCATCATCAAACAATCAGCTGCTAATGAAAAACTGATGGAGCATGAAGGTCGCGCTGTTGTGTTTGAAAACAGTGAAGACCTTGCCAATCGGATTGATAGCCCAGATCTAGATGTGATGGCAGACGATATTCTGGTGCTCAAGAATATTGGCCCTAAAGGCGCGCCCGGTATGCCTGAGGCGGGATACATTCCGATTCCGATGAAGCTCGCTCGCGCTGGCGTGAAAGATATTGTGCGAATTTCTGATGGACGTATGAGTGGTACCGCATTTGGAACGATCGTCTTACATGTGACTCCCGAAGCCGCAGTAGGTGGGCCACTCGCGCATGTCAAGAATGGCGACCGCATTCGTTTGAGTGTGAAAAATCGTGCGATTAGTTTATTGATCTCAGATGAAGAGTTGGCTAAGCGCGAAAAAGAAAATCCAGTAATAGAGCCTACTGCAGAGCGCGGCTATCTAAAGCTGTTCCTAGATACGGTGACACAAGCAGATAAGGGCGTTGACTTTGATTTCTTGAGAGCCGTGAAGATAATTGGAAAAACACCGAAGAGGTAGACCTTAGACGGAATCGGCCTGCTTATGCCCTTACCAAGCCAGGGAAGCCTCAAATTGGCATGAAGAATGTGTTTTTAGTCTAATTTAGCCCGTTTTGGGTGGATTTTTGGCTGGGCTAGATTTCATCAATTTAGGTATAGAATCACGCCATGCGATCCCGTAATAGATCTCTTGTGATTCTTCTCTGCCTTTTCTTGATTTCATTCAAGGTGGCAGCGGGCAGTGTATTCATTGATGCTGCTATCGAGCGAGCGCAGATGCATCAAGCCTCATTCGCTGGTTTTGTTTTAGACCAAGGCCATGCCAATACAGAAACTGCCGATGGCCAGCAACAATCCCACACGCTATTTTTAATGAGTCATGTCACTGCTAATGTGAGTGATACCAGCATCATCGTTCCATTTCGCACTACAGAAGCCATTGCTTTCAATTGCTTTAGTGAGATTCTTTTTACGCAGAATTTTCCTGATTCTGCTTTTAAACCCCCAAAAGTAACCGCCTAATTTCTTAGGTTTGATGTCAGCCTTGATTGGCTGGCTACTTTGTTATTTTGGCTAAATATTGCTAGCCTTTATGGGGAATTACCGTTATGTTCGCGCTTAAAAAACTGCTGCCATTGGCATGCATAGTGTTACTCATTTCTGCATGTAGCAGTGGGGTTAAATTAGATGATGCAAATAACGTAGCATCTATCAATGCGGGTGGATCAATGTCTTACGATCCTATCAGTGATCCCAAGACAAGCGTGTATGGCAAGCGCTCCATTTTCTTTGAGTTTGATAGCTACACGCTTGATCCAAAGTATGCCTCCACCATTGCGGCACATGCGACCTATCTCAAAACCTTTCATGCTCAAAAGGCTGACATCATTATTCAGGGCAATACCGATGATCGAGGTACGGCTGAATACAACCTGGCCCTAGGTCAAAAGAGATCTGAGTCTGTCAAAAGAGCTCTGCTTGCTCAAGGGGTTAATGAGTCCCAAGTAGAGGCGGTCAGTTTTGGCAAAGAAAAACCTATGAATCCAGCGCAAACGGAGGCTGCTTTTAAGGAGAACCGTCGTGCTGACATTGTTTACCGCTAGTCCCTTTTACCTCTCCACTTTGATTTTGTGTGGGGGGCTTTTATTCCTAATGAACTTATTTAATTAGTGAGGCTCTTATGAAAAATATCTATCGCGGTATTGCACTACTTGTAGTTTTGCTATCGGGATGCGCCACAAATGTAGCGCCGATGAAGAAGCCTGGTAATGATGTCTCGATTGCCAAGATAAATGAAGTACAGAAAAAGATTGCCTCGTGTGTAGCTCAGGTAAATCAGTCAGACGATGCAAAGTATGTTGATGAACATATTTTGGTGTTGACGGAGAAGAGTCCTAATGCAAAGGAGTTATTTAATTCAAGCGACAAAATTGCCTCTGATCAGGCGGCTGTCTTGAATAGGTTTAAGGACTCCACCTTAAAGTGTCGAGCCATTGCTAATGAGTTACCTTCCCCAGCTCTGGTGGCCGTGTATACCAATTTCTATGTAAATATTGACGCTGTTTACAAAGACTTGATTGATAAGCGAATCACGATTGGAGTTGCCAATCAAGAGAGGTCAATGCGTATCCAGTACGCAAAAGAGAGATGGGCGCAGATTCTGAAGTCGGAAAAAGGAAGCCCATAAGATGATGAAGGCGGAATACCAATTTGTCTGTGGATCCTGTAAATATGAGTGCATTAGCGGTATAGGAATTGAGAGAGGCCCTCATTTTTACAAGGCTGCCATGGTGTGCAATCACTGTAAAGAGGTTGATGCATTTGCGATGCCAAACCCAGGGTCTATGGTTGATCTACCCGTGGGCTCGGCAGTTTGCAAAACCTGTGGTTCATCTGCTCATCTCGCCATCTGGGATGGACTCACATGCCCGCACTGCAAGCAGAAGATGAAAGCAATTGGGACGAATACTAAAACTGAACGTCCATTTAAGTATTGGTGAAATGCGTAAAGATATGTATAAGTTATTTATAGGCTGCGCACTAGCCCTAACATTTACTCATGCACCAGTATTTGCTAAGGGTAGGCAGGCAGAAGATTTTCACTCTAATATTGCCTATGTTGTTGATGTTGATAGCGGAGAGGTATTGGTTGATAGAAATTCCTCGGCCATTTCGCCAATTGCCTCAATATCTAAGTTAATGGCTTCCATAGTTGTTTTGGAGTCTGGTCAGGGTCTATCTGAGCCGCTGAGGATTGAGCGTGAAGATATTGCCTGGCAATCCAGCGCAAAATGGAAACTCAAGGTGGGAACGGAAATAAGCCGAAAGAGGGTCTTAAGAGTTGGTTTAATGTCATCAGAAAATAGAGCGATCAATGCTTTGGCAAGATCATATGTGGGGGGAGCGGAGGCTTTTGTTGCTGCTATGAACCTAAAGGCAAAAGAGCTCGGAATGACGCATACCCACTTCAAAGAACCCACTGGACTCTCTTCGCAGAATGTTTCTACGGCACAGGATTTAATTCTTTTGTTGCAGGAATCTATGCGCCACCCTTTGATTCAAGAATTTTCAACAACAGAAAAGTTCAATGTTGTTGATGGCATCCATGCACCACAACCGTTTGTAAATACCAACCCCATTGTCCGCAATGAAATCATGGATGTACTGGTGCAAAAGACTGGCTATATTGCAGCCTCAGGCCGATGTTTAGTGATGGAGGCGAATATCAAGGGTAGAAAAATTGCCATGGTATTTTTGCAGTCAAAGGGAAAAAATACTCGCTTCAAAGATGCTCTTGTTGCCAGGGCTTCAGTTGAGTAGGGGGTCTTAAGATTTAATGTTCTTTTGGGTTGAAAGAAAAACGCCACCCTGGTGGGTGGCGTTAGACTGTTACGTACTACAAAATGGTGGAACCGGCGGGAATCGAACCCGCGTCCGCAAATCCTCCACAACAAGTTCTACATACTTAGTCATGTCATTTAATTTAGCTAGCTAGTCACAGACTGACATGTTCCACGCTGGCGATTCACTTAGTTTTCGAACCATTCCCCGTGACATGAAATGATCTTATCTCTTGTAAATGACCCTGATCTAGCTTGCGCTAGCTGACCCAAGAGAGAATCAGTTCAGGGGCAACCGCAATTAAGCGGCTAGTGCGAAACGTTCGTCGTTTGCAGTTATTACATTCCCATTGATTTACGAGATAACGGGTCCTCGGTATGCCCTTGATGCTTTGTAACCCACGTCGAAACCATGTCGGTCCCAGAATGCATGCATTGGAAATTCTATTTTAAGGCTCTTAGCCTTAAATTGCTGGATATCTTGCAGATTCCTAATTAAGCCCTACTGCGGGAAGATGATTTCTAGTAATTCTTTGGGGTGGCGCACGAGATAGTCGGCCCCCCAGGCCTCTGGAGGCTCTTCACAGCCGCAATAGCCGTAGGCTGCCGCAATCGTCTTCATGCCTGCTGCTTTGCCTGCCACGATGTCTCTAATGTCGTCACCAACATATATTGACCTGCTGGGGTCAATGTTGGCTACTCTAGCGGCGTGCAGGATGGGTTCCGGATGTGGTTTTGAATGCGGGGTTGTATCGCCAGAGACTGTCGATACCGCTCTTTGGCGCAAACCCATTAAGTCGGTAAGAGGGTTGGTAAAGCGTTCGCTCTTGTTTGTCACAATGCCCCAGGGAAGGTGGGCGCTATCCAATTGATCCAATAAGTGGTCTACACCCTCAAAAAGTACGCTGTTGACCAGCAAAGCTTTCTCATAGTTCGTAAAAAACTCATCTCGCAATGAAATGAAGTCAGGGTGATCTGGGTCAATTCCAAAGGCTCCGCCGATTAGGCCGCGAGCTCCAGCGGAGGCGCAAGGTCGTAAGACCTCATATTGCTTGGGAGCTAGATTTCTGGCGATGAGGAGTTGGTTAGCAGCCGCCACAAGGTCTGGAGCCGTATCGGCAAGGGTGCCATCAAGGTCAAAAAAGACGCCCTTGTAAGGGCTTACTAACCCGCTGCTCATTTACGTACAACAATCATATAGTTCACATCTACATCATCACCCAGGCTGTAGACCTGAGTAATGGGGTTATAGCTCATGCCCTTCATGCCCATCATTTCTAGCCCAGCTTGGCGGGTGAAGGCGACCAACTCTGAAGGTTTGATGAATTTAGCGTATTCGTGAGTGCCTTTTGGCAATAGTCGCAAGATGTATTCCGCGCCAATAATGGCAAATAAGTAGGACTTAGGGCTGCGATTAAGGGTGCTGAAAAAGAGTGTCCCGCCGGGCTTGCAGAGCGTTGCGCAGGCGCGAACGACTGAAGCTGGGTCAGGGACATGCTCTAGCATTTCCATGCAGGTCACAACGTCATACTGTCCTGGCTCTTCCTCGGCTAGTGCTTCGGCCGAAATAGAGCGGTATTTGAGGGTAGTGCCTACTTCAAGTGCATGTAGTTCGGCGACTTTAAGGGCTTTTTCAGATAAATCGATGCCGCAAGTATCGGCACCTGACTGCGCAATAGACTCCGCCAGTATCCCGCCGCCACAACCAACATCCAGAACTTTCTTGCCATCTAGATCTACAAAAGACTTGATCCAATTGAGGCGTAAAGGATTGATTGCATGCAAGGGCTTGAATTCACTCTGGGGATCCCACCAGCGATGCGCTAGGGCGCTAAATTTAGCGATTTCAGATTGATCAACGTTCATAGGGGTTAGGGCGCGAGAGGTCTACTGAGATAAATGAATTACGAATATAGCGGAAATAAAAAAGCCCGGCAGAACCGGGCTTTTTTACAAGTAAAAAGAATTACTTAACTGCAGCTGTACCAACAACTTCGATGTCAGTGCGGCGGTTCTTAGCGCGGCCTTCAGCAGTTGCATTTGATGCAACTGGATTGCTCTTGCCTTTTGATTCTGTGTAAATACGGCTACCGTCAACACCTTTGCTTACCAAGTAAGCTTTAACGGACTGAGCACGACGCTGGCCGAGAGCCATGTTGTAAGCATCAGTACCAACGCTATCAGTGTTACCAACAGCAATAATTACTTCTAATTTGATCTTGTTCAAGTCGGCAGCGATCTTGTCCAATGTAGCTTTACCTTCTGGCTTCAATGTAGCTTTGTCGAAGTCATAGAGTGTGTCAGCTTGCAAAGTGATCTTGCTTTGGCTAACGCCATCAGCCTTTTTACCCAACCAGCCATCGCAACCAGGAGCTGCAGTTGCAGGAGTCCAGCTGCTATCACGCCAGCACAATGTGCCGTCGCCGTTTTTCCAATTCAATGCAGAGCTGTTTTCCCAGTTATCAGAAGCCATTGCTGCAGAAGCAGAAACAGTGATAACAGAAGCTAGCAACACTTTTAGGGTTTTGTTCATTTTTAGTCCTCAAAAATCTCTTTTTTAATTAAAGTCAAACTTAAATGTAATTCGCCCTACTTTGAAGCAAAAAACCGCAAAGCGACACATCTCAATTTCGTACAAACTGACAGAATCTTAGCATAGGGGCTATCAGTCATCAAAATGATATTATTTCTAAATGGAACAAGCCGCTAAAGAAACACTACCAATATCCCTAGAAGACGAAATGCGGAGGTCCTATTTGGACTACGCAATGAGCGTCATTGTCGGCAGAGCCCTGCCAGACGTGCGTGACGGCCTCAAACCCGTTCATCGCCGGGTCTTATTTGCGATGTATGAATTAAACAACGATTGGAACCGCGCTTACAAAAAATCTGCCCGTATAGTTGGCGATGTGATCGGTAAATACCATCCACATGGCGATTCTGCGGTGTACGACACCATTGTTCGTATGGCCCAGGACTTCTCTTTGCGCTATATGCTGGTTGATGGACAGGGTAACTTTGGCTCTGTGGACGGCGATAACGCCGCCGCAATGCGATATACCGAGATCCGCCTGCGCAAGATTGCTCATGAGTTACTGGCCGATTTGGACAAAGAAACTGTCGATTTCGGGCCAAACTACGACGGTAGCGAGAAAGAACCCCTGATTCTTCCTGCAAAAGTGCCTAATTTGCTGATTAACGGCAGTTCGGGTATTGCCGTGGGTATGGCGACCAATATCCCTCCCCATAACTTGGATGAGGTGATTACAGCCTGTTTACACGTTTTGCACAACCCGGAATGCACGATTGACGAGCTCATTGAGATCATTCCGGCACCGGATTTCCCGACCGCCGGCATTATTTATGGTGTTCAAGGGGTTCGGGAGGGCTATCGCACTGGCCGTGGTCGTGTGGTGATGCGTGCCAAGACTCACTTTGAAGACCTCGATAAGGGGTCTCGTCAGGCCATCATCGTTGATGAGTTGCCGTACCAAGTCAATAAAAAGAACTTGCTCGAGCGTATTGCTGAGTTGGTGAACGAGAAAAAAGTAGAGGGTATTTCTGATCTACGCGATGAGTCTGATAAGTCAGGTATGCGCGTAGTGATCGAGCTTAAGCGCGGTGAAGTACCTGAAGTGGTTCTCAATAATTTATATAAGAGCACTCAGCTACAAGACAACTTCGGCATGAACATGGTGGCCCTGGTGGATAACCAGCCACGCCTGTTGAACTTGAAGCAAATGCTTGAGTACTTCTTGCAACATCGTCGTGAAGTCGTAACACGCCGTACGATTTTTGAATTACGCAAAGCGCGTGAGCGTGGCCATGTCTTAGAAGGCTTGGCAGTTGCATTGGCAAACATTGATGAATTTATTGCCATCATTAAAGCTGCTGCAAATCCAGTGATCGCTAAGCAAGAGTTGATGGGCAAAGCATGGGATTCATCTATGGTGCGTGAGATGTTGGCACGTGCTGAGACCGATACTCCAGGCGGTCGCAACGCCTATCGTCCTGAAGGTTTATTGCCTGAGTACGGAATGCAGACTACTGGCCTCTATCGTTTGTCTGATAGCCAAGCCCAAGAAATTTTGCAGATGCGTTTACAACGCTTGACTGGCCTTGAGCAAGACAAGATTGTGAATGAGTACAAAGATGTGATGGCGGAGATTTCTGATTTGCTCGACTTACTTTCTAAGCCAGAGCGCGTCACTCAAGTCATTGAATCTGAGTTGAAAGAAGTTCAGGCTGAGTTTGGTATTGCTGGCGGTGATTCTGGTCGCCGTTCATTCATTGAAATGAATGCAACTGAGTTGTTTACAGAAGATTTGATCACTCCGCAAGATATGGTGGTCACGCTCTCCAACACTGGCTACATGAAGAGTCAGCCTCTCAGTGAATACCGTGCCCAGAAGCGTGGTGGTCGTGGCAAACAAGCCGCAGCCACTAAAAATGAAGATTGGATTGAAACCCTCTTCGTCGCAAACACGCATGACATTATTCTGTGCTTCTCTGATCGTGGACGTATGTATTGGCTCAAAGTGTGGGAAGTTCCGCAGGGTAGTCGCAACTCACGTGGCAAGCCGATCGTCAATATGTTCCCATTGATTGAAGGTGAAAAGATTACTGTGATTCTCCCGATCAAGGGATATCAAGATGATCATTACGTCTTTATGGCAACCAGCCTGGGTACAGTGAAGAAGACACGTTTGTCTGACTTCTCTAATCCACGTAAGGCCGGAATTATTGCTGTCGACTTAAATGAAAACGACTTCTTGGTTGGTGCGGCCATTACTGATGGTCAGCATGATGTGATGTTGTTCTCTGACGCTGGTAAAGCAGTGCGCTTTGATGAGAATGATGTTCGTCCAATGGGTCGTACAGCGCGCGGTGTGCGTGGCATGAATTTGGGTGAAGGTCATCAAGTGATCGCCATGTTGGTCGCCCCAGCTGAAGCTGCAGAAGGTGCTGAAGCGGTTGTCGTTGATGCAAATGGCCTCGCTATTCCAAGCAGCGTATTAACTGCAACTGAAAATGGTTTTGGTAAGCGCACTCCGATTGGTGAGTACACCCGTCATGGTCGCGGCACCAAAGGCATGATCGCTATTCAGACAACCGAGCGTAACGGTAAAGTGGTTGCCGCTGCTTTGGTATCTCCTGAGGATCAAATTATGTTGATCACTACTGGCGGTATCTTGGTGCGCACACGTGTTTCAGAAATTCGTGAAATGGGTCGTGCGACACAGGGCGTCACTTTGATTAACGTTGATGAAGGCACGCGTCTTTCTGGCTTGCAGCGTATTGCTGAAAGCGATTCTGATGATGAAAATGATTTGGATGATGGTGAAGATGGTGAGGGTGGAGATGTTTCCGCTGATCCAGCAGTCGACTCCAATTCTGATGAAGCTGGTGATGCCTAATTGGCATTCTTACAAGGTTAATTAATTCATCATGACGTTCGACCGCCGCATTTTCAATTTCGCTGCGGGGCCTGCTACCTTACCTGAAGAGGTTTTAAAGCAGGCTGCTGCAGAGATGTTGAACTGGCAGGGTTTAGGTGCCAGCGTCATGGAAGTCAGTCACCGCGGTAAAGAGTTCATGGCTCTTTATGAGGAGGTGCTTCAAGACTTGCGCGCCCTCATGGGCATTCCTGATTCCTACGAAATATTGATGCTTCAAGGTGGTGGCTTAGGTCAAAATGCCGCTATTCCAATGAACCTGATGCCTCTAGCCAAAAATGGGCCTAAGGCAGATTTTTTAGTCACCGGCGTTTGGTCTGAAAAGTCATTTAAAGAGGCTGAAAAATATGGTGTGGCTCATTTAGCTGCATCTTCCGCATCTGAAAAATTTAATACGATCCCTCCAAGATCCACTTGGCAACTGTCTGATGCTGCTGCTTATGTTCATTACTGTGCGAATGAAACTATCGGCGGCGTGGAGTTTCCGGATGTGCCGGATGTCAATGGCAAGTTATTGGTTGCGGATATTTCTAGCAATATCCTTTCTAAGGAAATGGACGTCACTAAGTGTGGAGTTTGGTTTGGCGGTGCGCAAAAAAATATCGGCCCGTCCGGTGTAACGATTGTGATTGTGCGCAAAGATCTCATGGGCCACAGCATGAAGATCACCCCATCGATTTGGGATTGGTCTAAGCAGGCTTCAACTGACTCGATGTTGAACACCCCTCCAACCTTTTCAATCTATATGGCTGGATTGGGATTTAAGTGGTTGCTAAAACAAGGTGGCGTAAAAGCGATCGAGAAACGCAATCAAGAAAAAGCAGACTTGCTCTACAACTTCCTAGATCAAAGTGGTCTTTACGAGAATCGTATCCCTAAAGAATATCGCTCGAGGATGAACGTCACCTTCTTCTTGAAGGATGAAAATTTAAATGCTCAATTCTTGGAGCAATCCAATGCAGCAGGCTTAGTCGCCTTGCGTGGGCATAAGGCTGCCGGTGGCATGCGCGCTAGTATTTACAACGCAATGCCAATTGAGGGTGTCAAAGCCTTGGTGGAATTTATGCGAGATTTTGAAAGGCGTGCCTAGTGAGCTCTAAAGATCAGAGTACTGAAGAACAGCGCCTAGCGCCAATACGTGACAAGATTGACGCGCTGGATGCGCAGATTTTGGATCTACTGACTCAACGTGCAAAGGCTGCGCAAGAAGTTGGTCACGTTAAAGGTGGGTTTTCATCGCCAGTATTTAGACCGGAGCGTGAGCGCCAAGTTGTTGCGCGCCTGCAAGGAATTAATGCGGGCCCGTTATTGCCTGACGGCATTGCCGCTATTTGGCGTGAAGTGATGTCTGCTTGTCGTGCTTTAGAAGCGCGTCAGACGATTGCTTATCTTGGTCCGGTCGGAACATTCTCAGAGCAAGCAGCACAAACCTATTTTGGTCACTCGATTGCAGGCCTACCTTGCAACAGTCTTGATGAAGTGTTTAAAGCGGTAGAGAAGGGCGCGGCGCAGTTTGGTGTTGTCCCGGTCGAGAACTCCAGCGAAGGTGCCATCTCTCGTACTTTAGATTTACTTTTAGATTCTCCGATGCGGATTAGCGGCGAGGTGGTGCTGCCTATTCGTCATCACCTCTTAACTAAGAGTGGCAATCTGGATGGCGTAACTACAGTTTGCGCTCATGCTCAGGCTTTAGCGCAATGTCAGCAATGGTTGAGTGTGCATGCACCTCACTTGAAGCGCCAGGCAGTCAGTAGCAACGCTGAGGCAGCGCGCATGGCCTCTCTTGATCCAAGCTTGGCAGCAATTGCTGGGGATCCTGCGCAAGAGGCCTATGGATTGCAGGCCGTAGCCGCGCAGATTCAGGATGATCCGCATAACCGTACGCGTTTTGTCGTGGTTGGTACTTATGAGTGTCAGCCAACCGGCAAAGATCAAACTTCCCTAGTGTTGTCGGTAGATAACCAGCCGGGTGCGGTACATCGTTTGTTAGAGCCCTTAGCTAAGCATGGTGTTTCCATGAATCGCTTTGAGTCTCGTCCAGCTCGCAAGGGAGCTTGGGAGTATCACTTCTATATCGATGTAGCAGGACATGCTGCAGATGCGAAAGTTACTAAGGCGTTAGAAGAGTTAAAGACGACGGCTGCTTTTTATAAAAATCTCGGTTCATACCCTCATTCAGCATGAGCTCTAAGTCCAATATTGGTTTAAAGCATATTCATGCAATAGCGCCCTACGTTGGTGGGCGACCCATTAGTGAGGTTGCGCGTGAATACGGTCTTGATGAGAGCAAGATTGTGAAGTTGGCCTCCAATGAGAATCCATTGGGCATGCCAAAGTCAGCGCAAGACGCCATGCTTAAGGCAGCCGCAGACTTAGGTCGTTATCCAGACTCCAATGGCTTTGAATTAAAGAATGTATTGTCAGCGCGCTTAGGTGTGCCAACAGATTGGATTACCTTGGGCAATGGCAGTAACGACATCTTGGAGTTGGCTGCACGTGCAGTTGCACAAGCTGGCGATGAGGTGATTTTTTCTAAACATGCTTTTGCTGTGTATCCATTGGCCACTCAAGCCGTTGGTGCCAAGGCGGTTGAAGTGGCTGCTACGGAAATGTATGGACATGATTTACCTGCGATGTTGCAAGCAGTAAAAACTGCTGGTGATAAGGCTAAATTAGTGTTTGTTGCCAACCCTAATAATCCAACCGGTAGTTATTTGACCGCTAAAGAAATTGAAGATTTCTTAATGGCTGTACCTGCTCATGTGGTGGTGGTATTAGATGAGGCTTACAACGAGTATCTTGCTGCTGATCAGCGCTATGACGCAATTGCTTGGGTGAAGCGTTTCCCAAATATGATTTTGTCGCGCAGCTTTTCTAAGGCTTATGGTCTAGCTGGCTTGCGCATTGGATACGGAGTTGCGCAACCTGCTTTGACGGATTTACTCAATCGTATCCGTCAACCATTTAACGTGAATAGTCTTGCACAAGCCGCGGCGATCGCAGCATTTCAGGATTCTGCATTCTTGCAACAAGGTTTTGAACTCAATCGCGCTGGTTTTACCCAGTTAACCCAAACCTTTGATGCGCTTGGTCTGACTTATCTCCCATCGGCTGGAAACTTTGTGCTGGTGAAGGTGGGTGAGGATGATGGTGCGGGTGCGCGTATTAATTTGGAACTCCTCAAGCGCGGGATTATTGTTCGCCCAGTCGGAAATTATGGTCTGCCACAATGGTTGCGTATTTCCATTGGCTTGCCGGAAGAAAATGCCGCCTTTATTGCCGCCTTAAAAGATATTTTGGCGCAGTAGTAATTTAATAGTAAATAGATAAATTTCATCAAGCAATGGCCATCCTCAATCCATCCAGCAATTACGGTAACGTCACTATTGTTGGCGTTGGCTTGATTGGCGCCTCTCTAGGCCTTGCATTAAAAAAAGCAGGCGTGGTAAACAAAGTATTTGGTGTGGGCCGTAGTGCTGCGAATTTAGATCAAGCACTCAAGATGGGTGCGATTGATGCTGTGGTGGATTTGGTGGAGGCAGCAAAACAATCCGATGTGATTGTGTTGTGCGTCCCTGTTGCGCAGATGCGTGCAGCCTTTGAAGTGATTGAGCCTCATCTTGAATCCAGAACCATGATGACGGATGCTGGTAGCACTAAGGGTGACGTGATTTTGGCTGCCAAAGAAGTCTTAGGTAAAAAAGCTTGTCAGTTTGTGCCGGCACATCCAATTGCAGGCGGCGCACAACATGGCGCAAGTGCCGCTAAAGCCGATCTCTTTGAGGGCAAGCAGACCATTCTTTGTCCGCTACAAGAAAACTCCCCACAAGACACGGATTTAATTGAAGGCTTTTGGCAGTCTGTTGGCTCTGTAGTGAAAAAGATTTCTTGTGTGCAACACGATGCGATCTACGCAGCGGTTTCTCATTTGCCGCATATTCTGTCTTATGCCTTGATGGCTAGCGTAGTGAACTCTGAGGACGCTGATCAAAAGCTCAGTCATGTTGGTGCAGGCTTTAAAGACTTCACCCGCATTGCGGCCTCTAGTCCAGAGATGTGGCGCGATATTTGCTTGGGCAATCGCACTGCAGTTCTCAAAGAGCTCGATCAGTACTTATTGATTGTCAATCACATGCGTAAATTGATTGCTGATGAAGATGGTGCTGGCTTAGAAAAATTATTTAATAAAGCAAGCAAAGCACGTCAAGATTTGGATGTGCTTTGATGAGTGGCTTGCCTGATATCAATATTGGACCATTCAAACGAGCGCAAGGCTCGATTGTCTTGCCGGGATCCAAAAGTATTTCGAATCGCGCTTTGTTGCTAGCCGCTTTATCTTCAGGCACGACAACGCTGAAGAATTTACTGGATGCTGACGATACGCAGGTGATGCGCAATGCGCTTCGCCAGTTGGGTTTATCGGTAACCGATCAAGCTGACAAAGTTTGTGTGGTTGAAGGTTGCGGCGGCAAGTTCCCAATTCAAAATGCAGATCTCTTTATGGGTAATGCAGGCACGGCTATTCGTCCGCTAACTGCAGCTCTTGCAATGCAGGGCGGTAACTACCGTTTGTCTGGTGTGCCTCGCATGCATGAACGTCCTATTCGGGATCTAGTGGATGGATTGCGACAAGTTGGCGCAAAGATAGATTACGAATTACAGGAAGGCTACCCGCCGATCAAGATTCTTACCGCTGATATTGAAATCAAAGATGTTGTGAAAGTGCGAGGCGATGTTTCTAGCCAGTTCCTAACGGCCTTATTGATGGCCTTGCCTCTAGTGGCAAAAGAGCCTGTCAGGATCGAAGTGATTGGTGAATTGATTTCTCGCCCTTACATTGATATCACGCTCAAACTCATGGCACGCTTTGGTGTCAAGGTAGCTTGCCCTGATGCGCAGTCGTTCGTAATTCCCGCCAAGACTTCTGACGCGGTCTATCAAAGCCCTGGCGTACTATCTGTTGAGGGTGATGCATCCTCTGCATCCTACTTCTTGGCGCTCGGTGCCATTGGTGGTGGAGCGGTTCGCGTCCTGGGTGTTGGTAGCGAGAGCATTCAAGGCGACGTAGCTTTTGCCGATGCCTTGGCGTTGATGGGCGCAAATATTTCTTCTGGTGAGGACTGGATTGAAGTTGCCGGTGTGAAGAATGCGAATGGCAAGCTCAATGGAATCACGATTGATTGCACAGAAATTCCGGATGCGGCGATGACGCTCGCTGTTGCTGCATTGTTTGCTGAGGGCCCAACGCGCTTAAATAATATTGCCAGCTGGCGCGTGAAAGAAACTGATCGTATTGCAGCGATGGCGAAAGAGCTGAAAAAAGTTGGCGCTATCGTTGAGGAGGGTGCTGATTACATCGTGGTGCAAGCCCCTCAATCACTCGCTGACTGGAAGTCGCCTGCTGAAGGCATTGATACTTATGATGACCATCGCATGGCGATGTGTTTCTCATTGGCTGCTTTTGGTCCTAGTGCCCTGCAAATCAATGATCCTAATTGCGTTGCTAAAACCTTCCCCACTTACTTTGCTGAATTTGCAAAGATTGTTTCCTAAGAGTCCTTTTTGATGAATCTGCCTCCAGTCATCGCGATTGATGGACCCACCGCCTCCGGTAAGGGGACGGTCGCCTCTTTGGTGGCGGAGAAGCTGGGCTTTCATTACCTGGATAGTGGAGCGCTATATCGACTGGTTGCCTTGGGTAGTCAAAAAGCATCGATTGACCCCCAAAATGGCCCAGAACTAGGTATTTTGGCCAAAAAACTCGTGATTTCCTTCAAGAATGGCCAAATTTTGCTCAATTCTGAAGATGTGACCGATGCCATTCGAACTGAAAGTATCGGTTTACGGGCCTCTGCAATTGCGGTTCATCCAGAGGTTAGGCAGGCTTTAGTTAGTGTTCAGCATGGTTTTAGAGTTATTCCAGGCTTGGTTGCGGATGGCCGCGACATGGCTAGCGTGATATTTCCAGACGCAGTTTTGAAGGTTTTTCTCACTGCAACGGCTGAGGCTAGGGCCGAACGTCGGCATAAGCAATTGATAGCTAAGGGAATTTCTGCTAAACTAGATAACTTGCTGCATGATTTGCAGGAGCGTGATGCCAGAGACAGTAGTCGAGGTGCCGCACCCCTGTTAGTCGCAGACGGCGCCAAAGTGCTAGAAACATCAGAATTATCGATAGATCAAGCAGTTAAGACGGTTTTAGATTGGTATCGATCAAAAACAGCTTAGTTTTTTTGGTGGGCAGTAGAAGTTGTTTTGGCGTCTTAAGAAACTCTACAACGCGATTTTCTAATTTAGCGTGTTTCTTGGGGCTTTTTTAACCTAACCCGTCAGGCCTTCTGGCGGCACAAAGTGAATATATAAATGTCTGAATCATTTGCAGAACTATTTGAAGAATCATTAACCCGATCGAATATGAAGACCGGCCAAGTTATTTCGGCTGAAGTACTTCGCATCGACCATAACTTCGTCGTTGTTAACGCTGGATTGAAATCCGAAGCGTTTATTCCTGTTGAAGAATTCCATAACGACGCTGGCGAGATTGAAGTAGCTCCTGGCGATTTCGTTTCTGTTGCTATTGACGCTCTTGAGAACGGCTATGGCGACACAATCCTTTCCCGTGACAAAGCGAAGCGCTTGGCATCATGGATGAACTTGGAAAAAGCTCTCGAGCAAGCTGAGATCGTTACTGGTACCGTTACCGGTAAGGTTAAAGGCGGCTTGACAGTTATGGTTAACGGTATCCGCGCATTCTTGCCTGGATCACTCGTTGATACACGCCCAATCAAAGACACCAGCCCTTACGAAGGTAAGACGATGGAGTTCAAGGTTATCAAGCTTGACCGTAAGCGTAACAACGTAGTGTTGTCACGTCGTGCTGTTGTTGAAGCTAGCCAAGGTGAAGAGCGCGCGAAGTTGATGTCTAACCTCAAAGAAGGTAGCGTTGTTCAAGGTATCGTTAAGAACATCACTGACTACGGCGCATTCGTGGACCTCGGTGGTATCGATGGCCTCTTGCACATTACTGATTTGGCATGGCGTCGTGTGCGTCACCCAAGCGAGATGTTGACTGTTGGTCAAGAAGTTACAGCAAAGATTTTGAAGTTCGACCAAGAGAAGAACCGTGTTTCACTCGGCGTGAAACAACTTGGTGATGATCCATGGGTTGGTATCGCTCGTCGTTACCCACCTAACACCCGTTTATTCGGTAAGGTAACCAACTTGACTGACTACGGCGCATTCGTGGAAATCGAATCTGGTATCGAAGGTTTGGTACACGTTTCTGAAATGGACTGGACTAACAAGAACGTTGCTCCAAGCAAAGCTACTGCATTAGGAACCGAAGTTGAAGTGATGGTTCTGGATATCGATGAAGACAAGCGTCGTATTAGCTTGGGCATCAAGCAGTGCAAAGCTAATCCATGGGAAGAGTTCTCACGTGGCCAGCAAAAAGGCGACAAGCTGACTGGCGCAATCAAGTCTATTACTGACTTTGGTGTGTTCATTGGTTTGCCTGGCGGTATTGACGGTTTAGTTCACCTCTCAGACCTTTCATGGAATGAGTCGGGAGAAGAAGCTGTTAAGAAATACAAAAAAGGCGATGAAGTTGAAGCTACTGTATTGGCCATTGATGTTGAGAAAGAGCGTATCTCTCTTGGTATCAAGCAATTGTCTGGTGACCCATTCAATAACTACACATCCGTAAGCGACAAGGGTAGCCTTGTAACTGGTACTGTGAAGGCTGTTGATGCTAAGGGTGCAACGATTCACTTGGCTGATGAAGTTGAAGCTTACTTACGTGCTTCTGAGATCTCAACAGATCGCGTTGAAGATGCACGCAATGTATTGAAAGAAGGCGATAGCGTAACTGCAATGATCATCAACATTGATCGCAAGTCACGTGTAATCAATCTTTCAATCAAAGCTAAAGACAGCTCTGACCAACAAGACGCTATGAGCAAGCTCCAAGGTGATGCGCAGTCCGGCACAACCAACTTGGGTGCTTTGTTAAAAGCGAAGTTGGATAATCAAGGCTAAATCAATATCGCCGCCTTCCATTAGGAGGGCGGCGGTTTTTTATTGATAGATATGTCAGATCAAGAGCAACAAGCAATTACTCGCTCCGAACTCGTGGAGAGCTTGGCGGAACAGTTTCCCCAGCTACTACCTAGAGATGTGGAGTTGGCAGTAAAAACATTGCTGGACACCATGACTCATGCTTTAGCCGAAGGCAAGCGGATTGAGTTGCGCGGTGTTGGCAGCTTTGTTTTGCATCACCGTCCTGCGCGAACTGGCCGTAACCCAAAATCTGGTGAGAAAGTGTTGATCCCAGAAAAGCGGGTGCCCCATTTCAAGCCTGGTAAAGAATTACGTGAGCGCGTTGATTACAAGCCCCTAAAGCAAGTGAGCCCTAAAGAGGGTTCTGGTGCCTAGTCACATAGCGCATATCCAGTGGTCCATTCGGACCATTTTTTTATTTAAGTTCTGCACAGCATGATTCAGATTGCAACCTCCTGGCTACTGTTATTACCGGTCATGTTTGGTATTGGTTGGCTAGCTTCGCGCTGGGATCTGCGTCTTGAGAGTCGCATGGATGAGCGCGAGCGCATGCGTCAGCAGCGCTCAACATTTAAAGGTTTAAGTCTTTTATTAAATGAGCAACCAGATCAGGCGATTGAAACCTTGGTCAAGATTGCCCAGCTTGATCCGGAAACCATTGAGCTTCATTTTGCCTTGGGGAATTTATTCCGTCGCCGTGGTGAGACTGAGCGTGCAATCAGGGTTCACCAGCACCTAGCGAATCGGGACGACTTAAAGCCGCGCGATCGAGATCATGCTGCTTATGAATTAGGTCGCGATTTTCTGCGCGCCGGTTTATTGGATCGTGCTGAAGCATCATTAAATCGTGTGGGTAAAGGCAAGTTTGCAGCACCCGCAAAAGAAAGCTTGCTCGAGATGTATCAAATAGAGCGAGACTGGAAGAAGGCCATCATTGCTGCTAGTGAGCTTGAGGGCTTGCAAGGTAAATCACATCATACGGAGATTGCCCAGTTTCATTGTGAAATTGGACAGGAGGCCCTGCGTCGCAAAGATTTACCAGAGGTCGAGCAATCAGTTCAAATGGCATTACAAGCGGTTCCTCATCATGCCCGTGCACTGATTTTGCAGGGGGATTATTTGATCGCCATGGACCGTCCGGCTCAGGCAATCGAGGTGTGGAGTGTGATTGCTAAAACGCATCCAGCTTATATGCACTTGCTTGCTGATCGCTGGATGGCGGCCCACACTCTACTGAATAAAGCGGACGAAGGCTTAAGCGCGCTTGGTGAATTATTAAAAACACAAGCTTCTGGTGAGTTGCTCGATATTGTTCAAAAGCATATGACCCAAATTCGTGGACCTCAAGCGGCTGAAGTCATGTTGGTTGAGGTGATGCAGCACTCGCCAAGTTTGAGTGCGCTTTCTAAGTTGGCTGAGACACGCTTGGTACTAGCTGAGAGCAATGGCAGCCCAGAAAGAATTTCGGACTTACAGGCCACCTTAAATTTATTGAAGCAACGCACTACGAGTTTGGCTCGCTATACCTGTGGGAATTGCGGTTTCCGCGCGCGACGTTTTTACTGGCAGTGCCCCGGGTGCAATCATTGGGAGGCGTACTCCCCAAGACGCAGTGAAGGCGCCGTTCCTAGCGGCCCTTCAATGTAATATGAATTGCAACGGCTAACCTAATACTGTACTACTTGGAGATACTTTGAAAGTCACTATCATTGGCAGCGGTTATGTTGGGCTTGTTACGGGCGCTTGCCTAGCGGAGCAGGGTAATAATGTCTTTTGCGTTGACGTAGATCCCAAGAAGATTGAGATTCTGAACTCAGGTGGCGTGCCTATTTATGAGCCAGGCCTCAAAGAGATGATTGAGCGCAATCGTACTGCTGGTCGTTTGCAGTTCTCCACTGATATTGCTGCTTCAGTAGCCCATGGTGATATTCAATTTATCGCGGTAGGTACTCCTCCGGATGAAGACGGATCGGCCGATCTGCAGTATGTTGTAGCGGCTGCTCGCAATATTGGCCGCCACATGACCACTCCTAAAGTCATCGTCGACAAATCGACTGTGCCTGTTGGTACTGCTGATAGGGTCCAGGCAGCAATTACGGAAGAGCTCCAAAAGAGAAGCCTTTCACCAGAACTATGCTCCGTAGTATCTAATCCCGAGTTCCTTAAAGAGGGCGCAGCGGTAGAAGACTTTATGCGCCCAGATCGCATTGTGATTGGAACGCAAAGCACGCCAGCTGGTCTGCGCGCTAAAGAGCAAATGCGCAAGCTCTACGCCCCATTTAACCGTAATCACGAGCGTACCTATTACATGGATGTGAAAAGTGCTGAGCTGACTAAATATGCAGCTAATGCCATGTTAGCTACCCGCATCTCTTTTATGAATGAATTAGCCAATCTGGCTGACTTGGTCGGTGCTGATATTGAAGCGGTACGCCAGGGCATTGGTTCAGACTCTCGTATTGGCTACGGGTTTTTGTACTCTGGTACTGGCTATGGTGGCTCTTGCTTTCCAAAGGATGTTTCAGCTCTATCTAAGACTGCCATTGAGCTTGGCAGAGATCTGAAGATCCTAGATGCCGTAGAGGCGGTGAACGAGGCCCAAAAATACATCTTGGTAGAAAAGATTGAAAAGCGCTTTGGCACTGACCTGAAGGGTAAGAAGTTCGCCTTATGGGGTTTAGCGTTCAAGCCCAATACAGACGATATGCGCGAAGCGCCAAGCCGCGTGATTATTCAAGAGTTGGTCAAACGGGGTGCCCAAGTAGTGGCTCATGACCCCGTAGCGATGCCAGAAACTAAACATTGTCTAGAAGTCGACTTCAAAGGTAATCCGGAAGGTCTCAAGCAAGTAACTCTGGCTGCAGACCCGATGGCAGCCACCGAAGATGCCGATGCCTTGGTCATTGTTACAGAGTGGAAAGTTTTCCACAGTCCAGATTTTGAGCTTCTCAAAGCCAAACTCAAGAACCCCATTATCTTTGATGGCCGAAATCTATTTGAGCCGCAGGCTATGCAGGAATTAGGCATTGAGTACCAAGGTATTGGTCGTCATAATTAATTAGAAGTAAAAAAAGAATCCATTCGAAAGATTAGAGAGATTAGTTACATCGTGGAAAAAGCTAACCGAGAACAATTTTCTAAAGCCCGCTTATTAGTGGTGGGTGATGTCATGCTTGATCGCTATTGGTTTGGTGATACCAGCCGTATTTCTCCAGAAGCCCCTGTACCAGTAGTTCAGGTGGGCAAGATTGATGAGCGTTTAGGTGGTGCTGCTAACGTGGCGCGAAACGTAGCTGCACTTGGTGCAAAGACAACGATCTTGGGTGTGATTGGCGATGATGAGTCAGGCCGTCGCGTGACAGACTTGCTGAAGTCCAGTGGCGTTGATAGCCAGCTTGAAATTGACGATAAAGTGCCTACTACAGTGAAGTTGCGTGTCATAGCAAGACAGCAGCAATTAATTCGTTTGGATTTTGAAGAGGCGCCAAGTGAGACTGCGCTTGCTCATAAGTTGGAGCGTTATGAAAAGCTTGTGGGCGATGCTGATGTAGTGATTTTGTCTGACTATGGCAAAGGTGCATTGGGTCAAGTGGCTCTAATGATTGAGCAGGCTCGCGCTCAAAAGAAAATGATTCTGGTTGACCCTAAGGGTGATGACTACGCTAAGTATCGCGGTGCTACCGTCCTTACCCCTAACCGCAGTGAATTACGCCAAGTGGTTGGCCAATGGACTAGTGAAGAAGATCTCACCAAGAGAGCGCAAGATCTCAGAAAATCTTTAAACCTTGAGGCCCTTTTACTGACTCGCTCTGAAGAGGGTATGAGTTTATTTACTGATGCTGGAGTGAGTCACGTTAAGGCGCAGGCGCGTGAAGTATTTGATGTGTCTGGTGCTGGTGATACCGTCATTGGTACGCTCGCAGTAGCATTGGCAGCGGGCTGGCCACTTGAAAGAGCGATGGCTTTGGCTAATCGGGCTGGTGGTATTGTGGTTGGCAAGTTAGGAACAGCTACCGTTACTTCTGAGGAATTGCAATGACGATTATCGTAACTGGCGCCGCTGGATTTATTGGTGCCAATATTGTTCAGGCGCTCAATGCGCGTGGTGAAAAAAATATTATTGCTGTAGATGATCTACGTCCCGCTGATAAATATCGCAATCTCGCGGATTTAGACATCATCGATTACCTTGATAAAGATGAGTTTCTAGAGGCATTTAGAAGCGGCCGCTTTGGCAAGGTGAGGGCAGTGTTTCATGAGGGGGCTTGCTCCGATACGATGGAAACTGATGGCATCTTCATGATGGCGAATAATTTCCGTTACACCATGGATTTGCTCGATATCTGTACTGAACAACAAGTGCAGTTGCTGTATGCCTCATCCGCCGCCACTTATGGTGGCTCAGATGTGTTCGTTGAGAGTCGTGAGCATGAGAAGCCATTGAATATTTATGGCTATTCCAAATTCTTATTTGATCAAGTGATGCGCAAGCGCTTTGCTGAGAAGGCCAATACAGCGCAAGTTGTAGGTTTTCGCTACTTCAACGTCTATGGTCCCCGAGAGTCTCATAAGGGCCGCATGGCTTCAGTTGCGTTCCACCAATACCATCAATACCAGGCTAACGGCAAAGTAAAACTTTTTGGTGAATATGGTGGTTACGGTGCCGGCGAGCAAAGCCGTGACTTTGTCTCAGTCGAAGACGTAGTAAAAGTGAATTTGTATTTCTTGGATCATCCAGAAATCAGTGGCATCTTTAACTTGGGTAGTGGCCGTGCGCAACCATTCAATGATGTTGCTCATGCGGTGGCCAATGCCATGCGAAAAATTGATAATGCCAATCCTGCTAGCCTTGAAGAGTTAGTCAAAGAAAAAGCAATTGAGTACATCCCATTCCCGGATGCGCTCAAAGGTAAATACCAGTGCTTTACCCAGGCTGATTTAACTAAGCTGCGTGCTGCAGGATACTCAGAGCCCTTCCTCAATGTGGAGCAGGGTGTCAGTCGTTATATCGCTTGGCTATCAGCCAATGCGGATTTCTTGGCAAGCCCGCTATAGGAAGTCAAAAGCAGTCAACCGACTGAATCTTGATTCGTTGTAACTGATCCACTTGCACTTCGTGTAAGTGGATTTTTTATTAACCGATGGAGATTAAATGAGTCAATTATTAAAGTGTTTGGTATTTTCAGTATTAGTGGCTATCTCAGGTTTGGCTGCCGCCACGCCAGTCAATGTTAATACTGCCACTCAGTCTGAGTTAGAAAGCATCAAAGGGATTGGGCCATCCAAAGCTAAAACAATCATTGCTGAACGTTTGGATGGTGGGCATTTTCAGGATGCTAATGATTTACAAAAACGGGTTCGCGGCATTGGTATGAAATCCGTGGAAAAGATGGTGGATAACGGTTTAACCATTGAGGCGCCGAGTTCCTTTCGCGAGCCACATGGCAGGACCAATAAAGAGGGCTCCAAGGCTAGCAGACGCGGTTCTCGCAGTCAGAGTGGCTCTCGCCATAATCCGGATCGTGCGGAGCCAAATCGCCGAAATTAAACCCTTTTACGTCTAGCTTGGCTTATGGCTAAAATGGTTTCATGAGCACACCTTCTTACCTAACTATTTCACAGACCGTGGGTAATACACCCTTGGTTCGTTTACAACGCATTCCTGGCGCTGAAAACGACTCTAAAAATAATCTGATCTTAGGAAAGTTGGAAGGTAATAATCCAGCGGGGTCGGTGAAAGACCGACCTGCGCTGTCGATGATCCTACGTGCACAAGAGCGTGGCGAAATCAAACCAGGCGACACCCTGATTGAGGCTACTAGCGGTAACACTGGCATTGCTTTGGCAATGACTGCCGCGATGCTGGGCTACAAGATGGTTTTAGTGATGCCTGAAAATCAAAGTATTGAACGTCGGCAAAGCATGGCCGCTTATGGGGCCGAACTCATTCTGACGGCAGCTTCTGGTGGCATGGAATTTGCCCGAGACTATGCGCTGCAATTGCAGAAAGAGGGTCGCGGCAGATTGCTTGATCAATTTGCTAATCCCGATAATCCACGTGCTCACATCGAAACTACCGGCCCAGAAATCTGGCGTGATACCGATGGCCAGGTTACCCACTTTATTTCAGCGATGGGTACTACTGGCACCATTACCGGAGTCTCCACCTATCTGAAATCCATGAATCCCAATGTCCAGATTATTGGCGCGCAACCTGAAGAGGGCTCGCAGATTCCGGGTATTCGTAAGTGGGCTCCGGAGTACTTGCCCAAAATCTATCAGGGTGACAAAGTTGATCGCATTGAGTATGTGAGCCAAGCGGATGCTGAAGAAATGGCTCGTCGCCTTGCTGCTGAAGAGGGTATCTTCTGCGGCATTTCTGCTGGCGGTGCTTTGGTGGTTGCCTTGCGAATCGCTCGCCAGGTAGAAAATGCCACGATTGTCTTTATCGTGTGTGATCGTGGTGATCGCTATCTTTCCACTGGAGTTTTCCCGGCTTAATACGTGCGGTCCAAATGCCATTAAGTCTGTTTTTGCTTTTTCTTGCTCGCAGCCTTCTTGGTTTTTGATTTGACTGGTTCGCCTAACTTTGTTTCGGGCTTAGCCTTGGATGGGGCGACCGGTACTACGCTCTGATTCTTGTATCCCAGCGCTTCTGCAAACTCCGCAACACTTTGCGCATAAAAGTAACTACGGTTGTACTGCACAATCGTCAGGAAGTTATTTAAGCCTACTACGTAGCGCACCTGATCATTTCCCTCTTTATCAGGGTGGGGAAGATCAACAATGAGCGCCTTACTTTGAGGCTCAACTCCACCTGCCTGAAGGTCACCTTGCTCTTTAATCAGAACACCCTTTTCAATGAGCTCTTGAACCGTGTATTTCAGCTGTGGCTCACCATCGGCTAGTGCCCTTGCCTGGGTGATTGCTCCTTCCTGCACGGGGAAGTAAATTGGCATTCCAGGTTGCCAGCCATGTTTTCTCATAAAGTTTGCTACGCTAGCAATAGCATCCTTAGGGCTCTGCTTAAGGTCAACATGCCCGTCTCCGTCACCATCCACTGCAAAACTGCGGATACTGCTTGGCATAAACTGCGGCAGACCAATCGCGCCTGCATAAGAGCTATTTTGATTAAGGCAGGCATTAAAGCGGACTGAGTTCAAGCCTTGACTGCTATTTTTTGCGGGCAGACTTCCGCCACCCTCTGTCCAGCACAGGAGGATTAATTCTTGGAGCTGGTCTTTAAATAGCTGTTCTCGGCTGGCTTTATTGGGCGTCTCTGGGTAGCTGAAAGCTAGGGTAGACAAAACATCTTTGACTCGAAAGTTACCGGTTTGACGGCCATAGATCGTTTCAATGCCGATAATGGCCACAATGACCTCTGCAGGCACCCCAGACTCCTGCTCAACTTTACTTAGGAATGCCTGGTTTTGCTCCCAGAAGACCTTGCCCGCTTTCAGTCTAATCGGCTCAATGAAGCGCTTGCGATAGGCCACCCAATTCTTCTTAAAGCTTCCCGATGGGGGTAATACCAATTTTCGAATGGATGGAATCGTTTTAGCATCTAGGAAGCTGGATTCAAGGCTTGACTGAGGGATCCCCTGGGTCTGGGCAATTTGGGTGATTAATTGGTTGAGGTTTTGGCTAAAACGGGCTTCTGTCGCGGCATCTTCAGACTGGTTTACGATAGTCTCTGTAGGGCTAACTTGCTGTGTAGGGGTGCTGGAGCAGGCGCCAAGCAGTAGCACTATGAATAGTGTTGAAGTGAGGTAGGAGACGCGAAAATTCATAGATTAAAGAATGGATTTTTGAAGAGTTGACAGGTTTTATTGGATTATAAAAATTACAGTTTTGCTATTGAGGATTTCTAGTAATGACAACAGGATACATAACTCATCCAGACTTTCTAAAACATGAGATGGGTAGCCATCACCCCGAATGCCCAGAGCGCATTCAGGCAATCAATGATCAGTTAATTCGTAGTGGTATCGATCGCTTTTTGCACCATCTGGATGCACCGCTAGCAACGGAAGATCAGCTTGAGCTAGTTCATAGCCCAGATCACATTGCCTTCGTTAAAGAGCGCTCACCAGCTAGCGGTTACTTCATGCTTGATGGTGACACCATTATGAACCCCCATACTTGGAGTGCTGCGCTACGTGCAGCTGGTGCTGCGATTGCAGGTGTTGATGCGGTAATGAAGGGTGAGGTTGAGAATGTGTTTTGTGCGATTCGCCCCCCAGGACATCATGCAGAACCTACTCGCTCAATGGGCTTTTGCGTCTTTGATAACGTCGCTGTAGCGGCGCGATATGCGATGGAAACTTACGGTATCGAGCGAGTGGCCATCATTGATTTTGATGTGCATCATGGCAATGGTACTGAGGCAGCATTTTTTAATGATCCTAACGTACTGATGTGCAGTTTCTTTCAGCACCCGTTTTATCCTTATAGCGGATTGGATGGGGCAAATAATATGGTGAATGTGCCACTTCCTGCTTCTACACGTGGTGATGTGGTTCGCTCGATAGTGGAGGAGCAGTGGTTGCCGCGCCTAAGGGATTTTGAACCTGAGCTCATCATCATCTCTGCGGGCTTTGATGCCCACCGTGAGGATGACTTGGGTCAGATGGGCTTGGTGGAGGATGACTATGCTTGGATTACTAAGCAGCTTAAAGGCATTGCAAACCAACATGCCCAAGGGCGCATTGTGAGTTGCTTAGAGGGGGGTTATAACCTTTCCGCTTTGGGGCGCAGCGTGGTGGCACATATCAAAGCTCTCGCCGACATTTAGGCGCAATCAGAAATCTAGAATTAAAGAAATTCAATATCCAAGGAACGCATGGCTAATATTTTTGAGCAGGGTTTAGATCGCAATCCAGCGAACTTCACTCCGATCACTCCATTATTATTTCTTGAGCGATCGGCTGAGGTATATCCAGATCGCTTGGCAATAATTCATGGCAAGCTGCGCCAGACTTGGGGTCAGACTTATGAGCGTTGCCGTCGCTTCGCAAGCGCTTTGCAAAAGCATGGCATTGGCCTGGGCGATACAGTTGCCGTGATGTTGCCCAATACGCCGCCCATGGTTGAGGCGCATTTCGGAATTCCGATGGCTGGGGCGGTACTAAATGCCTTGAACACGCGCCTTGATCCAGAGTCAGTTGCTTTTATGTTGAATCACGGCGAAGCAAAAGTCGTGATTGTGGATCCTGAATTCTCGGGTGTAATGAAAAAAGCACTTGAGATTGCCAAGAAAGAAAGTGGGCGCGAGTTTTTAGTGATTGATGTCGAGGAAAAGGAATTTGATGCTCCTGGTGAAAAGCTCGGCAAACTCACTTATGAAGAGCTCTTGTCTGAGGGCGACCCTCAGTTTGCTTGGCAAGTCCCGGCGGATGAGTGGCAAGCCATTTGTTTGAACTACACCTCAGGCACTACTGGCAACCCCAAGGGGGTGGTGTATCACCATCGTGGCGCAGCAATCAATGCGGTATCCAATATTTTGGATTGGGATATTAATAAGCACCCCATCTACCTTTGGACGCTGCCGATGTTCCATTGCAATGGCTGGTGCTTCCCGTGGACGATAGCGGCGCGTGCTGGCATTAATGTTTGCTTGCGCCGTGTTGATGCCCAACATATCTTTGCGGCGATTAAAGAGCATGGTGTCACGCATTACTGCGCCGCTCCAATTGTGCATAACCTGCTAGTCAATGCCCCCTATGAATTAAAAGAAGGTGTGCCAGCTGGCGTGAAGGGTTTAATCGCAGGTGCTGCGCCTCCAGCTTCCATCATCGAAGGCATGGAAAATTTAGGCTTTGATTTAACACACGTCTATGGTCTAACAGAGGTCTATGGGCCTGCAGCCGTTTGTGTGAAGCAGGATGAGTGGAATGATCTTGATATTGGTGAGAGGGCTCGCCTCAATGCGCGTCAAGGTGTGCGCTACCACATGCAACAGGCGATCGCCGTTCTTGATCCTGAAACACTTGAGCCGGTACCTGCCGATGGTGAGACGATGGGCGAGATTATGTTCAAGGGCAATATTGCCATGAAGGGTTATCTCAAGAATGAAAAAGCAACTCAAGAGGCCTTTGAGGGCGGCTGGTTTCATTCGGGTGACTTGGCGGTGATGAATCCCGATGGCTATGTGAAGATGAAAGATCGTAGCAAGGACATCATCATCTCTGGTGGTGAAAACATTTCTTCCGTAGAAGTTGAGGATGTGCTTTATCGCCACCCTGCGGTCATCGCAGCTGCGGTAGTTGCGAAGCCTGACCCCAAGTGGGGCGAGACGCCTTGTGCCTTCTTAGAAATTAAGCCGGGCATGGAAGTTACCCCTACCGACATCATTGCTCACTGCAAGCAGCATCTAGCTGGATTTAAGGTTCCAAGAGCGATTGTGTTCTGTGAGCTACCAAAGACCTCTACTGGCAAGATTCAGAAGTTTGAATTACGTAAGCAGGCGGGATCGGCTTCAGCGATCGACGTCTAGCCTTACTTGGCGCTAGACGGATAAAATAGAATAGTTACTCAAAAATAGAGAATTCAGCATGAAAATCTTAGTAGCAGTAAAGCGTGTCGTTGATTACAACGTCAAAATTCGGGTGAAATCAGATAACTCAGGCGTCGATCTAGCCAACGTCAAAATGAGCATGAACCCATTTGATGAGATCGCGGTGGAAGAAGCGGTTCGATTGAAAGAGGCTGGTGTTGCCACTGAGGTGGTAGTAGTTTCTGCCGGCCCCACTCAGTGCCAAGAAACGCTACGTACTGCTTTAGCGATTGGTGCGGATCGCGCAATCTTAGTGGAGACTGACGCTGAATTACAGCCTTTAGCGGTTGCAAAAATTCTTAAAGCGCTCTCTGAAAAAGAGCAGGCGCAGATTGTGATTCTAGGTAAGCAGGCGATTGATGACGATAGCAATCAGACCGGCCAGATGTTAGCAAGCTTGCTCGATGTTCCGCAGGCAACCTTTGCCTCCAAGGTAGTTGTTGCTGATGGTAAGGCGAGCGTGACTCGCGAAGTAGATGGCGGCTTAGAAACGATTGCCATTACTTTGCCTGCAGTCATCACCACTGACTTGCGTTTGAATGAACCGCGTTACGTGACATTGCCAAACATCATGAAAGCTAAAAAGAAGACCTTGGAAATTGTGAGGCCTGAAGAGCTGGGTGTTGACATTGCTCCACGCCTTAAAACCCTCAAAGTGGAAGAGCCGCCAAAGCGCTCTGCTGGAGTGATGGTGGCTGATGTAGCGGCTTTGGTAGATAAACTTAAAAATGAAGCGAAGGTGATTTAAATGGCCGCACTCGTTATTGCTGAACATGACAACGTTTCTTTAAAGGCAGCTACGCTCAATGCGGTAGCTGCTGCCTTGCAATGCTCCCCTGATGTGGACGTGTTGGTTGCTGGTAGCGGTACTGATACTGCCGCTTCTGCCGCTACTCAAATCGCTGGAGTGCGTAAAGTAATTCAAGTAGACGCTGCGTCTTTAGCTGATCAACTCGCTGAACCTTTAGCTGCGCAGATTCTCTCTATTGCCAATGGTTACAGTCATATCCTGGCGCCAGCAACTGCTAATGGTAAGAATGTATTGCCACGCGTTGCCGCTAAGTTGGATGTAGCGCAGTTATCGGATATCACTAAGGTTATCTCACCTGACACATTTGAGCGTCCAATTTATGCTGGTAATGCGATTGCGACTGTTCAATCTGCTGATTCGGTCAAGGTGATCACGGTGCGCGCCACTGGATTTGATCCTGTTGCTACAAGCGGTGGATCAGCGGTAGTGGAAAAGCAGGAGGCCACCGAAGTTTCCAGTAAGTCATCTTTCGTGGGTCGCGATCTAACTAAGTCAGATCGTCCTGAACTCACTGCCGCCAAGATCATCGTATCCGGTGGCCGTGGCTTAGGTTCTGGTGAAAAGTATCAAGAGATTGTTGTACCCTTGGCTGACAAGCTTGGCGCTGCACTGGGTGCATCACGCGCTGCCGTGGATGCTGGTTATGTCCCGAACGACTATCAAGTGGGCCAGACTGGCAAGATCGTTGCGCCGCAGCTCTACATTGCCGTTGGGATTTCTGGTGCGATTCAGCACTTGGCTGGTATGAAAGACTCCAAAGTCATTGTAGCGATCAATAAAGATCCAGAAGCACCAATTTTTAGTGTCGCTGATTACGGCTTAGTTGCGGATTTAAATGCCGCCGTCCCTGAATTAACTAACTTACTCGGTTAAGGCATTCAAGATGGCTATTAACCATTCTCACCTCTGATCTATAGGAATACTTATGCCGTATGTAGCCCCCGTAAAAGACATGCTATTTGTGATGAACGAACTGGCTGGGCTATCTGAGGTTGTTTCCTATCCTTCCTATGCTGAGGCCGGTGCTGATGTGGATTTGGCACCAGCCATTCTGGAAGAGTCTGCCAAATTTAATCAAGATGTTGTAGCGCCGCTGAACTGGCCTAGCGATCAAAGTCCTAGCTCATTAAAGGATGGGGTTGTAACAACTGCACCAGGCTTTAAAGAGGCTTTCAAGCAATTTGCTGCAGCAGGTTGGCAGGGTGTTGTGCACCCCGCAGAGTTTGGTGGTCAAGGTTTGCCAAAACTCATTGCCACGGCATGCTTTGAGATGGTGCATTCAGCTAGCTTGTCGTTTGCTTTGTGCCCAATGTTGACCGATGGCGCGATTGAGGCCTTGTTGACTGCGGCAAGCCCTGAACTGCAAGAGCGCTATGTGCCCAAGATGATATCTGGGGAGTGGACTGGATCCATGTGCCTCACTGAGCCTCAAGCAGGCTCGGATCTATCGATGGTGCGTTCTCGCGCCGCGCCTGATGCTGATGGCACATACAAAATTTTTGGTACCAAAATCTATATCACCTATGGTGAGCACGACATGGCAAAAAATATTGCCCATCTCGTATTGGCTAGAACGCCAGATGCGCCAGAAGGTGTGAAGGGCATTTCTTTGTTTGTAGTTCCAAAGTTCTTGGTAAATACAGACGGTTCCCTGGGTGAGCGTAATGATGTTCATTGTGTCTCTATTGAGCACAAGCTGGGTATCAAGGCCAGCCCAACTGCGGTCTTGCAATTTGGCGATCATGGTGGCGCAATCGGTTACTTGGTGGGCGAAGAAAATCGCGGTCTCGAATATATGTTCGTCATGATGAACGCGGCTCGCTTCGCAGTGGGTATGCAGGGTATTGCAGTTGCAGAGCGCGCATATCAAAAAGCAGTTCAGTATGCAAAAGACCGAGTTCAGAGTCGTGATCTAGCTGGCTCTCCAGGCCCGGTAGCCATTATTCATCAGCCTGACGTGAAGCGGATGCTAATGACTATGCGTGGCTACATTGAAGCCTCTAGATCTTTGGCGTATTACGCCGCTGCTGCTTACGATGCGCAACATGCATCACCGGATGAGGTGGCTTGCAAACAGAATCAAGCAATATATGAATTCCTGGTCCCGATTGTGAAAGGCTTCTCAACCGAGATGTCGATTGAGGTTGCAAGCTTGGGGGTGCAGGTTCATGGTGGCATGGGCTTCATTGAAGAAACAGGTGCTGCACAACACTACCGTGATGCTCGTATTCTGACGATCTATGAAGGCACTACAGCTATTCAAGCAAATGACCTGATCGGCAGAAAAACAGTGCGTGATGGTGGCGCAACTGCAAAACTGTTTTCAGAAAAAATTCAGCAAACTGAAAAAGATCTTGCAAGTAGTGGCACTGCAGATGCAAAAGCAGTTTTGAAGCAATTAACTTCAGCGCGAGCAGCATTTGAAGCTTCGGTCGCTTACATTTTGGCGAATGCTAAGACAGATATCAAAGCAGTATATGCAGGTAGTTTTGCTTACTTGCGTTTATGCGGCTTGGTATTGGGCGCATGGCAAATGGCACGTGCCTTGCTGGCTGCCCAAAATCTGCGTGCAGGCGATCCTAATTTCTACGATGCCAAGATTGCTACTGCACGCTTCTTTGCGGAGAATTTATTGCCACAATCTCAAGCGCTCGCAACATCCATCTTGGAGAGTGGTCAATCCACCAATGCCCTGACAGCGGAGCAGTTTTAAGTTACAACTTCTATCGTCATCAATCAAAAAGCTATCCGCATTACTGGGATAGCTTTCTTGCTTCTTGAAGCTGTGAGATGAAGAACTGTTCGAATGCAATTGCTAAGAATGTCATCATGACGCCCGCACCAAACACTAAAGAAAAAATCACAGTCAGCACGACTGGCCAACCGGATTGAGTTGCTCTGCTGGGCTCTAGGCCTGGATTAAATTGCGCGTCCCATTTTTCATCGGCGCGTAAGCCATAGGCGATGGTGGTTAACCAGCTTGCCTCGAGGGTGATGAAGCCAAAAGTAACGAGAACCCAGCCCGGTGCAGAGTGGAAGTGCGCCTCTTTGAGAATCAACCAGCCGGCGATTCCGCCAACAAAAGAAAGTAGTTGCGCCCAACCCCAAAAGGATTTCAATCCTTGTAAATAAAAACAGTTGAAGCCAGTCCCCGGAAAAAATAATCCGAGTGAGCAGAATAGGAGTTTGTATTTTTTCATTCCGACTTTCAGTGATGAGCTTATATTTTGATGGTGAGGTATTTTATTTTGATGAATTATTTTTTTGCATAAAGCTTAATACTTCGCGATCTGCGCCAATCATTAGCAGTTGATCGCCATTGCGCACGATCGAGCGGTAATCATTTAATTCGTAGAGAAAGTCATTCTCTAGCTCCATGCGTTGTGGCGTGCAAGCCATCTTCGTGCTGGCAATTTGATCCAGCGTAAAGCCTCTGGCATCTTCGGTGATGCGCGCCGTAAACCGATTGCAGCCCGTAGATCCGCTAATGCGCTCGCCGTTGGCATCAAAAATAATTTGAATGGGATTGCCATTGTCGCCCTGAGGAATTTGGCGGGCACGAACCTCACCCCTGGCATTGGGTGCGAGGTTCCAGCGGACTAGTTCCCATTTGGTGTTTCGGAACTCGCTACTAGGAGGGCTGGTTTTAGCGGCGCAGGTCGGGATGATATTGGCGCAGGCGGTCAAAAAACCCAAACCAAGACAAGAAAGAATCAGAAAAAAGCGCTTTATAGGGCCTCTGGAGGGTCTAAAAATGGCAATTTTCATGGGGATATTTCTGTAAGTTATTGTTTTTAATAATTATTTTATGAACTGCTGGGCTCTATTCTACTGTTGAAGCCAAAAGGGTGCCCGCTTAAATAGGTGGATCAAGTAGGGGTTTTCGTCTAGAATATGAGGTTTTCCGCTATACCGTGCATTTGTTTTGTTAATTTGCTCAGTTAGTTGGAGCCCAAGATTTTGTAGTAATTTCATTGGGTTGTAATCAACCTGTTTTCATTTTAGATTTTAAGGAATAAGTATGGTCGTCATTCGACTGGCACGCGGCGGTTCAAAGAAGCGCCCTTTTTATAGCATCGTGGCTACAGACAAGCGCAATCGTCGCGACTCGAACTTTATCGAGCGTATTGGTTACTTCAATCCACAGGCAGCAGCGACAGAGCAAGCAATGCGTATTGCTCAAGATCGTTTGACCTATTGGACTGGTGTTGGCGCGCAGATCTCTCCAACAGTAGTTCGTTTGATCAAAAACAATCCTGCGGTCTAAAGACTTCAAATCCAAAGGCTTTTTCTTAGTGACGAAGTCTTTGGTAGCAGAATTTACTTGTATTGTTATTTGGGGAGTTGAGGTGGCTTCAATATGAATACACCTTCCCTAGATGATTTGATTGAGCTCGGCGCAGTTCAAGATGCTCAAGGCCTACAGGGTCAGATTAAGGTTCGCCCTCATTCTTCCGATCCCGTAGCGCTCCTATCTAGCAAAGAACTTTGGTTATCTCTCATTCCTCGTCGGAGTGCGGGTGTTGCCGCTTCTTATGAGCAGGCTTCATTAAAGCTGTATAAGGTGAAGCAGGCCAAGATGCATAGTGGTACCGTAGTCATCGCCTTGGATGGCATCACCGATCGCGATCAAGCGGAAGCATTAAAGGGCGCACGTATCTTAGTTGGCCGCGATGTCTTTCCAAAAGCAGAGAGTGATAGCTATTACTGGGTTGATCTGATCGGTTGCAAAGCAATCAATCTCCAAGGCGAGAGTCTGGGTGAGGTAATTGATATCACCGATAACGGCGCCCATGGAATCATAGCCCTTGGTGATCCAGAAACCAAAACAGTAAAACAGTTGGCGCCTTTTGTAAAAGAGGTGGTGCAAAACGTTGACCTGCCTAATAAGCTTATTACACTGGATTGGCAGGCTGACTGGTAGTCCGCGCTAGATACAAAAAAGTAATTGATATTCCAATTCCAATATGCGCTTTGATGTAGCCACCTTATTTCCTGAAATGTTCCCTGCTTTAACTCAGTGGGGTATTACCGGACGCGCTTGTGAGCAGGGTCTTGTCAGCATCAATCTCTGGAATCCCCGTGACTACTGTTCTGATCCCCGTAAGACTGTTGATGATCGTGCGTACGGTGGTGGTCCCGGCATGGTGATGATGGCAAAACCATTGGAAGATACGATATCTGCCGTTAAAGCAGCCCATCAAGCTCAAAATGTTGTTTCTGGGCCAATTTGTCTCTTGGCGCCTCAAGGAGAGGTCTTTTCACAGAAGATAGCGACAGATATCCTCAATTACGGAAATTTAACCTTTATTTGTGGTCGATATGAGGCTGTTGACCAGCGTTTTATCGATCGAAACGTCGATTTACAGCTTTCTATGGGTGATTTTGTGGTTTCTGGCGGGGAATTGCCCGCTATGACCATGATGGATGCGGTTATTCGCCTTATTCCGGGGGCTTTGGGGGATGTTGAATCTGCCGTCCAGGACAGCTTTATCAATGGTCTTTTGGACTATCCGCACTACACCCGCCCTGAAACATATGAAAATTTATCTGTTCCGGACGTGCTTTTGGGCGGACATCACGCTAAAATAGCGGATTGGCGTCGGCAGAAGTCTTTAGAGCTGACGCTAAGGCTTAGACCTGATTTAATTAAATCAGCAAGAGCTAACGGGTTGCTAGGTAAAGAAGATGAGCAATTTCTTCGAACGCTGTAAGTAATTATGGTTTTGAATAAAGTGTTTATGGTTTTGATTTAGTGAAATGGTTTTAACTGCATCCTCTGTCTGGTCCGTTGATGAAAGTCTCGGGATTAAACGCTGACAAGATGTTTAAGGATTAATAATGAATTTGATCGAAAAAATTGAGCAAGAAGAAATCGCTCGCTTAAGTGCTAACAAAGTACTTCCTGCATTCGCTCCTGGCGATACAGTAGTTGTTGGCGTAAACGTAGTTGAAGGTACACGTAAGCGTACCCAGGCCTTTGAAGGCGTTGTGATTGCTAAGCGCAATCGCGGACTGAATTCCAGCTTTATCGTTCGCAAGATTTCATCTGGCGAAGGTGTAGAGCGTACATTCCAAACTTACTCACCATTGATCGCTAGCATTGAAGTGAAGCGTCGCGGTGATGTACGTCGTGCGAAGTTGTACTACTTGCGCGATCGTTCAGGTAAGTCTGCACGTATTAAAGAAAAACTTCCTGCACGTAAAGTTAAAGCAGTTGCTGAGACAGTAGCGTAATTAGGTTTGCTTTAACCCAAAAAAGAAGGCGGCCTAGGCTGCCTTTTTTATTACCCTAAAATAAACTCATGCCAACGAACCCCAAGTCCCAAGAGCAAAGATTGAGTGTTGCCGCTCCATTAGGTTTTGATGCGCAAGCAATTCCGATTTATGAGATCTGCACTGGTCAATCTATCGTAGCTAGCCATCATTTGGATCCATTGAATCTAAAGAATCGTTTTCAGAATCCTCCTGCCTGGCAGCCAGAGATCACTGATGAGAATCGGCATGTCATTGCGGCAGATATTATTCAAAAGCGTCAGGCTGCTGGAAAAGTGACTAGGGCGGCAGTGCTCATTCCTTTGTTGCTAAAGAGCGACGGTCTCGCGGTGTTGCTAACCCAGCGAACTGATCATTTGCACGACCATGCCGGCCAAATTAGCTTTCCGGGCGGGCGGATGGATCCGGGTGATTCCAGTCCAAATGACACTGCTTTGCGAGAGAGTGAAGAGGAGATTGGCTTGAATCGAGCGGGTGTTGAGATTATTGGCCAGTTACCCCAGTATTTAACGGTTTCGGGCTATAGTGTGACGCCAGTTGTGGGATTGGTAAAACCTCAGGCAGAATATGTCTTAGATGCTTTTGAAGTGGCAGATGTTTTTGAAGTGCCTTTACATTTTTTAATGGATCCAGCAAATCATCAGGTGCGGGTCTGGGAGAGTGAACAGGGTAGTCGTCGGTTTTATTCAATGCCCTATGAAAATCGTTTTATCTGGGGTGCTACTGCCGGTATGTTACGTAACCTTTATCATTTACTAAAAGTATGACTTTCTTTTCTATTCTCTTCGCCCTCATTGCTGAGCAATATCGCCCAGTAACTTCGAACCACTGGATCGCGCGCATGAGCGCTCGCTGGTTAGACTGGGTTGCCGGTGAATTCGGCGGCAAAACTGAGGAAGGCGCTAGCCCAGTAGGTGCTCGCATGGCTTGCTTGGTAGCTTTCATATTGCCAACATTCCTTGTTTTCGTTCTTTACGTCATTTTCATGGTGACTTTCCCTATCTTGGGATTCATATGGAACGTATTAATTGCGTATTTATTTTTTGGCTTCCGTCAATTCAGCCACTCCTTCACACTAGTTCATGAGGCGATTGCGAATCATGATTTGCCAGCAGCTCGCGCAGCACTGGCTGAGTGGTATGGCCCAGAATTAGATGCCTCTAATCTCAGTGAAACTGAAGTGATTTCACTTGCGTTGGAGCGCGCCATTATCGGCTCACACCACCATGTGTTCGGCGTACTGTTCTGGTTCTTAATGCCAATGGGCCCTGCAGGCGTGGTCTTGTATCGCTTGGCCGACACAGCCGCTCAGCGCTGGTCAGAAAAAGGTGACTTCAATTTAAGTGAAGCGGCACGTCATTTTTTCTATGTATTGGATTGGGTTCCTGCACGCATCACAGCCATGGGCTTTGCCATTGTTGGTAATTTTGAAGGCGCAGTCTACTCGTGGCGTCACTTGACTGCCAAATGGTCTGACTCGTTGTCCGCAGTAATCTTGGCATCCGGTAGTGGCGCCTTAGGTGTGCGACTTGGTGAGCCTATGAGCGAGCCCGATAGCGATGAAGCCTTGCGCATGGCTGAAGCTGGTGAGCCTGTTGTTTACGAAGTGGGTCTTGAACCAAATGAGAGAACAATGCGCTCTGCAATTGGCTTGGTATGGCGTTTAGTTATCGCTTGGATGGCTTTATTGCTAATGCTGACCATCGCTCTTTGGCTTGGCTAATTCCCTGAATCTGCGTATCGGCTGTTTTTGAATCCGAACGCAATTGCCTAAATAGCGCCAGTCTTTCTGGCGCTATTTCATTTTTGTCGACAGCTTCTCGTATTGCGCAATCGGGCTCTGATTGGTGCGCGCAGTTATGAAAGCGACACTTGCCCAACAAGTCATGAAACTCTCTAAAGGCATGCTCTAGTTCGCTAACCGACATGTGGGCCAAGCCAAACTCCTGAAAGCCTGGGGAATCAATTAAAGCGCCTAATTTACCGCTAGCATCACGCCCCCAAGCCTCAGGTAACTCAAAGTAGCGGCAGGCGGTTGTGGTGTGTTTGCCCGTATCTAGGCGGACCGAATACTCTTGAGTAATAGCGGCTGCATTGGGAACCCAGGCATTGAGTAGGCTAGATTTACCCATGCCTGATTGCCCTACAAACACAGACACTTTGCCGCAAATAGCAGGGCGTAAGGCTTCAATGGATGCCTCATCAAATTTGGCTGAGACCTCGGTCACTGGGTATCCCATGCGCGCATAGGGTGCAATGATCTTGCGAGCATGTTCCAAGTTATCTTTGAGGTCGCACTTGTTCAATAGGATGTGCAAACCAATGTTATTCGTCTCCGCAGCAACAACAGCTCTGCCCAAGAGATCGGGGGAGAAAGCAGGTTGGGTAGCAAGCACGACCAATATTTGATCGACATTCGAGGCAATCAGTTTGCTTTTAAAGGCATCGGATCGATAGAGTAAATTTTCTCGTGGCTCGATGCGAATAATGCGCGCTTGATCAGCCGAAGTCATCTCCAAGAGCATGCGATCACCTACTGCTCCGATGTGCTGCTTTGCTGGCGTGCTAACTTGGATTAATTCACCAACAGGGGATTCATTTCCACGCTCATCTTTAACTAAGCGCTGCGCTAGGTAGTGCCTTCCATAGGAGGCAGTGAGCAACGCATGAAATTGTTCCATTAACTCAATATATCCCAGATTACTCAGTTAAAACGTTTGAGATTAGCAATGCGCAATGGAGCAGGAGGATGCGAGCTATAAAAAGCGGTATAGATCGGATCCGGTGTTAAGGTCGATGCATTGTCTTGATAGAGTTTGACTAAGGCAGAGATCAAATCGCTTGCAGAGGATTTATCTGCAGCAAAACCATCTGCTTCATATTCATGTTTACGTGATGCCAAGCTCGATAGTGGTGTCAGGAAGAAGCTAAAGACAGGTGACACCAGCATGAAGAGCGCCAATGCCAAACCACCGTTATAGCCATTCGGGTTGGGCATTACACCTAAATCGTTATAGAACCAAGCTTGTGTGCTGATCCAGCCCAGCAGTGCAAATGTCACAAAGCTCAAAGCAAAAGAAACCAGCAAGCGCTTGCGAATATGGTTGCACTTGTAGTGACCGAGTTCATGGGCCAGCACAGCCTCCACTTCGCCGGGATTGAGCTTCTCAATCAAGGTATCAAAAAATACAATACGTTTAGCTTTGCCCATGCCAGCAAAAAATGCATTGCCATGCGCACTACGCTTGCTGCCATCCATCACAAATAGACCTTGGCTGGCAAAATCACAGCGCTTGAGCAAAGCTTCAATTTGTGTCTTGAGGGCGCCTTCTTCTAGCGCTTGGAACTTATTAAAGATGGGCGCGATAAAGGTTGGAAATATCCACTGCATTAACAGGCTGAAAGCGGTCAGAACACCCCAAGCCCAAAGCCACCAAAAATCACCTGCCTGAGCCATCAGGCTGAGGATCACCCAGAGAAGGGGGACGCCAATCGCGCCACCAACGCCTAAGCCTTTGAACATATCGCTGATGAAGAGTTTGGCGTTCATGCGATTAAATCCAAAACGCTCTTCTAGATAGAACTGTTTATACCAAGAGAAGGGTAGATCAATAATTCCGGAGATGATCACAATGGATACCAGTAAGGCGATTTGCTGTGCAATGCCTTCACCTAATAATTGCAGGAGTGCAATGTTCAGGATTTGCAAGCCGCCTAAAAGTGTGAAGCCGATCAAAATAATTGCACTGACACCATTCTCTAAAATACCTAAGCGTAGTTTGGCGATCGTATAGTCGGCAGCCTTTTGGTGTTCAGTCAAAGAGATCTGCGAGGAAAACTCTGCGGGTACTACATCGCGGTTGATGGCGACGTGATGAATTTGGCGTTGGGATAACCAGTGGCGTAGACCAAAGCTGGCGATAAAGGCGATTAGAAAAACAATTGTGAATGTCATGAGATGATTATAGATATGAGTGAAAAAACAGTTACCCCAGCAGTAAAGACTGCCCCAGCTAATGAACACCTGATTTGGGTGGATATGGAGATGTCAGGCTTAGATCCTGAAAAAGAGCGCATTTTGGAAATTGCCGTGATCGTGACCGATGCGCACCTCAATACCATCGCCACCGCCCCTGTTTGGGTGGTTCATCAGGATGATGCCTTGCTAGATGCAATGGATGCCTGGAATAAAGGCACTCACGGACGTTCTGGCCTCATTGACAAGGTCAAGGCCTCAACAACAGATGAAGCCACCGCTGAAGCTGAATGCATTGCATTTCTAAAGAAATACATCAAGCCTGGGATTGCGCCAATGTGTGGCAATACGATTGGCCAAGACCGCCGCTTTATGGCGAAGTACATGCCCAAGCTGGAGGCATTCTTTCATTATCGGAATATCGACGTTTCTACTCTCAAGGAGCTTTGCAAGCGCTGGCACCCAGAGTTGGTGAAGGGCTTTACCAAAAAGCAGGCTCATACAGCTTTAGCGGATATTGAGGAGTCCATTGAAGAGCTCAAGTATTACCGAGAAAAGTTTATCGTTCCTTTGCCGGAATGATTCTGTATCGAAAAATGAGCAATCAATAATGAAAAAGGGTCTAGTAATAGACCCTTTTGCTTTCCCCAATGATTGCCAGCATTATTTCTTGATCGCGCTTTTTGGTCTAAAAGCTTTAATGATGGTTTCATCGGTTTCTATGTAGGGGCCGCCAATCAGGTCGATACAGTAAGGGACAGCTGCAAAGATGCCTGGAACAATGGATTTACCCTCGGCGTCCTTTAAACCTTCTAAGGTTTCTTTAATCGACTTGGGTTGACCTGGCAAATTGATAACTAGAGCGGTATGCCCCTCGATTTCTCGTAAAACAGCGTTTTGACGGGACAAAATGGCGGTGGGTACAAAGCGTAGGCTAATTTGGCGCATTTGCTCGCCAAATCCGGGCATTTCACGGGTTCCGGCATCCATTGTGGCCTCTGGGGTTACATCTCTGCGAGAGGGGCCTGTACCGCCTGTGGTGAGGACTAAATCGCAACCGAGATCATCGGTCAGCTCCACGATCGTTTCGGTGATGATTTCCCGCTCATCTGCAATAAGGCGCTCATGAAAGACACAAGGGGTGCTAATGGCAGTCTCTAACCACAACTGCAGGGCAGGAATGCCCTCATCCGTATAAACGCCCTTGCTCGCTCTATCGGAGATCGAGATTAGGCCGATTTTGATTTCGTTGGGGGAGGATCTTTTCCAGGCTTCGGTATGCTTCATGTTTCTATTCTAGCTATTATTAGGGCATGTTTACACACTCATCAAATCAGTTTCAAGAAATCATTGAATTCATGCTCACAGAGGCTAAAAGACGCGGTGCCTCGGATGCCGTGGCAGAGGTGTCTGAGGGGCAGGGCCTTTCAGTCACCGTCCGTAAGGGCGAGGTTGAGACTATTGAGCAAAGCCTGGACAAGCAGGTTGGCGTTACAGTCTTTTTGGGTCATCGCCGCGGTAATGCCAGTACGAGTGATTTCTCTAAAGATTCTCTAAAGGCAACGGTTGAGGCTGCGTACCATATTGCTCAACATACAGCGGAAGACCTTTGTGCCGGCCCTGCTGAAAAATCACTCCTAGAAAAACATCCGCTTGATCTGGATTTATTTCATCCATGGGATTTGGATTCAGCAACAGCTATTGAAATTGCGCGGACTGCTGAGGGTGCCGCTTTTGCAGTCAGCAAGCAAATCCAAAATAGCGATGGTGCTTCGGTATCTGCTCATCATGCGCATTTCATGATGGGGACTAGTCACGGGTTTATGGGGGGCTATCCATTCTCACGCCACTATATTTCCTGCGCGCCAATTGCAAATGAGGGTGGCAAAAAGTCGCTCATGCAACGAGATGACTGGTATTCCAGCTCACGTATTCCTGGGGAGTTGGCTGATCCAGCTGCAATTGGTAAATACGCAGCGGAGCGGGCACTCTCACGCCTTAAGGCGCGATCGCTAACTACTCGCCGTTGCCCAGTCATTTTCGAAGCCCCATTGGCTGCTGGCCTATTGGGTGGCTTGGTGCAGGCAGTATCTGGGGGCGCTCTGTATCGCCGCTCGAGCTTTCTATTGGATAGTTTAGGCAAACAGGTTTTACCAAAACATATCAGCCTCTTTGAAAATCCCCATCTAAAGTCCATGACGGGAAGCGCCCCATTCGATGAAGAGGGCGTGAAAACGACTGCAAGAACGGTTGTCGATAAAGGTGTGTTGCAAGGCTACTTCTTGTCCACTTATTCCGCTAGAAAATTGGGTATGAAAACGACTGGTAATGCTGGCGGCTCTCATCACCTGATATTACAAAGCCGTAAGACGCCCAAGGGTGGATTGCCTGCACTCTTAAGGGAAATGGGTACGGGCTTGCTAGTTACTGAGCTCATGGGGCAAGGCGTGAACTACGTTACTGGAGATTACTCTCGCGGTGCCTTTGGTTACTGGGTGGAGAATGGCGAGATTCAATACCCGGTAGAGGGCATCACGATTGCTAGCAACCTGCGCGACATGCTGATGGATATTCAGATGATTGGTAGTGATTCATTGGTCCGAGGAACCAAAGAAACTGGCTCCATCTTGATTGGATCCATGACGGTTGGTGGTAAATAAAACAGCAATAGCAAAAAATATAAAAGCACACATAAATAAAAAAGAAATAAATAAAAAGAAATAAATGAATTATTTTGGAGGAGAAAAAGATGCAAAGACGTTCCTTTTTAAAGAAAGCCACTATCGGTGCGGGTGCAGCAGCATTAGCTGCCCCATCCATTGCCCAGAGCTTGCCAACACTCAATTGGCGTTTGGTCTCGAGCTTTCCTAAATCATTAGATACTCTGTATGGCACCCCAGAGGTCTTTGCCAATGCTTTGCGTAAAGCTACTGACGGTAAGTTCAATGTCAAAGTATTTGCCGCTGGTGAAGTGGTCCCAGCATTGCAGGTATTGGATGCTGTGCAAAACGGCACGGTGGAATGTGGTCATACCGCTAGTTATTACTACTTAGGCAAGAACAGCGCATTTATTTTTGATACTGCTGCGCCGTTTGGTATGACGGCACGCCAGCAATCTGCTTGGATGTTGCATGGCAATGGCATGAAGTTGATGCGAGAGCTCTATGCTAGCTACAACATCGTGAACTTCTTGGGTGGACAAACTGGCACTCAGATGGGTGGCTGGTTCCGCAAAGAGATCAAGTCTCCAGAGGATCTCAGGGGACTTAAATTCCGGATTGCGGGCTTTGCGGGGCAAGTGCTTGCTAAGTTGGGTGTAGTACCCCAGCAGCTTCCCGCTGGTGAAATTTACTCAGCATTAGAAAAAGGCACGATTGATGCTGCTGAATTTGTTGGTCCCTATGATGATGAGAAATTGGGTTTAGCTAAAGTAGCTAAAAATTATTACTACCCCGCATTTTGGGAAGGTGCAGCTGGGCTTTCATTCTTGGTGAATAAGAAACAGTGGGATTCATTGCCACCTGCATACCAATCGGCATGGCAGGCAGCATGTTTTGAGGCTCATACTGATATGTGCGCCAAGTACGATGCCTTAAATCCACCAGCTTTACAGCGCCTGATTCAAAGTGGTGCCGTCTTGCGCAAGTTCAATACTTCAGTCTTGGATGCTTGCTTCAAGGCAGCTCAAGAAACGTATGCCGAAGAGTCCGCTAAGAACCCGCAGTTCAAGAAAATATTCGAAGACTATCGGGTCTTCAGAAATATGGAGGCGCAGTGGTTTAACGTGGCAGAGCAGGCATTTGCGCAGTACAGTTTTACGAAGAAGCTTTAAGGTCGGGATGCTGAAGACGGGGCATCAATTGCAGATAAAGAAAAGCTACCCTGGGGTAGCTTTTCTTATAAAGGCGGATGTAAAGATATTTACTGCTTCTTAAATACCTGCCGCCCATTAACCCAGGTTTCATTTACTTCAATATCTCTAATCTTGTATGCATCCGTTTTCATGGGATTCTGATTGACGATAGCGAAGTCAGCATATTTACCTGCTTCAAGTGATCCAATCTTGTCATCCATCTTCAGTTGATAGGCGGCATCAATCGTGATGGCTTTTAAAGCATTGTTGATGGATACCTTTTCATTAGCGTTTAATACCTTTTGTGGCGCTACTTGCCAAAGTCTTGAGGCACCCTCAGAAGCGTACTTCAGTGGGTGGATAGGGGAAACTGGAGAGTCGCTATGGTACGCAAAATGCATACCTTTTTTAATCATAGTTGCGCTAGGATCAATTCGATCAGCTCTTTCGGGTCCTAGGAGGTGGTCGTGAAATGCCTCACCCCAATAGTCAGTGTGTCCAATCGTAAAGCCAGGAACAACTCCAAGCTTTGCCGCTTTATCAATCTGCGCTTCAGTTGGCACTGTGAAATGCTCAATTCTTAATCTTGACTTGGCATCAGATGGTTTTTTGACTAGCTTTGAAAAAACATTCAGAGTTTGCTCAATCGACTTATCGCCGTTAGAGTGAACGGAGATTTGCCAGCCCTCATCAAATCTGGGTTTAGCAAGATCGTAGAGTTCTTGCTCCGTAAAGTTCAGGGTGCCCGTATTTGTGGTTCCGGCTGGATAGTCGTAGGGCTTGCTCATTGCACCAGTCAAGCCCTGATTTGAGCCATCAGCCACAATTTTGACGCCGATTAATTTAAAAGTGTCATCACCCTGGCCCGGCTTATAGCTATTGTTTGTAGTCGGATAGCCGGTTGAGTACATGTAGCCCCTCACCCGGACAGGCAGCTTGCCATTGCGAGTCATCGTGTTGAATAAAGCATATTCTTTATCAACCCCAAGGTACCCGCCAACAGTAATTTCTGCTGAAGTAGTAACGCCCTTACTAACCAGTGTTTGGCCAACCTTAGCCACAGCCTGCTCAACAATCTCTTGGGTGGGCAAAGGCATTTTGCTTAGAAAGAATTCAAAAGCCGGTACTTCGTAAATCACCCCCGTTAAACGACCCTTGCTGTCTTTTAAGAAGGTGCCGCCCTTGGGATTTGGACTAGAGTCATTTACCCCGGCCATTTCCAATGCCTTGTGATTCACATAGGCAATATGCATACTTTGATTCATCACAAAAATTGGCTTCGTTGTAGATACTTTATCCAATACGTCTGCAGTGAGTTCAGACATAAATGGATCGGTCCTGGATGGATCAACACCAAATGCATTGATCCACTCGCCATCTTTAAGGTTTTTACTGTAAGCAGATAACTTTGCTACCAAGCCGTCTAAAGTGTCATGGGGCATTGCAAAGTTGGAGAGATTAAGAAAGATTTCTTCCGAGAATGCTGTTCCCATAATGTGCACATGAGGCTCAACTAATCCCGGCATTAATGTTTGGCCATTTAGGTTAATTAATTTGGTATCTTTCCCTTGCAGGGCTTTAAGGCTAGCCAAGGATCCGACCTTTATAATTTTCCCGCCTTGAACGGCGACAGCTTCTGCTGCAGGTTGTGCCTTATTCATTGTGACAACATCGCCACCATAGAAAATCGTGTCGGCATTCCCGGTAGCATTAGCTATTTGGCTGGCGGAAAGCAAACAGATTGATGTAAGAGTGATGCGGCTTAAAAGATGCATTTTCTAACCTTGATGTTGGTGGTAATTGAATAAAAACGGCTTTTAATGGGTGACGATTTTTCTATTTACGCTCAAGCGTAATGAAATTAAATGTAATGGCACCCTCAGATGCTGGAGTGCGCTCAATCTCTTTCCATTCGGATTCATTGGGTACAGTAAAGAAGGTGTCGCCACCATCTACATCAATATCAATCTCGGTGATGTAAAGGCGATCCGCCTGCGGGAATGCTTGGGTAAAGAGTTGCTCTCCACCAATCACAAATACGCGCGGGAATTCATTCAAGATGGCGAGTGCTGCATCGAGCGAGTTCACCACTTCCGCACCAGTCAACTGGAGATCGGTATTGCGACTCACAACGATATTGCGGCGTCCGGGAAGCGGGCGGCCAATAGACTCCCAAGTCTTGCGACCCATGATGACGGGGTGGCCCATAGTTACTTTTTTGAAGAACTGCAAATCAGCAGAAATCTTCCAAGGCATTTGATTGTCACGACCAATCACGTGATTACGTGAACGGGCAACAATCATTGAGACGGCGGGGTGCTTGCTTACTGTCATGGGTGATCTGATTTCTTAAACGGCTACAGGAGCTTTAATGGCGGGATGGGATTCATAGCCGACGATTTCAAAATCCTCGAATTCATAGTCGAAGATGGAATCTGGCTTACGCAGAATATTAAGCTTAGGCAGCGGGAAGAAGTCTCTGGATAGCTGAAGATCAACTTGCTCTAAGTGGTTGCTGTAGAGATGGCAATCACCGCCAGTCCAGACAAAGTCACCTACCTCTAAATTGCATTGCTGCGCCATCATGTGGGTCAGTAGAGCGTAGCTAGCAATATTGAAAGGTACGCCTAAGAAAATATCTGCACTGCGTTGATAAAGTTGGCAAGACAGTTTGCCATCGGCAACATAAAACTGAAAGAAAGCGTGGCAAGGCGCTAAAGCCATGCGAGGAATATCCGCCACATTCCATGCTGAAACAATAATGCGACGCGAGTCAGGATTCTTTTTAAGAGTCTCTACAACTTCGGCGATCTGATCGATATGCTCGCCATTGGGTGCAGGCCATGAACGCCACTGGTAGCCATAAATTGGACCCAGGTCACCATCAGGGGCTGCCCACTCATTCCAAATGGAAACGCCACGGTCTTTAAGCCAGTTATTATCCGTGCTCCCTTTGAGAAACCAGAGCAATTCCAAAATGATGGACTTGAGATGCAGTTTCTTGGTGGTGACCATCGGAAAACCTTCGGCCAGATTGAAGCGCATCTGGTGGCCGAATATGGAGATCGTTCCGGTTCCGGTTCTATCCGATTTTTGGACGCCCTTTTCGAGGACTTCCTTCATGAGATTGTGATATTGACGCATAGGTATATTCAGCTAAATGATTCAGTGATACTAAGAGCTTACTCGAATGTTGGTGGGCTTACCCCAAGCGCTTTATGCAGCTTTGGGGAGGTGGTGGTGTACTGGAGTTGAATCTGCTTCTCAGGGGCCAGGTAGGCTGCTGCGGCAAAGGCTGCCAGCGCTGCCTCATGAAAGCCGGACAGAATCAGTTTTTTCTTGCCTGGGTAGATATTGATATCCCCAACGGCGTAAATGCCAGGCGTGCTGGTCTGAAAGCAGGCGGTATCCACGGCAATTTGTTTGCGATCGAGATCTAAGCCCCAATTGGCTATTGGACCTAATTTAGGGGAGAGACCATAAAACAATAGGAGTGCATCTAATGCAATATTTTGAACTTCACCATCAATATTAGTGACGGCAATTTCAGTGAGAGAGTTATTGGAGGATTTAAAACCGGTAATTTGTCCGATGATGAGTTGCATCTTGCCGGCAGCGCAAAGCGCGCGCATCTTAGCTATAGATTGAGGTGCTGCTTTGAATTCATCCCGGCGGTGAATGAGTGTCACGCCATCCGCTTGATCTGCAAAATGTAATGCCCAATCCAAGGCAGAATCTCCGCCGCCACAAATGACTATGCGCTTGCCTGTAAGTTGGTCAGGATTTCTGACGCGATAGAAGACTTGTTTGTCTACAAAAGTTTCAATGCCGTCTAGGTTGAGTGTGCGCGGTTGAAATGCGCCAACGCCGGCAGCAATAAAAATAGCCTTACTCAAAAATTGTTGATCTTGGGATGTGCGAATCAGAAAGCGGCCATCAGCCTGCTTCTCAAGGGTGGAGACCTCTTGATTTAGGTGGAACTGTGGTTTGAATGGCTCAATTTGTTTGAGTAGATTGCTAACCAGCTCCCGACCAGTGCAAACCGGAATCGCCGGAATGTCATAGATTGGTTTGTCTGGATAGAGTTCGATACATTGACCACCCACCTCAGGCAGAGAGTCAATGACATGCGCTTTAATTTCTAGGAGACCAAGCTCGAAGACTTGGAAGAGCCCCACCGGACCGGCGCCAATAATGACTGCATCGGTTTGGATGGGGGGGTGCAATTTACTTTACCAGTTGGTCAAGTTTGTTTTTAACGTCTTTCCACTCTTCAGCTTCTGGAAGAGCGGCTTTAGATTTGGTGATGGATGTCCATGATGGTGACAGCTCAGCATTTAATTTAATGAATGCCTGCTGATCTCCTGGCACATCATCTTCAGCATAAATCGCATTGACTGGGCACTCAGGCACGCATACTGCGCAATCAATACATTCATCTGGATCGATAACTAAAAAGTTAGGGCCTTCGCGAAAACAATCGACTGGGCAGACATCAACGCAATCAGTGTATTTGCAACGGATACAGGCTTCGGTAACAACGTAAGTCATGATGGTGTACAGGTGAGGAGTCCAGATCAATGGACTACCAAGTTATAAAACCTCAATTTTAGCTGAATCAGCCTATTTTTCAGGCAAAAGATTCAATTTAGTTGAGGTAAAGTCTCGCTATGAACACTTCAGCAAATGCCCCAATGAACACCATCAAGCCAAAGATTTTGGTCGCAAGGGCCATATTTCCAGAAGCACTAGCTAAATTAGAGCAATCCTATGAGGTTCACTCTAACCAGTCCGACAAGATATTGACCCCAGAAGAGCTTCAAAAAGCACTTTCAGGGGTGGATGGGGCTTTGGTTGCTGGTAGTGAGCGAATCGATGCTGCAGCCCTAGCTCAGGCTAAAAATCTGAAGGTAGTTGCCAATATTTCTGTTGGCTACAACAACTTCGATGTCCCGGCTATTACTGCTGCCGGGGTCATGGCCACCAATACCCCTGATGTTCTTACGGATACAACGGCGGATTTTGGCTTTGCATTGTTGATGGCCACTGCTAGGCGTATTACGGAATCAGAACATTGGGTTAGAGCGGGCAAGTGGGATCAATGGTCAATTGTGAATAACCCACTAGGCATGGACTTGCATCACAGCACCGTTGGCATTATTGGCATGGGCCGTATTGGTCAAGGCATCGCCAAGCGTGCGCTGGGTTTTGGTATGAATGTGGTTTATCACAATCGCAGCCATCTCTCTGATGCTGATGAAAAAGCTTGTGGTGCCACTTATGTTTCCAAAGAAGAATTACTGCGCACTGCTGATCATGTGGTGTTGGTGCTTCCTTACACCGCACAAAATCATCACACGATTGGCGCTGCAGAAATTGCCATCATGAAACCCACTGCAACCCTGATCAATATTGCCCGCGGCGGTATTGTGGATGATGCGGCTTTGGCGCAAGCATTGCAAAGCGGAAAGATCTTTGCAGCTGGCTTGGATGTATTTGAAGGTGAGCCTCAAGTGCATCCAGAGTTACTCAAGTGCAGTAATGTTGTGTTGGCTCCGCACATCGCGAGCGCTACAGAAAAAACACGTAGAGCGATGGTCGATCTCGCAGTAGAAAATCTCCGAGCAGCGCTTGATGGAAAAAAGCCACCAAGCTTAATTAATTCCGAAGTACTAGGGGATAAAAGTCAGGCTTAAGAAATGAAACGAAGTCGACTGAGAAATTAGTCGGCTTCGATTTCTTCTGGAAGCTCGCGGAGAGCAAGCTCGATTCCACCAAATTTACCCGCTACCCAGTTGTATACCTTGCAGGCAATCCATAGCAAGGCAAATCCGAGTAAAGCATTAAGTATCAATGCGGAGAGAACGGTAAATCCAGGAATGGCACCGTCACGAATAAAGGCTACAAATAAGGCCAACAACACGATCGGTACGGAGAAGCAGAGATAAACCAAAACCAAGGTTTTGGCGGTATGCATTGGATCTACGAAGGCGATTTCTTTTTTGGTGAGTTTCATGAGGTGCAATCTTAAAGCAGTCCGTCGAAAAGCGCCACATCTACCCAGTCACCAGCTGCCACATTGCCTTGGTCGTGAGACAGAATGACAAAGCAATTTGCCTCGCTCATCGATCGCAAAATTCCAGCACCTTGGCTGCCAGTCAGCCTGACCGTAGGCTTTCCGTCTGGGCCACGCTCCACAATAGCGCGCTGAAACTCTGTCCGACCAGGCTTTTTCCGAATCGGCACCTCGGCAATCGCCTGGGTCATTAGGGGCTCAGTTTGGCTTGCACCATTTAGTTGTAATAAAGCAGATCGGACGAATTGGTAGAAGGTCACCATGACCGCAACGGGATTGCCAGGTAAGCCAAAGAAGAGGGTTTTACGGTTAGATCCTTCAATTGCCTTGAGCATTCCAAAAGCCATTGGACGGCCTGGGCGCATAGCAATTTTCCAAAAACCTACGTCACCTAACTCTTGCATGATCTGCTTAGTAAAGTCAGCTTCACCAACGGAGACCCCGCCCGAGGAAATCAGAACATCTGCTTTGGAGGCCGCCTCTACAAAGGCGGCTTTAAGCGAAGTGGGATCATCGCGCACAATTCCACAATCAATAATCTCTAAATTGAGGCGATTGAGAAGACCCGTCAGGCTATAGCGATTGCTGTCATAAATACTGCCTGCATCAAGAGCTTGCCCTAGGGGGCGCAACTCATCTCCGGAGGAGAGGATGGCTACCCTGAGTTTGCGATGCACTTTGAGGTTGGCAATGCCAAGGGATGCCGCTAGACCAAGATCGGACGGTCGCAATAAACGACCCGCTGCAATAGCCGCTTTTCCGCTTTGCAAATCTTCACCACGCAAGCGACGGTTCTCGCCACGCTTGACTTGGTTTTGCTTGAAGTCCACAACGGACTCATTTGCGGATTCTGTAAATTCTTGAGGGATGACGGTATCGCAATCACGAGGCATGACTGCGCCAGTCATGATCTTAAGGCACTCACCTCGTCCAACAGCGCCTTCATAAGGCTTGCCGGCATAGGCTGTGCTAACGATCTTCAAGGTAACTATCGCTTCACTGTTTCCCAGGCAATCGCCATTAAAGGCAAAACCATCCATAGCAGAGTTATCGGCGGCAGGGACGTCGATTGGGGAAAGCAAGTCCTCTGACAAAATGCGGTTGATCGCTTGATCCAAAGTGACCAACTCAATATCGCTCGCATGATTTAGTTTGCGAGATTCTTGGAGCAATTCGTTGACAAGGTCTGAGATTGCCTTGCGCGCTTCATCCACATGGAGAGAGGCGGTTAATAGAATGGGGCTATTGGGGGAGTGCTTCATTAAATTCGTCATGACAATGCTTTTTCTAGGGCAGCCAGCTCTTCGGGTGTATTGACGTTGGCAAATGCTTGGGGGTTTTCAAAAATCACGGTGCCGGAGCGTAATTCCTTGAACCAGCGATCAATCTTCAAATCACCCTTGCTTAAAAAAGCATCTAAAGAATCTTGCAATCCACATTTCATTAGACAAAAAACGGGCTGCGACCACACCTTGCCGTCATCTTCTTTTGAGGAGGCAAACACAAGCTCTAAATTATTTGCTTCCAGTTCGGCTGCCATTCTTTTGGCAAGATCGACTGGCAATAAAGGGGAATCGCAAGGTGATGTGAGTAGGTAAGGTGTATTGCAATGCTTCAGCCCGACTGAGAATCCCGCTAATGGGCCTGAGAAATCTGGCGTTTCATCCATGAGTACTGGGTAGCCATAGTGTGAATATTTTGTAATGCTGCGGTTGGCATTAATCAGGATGGTGTTGACCTGAGGCTTAAGTCTACTGATGGCAGACTCAATCAGTGGTTTGCCGTGAAAGGGAATTAAACCCTTGTCAATGCCACCCATTCGTTGGGCGCGGCCCCCTGCCAAAATTAAAGCTGTAATGTGTTCTGAGGTAATCATTAGCCGCCGATGTAAGACATCTCCACTTTTCGAGAGGAGTTTGATCCAGCGGTGTTCGATCCCCGAATTTCTGAGTAGTGATCATTGCGTCCAGACCAGGTCGACATAATGGCGTTGGCAATTTCTAAATCGCTTCTATCGGAGCGTAATAGTGTTTTGAAATCAAAGCCTTCGTTTGCAAATAAGCAAAGATAAAGCTGGCCATCCGTAGAGATGCGAGCGCGCGTGCACTCGTGACAGAAAGTTTGTGTGACGCTAGAGATGAAGCCAATTTCACCAGAGCCATCAAGATAGCGCCAGCGCTGAGCTACTTCACCAGGGTAGTTGGCCTCGATAGGCTCTATCGGAAAGACAGCGTTAATACGATTGGCAACTTCTTGTGAGGGGAGCACTTGAGACATATCCCAGCCGTTAGAACTACCCACATCCATGAACTCAATAAAGCGCAGCGTGACGCCGCTACCTTTGAAGTGCTTGGCCATACCAATAATCTCTTGATCGTTTGTACCCTTCTTAACAACCATATTCACCTTGAGATTGGTGAAGCCCACTTCTTGAGCTGCAGCAATACCGTCGAGCACATCTGTAACTGGGAAGTCGACATCATTCATTTTTTTGAAGATGTCGTCATTCAGGCCATCAAGGCTAATAGTCAGGCGATGCAGTCCTGCCGCTTTTAATGCAGCAGCCTTCTTGCGCAAAATGCTGCCATTAGTGGTTAGCGTGAGATCCAAAGGTTGATCTGCCGTAGTGCGAATCTTCGCTAGCATCTCAATCAGTACTTCAAGATTTTTACGAAGCAAAGGCTCGCCACCAGTGAGGCGAATTTTTTCTACACCCAGCGAAGCAAAGATATTTGTTAAGCGAGTGATCTCTTCAAAGCTCAGTAAATCACTATGAGAGAGATAGGGATAGTTCTTATCGAAGATTTCCTTAGGCATGCAGTAGGTGCAGCGGAAATTGCAGCGATCGGTTACGGAGATTCGTAAATCACGTAGAGAACGTCCCCGGGTATCTTTAGTTGAAGCATGTGCAGCCGCAAGCTGTCCTGGTATGGACGGCATAAGACCTTTGCCTTCATCTAAACGTATGGGGATTACTTTTTCAACCATGCCTAATTATGGCTGTGAAACGGTGTTTCTGCCAAACTGCCAAATACCCTTGTGGGATAAATAGCAGTCTGGAGAAATTGGATTAAACCGTTTTTTCTTGGCCGCCGGTTTCAACTAAAACCATAGGGCCGTTTTGCAAACTAACAGGCGCCTTTGGAGTTCTGCCTGCTGGCAAAATCTCTGGCTCTGCTGTGATTTGCGATTGCACTTCTTGATGCTTGCTGGTGTCAGTTGCAACCCAAACCATGCCAGCAGACTGAACTACGCTATGCAATGGAGTCTCTTCGAGTGCCTGGAAGGCAACCTTAGGGAGTTCAGGCATCGGCTTTGCAATCACTGTAATTGCTGGTGCCGGAGCGGCAACTACCTGTGGAGCAGGTGTCGAAGCAGCATTATCAGGACGATTACTTTGACGTGGTGCACGTTGCTCTCTTGGCTCCCTAGGAGCACGTGGTGCACGCGGTGTGCGCTCTTTCACTTCGTTAGAAGCTGCCGGCGCAACCGTGTTTCCAAAGCTTTGAGCAATATTCTGAATCGGCATGGAAGCGGATGCTCCAGCCATTCCTACTGGTGGACCTGAGAATGAGGTTGCTACGGCAACAACAGAAGCAATTGCTGCATCACCAGTAGATTCAGTGCGCTCGCCGCGTTGACCGCGACCACGACCACGACGGTTGCGACCGCGACCACGACGCTCTTCACCATCTGCGTTAGGAGTTGCATCGGCACCAGGAGCAGCCTCAGTAGCCGGAGTTACCGCAGCTTGATTCTCTGGTTTTGGATTTTGGTTGTTCTGGTTGCGATTGCCGTTATTGCCATTGCGATTGCGGCCGTCTTGACGACCTCTGCCTGAACCCGCTTCGCGTGGAGCATTTGCACCTTCGGTACTTGCAGCACCTTCAGCTGGACGGTCAGCACGATCGCTGCGCTCGCCACGACGACCGCGGTTGCGGTTATTGCCATTGCGATTGTTTTGATTGCGACCACGCGGTGCGCTAGGAGCAGGCTTCGCTTCTGGTGTTGGCGCTGAAGAGAATAGGCTCTTAATGAATCCAAAGAATCCGCCAGTGCTTGCAGTTTCAGTACTAACTTTTTCAGTACGTGCAGGACGTGGCTGACTTACCGGTGCTGGAGCGTTTGGCGTAATACCTTTTACCGCGGCTTCAGGACGAACTTTAACATCGGCATCCTTGCGGCTTACAGCGGTATCGGTTTCAAGTTCACGGGCAGCTTCTTCTGCCATGACATAACTGGCTTTTTGATCATCAAGACGTGGGTCGTCATGACGTAAACGCTCGAGCTTGTAATGTGGTGTTTCTAAATGTTTATTAGGAACCATCAATACATTGACTTTGAAGCGTGACTCAATCTTGATTACTTCAGCACGTTTCTCATTGAGCAAGAATGCAGCCACTTCGACTGGCACTTGCGTATGAATAGCGGCAGTATTTTCTTTCATTGCCTCTTCTTGAATGATGCGCAAGACTTGCAATGCAGAAGATTCGGTATCGCGGATATGGCCTGTGCCGTTACAGCGTGGGCAGGTTACGTGGCTACCTTCAGATAAAGCAGGGCGCAAACGCTGGCGTGACATTTCCATCAAACCAAACTTGGAGATCTTACCCATCTGAACGCGAGCACGGTCATGACGCAGAGCATCGCGTAAGCGATTCTCAACATCCTTCTGCGCCTTGCTCGATTCCATATCAATGAAGTCGATCACGATTAGGCCACCCAGGTCACGTAAACGTGCTTGGCGAGCAATTTCATCGGCAGCTTCTAAGTTGGTACGGGTTGCAGTCTCTTCAATATCAGAGCCGCGGGTTGCACGTGCAGAGTTCACGTCCACTGAAACTAAAGCTTCAGTGTGGTCAATCACAATCGCGCCGCCTGAAGGCAGTGGCACGGTACGTGAGTAAGCGGTTTCAATCTGATGTTCAATTTGGAAGCGGGAGAACAATGGAACATCGTCCTGGTAACGCTTCACTCTTGGTAGATTATCTGGCATCACTACGGACATAAATGCCGCAGCTTGCTCGTAGATGTCGTCCGTATCGATGAGGATCTCACCAATATCCGGCTGGAAGTAATCGCGGATTGCGCGAATCACTAAGCTGGACTCGAGGTAGATCAATAGTGGTGCTGAATTGCCTTTAGCGGCTTCATCAATCGCTGTCCACAACTGCATGAGATAACTTAGGTCCCATTGCAATTCAGTAGCGTCACGGCCAATACCGGCTGTACGAGCAATGATGCTCATGCCGTCTGGAACTTCTAGTTGAGACATCGCTTCACGGAGCTCTTGACGGTCTTCGCCTTCAATGCGACGAGAGACGCCGCCTCCACGTGGGTTATTTGGCATTAATACCAAATAGCGACCTGCTAGGGAGACAAAAGAGGTGAGGGCAGCGCCTTTTTGGCCACGCTCTTCTTTTTCTACCTGAACAATGATTTCTTGGCCTTCGCGTAAGGCATCTTTAATAGAGGCATTGCGTACGTCGATGCCTTCTTTAAAGTAGGTGCGGGCAACTTCTTTAAATGGCAGGAAGCCATGGCGCTCTTCGCCGTAATTAACAAAGCAAGCTTCGAGCGAAGGCTCAATGCGAGTAATAACACCTTTGTAAATATTGCCTTTACGTTGTTCACGACCGGCAGCTTCGATATCGATATCGATGAGTTTTTGACCATCGACGATGGCAACTCGCAACTCTTCTTGTTGAGTTGCATTAAATAACATGCGTTTCATAACACTCTCCTATTGGGAGTGCGTCGTTGCGCGCTGCGTTAGGGACAATTTAGATACCACTAGGGGCATAGCCCATTGGCGGCTTTGGAGTGTGGATCAAGCAAGTCTAGGCATTTATTGCCTAGTACACCAAGTTCAATATTGTTAAACCGGTGCCACACTTGACGATCGCCGCAGAGACCTCCTTTAGGTCATCAATGCAGGCGCGCGCCTGAAAACTGTCTTCTAATCGCGGGTCGCGGCATACGGCACACCAACCCTGCGCCTCATTACAACGGGGGAGGGGCAACCCCGGGAGTCTATTAAGGGCGACTCCAAGCTCCAAACCTGAATCAGGTTAGTCTCGGGCCAATAAATTGGCTAGAGCGTTGATTATACGGCACAAGTTGAACGACAATGGGGTATTGTTGAGTCCCTTGTCGACCCCCGTCGAGGCGGCAAGAGAGATAAATCATGAAATCCGAACCCATTTCCAAGCCTTCACAGGCAAAAACCACCGCTCCGGCTGCCGTCCATCTCCAGACTATTGGTCCGGAAGAGGCTGGCCAGCGCCTCGATAATTACCTATTGCGTTGGGCAAAAGGGGTCCCCAAAAGCCACGTTTATCGGATTATTCGCTCTGGCGAGGTGCGGGTGAATAAGAAAAGGGCTGAGCCGACTACCCGCTTGGTTGAGGGGGATGTAGTCAGGGTTCCGCCGGTTCGGATCGCCGAGCCCGCCCAAATGGCAGCAGTGAATACCGCACAAACCAAGTCTAGGGCACAGGGATATTCCGACAAAATGCCCATTTTGTTCGAGGATGAGGCTCTATTAATAGTGAACAAGCCGGCAGGTTTGGCAGTTCATGGGGGCTCGGGCATTGCCCTGGGAGTCATTGAAACCCTGCGCATCACCCGCCCCGAGCTCAAATTCCTGGAATTAGTCCATCGTTTAGACCGAGATACCTCCGGCGTCTTGCTTTTGGCTAAAAAGCGTAGCGCTCTGGTTGAGTTGCATCGGCAGATCCGCGAAGGGCAAACAGATAAACGGTATTACTTGCTAGCCCATGGGGAAATTGCCCAAGCTGCGGGTACGATGCAGCTCAAGTTTGCATTGCATAAATACCTATTAGCCAATGGTGAGCGTCGTGTTCGCGTTGACCCAGATGGCCTACCAAGCCATACCGCTTTGCGTGTCACCAAAGTCATGAAGCGCGGAGAGGTGGCTATCACCTTGGCTGAGGCCCAGTTGAAAACCGGGCGTACCCATCAGATTCGCGTTCACCTCCAAAAATTAGGCCACTCGATTTTGGGTGATGATAAATACGGCTTTGAAGATCAGGACAAGATTGTGAAATCTAAGCGCTTGTATCTGCATGCCCATTTAGCTGGTTTTACCCATCCCCGCACTGGCGAGAAGATGCGTATCGAATCCCCGTTACCGGCTGAATTTACGGCCATGATGAAAAACTTTGAAGTGCCTAGCGATGCCTGAAGATCAAAAACCCGATAGACGTTATGACCTGATTGTGTGGGACTGGGATGGAACCATTATGGATTCCACGCCGACGATCGTGAATTGCATTCAGCAGGCTTGTCGCGATTTGGGTTTCAAAGAGCCCGATGACACGTTGGCTAGCTCGGTGATTGGTTTAGGTATTCAGGATTCACTTAGAAGAGCGGTGCCCTGGATTGAGCCAGCACATTTCCCAAAATTGACTGAACGTTTTCGATATCACTATCTGGCCAAAGATCACGAGCTTGATTTATTTCCAGGCATTCGTGAGTTGCTAGCAAACTTGCGTGAGGATGGCTACCTATTGGGCGTAGCTACAGGTAAATCTCGTGTGGGATTGGATCGATCTCTAAAACATCACCAGCTAGAGCAGATGTTCCACGAAACACGCACTGCAGATGAATCCTTCTCTAAGCCCCATCCTGGAATGCTCCTAGAGCTTTCGGATGCAATGCAAGTGCCGATGCGCCGTATGCTGATGATTGGCGATACCACCCATGATTTGGATATGGCGGCCAATGCAGGCGTTGATGCGGTAGCGGTAACGTATGGCGCACATCCGCCGAGTACTTTAAAGGAGGCGCCATCATTAATTCATGTGGATGATGTCTCGCAGTTGACGAGTTGGCTAAGTCAGAATCTCACCGTTAAAAACTAGTTAGTAACCAAGGATTAAAAAGATGGATCAAAATCAATCCGAGAACGCGAATCAAAATTGGGAGCGTCAAGCTCTCGAACATTTATTGCTTGAGAATTTAAAAGAGACTCGTAAGGCGCGTCGCTGGAAAGCAGTGTTCCGTATTCTCACTCTTATCGTCTTTGTTGGCATAGTGCTAGCAGTATTTGATTTTCATCTGCCTGGGCGCGGCATGGGAATGGAGAAGCACACGGCTTTAGTCACACTAGAGGGCGAGATTTCGTCAAGCTCGATGGCCAATGCTTTAGATATCAATTCATCCCTGACGGCTGCGTTTGAAAATGAAAATAGTGCAGGCGTAGTCTTGCGCATCAATAGCCCTGGTGGCTCTCCGGTTCAGGCGGGCATGATGAATGACGAGATTCATCGCTTACGTAAGCTCTATCCAAGTAAACCGTTTTATGTTGTAGTCGAGGATATCTGCGCTTCAGGTGGTTACTACGTCGCTGTAGCAGGTGACCAAATTTTGGTTGATAAGGCCAGCTTGGTGGGATCCATTGGCGTGATCATGGAAGGCTTTGGTTTCACTGGTCTGATGGATAAGTTAGGCGTGACCCGTCGCATGATTACTGCGGGTTCAAACAAAGGAATGATGGATCCATTCTCCAAAGAAAATCCACAGCAAGTCGAGATGATTAAAACCATGATCGATGAGATCCATCAGCAATTTATTGCAGTGGTCAAAGCAGGTCGTGGCGACCGCCTAAAAGAAACTCCAGAAATGTTCTCGGGACGCGTTTGGAACGGCGAGCAGGCAATCAAAATTGGCTTGGTGGATGGCTACGGAACAGTAGAGACTGTAGCGCGCGACATCTTTAAGGCGCCAGATATTCTGGACTACACCATGAAAGAGAATTTCGCTGAGCGCGTTGCTAAACGTTTTGGTGCTGAGGTGGGTTCTGCGGCAGGCAAGGCATTAATTAAAGTACCCGATCTAAAGTAAAAACGATAGATCAGCAAGGTAGCAAATAAAACACCTAGGCTAGCAATAGAAATACTGCTGGCCTATTTTGTAATGAAGAGCAGGCAGCCTCATTCTGGAAGCGCTTGCGCCAATCTGCAATGGATAGCGTGGTGATTGTCTCGCTTGGCAGGCTGAGATCCATGCCGAGACACAATAATGATTGCGGTGATAGTGCGTTAAGGCAGGCCATTAGCATGGCAGTATTGCGATACGGCGTCTCAATCCAAATTTGCGTCTGCTGTAATTTTCTAGATTCCACTTCCAACTGCTTCAGTCGTGCGATACGATCTTGCGCATCATGCGGAACATAGCCTTGAAACGCAAAGCGTTGACCATTTAAACCGCTAGCCATCAGTCCTAGAAGAATTGAGCTTGGGCCGACCAAGGGTTTTACTTTGGCGCCTAGCTTATGCGCTGCCAGCACGAGCTCTGCGCCGGGGTCTGCAACACCTGGAACACCGGCCTCTGACATGAGGCCCATGTCTTTGCCAGCGATCAGTGGCTTGAGTAAGTCTATTGGTTTAACTGCATCTCCATACTTGGCATTCCGCGCAACACCACGCCACTCACTCATTTGCATTTCTTGAATAGTGCAGGCCAAAGGGATAACGCTATCGACTGCCTTTAAAAAAGCGCGGGCAGTCTTAGCATCCTCCACAATCCAGTGGGTGAGTTTGGCTGTTTGCGTAATCGTCTCGCTTGGTAGCACCCAAGGCAATTGCTCAACGCGAGCATCGTCACCCAAAGTATTGGGAATTAAAAAGAGGGTGCCTAGTGTTGAACTCATTTATTTAACTTTGCTTCTTTTCTGTTTTTTTATTTTGATTTTTATTTCTTTGCTGGGATGGCAAAGCCGGCATCACGCAAGAGCTTGCTCAAGGCAATTAAGGGCAGACCAATTAAAGCAGTGGGATCCTCGCTTTTAATAGATTCCAAGAGTGAGATGCCCAGGCCTTCAGACTTGGCGCTACCTGCGCAATCATAGGGTTCTTCAGCATGGAGGTAGGCCTCCAGAACATCGTCAGCATGCTTGCAGAAGGTAACTTCCGTAGGAATATTGATTGTCGTTGCCTCATTCCCGCACATGAGACACAGCGCCGTTTGAAAAGTTACAGTCGCACCCCGCATGAGCTGGAGTTGTGCCATAGCGCGCTCAAAGTTGCCCGGCTTACCAATGGCGGCCCCACAAAGGTCAGCCACTTGATCTGAGCCAATCACCCAAGCCTCCGGATGATCTTTTGCAACTGCGGTAGCTTTTGCTTTGGCTAAGCGCAGGGCTAAATCTAGAGTGCTTTCACCAGGCAAGGGGGTTTCATCCACTTTGGGCGAGATGACATCAAAAGGGATGCGCAGGCGCTCCAAGAGCTCTCGACGATAGACCGAGGTAGATGCCAAGATTAGTTTTTTTGCAGAATTACTCATCACTACTTGTACTTTCGTTAAAGCCATCATTTAGACTGATGATATGAATCGTAATCAAGTTTTACCTCAAGTTGAGCTATCCACCGATCCCAAGGCTTTGAGCCGGATTGATTTTTGTGCCCCCCAGTCCTATCAAGGGGCTGGGTTTTTGGAGATATCAGCCCTGCCAAGAGTGGCTGAGGAGGCTTCTAGCGTTGAGTCGGGCGATGGTTTCCATTGGCAGGTAAAGACCCATTTTGCGGATTCTCCGGGCTCAGAGCCCCAGCAAATTCTGGAACTGGCAGTAAAAGGCCGTATTCACCTGGTTTGTCAGAGCTGCTTGCGGGATTGCGGCTTGGATTTGACTCAAGAAAGTCGATTTGTTTTGGTTGCTACTGAAGCAGAGGCGGATGCCTTCCCCATGGAGGATGACCAACAGGAGCCTTTGGTGGCAAGCCAGCATTTTGACCTCTTAGGGCTGATTGAGGATGAAATTCTCCTATCTTTTCCCTTAATTCCAAAGCATCCAGACGGCGCTTGCAAGCCGCACGCCTCTTCATTTGGAGAGGGTGGGGAAGCCTCTGGTACCTCTGAAAAACCCCAAAATCCCTTTAACATATTGAAAAATATGAAGAAAAATTGATTTCACCCTCCGTATTGGGGGGGGGGGTGCATTTCAAACTCGTCTTATCAATTAATCAAGCATTTAACTCAATTTACATGCTAGAATATCGCCTTGCTTAGGAGTTCAATATGGCCGTCCAACAGAATAAAAAATCCCCATCCAAACGTGGCATGCACCGTGCGCACGACTTTTTGACCGCACCTGCTACGGCTGTTGAAGCCACAACTGGTGAGGCTCATTTGCGCCACCACATTTCACCAAACGGCTACTACCGTGGTCGTAAAGTTGTTAAAACTAAAAACGACTAATTTTTTAGTCTAAAAGATAGAAGCGGCTCCAATAAAAGCCGCTTTTTTCTTTGAAAAAAACCACTTGCAGCAATACTTGATTTTATGAGTGTCACACTTGCTATCGATGCCATGGGCGGAGATCATGGGGTAGTTGTTACGGTCCCCGCTTGTTGCGATTTTCTCGAAAAACATGCTGATGTGAAGATTGCCTTGGTCGGTAATCCGGAATCGCTCAAGCAAGCCTTGAGTCAATTTCCAAAAGCGCCAATAGAGCGCATTCAAATTATTTCCGCTACTGAAGTTGTCTTGATGGATGACCCCATTGAGGTGGCATTGCGTCGCAAAAAAGATTCCTCCATGCGAGTTGCCATCGAGCAAGTTAAAGAAGGTCTGGCTGACGCGATCATCTCCTCTGGTAATACGGGCGCCTTGATGGCAATCTCCCGCTACATCCTTAAAACGCTAGATGGCGTTGATCGTCCTGCGATTGCCACCGCGATTCCGAATGAAAAAGGCCTTGGCACCACCATGCTAGATCTTGGCGCCAACGCTGATTGTGAGCCGATGCATTTGGTGCAGTTTGCACAGATGGCAAACGTGATGGTTCAGGTAGTGGATGGTATCCAAAACCCCTCTATTGGGCTTCTCAATATTGGCGAAGAGGTGATTAAAGGCAATGAAGTGGTTAAGCAGACAAGTGAGCTGTTGCGCCAAACGAACTTAAACTTTTATGGCAACGTAGAAGGTAACGATATTTTTAAAGGCACTACGGATATTGTGGTGTGCGATGGTTTTGTTGGCAATGTTGTTCTCAAGGCAAGCGAAGGTTTAGCTAAGATGATGAGCGGCTTGATCAAGCAAGAATTTAATCGCTCGTGGCTGACCAAGTTAATGGCGATCTGCGCCATGGTGCCATTACTACGCGTTCGCAAGCGTGTTGATCATCGTCGCTATAACGGTGCAGTATTGTTGGGTTTGCGTGGTTGCGTGATTAAGAGTCACGGTTCAGCGGATCGTTTTGCATTTGGTTTTGCGCTCGAGCGCGCATATGAAGCAGCAAAAAATCGCATGGTAGAGCGTATCGCTCAAGCTTTTGTGGCGGAGACAAAATAATCATGAGTACCTATTCCCGAATAGCAGGAACTGGAAGCTATCTTCCGGAACAGCGTTTAAGCAATCAAGATCTCGTTGAGCGTTTGGCGAAGATTGGTCTTGAGACAAGTGATGAGTGGATTGTGACTCGTAGCGGAATTTCTGCTCGTCACTTTGCTGCTGATAATCAACTCACCAGCGACTTGGCTGTGAAGGCAGCTCAAGCAGCATTGGAGGCTGCTGGTTGCACATCAGAAGATCTCGACCTCATTATTTTGGCGACATCTACGCCAGATCATTTGGGCGGCTTCCCAAGCACGGCTTGTGTAGTGCAAGACAAGTTAGGTGCTCACACAAATTGCGCAGCCTTTGATGTGCAGGCGGTATGCGCCGGCTTTACTTACGCACTCGCCATTGCGGATGCATTTATTCGAACAGGCACTTACAAAAAAGTATTAGTGCTTGGTGCAGAAACCTTTTCCCGCATTTTGGATTTTCAGGATCGCACTACTTCAGTGTTATTTGGCGATGGAGCTGGGGCAGTAGTTCTCGAGGCCTCGAAAGAGCCAGGCATTCTGGCAACCGCCTTGCATGCCGACGGCAGTCAACGCGATATCTTGTGTGTACCAGGGCGCGCTAAGCAGGGCGGTGTAGATGGATCCGCTTATTTAACAATGGATGGTCCTGCAGTATTTAAGTTGGCCGTTAAGGTGCTTGAGCAAGTTGCACATGAGGCTTTAGAAAAAGCCAATCTCAAGCCAGAACAAATCGATTGGTTGGTCCCGCACCAAGCCAATATTCGCATTATGGAGAGCACAGCTCGCAAGATGGGTATGTCGATGGATAAAGTGATTGTGACAGTGCATGAGCACGGCAATACTTCTGCCGCATCCATTCCGCTTGCATTGGATGCTGGGGTTCGCTCTGGTCAAATTCAGCGCGGTCAACACCTCTTATTGGAGGGTGTGGGCGGTGGTTTTGCTTGGGGTGCAGCAGTCATTCAGTACTAAAGCAAAAGATACATTAATAACCATTATTCAGCGACTACTTCTATGACATTTGCATTTGTATTTCCTGGCCAAGGCTCCCAATCTGTTGGGATGCTCAACTCGATTGCCGACCGCTCTGAGGTCCGCGAGACTTTGCAAGAAGCTTCTGAAGCTTTGGGTGAAGATGTTGCAAAACTGATTGCTGAAGGTCCGGCAGAAGCATTGTCCCTAACCACCAATACTCAGCCAGTAATGTTGACGGCGGCGATCGCGTTTTATCGTGCTTGGTTGGCCTCTGGTGGTGCGATTCCTCAAATGATGGCTGGTCATAGCTTGGGCGAGTACTCCGCCCTAGTTGCTGCCGGCGTGATCTCTTTTAAAGATGCCATACCTTTGGTGCGCTTTCGTGCTGAAGCTATGCAAACAGCAGTGCCCGTTGGTACTGGAGGCATGGCTGCGATCTTGGGCTTGGATGATGCGATTGTAAAAACTGTTTGCGCTGAAGCTGCTGTAGCCTCCGGAGGCGTAGTCGAGGCAGTCAACTTCAATGCACCAGGGCAGGTAGTGATTGCTGGTGGTAGCGATGCGGTGACTAAGGCCTGTGAATTACTCAAGGCTGCTGGTGCGAAACGTGCCTTGCCATTACCAGTGTCTGCGCCATTTCATTCTTCTTTGTTGCAGCCTGCATCTGAGAAGCTAAAGGGCTACTTAGCTGATATTGAATTCAAAGTCCCCACTATTTCTGTAGTCAATAACGTTGATGTGAATGTGCTGAATGATCCGGCGGCCATTAAAGATGCTCTAGTGCGTCAAGCTGCCAAGCCGGTGCGTTGGCAAGAGACTATTAATGCGATGGCTCAGCAGGGTATTACTCAAGTTGTAGAGTGCGGTCCTGGCAAGGTGCTAGCTGGCCTGACTAAGCGAATTAATGAGAATGTTGTTGGCATCCCTATTTTTGATGAAGCTAGTCTTATTGAGGCCTTGGCTACGGTAAAGAAAAAAATACGAATAAGCAATAAATAGAAGCATTAGAGAAACAACAAAGAAACAACAAAGAAACAGTAAAGAAACAACGGAAGATAAATATGAATCTCGACTTAAGTGGACAAATTGCATTAGTGACTGGCGCATCGCGCGGTATTGGCCAAGCCATTGCGGATGAGCTGGTGAAATGTGGTGCTAAGGTGATTGGTACTGCCACTTCTGAAGATGGCGCCAAAGCCATCAATGGTCGTTTACAGGCGAGTGGTGGTCGTGGTGAAGTATTGAATGTGACTGATCCGAAGGCTTGCGAAGACATCATTGATTTGATCGTGAAGGATTTTGGCGGTATCAATATTTTGGTGAATAACGCCGGTATCACACGCGATAACCTAGCAATGCGCATGAAAACAGATGAGTGGACCGATGTGATCGACACCAATTTAAGCGCAGTTTTTCGTCTTTCGCAGGCGGTAATGCGCCCAATGATGAAGGCGCGTGCTGGTCGGATTATCAATATCACCTCGATTGTTGGCCATATGGGGAATCCTGGTCAGGCAAACTATGCTGCTGCTAAAGCTGGTGTTTCCGGCATGACCCGCGCTTTAGCTCGTGAAATCGGCAGTCGCAATATCACTGTCAATTGCGTAGCGCCTGGCTTTATTGATACCGATATGACCCGTGCTTTGAGCGAAGATCAGCAAAACTCCCTAAAAGCTAACATTCCTTTGGCTCGCCTAGGCAGTCCGGAGGATGTAGCTCAGGCGGTGGCGTTTTTAGCCTCTCCAGCGGCTGGATATATCACTGGGAACACCTTGCATGTCAATGGCGGACTCTATTTAGCCTAAAAATAAAGCAGAAATTTAATCATTTTTTGGCGGATTTACTAATTTAGCCCGCCAAGCTGATAAAATTCTTTTCATCGTTTTTTTACAACCCTTGGGGGAATTAATGGATAACATCGAACAACGCGTTAAGAAGATCGTCGCTGAGCAATTGGGCGTCGCAGAAGCAGAGATTAAGAATGAATCTTCTTTTGTGAATGACTTGGGCGCAGACTCTCTTGACACTGTTGAATTAGTAATGGCTTTGGAAGACGAATTCGGGATTGAAATTCCTGATGAGGAAGCTGAAAAAATTACTACTGTTCAGCTCGCTATCGATTTTGCTCAGTCCAAAGCTCAGGGTTAATTCCCTAGCTTAATTAATAGCTATTACTGTGTCAGCATCAAATGGCCGTCGCCGGGTTGTCGTTACCGGCTTAGGCCTTATCTCACCTGTCGGTAACTCGGTTGATGTAGCTTGGTCTAATTTGCTCGCGGGCAAATCAGGCATTGCTACTATCACTAAGTTTGACCACACTCCGTTGAGCGTGCATTTTGCCGGCGAGGTGAAAGATTTCAATGTTGAAGAATATGTTTCCGCTAAAGAAGCGCGCCATATGGATACCTTTATCCATTACGGCATTGCTGCTGGTTCGCAAGCAATTCGCGATAGCGGTTTACAGATAACAGACGATAACGCCGAGCGCGTTGGTGTCATGGTTGGCTCAGGCATCGGTGGTTTGCCGATGATTGAAGAGACTGGCGCTGAATTGTTGGCTCGCGGCCCTCGTCGCATCTCACCATTCTTTGTGCCAGGTTCAATCATTAATATGATTTCTGGTCACTTGAGCATCTTGTTTGGCCTTAAGGGTCCAAACGTTGCAGCGGTTACGGCTTGTACTACTGGTTTGCACAGCATTGGATTGGCAGCGCGCTTAATTCAGTACGGTGATGCCGATGTGATGGTAGCTGGTGGTGCCGAATCTACTATCTCCGCCTTGGGTGTAGGCGGCTTTGCTTCTGCAAGAGCTTTGTCTACTCGCAATGATGATCCTGCAACTGCTTCTCGTCCGTGGGATAGAGACCGTGATGGTTTCGTTCTGGGTGAGGGTGCTGGTGTCGTTGTTCTCGAAGAGTATGAGCATGCTAAAGCACGTGGCGCCAAAATCTATTGCGAGCTTTTGGGCTTCGGCATGAGTGGTGATGCGTATCACATGACTGCTCCTAATATGGATGGCCCACGTCGTTGTATGCTCAATGCAATGCGCGATGCCGGCTTAAATGCCAATCAGATTCAGTACATTAATGCGCATGGTACCTCTACACCTTTGGGTGACAAGAATGAGACTGCTGCCATTAAGGCTGCACTTGGCGACCATGCTAAGAAAACCTTAATTAACTCTACTAAGTCGATGACTGGCCACCTTTTGGGCGGTGCTGGCGGCTTGGAGTCTGTCTTTACTATTCTGGCTTTACATAACCAGAAGTCTCCACCAACAATCAATATCTTCAATCAAGACCCAGAGTGTGATTTGGACTACTGCGCCAACACTGCTCGCGATGTAAAGATTGATCATGCCGTCAAAAACAACTTTGGCTTTGGGGGTACTAACGGTACCTTGATTTTTGGCAAACTGACCTAATATTTTTTTAGCAGGTTATCTCCTTTTTATTTCTTTAATTATTGGTTTTTACCAAGCAGGTCTATAGCATCATGAAAAAGTACCTTATTGCGCTCTTGGCTATCTTTGGCTTGGGGCAAATCGGATTCATCCCGCAGGCCTGCGCCCAGAGCCCCCGTGTCTCCATTCCTGATTTCGCCGATCTAGTCGAGCGTGCTAGTCCCGCCGTTGTGAACATTCGCACCACTGAAAAAGTGATGCAGCAGCAAGCCCAGGGTGGTATTCCTGGAATGCCTGAGGATCAAGCCGAGTTCTTTCGTCGCTTCTTTGGTGTACCTATTCCAGGGCTGCCTAGTGCGCCTAAACAAGCTCAACCATACTCAGGCAAACCTCAAGAGGCTGATCGCGGCGTAGGCTCAGGTTTCATCATTGACTCCAACGGCATGATTTTGACCAATGCCCATGTGGTTGAGGGCGCCAATACGATCTACGTCACCTTGACCGATAAGCGTGAATATAAGGCCAAGTTATTGGGTATGGACAAACGTACCGATGTGGCGGTAGTCAAAATCGATGCACGTGATTTACCTAAATTACCCCTGGGCGACTCTTCGCGGGTGAGGGTGGGGGAATGGGTATTAGCCATCGGTTCTCCATTTGGATTGGAAAATACGGTGACTGCAGGCATTGTGTCCGCCAAAAGCCGTGACACTGGTGACTATTTGCCCTTCATTCAGACGGACGTCGCAGTGAATCCTGGTAACTCAGGCGGCCCCCTGCTAAATACTGCCGGACAAGTCATCGGCATTAATTCTCAAATCTTTAGTCGCTCTGGCGGGTACATGGGCATCTCTTTTGCTATACCTATTGACGAGGCAATGCGGGTTGCAGATCAACTGCGTACCAATGGAAAAATGACTCGTGGTCGCATCGGTGTTGCTTTAGGTGAAATGACCAAAGAGATTGCAGAGAGCTTAGGCTTGGGCAAACCCCGTGGAGCCTATGTTCGCAACGTTGAGCCAGGTGGGCCGGCAGCAGCAGGTGGGATTGAGTCGGGCGATGTCATTCTGAGTTTTAATGGTCGTGATATTGGTAAGTCCACTGATTTGCCAAGAGCTGTCGGGGAAACCAAGCCAGGCACTAGTGCCAACGTACAAGTTTGGCGCAAAGGCTCCACCAAAGACCTGATGGTGTCGGTAGTGGATACCGAAGCAGGTCAGGCCGTTGTGAAGAAGTCAGATAATTTGGGTTCATCTGGCGGAAGCGCTAATTCTCTTGGGGTGACCGTTGCTGAACCTTCGGATAGTAAGAAAAAAGAGCTCAATATCCGTGGTGGTGTTGAGGTTATTGGGCTGGGGGATGGCCCTCTAGCGCGTTCGGGGGTGCGTCCAGGCGATGTCATCAGCCGGATTGCTGATGCTGATATCACTGGGGTAAAGCAGTTTGAGAGCCTAGTGAAGGGCTTGGACGCCAATAAAGCGGTCCCAGTTTTTATCCGTCGGGCTGATAGCACTCTCATTATTCCGGTAAGACCAAAATAAGCCAAAACCTCGGTTTTTGGATGGAATAAACGGGTTTGGCGCTAATTTAGCGCCACCCATTACAATCACTTTAAGACGACTTTTTGCAGCGCATCATTGTGGTGCGTTCTGACAAGGCGTTTTTTGAAGACCACATAAGACGCTATGGATTTAATCCGCAATTTTTCTATCATCGCCCACATTGATCACGGCAAATCAACGCTTGCTGATCGCATTATTCAACTCTGTGGCGGTCTCTCTGATCGTGAAATGGAAGCTCAGGTTTTGGACTCGATGGATATCGAGCGTGAGCGTGGTATCACCATTAAGGCGCAAACAGCAGCGCTGACTTATAAATCTAAAGACGGCAAAACATACAACATCAATTTGATTGATACGCCAGGACATGTCGACTTCTCATATGAGGTGAGTCGCTCCCTATCGGCATGCGAAGGTGCATTGCTAGTGGTCGATGCTAGTCAGGGTGTTGAGGCTCAAACTGTGGCTAACTGCTACATGGCTTTGGAGCTGGGCGTTGAGGTCGTGCCGGTACTCAACAAAATTGATTTGCCACAGGCCGATCCTGAGCGCGCTAAAAAAGAAATTGAAGATGTTATCGGCATTGATGCGTCTGAAGCGGTGACATGTTCAGCCAAAACGGGTTTAGGTGTACAAGATGTCATCGAAGAGATGATTGCTCGCGTACCTCCACCAAAAGGTAACGCAGCAGATCCTTTGCAAGCTTTGATCATTGACTCCTGGTTTGACAACTATGTTGGCGTTGTCATGTTGGTGCGCGTTGTGAACGGTACCCTGAAGCCAAAAGAAAAAATTACCTTGATGTCCAATGGCTCAAGCCATCTAGTCGAGCATGTTGGCGTGTTTAGTCCAAAGTCGGTAGATCGCCCAGAGCTGTCCGCTGGTCAAGTAGGATTTGTTATTGCCGGCATTAAAGAATTAAAAGCTGCCAAGGTAGGTGATACGGTTACACATACTCCTGGGCAGCAGGGCCGCGTTCCGGCCACGGAACCGCTTCCTGGTTTTAAAGAGGTTAAGCCTCAGGTTTTTGCGGGCCTGTACCCAGTAGAGTCAAGTGAATATGATCAACTCCGTGAATCTTTAGAGAAGCTTCAGTTGAATGACGCCTCACTCTTGTATGAGCCTGAGGTTTCACAGGCGCTTGGTTTCGGATTCCGCTGCGGCTTCTTGGGTTTGCTGCATATGGAGATCGTGCAAGAGCGCTTAGAGCGCCAGTACGGCATGAATCTCATTACGACCGCTCCAACGGTGGTGTATCAGGTGGAGCAGTCTGACGGCAGCATGTTGTCAGTTGATAATCCATCGAAGATGCCAGAGGCTAGCAAGATCAATACGATTCTTGAGCCGATCGTGACAGTCAATCTGTATATGCCGCAAGAGTATGTGGGTGCGATCATTACCCTGTGCGTTGGCAAGCGTGGCATACAGATGGATATGAATTACCTCGGTCGCCAAGTAAAGCTCACATATGAACTACCCATGGCCGAGATTGTTTTGGATTTCTTTGACAAAATGAAATCCATCTCTCGTGGCTATGCATCCATGGATTACGAGTTCAAAGAATATCGTCCTGCCGATGTAGTGAAAGTTGATATCCTTATTAACGGTGAGCGAGTCGATGCTCTCTCAGTGATTGTTCACCGTAGCAATAGTCAGCACCGTGGGCGCGAAGTAGTCGCCAAGATGCGCGGGATTATTCCTCGTCAAATGTTTGATGTGGCTATTCAGGCGGCAATTGGTAGCAACATCGTTGCCCGTGAAAACGTGAAAGCCTTGCGTAAGAACGTATTGGCCAAGTGTTACGGTGGCGATATCTCCCGTAAGCGCAAATTATTAGAGAAGCAAAAGGAAGGTAAGAAGCGCATGAAGCAAGTGGGTAATGTGGAGATTCCGCAAGAAGCCTTCTTGGCTATTTTGCAGGTAGACGACTAATGAACTTTGCTCTCATCCTTTTCATCCTGGTGGTGGTCTCTGGTATTGCCTGGGTTGCGGACCGACTCTACTTTGCCCCTCAAAGACGCATTGCTGGCATCGATCGCATGCCTTTATGGTTGGAGTACACGGCCGGTTTCTTCCCGGTAATTTGTGCGGTATTTGTATTGCGCTCTTTTATTGTTGAGCCATTCAAAATCCCTTCAGGATCTATGATCCCCACTTTGCAGATTGGTGACTTTATCTTAGTGAATAAATTCACCTACGGCATTCGTCTACCTGTAATTAATCAGAAGGTGCTTGATCTGGGTTCACCAAAGCGTGGCGATGTCGTCGTATTTCGCTATCCCCGTGATGAATCTGTTGACTACATTAAGCGCGTAGTTGCTTTGCCAGGTGACACTATTACTTATCAAGATAAGCGTTTAACGGTCAATGGCCAGCCCTTGCAGTACGGTGGCGGCGAGCCTTACCTTGACCCGGAAAATATGCGTTACGCCAAGCGCTTTACAGAATCTTTCCCTGCGGACTTAGGTGGCAATCGGCATGAGATTTTGAACGACCCCGATCGTCCTACAGGCATGTTCCCCGCAGAGCGTTTTCCTGGATTTGAGCATTGCCAATATATCAACGCAGGACTAACTTGTACGGTGCCCGCAGGACATTACTTTGCCATGGGTGATAACCGCGATAACAGTGCTGATTCTCGCTACTGGGGATTTGTGCCAGATAGAAATATTGTCGGCAAAGCATTCTTTGTTTGGTTGAATCTTGGAAATCTTGGCCGTATTGGCGGCTTCGAATAAAGCCATGAATGCCCGCGCCGCCATTGAAACAGCACCGCTCCAAGCGCAACTGGGCTATACGTTTAAAAAACTAGAGCTACTCAATCAAGCTTTAACGCATCGCAGTCATAGCAAGAAAAATAATGAGCGCCTTGAGTTTTTGGGTGACTCCATCCTCAATTGCGTTGTTGCTGAAATGCTCTATGAGCGCTATTCAGACTTGGATGAGGGCGATCTTTCTCGCGTCCGAGCTAACTTAGTCAAGCAGCAAGCACTCTACGAGATCGCTCAAACACTATCGCTATCAGATTATCTTCGCTTGGGCGAGGGCGAGTTGAAGAGTGGTGGTTTCCGTCGACCATCTATTTTGGCCGACACTCTTGAAGCGGTGACGGGTGCCATATTCCTGGATGGCGGGTTTGATGCTGCCAAGACCTGTTTGCGCAAACTCTATTCCATCATCCTGGCTAACGTTGACCCCAAGACCTTGGGTAAGGATGACAAAACTTTGTTGCAGGAGTGTTTGCAAAGCTATCAATTGCCGCTGCCTACTTATAACGTGACCGGCACTAGTGGTGCTGCTCATAACCAGCAATTTGAGGTGGAGTGCTTAATACCGAATCTCAAGGTCGCCGTTAAGGGTGAGGGTGCTTCACGAAGAGCGGCCGAGCAAGCGGCTGCAAAGCTGGCCTTAATTGCAGCGCAGAAGGCTTTGCCGCAAGAGTTGGGTAGACCTAAAAAGACTCGGTCAGCCAAAAAGAAGGCGGCAAAAAAAGTGGCAACCGAAGAGCAGTTAAATCTTAAGCTGAAGGGCTAATCGTGTTTAGATGCGGCACTATCGCCATTGTTGGCCGTCCCAATATGGGCAAATCCACCCTCTTAAATGCACTGGTTGGTCAAAAGATCAGCATTACTTCTCGTAAAGCCCAAACCACGCGTCATCGTATTTTAGGAATTCAGAATCGTGAAGAGGCGCAATTTATTTTCATTGATACGCCAGGCTTTCAAACTCGCTTAATGAATACCCTCAATAAGGCTTTGAACCGCACTGTGACTACGGCCTTGCAAGATGTGAACGTAGCTTGCTTTGTAGTTGAAGCTGGTTACTTTGGCGAAGATGACAAGAAAGTCTTGAAATTACTGCCAGATGACTTGCCCGTTGTCTTGGTTTTAAACAAATTAGATTTATTTAATAGCCGCTTTCAGACTCCCTCTGAGCGGGATCAAGCGCTACTCAACTTTATTAAAGAAATGGCTCGCCCCTGGTGTGAATTGGGTGGTCATGAAGATCAGAAATGTGAGTTCTCTGAAATCGTGCCGATGAGCGCTAAGAGCCCTGGGGATGTTGAAAGATTATTGGATGTGCTTGAGGGTTATTTGCCTGAGGCACCAGCGGTCTACGATGGTGACACCATCACCGATCGTAGTGAGCGATTTTTAGCTGCTGAAATTCTACGTGAGAAGGTCTTCCGCTTTACAGGTGAAGAGTTGCCTTACACCAGCACCGTTGTCATTGATCAGTTCAAGATGGATGGCAAGATGCGCCGTATCGCAGCAACCATTTTGGTGGATCGCGATAGCCACAAGGCGATGATTATTGGCGCCAAGGGCGAGCGACTCAAGAAGATTTCTACCGATGCCCGCATTGATATGGAAAAGCTCTTTGATGGAAAAGTCTTTTTAGAGACTTGGGTTAAGGTTAAGCGTGGTTGGGCTGATGATCGTGCTGAGTTACGGGCGCAAGGTCTAGAGTAACTCACTATGGCCTCGATTCGTGTTGCTGACGAACCTGCTTTTGTATTGCACAGTATTCCTTATAAGGAAACCAGCTTAATTCTGGATGTGTTTACGCGGCAACATGGTCGCATGGCATTAATTGCTAAGGGTGCGAAGCGTCCACACTCGGTATTGCGTCCTGTGTTGCAACGATTTCAGCCCCTGTTAGTTTCTTGGAGTGGTAAATCAGAGTTACGCACTCTCACTAAGTCGGAGTGGGTTGGTGGCACCCCATCTTTGGTCGGCGATGCACTTCTTTGTGGTTTCTATCTCAATGAGTTGCTGGTGAAGTTTCTGGCTCGTGAAGATGATTATGAGAAGCTCTACGACCACTACACTGACACAATCTCTGCATTGTCTAATCTCGAATTTGAATCCAAGGGCTTAGAAGAAATCCTTCGCCCCTTTGAGCTAACCCTTTTGCAGGAGACTGGTTATGCAGCAGCGCTTGATCGCTGCGTCGAAACCAATGGCGCTCCTATCTCAGATGAGCAATATGTCTATCAGCCAGAGCGCGGTGTGAGGCCTGCTCAAGGGGATGACCCCGGTCACTGGCCAGTCTTGAGTGGTCGATCCCTCTTGGCAATCGCAGCTGGCGACTTTTCTGATCAGGAGACGCTTTCTGAGAGTAAGCAGCTGATGCGCTTTTTGTTGGGCTTGCATCTTCAAGACCAAGTGCTCACTACCCGTCAGATTTTGATTGATCTGAAGAAAATCTAGTAATCTATCTGAATGAATACCCAACCAAAGCTTGAGCTTGGCATCAATATCGATCACGTCGCCACCTTGCGTAATGCACGTGGCACGGTTTATCCCGATCCTTTGAAGGCTGCCCGTTTGGCTGAAGAGGCGGGCGCTGATTTAATTACCTTGCATTTGCGTGAAGATCGTCGCCATATTAAAGATGCAGATTTAATGGCCCTTCGTCCTTTAATTCAGACGCGTATGAATCTAGAGTGCGCCGTTACGCCGGAGATGATTAATATCGCCTGTCGGGTGCAGCCGCATGATGTTTGCCTCGTTCCTGAAAAGCGCGAAGAGGTCACTACCGAAGGCGGCTTAGATGTAGTGGGTCATTTTGAGGCGGTGAAGGCAGCCACTACCCAATTAAAAAATGCGGGTATACGGGTATCACTCTTTATTGATCCAGCAGAGACTCAAATCCAGGCCGCTAAAGATGTTGGTGCAACAGTGATTGAGTTGCATACTGGCCGCTACGCAGATCTGGCTGGCGATCAACAGACGCAAGAACTTGAGCGCATCCGAAAAGCGGCTCAGTTTGGGAAAAGTCTTGGTTTACGAGTCAATGCAGGCCATGGCTTGCACGAGGGCAATGTGATGCCAGTAGCAGCTATTGCCGAGCTGTCTGAACTCAATATTGGTCATGCGATTGTTGCTGAAGCACTTTTTAAGGGCTGGCAAAAGGCAATTACTGACATGAAGACTTTGATGGCTCAAGGTAGAGCCAACTCTTAACAGATTAAGAAATCATGATCATTGGTATTGGCACAGATATTTTGCAGATCGAGCGGCTTCAGGCTGCTTATGATCGTACCAATGGTCGGCTAGCTGAAAAAATTCTTGGGCCTGATGAGATGTTGGTCTTTAAGCATCGCTTAGCCAGAAATCACAAGCGGGGTATCGCATTTCTAGCTACCCGATTTGCCGCAAAGGAGGCGTTCTCTAAAGCAATTGGCCTAGGCATGAGAATGCCAATGACTTGGCGTTCTTTGCAAACTCTTAATGAGCCCAGCGGTAAGCCGGTTACCTCCTATTTGGGAGCGCTCGCACAATTTATGCAGGACAAAAACTGGGAAGCTCAGGTCACAGTCAGTGATGAGCAAGACATGGCAATTGCTCATGTCATCGTAGTTCAAAAATAAAACAAGCACCAAAAGAAAATAAAACTAAAAAAATTTCGAGGAATCCATGAATAAGTCGACTATGAACCCAGGCCCAGTTACTTTAGATGTCGTTGGCCTTGAGTTAAACGCAGAAGATCGCCGTCGCATCTTGCATCCCCTTGCTGGCGGTGTGATTTTGTTTGGCAGAAACTTTGTTAATCGTAAGCAGCTCACCAAATTGACTGCAGAGATTAAAAAGCTCCGTTCTGATGTGTTGATCTCGATTGATCATGAGGGTGGACGTGTACAGCGCTGCAGAACTGATGGCTTTACGCACTTACCTGCTATGCGTAAGCTCGGTGAACTTTGGGGCTCTAAAAATAAGTCAACAGATAAATTGAAACACGCTGCCGAACCTGCTGCGATTGCGATGGCAGCAGCCACTGCTTGTGGATATATCCTAGCTGCCGAGTTACGTGCTTGCGGCGTGGACTTTAGTTTTACTCCAGTACTAGATCTGGATTTTGGTCGCAGCGGTGTGATTGGCGATCGCGCCTTTAGTCCCGATCCACAAATCACCTTTGCATTGGCTAAGAGTTTGAATGAAGGTCTTCGCCTTGCAGGTATGGCTAACTGCGGCAAGCACTTCCCGGGCCATGGCTGGGCAGAAGCGGATTCTCATGTAGCCATTCCGGTTGATGAGCGTCCATTGAAGCAAATTCTGAATGATGATGCCAAACCTTATGAATGGCTAGATCTGAGCTTGACTGCAGTAATGCCAGCACATGTGATCTATCCAAAAGTAGACAAGAATCCAGCGGGTTTTTCTAAAGTTTGGCTGCATTCCATTCTCCGTCAAGAACTAGGCTTTGAAGGTGTGATCTTTAGTGATGACCTTTCAATGGAGGGTGCGAGCGTTGCCGGTTCTGTAGTCAAGGGTGCCGATATGGCGCTGGAGGCAGGATGCGATGCGGTATTAATTTGCAATCGTCCTGACCTTGCGGATCAATTGCTCAGTCAGTTAAAAGTTTCTAAAGCTAAACAAGCGGAATCCGCAACCCGACTAAATCGCTTGATGCCAACTGCCATAGCCCCTGCCTGGGATGAATTGCAGTCTGAAGCGCAATATCAGCACGCCAAAGGTTTACTCCAGCAGCTGAAGCTCGTTGCCTAGGTAATAAAAAAGCCCGGCATGCCGGGCTTTTTACTATGAAGCGAGCTAATTAGTTGGCGCGGCTACGATATTCACCAGTACGAGTATCGATCTCGATCTTGTCGCCAGTGTTGCAGAACAGGGGAACTTGCAATTCATAGCCAGTAGCTAATTTTGCAGTCTTCAATACCTTGCCTGAGCTGGTATCACCTTTAACTGCTGGTTCTGTGTAAATAATTTCACGAACCAAAGAGTTTGGCATTGCCACTGAGAGCGCTTTACCTTCATAGAACACCACTTCGCAAGGCATGCTTTCTTCAAGGTAATGCAATGCATCACCCATAAATTCTGCTTCCACTTCGTATTGGTTGTACTCAGTGTCCATAAATACATACATTGGGTCTGCGAAGTAGGAGTAGGTGCAATCTTTCTTATCCAAGATCACTACATCAAACTTGTCATCCGCTTTGAATACGCCTTCGTTAGGCGCACCAGTTAACAAGTTCTTGAATTTCATTTTCACAACAGAGGAGTTGCGGCCTGAGCGGCTGTATTCTGCTTTTAAAACGACCATGGCATCAGTGCCGATCATTACTACGTTACCAACGCGGAGTTCTTGTGCTGTTTTCATCTTGCTATTCCTGGGTGCAGAGCTGATTTTCTGCGGTTTTTATCAAAAACAAGATTGTAACCGCCCGCAGGCTGATTTCGCTCAATGTCAGGCTACAAAGCCCATTAGGCGGGCAGCCAGCCCACCATCGGCTTGTTTTTGAAGTAAATCAGCACGCCAAGCCCTGGAATGGGCGTTCCAGGCGTCAATTGATTGATACCACTCGCTAGGCATCGCCCAAGTCATTGCTGCAATGACGGCGTGTTTAAGCTCTTGTGATGCATCCTCGAGATAGAGATCCAAAAACGCAGCTAACTTAGCTTCATGCGCGCGATCCTCTTGGGGGTAAATATGCCAAATAAAGGGCTTGCCAGCTAACTGTGCCCGGATAAAAGAATCCTCACCTCGAACGATATTGAAGTCGCATTGAGAAAGAGCCCAATCATATTCATCTTGAGAAACAAAGGGAATTGGGATCAGCTGAATCGAGTCGGGCACGGTCAGCGCCTTGGAGGGATGGCCAGAGCTCAACTGTAATTGCTCAAGCTGGCCATGAGTCAATACGATGTCGAAGTTGCCATCTAGGCTTGCTAGATTTTCTAGCCATTTCTGGAGTGGTACGCCTGGGTAGCAAAAAATACTGATGCGTTTTGCATTGGGTCGCAATAGCTTCCAGCTTGCCATGAGACTCTCCGGAATCATGTGCTCTGTCAGGAGTGACTCTTGTGGAATCGGGTCCATTAAGAGGCCGCCCGCATTATCCTGGAAGCCTGGGAAGAAAAAGTATTTCGGGATGCCGTGGGCTTGGGGGGATGCTTTCTGATGACAGTCCACAATCCAAGGCTCCGCACTCAAATACTCTAGGTTAATGACGATGGGTTTTTTGGGGGCAATGAGGAGGCCTGTGAGATAGCGCTCGGGAAGGTCGCATCCAAACGCTTCAATTACCACATCAGGCGCTTCTACTGGATGGCGGCTATTGTTGAGACTTGCTTCCCAGGGTTGAATGTCGATACGGCCCTTGATTTCAGGGTCAACTCCGGAAGCGAGTAAATTAAGGGTAGGCAGATCGTCACAGAAAATGCGCACGTCCTGGCCATGAAGACTTGTTAAGCTTCTTGCTAGGCGCCAGCAAACACCGGCATCACCATAGTTATCTACGATTTGGCAGAAAATATCCCAACGCATGAGCAATTCGCTTTTTGAAACCCTTCAGCAGGACGTTAAACGGCTACCCGGATTGCCGGGGGTGTATCGCTTCTTTGATGAGGCGGGACATATTCTGTATGTCGGTAAAGCGCGCAACCTCAAAAAGCGTGTATCTAGTTATTTTCAGCGCACTCAACTTTCGCCACGCATAGAGCTGATGGTGGGAAAAATTGCTCGCTACGAAACAACGGTAACACGCTCAGAAACCGAAGCCCTCATTCTAGAGAACAATTTGATTAAGGAGTTGGCTCCTCCATTCAACATTCTCTTCCGTGATGATAAGTCTTATCCCTATGTCATGTTGACGGGGCACCAGTTTCCTCGCTTGGCCTCTTATCGAGGCAAAACCGATAAGCGCAATAACTACTTTGGGCCATTTCCTAATTCATGGGCGGTACGTAATAGCGTGCAGATTTTGCAAAAAGTCTTTCGCCTGAGAACTTGTGAAGACTCTGTGTTTAAAAACCGCAGCCGCCCTTGTTTATTGCATCAAATTCATCGCTGTAGCGCGCCTTGCGTTGGTCGTCTGAGTGTCGAGCAATATGGGCAGGACGTTGCGCAGGCAACGCGTTTTTTAGAGGGTGATCACAGTCGCGTACTTTCTGAGCTGGAAAAGAAGATGCACGCATTTAGCGATGCCATGGAGTTTGAAATGGCGGCAGTGTTAAGGGATCGAATTGCGGATCTCTCAAGCGTCTTGCAGCAACAATCAATGGATACCGTTGCTGATGGTGAGGGCGATGTTGATGTGATTGCTGTTGCCCAAATGGAAGGTGTTGTCTGCGTTAATTTGGCCATGATTCGTGGTGGCCGCCACCTAGGTGATCGCGCTTACTTTCCTAAGGGCTTGCGCTCAACGTCTGGAGAGCTTCCTCCGCCTGCTGAAATTCTGGAAGCCTTTATTACTCAACATTACTTGGAGGAGAAGTCAGGCGATGGTGAGGCGACGACTAATTTAATTCCTCCGGTGCTGATTCTGAATCACTCTTTAAGAAAGATTGGCGACGATGTTGCGGCCACAGAAGAATCAATTGAGGAAATGCCGCCAGAGGGTTTGCACGATTTGCTCAATGCACAAGCTGGTAAGCGCATTACTTTCCTTCATCAGCCGCAAGGACAGAGACGGCATTGGTTGGCTATGGCTGAAGGTAATGCCAAGATTGCGATAGCGAAGCGTTTGGTAGAGACGGGTGGCCAACTAGCAAGAGCGCGGGCATTGGCTGATGTCCTAGCCCTGGAATTGGAAAGTCTTGAGCAATTGCGCATTGAATGTTTTGATATTAGCCACACCTCGGGTGAGGCTACGCAAGCTTCTTGTGTGGTGTATTCCAAAAATTCGATGCAGCCTAGCGAATATCGTCGCTTTAATATCAATGACATTACACCAGGTGATGACTACGCAGCAATGCGTCAGGTCTTGCAGCGCCGTTATGCAAATTTCCAAGAGCTCCCTGTTGAGAGGATGCCTCAAGTCATTTTGATTGATGGTGGCAAAGGCCAGGTTGAGATGGCAAGACAAGTTCTTTCTGAATTCGGCATGGATATTGGACTCATTGTTGGCGTTGCTAAAGGGGAGGGGCGCAAGGTAGGTCTAGAGACGCTCATCTTTGCGGATGGACGCCAGTCCCTTGAACTCGGTATCGATAGCGCAGCTTTATTGCTAGTAGCCCAGATTCGCGATGAGGCTCACCGATTTGCGATTACTGGTATGCGTGCCAAGCGCGCTAAAGCTAGAACAGTTTCCCAGTTGGAAGAAATTGAAGGTATTGGTGCAAAACGTCGTCAAAAATTACTCGCCCGGTTCGGGGGTTTACGTGGCGTCTCCAATGCCACTATCGAGGAACTCTCAAGTGTGGAGGGGATATCCACCGCATTAGCCGAGCAAATCTATAAGCAACTGCATTGAGTTCCCAGCGTGCTCACATTAGTTTATGCTTGAGGCATGCCTTTTAATCTGCCTATCGCCCTGACCTGGTTGCGCGTTGCCGCAATTCCGCTTGTCGTTGCAGTGTTCTATTTGCCAAGTAGTTGGCTAACCCCCTTTGATCAGAATCTCACGGCTACGGTGATTTTTGTCTTTGCTGCGGTCACTGATTGGTTGGATGGATTTTTAGCCAGACGCATGAAGCAGGAGTCGGCATTTGGTCAATTCTTAGATCCGGTGGCTGATAAATTAATCGTAGCCGCTGCATTGCTAGTACTCCTCAATATGGATCGCGTCCAAGTTTGGGTAGCCCTCATTATTATTGGTCGTGAAATTACTATTTCAGCATTGAGGGAGTGGATGGCACTCTTGGGTGCTGGAAAAAGCGTTGCCGTTCATATGGTTGGGAAGTTAAAAACCACCGCCCAACTGGTAGCGATTCCTTTTTTATTGTTAAACGACACTTTATTTGGGTGGTTGAATTGCGCACAGGTTGGCACTTGGTTAATCTGGATTGCGTCCTTTTTGACGCTTTGGTCGATGTTCTATTACATGAAAAAGGCTTTGCCTCAGCTGGTTGATAAAGCTGAATAAAGTCGACAAACCCAAGGGTGATAAGGGTTTAATGCCAACGCGGGCGCTGTCAGTTTTTAGTCTTCCTCACAAATAATGCACTCTCCCAAATTGTTTGTTAAACTACTGCCCTGTTATGCGGGAATAGCTCAGCTGGTAGAGCGATACCTTGCCAAGGTATAGGTCGGGAGTTCGAACCTCCTTTCCCGCTCCAAGTTCGATGGGAAGCCCTAAAAAGCTTCCCATTTTTGATTCAAGCATATGGCGCGTTGGCCGAGTGGTTAGGCAGGAGCCTGCAAAGCTTCGTACGGGGGTTCGATTCCCTCACGCGCCTCCAGTAATTTAGATTGACGAATCAGTTGGATCGCCTAAAATACTTTCAATAACTGTAAGTAAGCCCATCTAAAAATAAGAGCGGATATGCCCAACATTCATACTTTAAAAGTTAGTACAGTCGCCATTCTTTTATCTGCATTGCTTGGTGCTTGCGCTAGCTCTGGCGACTCTCCTTCTGGTACTCCTGAAGAGATTCAAGATGTGCAGTCGCAACTTTTGGGTGATATGCCATTGCCGCAGGGTGCACGTATTGTTGGCGCTGATTCGATCATCATTGGTCGTGGGAATGAGTGGGTTGGAAGGGCGGTTGTAAGCGCGCTTCAGGGCGCCACCGATGTTTATGCATTTTTTCAATCTGAATACCCTAAGGGTGGTTGGACTACAGTTACAGCGGTAAAAGCGAAGACCAGTATTTTGGTATTCACAAAGGGCGATAGAACCGCAACTATTGAGGTGGTCGAAGGTTCGCTCGGTGGTCCAAAATCCGTCATCACCATTACTTCGTCGCCAAAGAATGCGAATGTATTGGCCCCATCTAGAAAATAAAAAAGATCAATTCACGCTTGGCTGATATGACGCTAGCAAACAAAAAAGGCCTCTAATGAGAGGCCTTTTGCTTTATGGAATGCGATCTAAAGACCGCCAGCCCTAATGAGGCCAACGGCCTGGCCTTCAACTGCAAAGTTCGGTTGACGGCTATCGACCACAATATTTTTGAAGTCTGGGTTCTCGGCTTGCAGCTCAATCACCATACCATCCGCAGTTTTCTTTTGGTTCCAGCGTTTAACGGTGACTTCATCATCTAGGCGCGCAACTACAATATCGCCGTTACGAACTTCAGAAGTTTTTCTCACCGCCAAGTAGTCGCCATCCAGAATGCCGGCATCGCGCATGCTCATGCCAACTACTTTTAGTAAGTAATCGGCACCCTTACTAAATAAGCTTGGATCAATCGGCACTTGCCTTTCAATATGCTCAATTGCGGTGATGGGGGAGCCTGCAGCAACGCGACCAATGAGCGGCAGAGTGAGCTGCTGAAGCGCGCCAGAAGGCAGCGACATCTGACGATATTTATTGGGGTTATGGGCTTGGTTAAAGCGCTGCGGAATACGAATGCCACGAGAGGTTCCCGGTGTGAGTTCGATATATCCTTTTTTCGCTAGGGCACGCAAGTGCTCTTCAGCAGCATTGGCCGAAGCAAAGCCGAGTTGGGCTGCAATTTCTGCGCGCGTGGGAGGTGAGCCGCTTTCGTCAATGGCCTTAGTGATCAACTCCAAAATCTCACTTTGGCGTGAGGTGAGTTTAGGGAGGGCAGTCAGCTCCTCTGGAAAATCGACTGTATTTATGTCCATACTGGGATTGTATACAGCACTATTTGATTATTCAAGCGATTTGGAGGCGGATAATAGTGAAATGAGCTCAATTTCCAGTGTTTCCGAAAATACACCCCATCTCTTGGTTTTAGGTATGGGCGGCACTATTGCAGGCCTTGCGCCAAATCCCGAAGAAAACCCTCTCCAATACCAGGCTGGACAGGTAGGGGTTGATGCATTGGTGGCGCATGTTCGGTCGGTGGTGCCCGAGGGAGTCAAGTTGGTTTCACGTCAACTGGCCAACATTAATAGCCGCAATTTGACTGATGCCCACCTCACTGCACTTGGGCTTGCGGTAAGCGAGGCTCTACTGGATGAGGCGGTAAGGGGGATTGTCATCACCCATGGCACCGATACCATTGAAGAGACGGGCTTATTTTTGCAAGCCACTTGTGGAAAGTTAGCACAGACTCAGGCCAAGAGGGTGATTCTGACTGGCGCAATGTTGCCAAGTAATGCGCCTGGAGCCGATGGACCTTCTAATCTGCTGGACGCTTTGCGCTGGGCCTCTACGTCGATTGATAACTGCCCTGGTGGCATTTATGCCGTGATGGATGGGCGCGGATGCATGGCAATCGATTTAGCTAAACGCCATGCTACAGCCCTCAATGCCCCATTACAAAATGCCCCATCAAGCTCGGTTGGCCTCATTAATCCTTCTTGGCTATCCGGCGTGAAGGCTGTACAAGCCGCTTGGAACGAGGATTTGCCCATCCCCCTGGAGGGCGAGTGGCCCTGGGTTGAGATATTGACTAGCCATGCAGGCGCACGTCCCGAAACCATTGCTCAGTGGCTCAATAGCGCCATAAATGGCCTTGTAGTTGCTGGTTCAGGGCAGGGCGGCTTTCATGATGCCTGGGTGCAACCTTTGGATCAGGCAATGACGCGAGGCATTGCCTTGGTGAGAACAACTAGAACGGGTGCTGGCGCTACTTTGCACAATATTCCCGAGATCGATGGGTTGGGATGTTGTGCTTCAGGGACTTTAACTGCGCCTAGAGCCAGAATTGCACTCCAATTGGCCCTGAATGCGGCAAAGCAGGCAAATAAAGCCGGTAAACCCCTGACTTGGCAGGATTTTTTTGCTAGAATAGCGGACTTACCAGTAATTCGGTAAGGACTTAAAAAGCAGTAAATATGTGTAGTTAGTTTTACCTACAATTTGTTACTACCTTGTCACACTGGCGCTAACTTTAAAACCATCGGAAGTTAGCAAGACGCCCAGGTGACTTTATCCTTAAGGAGTGTTAGATGCGTCATTATGAAATCGTCTTTATCGTCCACCCGGACCAAAGCGAGCAAGTGCCTGCGATGATCGATCGCTACAAAGCGACATTAGCTGCTGCTGGCGGCAAAATTCATCGTATGGAAGATTGGGGTCGTCGTCAGATGGCTTACATGATCGATAAACTTGCTAAAGCTCACTACGTTTGTATGAATATTGAGTGCGACCAGAAAACCCTGGACGAGCTCGAGCACGCATTCAAATTTAACGATGCTGTTTTGCGTCACCTCATCATCAAGACTAAGAAAGCTGAAACAGAGCCTTCCATCATGATGAAAGAAGTGCAACGTGAAGAAGCGCGCAAATCAGCTCAATCCGACGCTCCTGTAGCAGCGGCTTAAGTTAGAAATTTGAAGAGGAATACACAGACTAGAAAACGTATCAGAGTGACGGAGCGGCGTTGAATCATTTCACCCTAACTGCATTCTTGGTATCTAAAGACGCGATTCGATTTACACCAGCAGGAATACCGGTGATGCATTGCCAGCTAGAACATAGCGGCGAAGTAAGCGAGGTAGGAATGGCAAGGAAAATTCAGATGAGTGTTGAAGCCATAGCAATAGGTCCGATACAAAAGGGCTTAGAGCAGATGGATTTAGGAACCGAGGCAGTGTTTGAAGGATTCTTAGCAGCCAAGACTCTACGTAATCAAAGGCTTGTTTTCCATATCACCCATATTCAATTGAAAAATTAAAGAGGAAATCATCATGGCGTTTGGAAAGAAACCCGATTTCAAAAAGAAACCAGCTCAGAACCCATTGTTCAAGCGTAAGCGTTATTGCCGTTTCACTGTTGCTGGCGTAGAACAGATTGACTACAAAGATGTAGACACATTGAAGGACTTCATTGGCGAAAACGCCAAGATCACTCCTGCACGTTTGACAGGCACAAAAGCTAAATATCAGCGTCAGTTAGACACTGCTATTAAGCGTGCTCGTTACTTGGCTTTGTTGCCATTCTCCGATCAACATAAGAAATAATTGGGAGCCCTCAATGCAAATCATTCTTTTAGAAAAAGTAATTAACCTGGGCAACCTCGGTGACATCGTTCGTGTTAAAGACGGTTACGCTCGTAATTTCCTGATCCCACAACGCAAAGCTCGTCGTGCAACTGAAACAGCAATTGCTGACTTTGCAGTACGCCGTGCTGAGTTGGAAAAATTGGCCGCTGAGAAATTGGCTGCAGCTGAAGCGGTTGGCGTAAAGCTCAAGGACTTGGTTCTTGAAATCGGTCAAAAAGCTGGTGTTGACGGTCGTTTGTTTGGTTCTGTAACCAATCATGACATCGCTGATGCTTTGAAAGCAAAAGGCTTTGTAATCGAAAAAGCTTCTGTACGTATGCCTACTGGCCCGTTGAAGATGGTTGGTGATCACCCTGTAGCGGTAGCTGTTCATACCGATGTAGTGGCTGACATCACTATCCGCGTAGTTGGCGAGCAAGCGTAAGTTTTAGATCTGTAACTAGCCTCATGGCTGAATCCCGCTCACGCTCCCTTATGTCAAATCCTGGCATGATGGGTTCTGGGGATGCAGCCTTGCAGGCACTCAAAGTACCGCCGCATTCTGTAGAAGCCGAGCAATCTTTGCTCGGCGGTCTACTGATCGACAACACAGCCTGGGACCGCCTGGGTGGGGTGTTAACCGATAAAGATTTCTATCGCCCTGAACATGCCCTAATCTATAAGGTCATTCAACGTTTAGTTGGCGACAATCATCCTGCTGACGTCATTACCGTTCATGAGGCTGTTAAGTCTGAGCAAGGTGGTGATTTAGTTGGTATTGATTACCTCAATTCATTAGCGCAGAGCACTCCAAGTGCAGCGAACATCAAGGGCTATGCCGACATTGTTCGTGACCGCAGTATCCTGCGTCGCCTAATTGAAGTTTCTGACAATATTGTTAATTCTGCATTTGTTCCAGAAGGTCGTTCTGTAAGAACGCTTTTGGATGAAGCGGAATCACGCATTCTGCAAATTGGTGAAGAGGGTAGTCGCAAGGCTGATTACCTGGAGATTGAACCTTTGCTCAAAACCGTTGTGGCTCGTATTGATGAGCTCTACAACCGTCAAGGCGGAAGTGATATCACTGGCATTGCAACTGGCTTTATTGATTTGGATAAACAAACCAGCGGCCTGCAAAAAGGCGATTTAGTGATTGTTGCTGGAAGACCGTCAATGGGTAAGACTGCATTCGCATTAAACATTGCAGAGAACGTCGCATTGGCAGAGGGCTTGCCTGTCGTTGTATTCTCGATGGAGATGTCGGGCGAGCAATTAGCAGCCCGCTTGCTAGGCTCAGTAGGGCGTGTTGACCAAGGTCGTATGCGTACCGGAAAGCTGCAAGATGATGAGTGGCCACGCGTTACTGACGCTATTGCCCGTCTAAGTAACACCCAAATTTTGATTGATGAGACTGGCGCTCTTTCCAGTCTAGAGTTACGTGCACGTGCCCGCCGTATTGCCCGTAACTTCGGCGGAACACTTGGCCTTGTTGTGATTGATTACCTTCAGCTAATGAGTGGCTCTGGTTCTGAGAACCGTGCGACTGAGATTTCTGAGATCTCACGCTCGCTCAAGTCACTCGCAAAAGAATTGCAGTGTCCTGTAGTGGCCTTGTCACAGTTAAATCGTGGTCTTGAGCAACGTCCTAATAAGCGCCCAATCATGTCGGACTTGCGTGAGTCGGGCGCGATTGAGCAGGACGCCGACTTAATTATGTTCATTTATCGTGATGAGGTGTATCACCCAGATACAACTCAGGATAAAGGTATGGCAGAGATCATTATTGGTAAGCAGCGTAATGGACCAATTGGTACTGTCCGCCTAAGTTGGCAAGGTCCGTATACCAAGTTTGATAACTTGGCGATGGGATCACCTGGGTATTCTTCTGGTGGATACGAGCCTTTCTAGTTTGAAATAAAAACAGCAACAAGCTGCAATAAATAAACAGCAATTAAGAATAGAAAAAGCCTCGCAATTGCGAGGCTTTTTAACATGATGCGAAAGGTATTTACTTGCCGCCTTCACACTTCTTGATGGAGGCAGCTTTAGCAGCGCCATAAAGCGGCTTACCATCTTTGCTAACAGCCTTAGCTTCACATCCAGAATCTGCTGGTGCGCTACCCATGCATTTCTTGACAGAAGCATCCTTGGCTGCACCGTAAAGTGGTTTGCCATCTTTGCTAACCGCCTTAGCTTCACAAGCTGCTTGATCTGCAAAAGCAATAGACGGAATTGCAAAACTGAATGCAATGCTTAAAGCGATGATAATTTTTTTCATACGAGCCACCCCCAAATGAATAAGCTAAAGAACCAATTGTTCTAACTAGAAATGTAAACAATATTCAGGGTTTTGGGAATACGGTATTAATGCTATCAGCCAAAAGGCTAATATTAAGGCGTCAATCTTCTCGCCTCAGTGAACCTTGCCGCCCAATAGGGTGTTGTGACGTACTCCAGACGCACAGTTCCCCCAGCGCTTGGGGCATGGACAAACCTACCTTGCCCAACATAGATGCCGGCATGTGAATACTTTGCCCCAGTGGTATTGAAAAAGACCAGGTCGCCAGGCGCGGGAGGGCCATTGTCGACACTTTGACCGCGAGTGCTCATCTCTTGAATGGTCCGAGGCATTTTAATGTTGGCTGATTTGCTATAGACGTAAGCGATTAACCCACTGCAATCAAACCCGCCTTTCGGGTTATTGCCACCATATCGGTAGGGAACCCCCACAAGGCCTACTGCTGCAATAGAAATGTCCTCCGTACCAACGCTAGTGTCTTGTTTAAATTGAGCAACCTTAGCGGTATTCGAGCGCGTGCCAAAAGAGTTACACCCCGATATAGACAGGATGCAAATAAAAATGCCACACCCCATTAGAGTGCGGCATGAGGAAGTTTGCTTAGAGTGCGTCAGCAGCATGATCCGCAAGACGTGAGCGTTCTCCGCGAGCAAGGGTCACATGCCCACCATGACGCCAGCCTTTGAAGCGATCCACCACATAGGTAAGACCAGATGAACCCTCGGTTAAGTAGGGTGTATCAATCTGCGCAATATTGCCTAGGCAAATAATCTTCGTTCCTGGGCCTGCACGAGTTACCAAAGTCTTCATTTGTTTAGGCGTTAAATTCTGCGCCTCATCAATGATCACAAACTTACTCACGAATGTTCTCCCGCGCATAAAGTTCATACTCTTCACTTTAATACGTGAGCGAATAAGTTCTTGTGTGGCAGCACGACCCCATTCTCCAGCGCTACCATCTTCATTGCGTTGCAGTACTTCAAGGTTGTCATCAAATGCCCCCATCCAAGGTTGCATCTTTTCTTCTTCGGTGCCCGGGAGAAAGCCAATATCCTCGCCAACGGGAACGGTGGCACGAGTAATGATGATTTCGTTATAGCGCTTACTGTCTAAGACCTGTTCAAGCCCTGCGGCTAGGGCTAGCAAGGTTTTTCCGGTACCTGCTTGGCCTAATAGGGTGATGAAATCCACGTCTGGGTTCATGAGCAGGTTCATGGCGAAATTCTGCTCACGATTGCGCGCAGTCACGCTCCATACATTATTTTTCTGGTGAGAGAAGTCTCTCAAGGTTTGTAGCAGGGCAGTCTTACCATTGATTTCTTTTACTTGTGCATAGAACGGGGTGGAGCCATCTGGATTTTCTTGGTAGACAAACTCGTTGACCAGCATGCTGGGAACTGAAGGACCGGTCACGCGATAAAACATTGTGCCGGATTTACCATCCGCCCAGCTCTCCATGTCCTTGCCATGTTTTGGCCAAAAGTCCGCCGGTAACGCCATGACTCCGGAGTACATTAAGTCACGATCTTCTAGAACTTGGTCGTTGAAATAGTCCTCTGCTGGCAGGCCTAGAGCGCGAGCCTTGATGCGCATATTGATATCTTTTGATACCAGAACAACTTCTTGGCCTTTGCGTGTCTTTTGTAACTCGCTGACAACAGCCAAAATCATATTGTCGCCTTTACCTTCAGGTAATCCCTCTGGCAAGCCCTGAGTAGTAAGTTTGGTTTGGAAAAAGAGGCGGCCGGACACATCTTGATTGCCTAGCTTATTGAGGGGGATACCTTCGTCAAGCGTGCCACTAGTGCCGGCAACCAGTTGATCTAATGAGCGGCTGACAGTACGAGCATTACGAGCAACCTCAGTCATCCCTTTCTTGTGGTTATCCAGCTCTTCAAGTGTGGTCATTGGCAGGAAGAGATCATGCTCAGAGAAGCGGAACAGAGAGCTTGGATCATGCATTAATACATTGGTATCCAAGACAAATAGACTTGGTGGTCCGGTACGAATAATGCGCTTTGGCTTTTCAGGAACACTTGCCGCCTTGTTATCGCTGCGCTCACTACGCCCAGTTGCCGGCCTGTGATCCCCTTTGATTTTCTCCAGCGCTACTTCAGCGGCCGAGAGATCTTCCTCTAGATCTGTAGACCAATCTGGCGCATGACTTTCCATCACAACAGCTTTGACTGGTGCAGGACGCTTCTTCAAATTTGGAGTGTCTTTACTGCTAATTTTTACTTGGCCAGCAATTTGAGTTGGGATTGGGGGCAATGGCATGCAGACTCTCCTAAAAGAAAAAACCGTCAAGCGGATTGCATTGACGGTTTATAACGAAACTGGGTGCAAAACGATCTGTAAAACGGCGGGGGTTGTTTACCGAGCCTGTTATTAAGAATTCAGGCTGATGAGTCAAACGGATTGTTAGACTTTCCCGTCGTTTACGGTGCATAGGAACAACTTTACCCCAAATTTTGGGCTTTGCAAGTGCCCCAGATTAAATTAATTTAAAAAATTATTTGGTAGCTTGTGCTGCCTGTAATACCTCTGTCACATGCCCTGGAACCTTAAGGCCGCGCCACTCTTTAGCAAGCTTGCCTGAAGAGTCAAACAGGAAGGTGCTGCGCTCAACCCCGCGAACCTGCTTGCCATACATATTCTTCAGCTTCATGACGCCAAAGAGTTGGCATAAGGTTTCTTCGGTATCGGCGACGAGCTCAAACGGTAGCTCAAGTTTGCTTCGGAAATTATCATGAGACTTGAGGCTATCTCGAGATACACCAACGATCAACGTATTGGCTTTAGTGAAGGCGTCAATATTGTCTCTAAATTCGCCAGACTCCGCAGTACAACCAGGGGTCATATCTTTTGGGTAAAAATAGATAACCAGTTTCTTGCCTTTGGCTGAATCTGGGGTAAAAGTCAATCCTGAGGTTGCTGGGATTGCGCACTGGGGCATTGGCTTACCAATTTCTACTGTCATGATGATCTCTCTTATTTGGATTTATCTTTTCTATTTAGACTGCTTGCAAAATCAGCTCACCACTTCGATTGGGGATTTCACCCCAAGTCACGGGCTGTATTGCTATTTTATCGAGTTGCTTAGTGGCTTCCCAAGATTGATGAAGCTCGCCCATAGTAACTAGGTCGTGACCCTGGTTCAACCAGCCAGCAAGTAATTGCTCAAAGGCGGGGAGCAGCTTTTGACCTTCAAGCTCTGCGTGCAGAGTAAACACCTGATCGTTAGGATTGCTTTGGGTGATTGCAAGGAGCTTCTTCACGGCCCCAAATTCATCAGCATCATCAATGCCAATTAACTCATCAAAAGTGGGTAGTGTAGTTGGGTACTGAACGTGCTTTGCCTTGCCAGAAGCAAGTTCAAAACGATAAGGCATCAAGTTTGGCTCTGCTCTACCATCGGAAGAGTATTTAATGCCCCATTGATCCAGTTGTTCAAAGGCAGCCTCATTCATTTGCCAACCAGCGGCTCCGTAGGTGGCTGGTGGGTGGCCAAAGATCTCCACAAAACGATCCCAGCTCTTTTGCATCTGTGCTTTGGTCCACTGGGCATCGCGATTGCGCACCGCGTCTTGCCAGGCTACATGGTCCCAAGTATGAATGCCAGTCTCATGACCGGCTGCATCTATGGCGCGCATTTCAGTGGCAGCTTGTTTGCCGATGTCGGGCCCCGGAAGCAAGACGCCGTAGAGCAGGGTTTTGATGCCGTAATGCTCAACAACAGAGGTGCGACTCACCTTCTTTAGGAAGCCTGGTCTAAAGACTCGCTTGAGCGCCCAACCAGTATGGTCGGGCCCTAAGCTAAACAAGAAGGTGGCTTTTAGGCCAAAGCGTTCAAACGTACGCGCTAGATTGGGAGCGCCTTCTTTGGTGCCGCGTAAGGTATCAATATCTACCTTGAGAGCAATCTTAGCCATGAACCCTTAATTTACTTGCGCTTATTCGTTGTCAACCAGGTGACGTGCTTTTTCCACATCCTCGCGATAGGCTTCGAAGATATTCTTCAGCGCGTCGCTCATATTGGTAGTTGGCTTCCAACCCAATTCGCTCATCGTGTTGTCAATTGCAGGCACGCGGTTCTGAACGTCTTGGTAGCCTTCACCATAGTAAGCGCCAGAAGTGGTCTCTACGATCTTGACTTCATTAGCTGTCTTTGCGTATTCGGGGATGCTGCGAGCAATCTCAAGCATCTGATTGGCGAGCTCACGAATAGAGTGATTATTCTTTGGATTGCCGATGTTGTAGATCTTGCCATTAGCAATACCATCTTTGTTATCGATGATGTGCATTAGGGCATCGATGCCATCGTCAACATAAGTAAAGGCGCGTTTCTGGGCGCCACCATCAACGACATTGATGGATTCGCCGCGAACAATGTGACCCAGGAACTGAGTCACTACGCGGGAAGAGCCTTCTTTAGGTGTGTAGATGCTATCCAGACCAGGGCCAATCCAGTTAAATGGACGGAAGAGGGTAAAGCGCAAACCTTCCATGCCGTAGCCCCAGATGACGCGATCCATTAACTGCTTAGAACAAGCGTAGATCCAGCGTGGCTTGTTAATTGGGCCATAAACCATGTTGGATTTCGCGGGATCAAATTCTCCGTCTTCACACATGCCATAGACTTCAGATGTGGATGGAAATACTAAATGCTTTTTGTACTTAACAGCAGAGCGCACGATTGGTAGGTTAGCTTCAAAGTCGAGCTCAAATACTTTTAATGGCTGCTGAACATAGGTTGCTGGAGTGGCGATCGCCACTAAAGGCAGAATGACATCGCATTTGCGGATGTGATATTCAACCCATTCTTTATTGATGGTGATGTCACCTTCAAAGAAGTGCATACGTGGATGATTTACTAAATCACCGAGGCGGTCATTTTGCATATCCATGCCATAGACATCCCAATCGGTTGTCTCAAGAATGCGCTTAGAAAGGTGGTGGCCAATAAAGCCATTTACGCCAAGAATGAGTACTTTTTTCATCTTTACTGCCTCGTTTTAATCGAATATATTTTTACTGCGCTTAATTTATTGGTCATTTACTGGGAACCAGTCCAGTATCGCTACTGCTCTTTGGTCGCCACAAATGCCGAATACCTGATTATCAACCACTTGGATGCCGGGAGCCTGAAGATCTAGCTGCTCCGGAAATGGCCCCTCTAGGCTTGTGCGAGCCACAATCCTGCGCTGACCTTGCCAGTCTGTAAAAGCCCCGGGATAAGGTGGCGCAACCGCTCTGACGAGGTTATGAACCTGCTGAGCCGTCTGATGCCAGAGGATTTGCCCATCGGCAGGCTTGCGACCTCCAAAATAGCTGCCATGAGCCAGGTCATTGGGTTTTCTGGGGATACGGCCCCGAGCGAGCTCAATTAGGGCTTGGTTCATCACGGTAACCGCTGCCTGGCTAACCTTGCCAAAGACATCGGTAGCGGTTTCATCTGGCCCAATGGAGACAACCGACTGCCCAACAATATCGCCAGCATCTGGCTTCACTTCCATCATGTGCAATGTGGCGCCGGTTTGGGTTTCTCCGTGAAGGATGGCCCAATTGACTGGAGCGCGGCCGCGATACTTTGGTAAAAGTGAGCCATGCATATTTAAGGCGCCAATCTTGGCGCAGGCCAAGAGTTCTGCCGGAATCATGTGGCGGTAGTAAAAAGAGAAAAGGTAGTCGGGCGCCAGTTTTTCAATCTGTGGCACGAGATCCATTAATTGATTCGCTTTTGGTGTGATGTAAGGAATTTTTTTATCCTCACAGAGTTTGGCGACGCTTCCAAACCAAGCATTCTCATTGGGATCATCTTGATGGGTAACCACCAGATCAACCTGAATGCCCGCACTGAGTAATGCCTTCAGGCAATTAACACCAACATCGTGATAGGCGAAAACAACCGCGTGCAATTATTTTTTCTCTAAAACGGTTTGTACTACATAGCGTGGACGCTCGCGAACCTGTTGGTAGATGCGGCCAATGTATTCGCCGAGCAGACCAAGGCCAAACAGCATTACACCAATCAAGAAGAAGGTGAGGGCGAAGAGCGTGAAAACCCCTTCCACCTCTGCTCCAAGAACGAAGCGGCGGACTAGGAGGTATATAAACAGGCTACCTGCAGCCATTGCCAGGAGCATTCCCAGGATTGAGAAAATCTGCAAGGGCATCACTGAGAAGCCAGTTACCAAGTCAAAGTTCAGGCGAATGAGTTGATATAGGCTGTATTTAGATTCACCGGCAAAACGCTCTTCGTGTTTAACGGTAATTTCAGTAGGGTTGGATGCAAAGGTGTAAGCCAGTGCCGGAATAAAAGTATTGCTTTCATCACACTTGCGCACGAGATCCACGATGCGGCGACTATAGCCACGCAACATGCAACCTTGGTCAGTCATTGTGATGCGGGTGATCTTCTCGCGCAAATGATTCATTGCACGTGAAGCAAATTTTCTGAAGAAGCTATCGCGACGATCTGCGCGAATGGTGCCAACGTAGTCATGACCTTTGAGTAATTCATTAGTCAGCGCATCAATTTCTTCAGGCGGATTCTGCAAGTCTGCGTCGAGAGTGATGATGTATTCGCCACAGGAGTATTCAAAGCCAGCCATGATGGCCATGTGCTGACCAAAGTTACTCTGAAATAACACTGCACGGGTGACGTCAGGGCGTAATTCCACTTGCTTAGCTAGGATGCCAGCGGAGCGATCTTTACTGCCATCATTCACAAACACCACTTCATAAGCGATATTGCGTTTGCTAGCCATCGCATCTAGTGCGGGATATAGGCGATCAAAGAGGGCTTGGAGACCATCTTCCTCGTTGTAAACGGGGATAACGATGCTGAGCGTGGGATTGCAGGCTTGGGTAGCTAAATTTGCAGTCATGCTGCAATTTTGCCTGATTCCGCCTCCGATACTAATTTTTACGATGTTTCTTTAGAATTCCAGTCAAAGCACTAGCTATACGGCCAATATCCTCATCTGCCATGCCCGGAAAGAGGGGGAGGGTCATGATCGAGCGGCCAATACGCTCTGCCACGGGGGTGGCTGCAGTTTTGTAGCCCAGTTTTTGGTAAAGCGTAAATCCGGTGATGGTAGGGTAGTGCACCCCAGTGCCAATCCCTAGTTCTTTTAACTCGGTCATCACTTGCGCTCGATCGACATTCAATTGATCGAGAGGTAAAACGACTTGGAACATGTGCCAGTTGCTATCAGCAAAGTTTTCTACTGGAAGTTCTAAACGGAGATTGTCTAAACCAGCAGATGTGATCTCGCTACGAATGGCATCAAAGTACTGTCTAGCCAAGGCGCTTCTACGAGTCTGAAATGCTGGTAATTGTTTGAGTTGATGCAAGCCAATGACGGCATTCACATCAGTTAAATTGTCCTTGCCGCCAAGTACATCCACATCCACATCCATGCCATCTATGCCATGGCGAGTAACTCCTTGTAGACGCAACTTCTCTGCCAGCTTGGCTTCATCTATATTATTTAATACAAGGCAACCACCCTCTACTGTAGATAAATTTTTGTTGGCTTGGAAGCTAAAGCTCACCAGATCACCGAAGCTGCCGATCTTTTGACCTTTCCACTGCGACCCAAATGCCTGAGCGGCATCTTCAATCACGCGAATCTTGTACTGCTTTGCCAAGTTATAGAGCTGATCCATATTGACTGGTAAGCCGGATAAATAGACGGGCATGATGGCGCGTGTCTTTGGTGTGATGGCTGCGGCAACTTTGCTCAAGTCGATGTTGCGACTCACAGGATCGATATCTACAAATACGGGTGTTGCGCCCACACTCAAAATCACATTGGAGGTAGCTACCCAAGAGATCGGAGTGGTGATCACTTCATCGCCAGGGCCAATGCCAGCAACCTGCAAAGCAATCTTCATGGTGGCGGTGCCATTGGCAAAACAACGCACTGGTCGACCGCCAAAGTATTCGCTTAGCGCAGTCTCAAATTCAGCTAGTTTTGGTCCCGAAGTAACCCAGCCTGAACGCAACACCTCCGCAACTGCATCAATCGTCTCTTGATTGAAGTGCGGGCGTGTGAAGGGAATAAAAGGCAAGGTGTTTTGGGTGCTTGGCATAGTGAACCTGAAGAATTTATTGTGCGGGACTGCTTTGTGATTCTGGGTGTTTAACAATGACGCGCCGAGAATCTCTACCCACTTCTTGCATTGGGACATTGAGTTTCTGTAACTCGATGTATTGCTCTGGAACCATTAATGCATAAGCCGTCTGATCTTCTTTCCAGCGTACGATAAAGGCATCTAAGGTTGGAAGCCATAACTCGGGTTCTTGTTTCACGCCAAACTCAAGCTCATCTGGAAACTCGACCATTGCCATGGTTCTGCCTAGGTAGAAAGGTACGGTGTGATCCAAGATGCGGACCGAATAAAACTGGGTTTTTTCAGGAATGCCGGCTTTCACTTGATTTACCAGATCAATGCCAGATACTGCACGCCCCAGGGTTTCATGTCCGGTGCCCGCAATAATTGCGCATAGAAAAAATCCGCCGGCAAAGCTGGTGATGCTACTTAAACCATTCCGTTTGCTTTGAATGAGCGCCAGAAGGCTAAATGAAATCAAAGACATGAGTGCAGCTACGATCCAATATATGTATTGTGCATAGGATGCAATCTCATCTGGCCTTGCTTGTTTGCCAACCTCACCTAAAAAGAAAAATCCAACGCCTCCCAAGATTGCAAAGAAGAGGGCTTGTAATTTCCAAGGCAATCCCAGTGAATTGCTAAAACCCAGGTTTCGATCTAAGCGATGTCCGACAAGCATTGCTAGTGCCGGGAAGACTGGGATGATGTAGCCAGGTAGCTTCGATTGAGAGATGCTAAAGAATCCCATGATTACGGCAAACCAGCAGGTGAGTAACCAGCCGCTGGAGAACTCGCGATTACGCTCTCGCCAGGCTTGAAAAAAGGCTCCGGGAATTTGTGCAATCCATGGGAGAAAACCTAGCAGTAAGAGTGGAATGAAGTAATAAATAGGACCAGTTCTACTGTGAGCTGTTTGCGTAAAACGTTGCAGGTGCTCATGAATAAAAAAGAACTCTAGAAATTCTGGATTGCGTTGTGCCACCAGAACAAACCATGGTGCAGTAATTGCTAAAAATAAAATCGTGCCACTAATGATGTGCAGGCGTTTCCAGATTTTCCAGTCCCATGCGGTAATGGAGTAGACAACAAACACCATGCCAGGGATGGCTAGACCAATAACTCCTTTGGATAGCGTCGCTAAGGCCATAAAGGCCCAGCAGGCCCACATCCACACCTTTGTATCACTTGAGTTGCGAGCAGTTTGTGCCAATAAAAGACTGCATAGTGCGGCAACTAAAAAAGCTGACAATCCCATATCAAGTGAGTTGATATGTCCGCCAATTACCCACATTGGGCTTGATGCTAAAGCGATAGCGGCTAACCAGCCAGCTCGTGCGCTGTAGATGCGTGCGCCAGTAAATCCAATAAATGCAATGGTTAGGAATCCAGTAAGCGCCGTCCAGAGGCGCGCTTGCCAATCGCCGATGCCAAAAAGATTAAAGGCTGTAGCCGTGGCCCAAATTTGCAATGGGGGCTTTTCAAAATACTTGTAACCGTTATAGCGAGGGGTAACCCAATCTCCAGTGACAAGCATCTCGCGAGCAATCTCGGCATAACGTCCTTCGTCAGACGGAATTAGGTGACGGTAGTTGAGGGTGCCAAACCACAGCAAGCCATAGATCAGAATCAAAATCAAAATAGCCGCCGGGTTGAGCGCGCTTGACTGCCGAATTTGGCCAAATTGCATTAGACGGATTCCACAATAAGGGCGAGCAGGACCTGGCGGCCTTCGCCGACAAGAATGTTGTAAGTGCGACAAGCGGCCTGGGAGTTCATGACTTCAAAGCCAATCTTGGCCTCAATGAGGGTTTTTAAAAGCTCAGGCTTTGGGAAGCTCTGGCGTTTTCCGGTGCCAATAATGATTAATTCGGGCTTAAGAGAGGCCATTTGAGTGAAATCGGCAGGGCTCAGATCGTCAAAGGACGTCACGGCCCACTCCAAGATTTCACCGTCAGAGCTCAATAAAACCGCGTGACTATAGGGGGTCTTATTGATCTCGATGTAGCCATCGCCGTAACCGGTGATCGTATTGGCTCCGGAATGGGGGTCAGATTGAAGCTTCACATGGACTCTCTGTCATAATTATGAGGATTATAGCTAGCTGTTTTTTCCTAGATTTCAAGAACTTACCCTTTAATTTATTGTGAAACCGATCCTAAAGTCCGAAAAACTCAATCACGTCTGTTACGACATTCGTGGACCCGTGCTTGAGCTCGCTCAGCGCATGGAGGAAGAGGGTCACAAAATCATTAAATTAAACATCGGCAATGTGGGTGTTTTCGGTTTTGATCCTCCAGAAGAGATTCAGTTGGACATGATCCGCAATTTGGGTAATGCCTCAGCGTACTCCGATTCCAAGGGCATCTTTGCGGCTCGTAAGGCCATCATGCAGTATTGCCAGGAAAAAGGCATCCAGGGTGTTACTTTGGATGATATCTACACTGGGAATGGTGTTTCTGAGCTGATCGTCCTCGCAATGAATGCGTTACTCAATAATGGTGACGAAGTCTTGGTGCCAGCTCCCGACTATCCACTGTGGACTGCTGCTGTCAGCCTGTCTGGCGGCACTCCAGTTCATTACTTATGTGATGAGTCTAAAGAGTGGGCTCCAGATCTAGCGGATTTACGCAAACGAATTACGCCACGCACTAAGGCGATTGTGGTGATTAATCCCAACAATCCAACTGGTGCCATCTATTCCAAAGAAGTATTGACTGAGTTAACTTCAATTGCGCGTGAGCACGGCTTGATTCTGTTTGCCGACGAGATTTACGACAAGATGCTGTACGACCAAGAGAAGCATATCTCCTTGGCATCCCTATCCACTGATGTAGTCACTATCACCTTCAATGGTTTGTCGAAGAACTACCGCTCTTGCGGCTACCGTGCCGGCTGGATGGTGGTTTCAGGGGATAAAGAGATGATTCGGGATTACATTGAGGGCCTTAATATGCTGTCCTCAATGCGCCTGTGCGCCAACGTTCCAGGCCAGTACGCCATTCAAACCGCTTTGGGCGGCTATCAAAGCATTAATGATTTGGTAAACGAAGGCGGGCGCTTGGCTAAGCAGCGCGATCTTGCCTGGAAGCTCATTACAGAAATTCCTGGCGTGACTTGCGTCAAACCAAAGTCTGCTTTGTACTTATTTCCGAAGCTCGATCCGGAGATGTATCCGATCGAAGATGATCAGCAATTTGTGGCCGATCTCCTGAAAGAGGAAAAAGTATTGCTGGTGCAGGGCTCTGGTTTCAATTGGGGCAAGCCAGATCATTTCCGCGTAGTGTTCTTACCTCACGAAGATGTGCTTAAAGAGGCGATTGGTCGCCTTGCACGTTTTCTTGAGCGTTATCGTCAAAAACATAGCCGTAAAGCGGCTAATTCAACAGCAACAAAGGCATCATGAAACCGATTCAAGTTGGTCTATTAGGTATTGGCACTGTAGGTGGTGGTGTATTTACTGTTCTCGAGCGCAACCAGGATGAGATTACTCGTCGGGCTGGCCGAGGCATTCGCATTAACACCGTTGCCGACCTCAATGTCGAGCGCGCCAAAGAGTTGGTCAAAGATCATGCTCAAGTGGTGAGTGATGCTCGTGCAGTGATTAATAACCCCGAGATCGATATCGTTGTTGAATTGATTGGTGGCTACGGCATCGCTAAGGACTTAGTTCTTGAGGCAATCGCCGCTGGTAAGCATGTAGTTACAGCGAATAAAGCTTTGATTGCCGTGCATGGCAATGAAATTTTTAAAGCCGCTCATGAAAAAGGTGTGATGGTCGCTTTTGAGGCTGCTGTTGCTGGTGGTATTCCAATCATCAAAGCGCTTCGCGAAGGCTTAACTGCCAATCGCATTGAGTGGATCGCAGGCATTATCAATGGCACTACTAACTTTATTCTTTCTGAGATGCGCGATAAAGGCTTGGACTTTGCGACCGTCTTGAAAGAGGCTCAGCGCTTAGGTTACGCAGAAGCAGACCCTACATTTGATATTGAGGGTGTGGATGCCGCTCACAAGGCAACGATCATGAGCGCTATTGCCTTTGGTATCCCAATGCAATTTGAAAAAGCACATGTTGAGGGTATTACGAAATTAGATGCTATCGATATTAAATATGCTGAGCAGTTAGGCTATCGCATTAAGTTGCTCGGTATTGCCAAGAAGACAACTACTGGCGTTGAATTGCGCGTGCATCCGACCTTGATCCCGACTAAGCGTTTGATTGCAAACGTTGAAGGCGCCATGAATGCCGTTCAGGTATTTGGTGATGCGGTTGGAACTACGCTTTACTACGGTAAGGGTGCAGGCTCTGAGCCAACTGCTTCTGCTGTGATTGCCGACTTAGTAGATATCACTCGTTTATTGGGCGCAAGTCCTGAGAACCGCGTTCCTTACTTGGCTTTCCAGCCTGATGCAGTACGTGACATCACGGTATTGCCAATGGGTGAAATCACCACCAGTTATTACTTGCGTTTGCGCGTAGCAGACCAGGCTGGCGTGTTGGCTGATATCACGAAGATTTTGGCAGCTCACGGTATCTCGATTGATGCGCTCTTGCAAAAAGAAGCGGATGAAGGTGAGAGCCAAACTGATTTGGTTGCATTGACTCACGAGACCAAAGAAAAGCACATGCTGGCAGCGATTCAGGAAATTCAGAATCTGAAAACTGTTGCTGGTGAAGTGGTGAAGATCCGTTTAGAAAATCTGTCCTAATACAAATAAATGCGTTATCAATCTACTCGGGGCAACAGCCCACAACAATCCTTTTTAGAAATCTTGCTCGGCGGATTAGCGCCAGATGGCGGCTTATATCTGCCCACCGAGTACCCACAGGTAACTAAAGAGCAATTGGATTCTTGGCGTGGGTTGTCCTATGCCGATCTCGCTTACGAAGTTTTGAGTTTATATTGCGACGATATTCCCGAAGCGGATTTACGTGCTTTGTTGCGTAAGACCTATACAGAGCAGGTCTATTGCAATGGTCGCGCTGAAGATAACGCGAAACACATTACTCCATTACATTGGCTGGGTGAAGAGCAGGGTACTCGTATCGGCTTATTGAGCCTGTCTAATGGCCCAACATTGGCATTCAAAGATATGGCGATGCAGTTGCTCGGCAATCTCTTTGAATACGCCCTAAAGAAAAAAGGTCAGAAGCTCAATATTTTGGGCGCGACTTCTGGCGATACCGGAAGTGCTGCTGAATATGCCATGCGTGGCAAAGAGGGCGTGAAGGTATTTATGCTTTCACCGCGCGGCAAGATGAGTGCTTTCCAATCCGCACAGATGTATTCCTTGCAAGACCCGAATATTTTTAACTTGGCGGTTGCTGGTGTATTTGATGACTGCCAAGATATTGTCAAGGCAGTCAGCAATGATCATGCCTTTAAAGCAAATAATCAAATCGGTACAGTGAACTCGATCAACTGGGGCCGTGTGGTTGCCCAGGTGGTTTACTACTTCCAAGGATATTTGCTGGCTACAAAATCAAGCTCTGAAAAAGTTTCGTTCACTGTGCCTTCTGGCAACTTTGGCAATATCTGCGCCGGCCACATTGCCCGCATGATGGGATTACCAATCGCGCATTTGATTGCGGCTACCAATGAGAACGATGTTCTTGATGAGTTCTTCCGTACAGGCGTTTACCGTGCACGCAAGTCTGCTGAAACTTTGCATACCTCCAGCCCATCTATGGATATTTCGAAGGCAAGTAACTTTGAGCGCTTTGTATTTGATCTTATGGGTAAGGACGGCAAGGTTACTGCTGTCATGTTCAAGCAGGTAGACGAAGCGGGTGGCTTTGATATTTCTAAAGACGCTGTCTTTAAAGATATTGCTCAGTATGGATTTCAATCTGGTCGCAGCACCCATCAAAACCGCTTAGATACTATTCGCAATATTGACTCACAGTATGGCGTGATGATTGATACGCATACTGCTGACGGTGTGAAGGTGGCCAGAGAGCATTTACAAGCAGGTATTCCAATGATTGTTCTGGAAACCGCCTTGCCAATTAAGTTTGAAGAAACGATTGAAGTTGCATTGGGTCGTCCTGCAGAGTGCCCAGCAGCATTCAAGGATATCAAGTCAAAGCCCCAGCGCGTTGAAAATATCGATGCCGATGTCAATCAAGTGAAAAACTTCATTACTGCCCACGTCAATTAACTCAGAAAAAGTGCTATGACCAAGCCTCCGATGTTGACTGCTCAGCAGGCTTTAGACCACTTACTGTCAAATGCAAAAGCTGTAGGTGAGAGTGAGATGGTTGCTATGCAGGTTGCTCTCGGCCGTGTGCTTGCGGAAAACGTTAACAGCTTGGTGGACGTGCCTCCACTCGATAACACCTCAATGGATGGTTATGCGGTGCGCACTGCGGATACCCAAACTCCCGGATGCACTCTCAAGTTTGCACAACGTATTCCGGCGGGATCAATGGGTACCCAATTGGAGCCGGGCACTGTTGCCAGAATCTTTACAGGCGCTCCAGTACCTCCGGGCGCTGATGCTGTTGTCATGCAAGAGGATTGCGCTATTCCAGAGGGCTCAACCGATCAAGTGCAGGTCAATATTGCGCCAACATCGGGCCAGTGGATTCGTCGAAGAGGTGAAGATCTGACTGCAGGCAAAACAGCTCTGACTGCGGGTGCTTATTTGAGGCCACAAGAATTAGGTGTTGCGGCATCTGCTGGCTTAACGCATTTGAATGTAAAACGTAAAGTCAGGGTTGCTGCATTTTTCACTGGTGACGAACTTTCTCTGCCAGGTGAACCACTCAAACCAGGCGGCATCTACAACTCCAATCGCGACACTTTATTAGCGTGCATCAAATCCTTAGGCTGCGATGCCACAGACTTCGGGATTGTTCCTGACAGTCTTGAAGCAACTAAAGAAACACTTCGCAAGGCTAGCCAAGATCATGATCTGATCATTACTTCTGGTGGCGTATCCGTTGGCGAAGAAGATCACATCAAACCTGCGGTGACTGCTGAGGGTAGGTTGGACCTCTGGCAGATTGCCATTAAGCCTGGAAAGCCTTTGGCTTTTGGTGCTGTGCGCAAGTCAAATGAGAGTAAGAATGGGGAAACTTGGTTTATTGGACTCCCCGGCAACCCAGTCTCTAGTTTCGTGACATTCCTCCTATTTGTGCGACCATTTATTCTGAAGCTACAAGGGCGAGATGCAGGTATGCCACAGTCTTACCCAATGCGAGCTGACTTTGATTGGCTCAAGGGTGATCGTCGCAATGAGTTTTTGCGCGTCAAGATCAATGCGCAGGGTGGATTAGATCTATTCCCTAACCAAAGTTCTGGCGTACTTACTAGCGCCTCTTGGGGTGATGGCTTGCTAGATTGTCCACCGGGACATACCTTTAAAGCAGGTGAGCTAGTGAAGTACATCCCTTTTAGTGCCTTGCTCAGCTAATTAGTCCGGCACACTCAGCAAGCTCCAAGAATTCAGATTACGATTCCTATATGAAACTCGAATTACGATTCTTTGCCTCCTTAAGAGAGGGTCTTGGACTTTCTGGTGAGAGCATTACTACGCCAGTAGAAGTAAAAACCATTGCCGACTTAAGGGCCTACCTAGTTCAACGAGGGGGTCCTTGGGCTGAAGTATTGGCAAGTACCAAAATAATTCGCTGCGCTCTAAATCAAGAGATGGTGGCCGACTCTACTCCGCTAGTAGAGGGTGCTGAAGTCGCATTCTTCCCCCCTGTTACAGGCGGCTAAGATGCAGAATGATTTCATCCGCATTCAAGAGCAAGACTTTGATCTCACGACTGAAGTCAAGGCACTCCGTCAGGATGACGCGCGAGTAGGTGCCGTAGTGACTTTTGTGGGTACTGTGCGGGATATGAATGATGGCAGTCAAGTCAAAGGTATGACGTTGGAGCACTATCCAGGCATGACAGAAAAGTCCCTAGAGGAAATCATCAAGCAGGCTAGAGGTCGCTGGGATCTTTATAAAACACTAGCAATTCATCGAGTAGGACCACTTCTGCCTGAAGATCAAATTGTTCTAGTAGCAGTGACTAGCGCCCACCGAGGTGAAGCATTTGTAGCTTGCGAGTTCATCATGGATTACTTAAAAACAGCGGCACCATTTTGGAAAAAAGAAGAAACTCCAGAAGGTAGTAAGTGGGTTGATGCACGCGTGACTGACGATGCTGCAATGGCGCGTTGGAAATAATTTAGCGTCATATCTCTTTTAGCGCCACAGCCAGCTCGAGACCGCTTAACCAAGCACCCTCGACTCTGCCGCCATTAAGCCAGTCTCCACAAAGTCCTAATCCAATATCCGCTAGCGAATGAAAGCCGATTGAATTTTCTAGGCCTCCACTCGCATAGCGCCAGCGATGCATGCTAATTTCTGCATCCTGACAGTTAAAACCAAGACTTGTTAGACATTGCAACATCTGGTCTTGAGCCTCCTCTTTGCTTAGCTCAACATTGTCTTGACTCCAGACTGGGCTGCCATGGATGGTCCACGTAGCTCCCTGCCGCATTGGCTTCGATCCATTCTGACAAATCCAGCTAATGATTTCTTGATTGACAAATGCTGCATCAAAGTCTGCTCTTGTCTGGTTGGGAAAATTCGCCATCATGGTCCAGCAGGCCTTCATCTGGGCTGAGTCGGTGATATCGGAGGCTCTAATATCAATACCCTTTGCCAATGCGCTTGCTTGAGGAGCAGGTATAGCTAGTACGACAAAATCATAGGATGCTGTGATTTCACCAATTTCACTACTCTGAAGATGCCACTGATCAGCTCTCCGTTCTACTTTTGAGATAGTTGCCCCATATTGAATGGATAGTTTTTCGGCAAGATGCCTTCCTATCGAGTTCATATTGGGGGCGCCAACATAGCGGATTTCTGTTGAGTTACTTTGGCGCCATGCCTTAGCCTCGTACACCTTGAGTTTAGGTTTCCAAATAGTAGCGGCATCAGCCTGTAACCAACTTCGTACTTCCTGAATAAAACGAGGATCTCTGGCGGTAAAGTATTGAGCGCCATGGTCTACTGACCAATCCTCACTACGACGCGTACTCATTCGCCCACTAGGGCCGCGACTCTTCTCAAAGACATCTACCAATATGCCTTGTGACTGTAGCTCTCGCGCGCAGGAGAGGCCAGCAATCCCTGCACCAATAACCGCTACCTTTTTGATTGCTTTACTGGTATTCATATCCCAGGAAGTATTTTGCGAAAGGTGAGATTGATTCGTGGGTCTATGACAGCCTTGGTTTTAAGAAGACTGTGATGCCAGTACTCTTGAATGGGTGGATGCATGATGAGTAGGCTGCCATGCTCAAGAAATACTGAAGTGGTAGTTTTATCCTGCTTATGGCGAAATGCAAATTTACGTCGAGCGCCTAAGCTGATTGATACGATAGGGGTCGTACTATCTAGCTCCTTCTCATTATCACTATGCCAGCCCATGCCTTCAGCGCCGGTGTGATACAGATTGAGTAAGCAAGAGTTGTAGGTATAGCCAGTCAACTGTTCAAGCCGCCCCTTTATTTTCAGTAACTCATTGGTCCAGTTTTGCGGAGTTTTTTGCATTCCAGAATAGGTGTACAGGCACTCTGGATCGCCTACCCAGGCAACTTTTCTTGCAGTTGTAAGTAATCTTCCAAACATTTGGATTTGGTCCGATTCCCAGGCAAGCGAGCCCAATAGACTGTCAAATAAACTATCAGCCGCATCTGCATCGAAAAAGCTGTTGAGATATTCAGCTTGGCCATTTTTAGCCAATATAACCAGGGGTTCTGCAGACTCTTGGTGATCAAATAACTGGTTTTGCATGGTTGATGAATCAGGCTCGGGGTGAGTACGTCATTTCAATAAAAACTCTAGAATAGGCCTCATTATGAATTGTTCAGGACAAATAGGTTGATCATGAAAGCGCCAGATAAACGTTGCTGTGGCTCAGGAGTTTGCATCATTAATGAGGCAGGGGAGTGCTGGTGTGGTCAAGTGTGGGATGGTAAGAAAATGAGTGCGCCATCCCTCCTATCGGCAAAAAGCCTTTCTATTGACTCGACCCCTGAGACCCCAGGCTCTTCAAGCGAGGAGCAGTCTCCTTCTTAGGGTCATCAGGCGGCAATCCCGGATTTCAGCTAAATTGCATAGTATTCACAGGAGAAAAATATGATGCAAAAATTACGAGTTAAGCTCGCACGCTGGATCTTAGGTAAACATTGCCCTTGCTATCAAATGGGCTACCACTCGATGGTTGATTTCCAGCAGCGTAGCGCCGACCAGCTTGAAAAAGCTAAACAAGCCAAAGCAGCTAATCACTAGGCCGTCAGATTCAGTAAATCCATATCCCGTGACGAAAACCTGGAAGATGAGACGAAATTGCGCGCTGACCCCAGGCCAGTTGCTCAAGTTCTACATAGCCTTGGTTTGCCTTTCGCTAACCGTGGCCACTGGTTTTCTATTGGCGGGCGTAAAAATCATCCTCATTTTCACGGCCATTGAATTGACCGCTGTTACTGCTGGTTTCTTGATTTACTGCCGACATGCTTTGGATTTTGAGGAGATCGAAATTAGCGGAACCCGCTTAATTGTGAGGAAATTTATCGCTTATAAAGAGACGGTGATTGAATTTAATGCTCGCTGGGTCAGGCTATCTCAGCCGGAAGAGCATCAAAAAGTATTTTTTATTGAGCAAACAGGGCAAAGGGTTGAGGTTGGCCAGTTTCTAAGGCGCGAGCAATTTAAGAATCTCCTCGCTGAGCTAAGACCGTATTTGGGTTGACTGTAACCATGAGTACTTCAGGGTTAAAGCTTGGGGGTCTGCAGAAATAAGCGCTTAACTTGATACTGATCTTAATTCAACATATTTGCTAAATTAATCATGAACGTCAATACAGCAGTGAAGGCCGCCCTAAATACTTTGGTTGATATTGCATCTAATTCAAATAGCGTTCAACCCATCACCGGATTAGAGCTCGCAAAACGCCAAAAATTATCGATTAGCAGAATAGAGCTTTTACTCAGCGCCTTGCGTGCCGCAGGAATCGTCAAAGGTACCAAAGGCCGCAATGGCGGTTATACACTCCTGCAAGATCCCCGCATGGTCACCATTAAGGATGTAGTGCTGGCTATGAATTACATTAAAAAACGCAAGGTTGAGGCTTGTGACATTGCAAGTGAGTTATATCAATCCTTGGAGACTTATATGCTCAGTTGCATGGCCAATATGAACCTCTCCGATGCTATTAAAGATTATGTCCCGCGATTTAGCGAGGCCAAAACGGCACCAGAGCGTCAGGTTTTTGCTTACCCAGAATTGAGGGTAAATAAGCCATCGAAGGGTGAGATTCAGAGGGTCATCAAGGCACCATTTAAAAAAGTAGAAGATGTGCCATTGGGGCCAAACTCGATCTTTAGTTTCGGTGACTATTTACATAAAGCGGGTTAAAAATAAGGCTCCATATGATCAAGGCAGTGAAGTGGAATTTTGCTAGCAAACTATTTTTATCCCTTGTGCTTGCAATAGCACCATGGGTAGTTTCAGTGGCCGCTGACAGCACTCCGGCTAAATCTGACCCTGCTTGGCTAACAGATGCCCGCGCCAGCATTAAATCGAATAATTATGATCAAGCATTAAAGCAGTTGCAGTCAGCAAACGAAGTCAACTCGGCGGACTGGAACAATCTCATGGGATACAGTCTTCGCAAAAAGCAGCCACCAGATTTAGCGTTATCTGAAAAGTATTACCAGGCGGCACTCAAGATCGATCCAAGTCATCGGGCTGCTTTGGAGTATTACGGTGAGTTGCTTTTGATGAAGAAGGATTTGCCTGGAGCTGAGGCTATGTTGGCACGACTCGATAAGGCTTGTTTATTGAGTTGTGAAGAGTACAGAGACCTCAAAGCGAGTATTGCGAAGTATCAAGGTAAAAAGTAATTTTTTCTCCTGATGTCAGTGAGTGACCTTGAGTATCCCCCGTTAGCATTTGTTGACATTGAGACTACGGGCTCACATTTTGAGCGCGATCGTATTACTGAGGTGGGCATCAAATCCCTGGTTCATGATCAAGTGGAGACTTGGGAAAGCCTCATCAATCCCCAAACTTTTATTCCTCAAAACATCCAAGCCTTGACTGGCATCCGTCCAGACATGGTGAGCAAGCAGCCTGCCTTTGAGGGTCTTGTTACAGAAATCGCTCGAGAGCTTGAGGGTAAGATTTTTGTGGCCCATAACGCTCGATTTGATTATGGTTTCTTGAAAGCGTCTTTTAAGCGAGCGGGCATCGATTTCAAGCCTAAAGTGCTCTGCACTGTAAAGTTATCCAGATTGCTATTTCCGGAGCAGCCTAGACACAATCTAGACACCATCATCAGCGCTCATAAGTTAAAAATTAGCTCTCGGCATCGTGCGCTTGGTGACGCGGATTTATTGCTCCAGTTTTGGCGAGTATGCGAAGCAAAGCTAGGGCGTGAGGCGCTTCTCAAAGCCATGAACCAACTCATTGGAAATCCGAGCTTGCCGCCCAATATCGATAAAGCTTTGGTGGACTCCATTCCAGAGAAGCCAGGCTGCTATATTTTTTATGGTGAGAATCAGGTTCCGATTTATATCGGCAAGAGTATTTCTTTGCGAAGTAGGGTGATGGGACATTTTCAGGGGGCGCTCACCCAGCGCAAGGAAATGAAGCTCTCAATGCAGATCAGAGACATTGATTGGATTGAGACTAGTGGAGAGCTAGGCGCACTGATTTTAGAATCTCGACTCATTAAAGGGCGCATGCCCAGCATGAACATTAAATTACGTCGCTCAAAAGATCTCTGTGCATGGAGGTTAGAGCTCGATGAGGATGGCGTACTTACTCCGCACCTAGTCGGCCATCGTGAATTAGATCCTGGAGTCCAAGAAAACTTATTTGGATTGTTCTATAGCAAAAGAGAGGCCAATACTTATCTAAAGGCAATAGCTAAAAAATATCGACTCTGTGAAGCGCTTCTGGGTTTAGAGAAGCGTATTGAAGGTAAAGCTTGCTTTGGTTATCAAGTAAAGCAATGCGGGGGCGCTTGTATCGGCCGCTCCCCTATAGAGTTACACAATCTTCAACTCAAGACTGCCTTGGCGTTATTTCAGGTTCAAGTGTGGCCTTATGCGGGGCCTATTGCAATTAAAGAGGCTGGCCATATGCACGTAGTGGATCAATGGCGGTATCTTGGCACTGCGATCAACGAGGAAGAGCTCTATGAATTGGCAGACTCGGGAGAGGCTGAGTTTGACCTAGATATTTACAAGATCCTGAAAAAAGCACTGGCCGGAAGCTTTAGGAGCCAGGTGATTTCCTTGGCAGTCAAAGATACTGCATAAACAGCCACCAAAAGTCTAGGCTTTAAAAAAATCCAACTTTTCAGATCTAGGCAATTTCTTCAGTCTAGCTTCCGCCTTGGAGGCTTCAGATCGATCAGGGTGCTCTTGGGTGGCCAAAAGGGTAACTGGTCTGCGAGCCCTCGTATACCGAGCGCCATCCCCTGAATTATGGGCTGCCAAGCGATGCTCTAGGCGGTTGGTAATGCCAGCGTAGTAACTGCCATCAGAGCACTCTAGGAGGTAAACAAGCCAAGTCAAAATAGGGGTAAATTCAGTTAAAAAGGGGTTTAAAACACTTGAAATTACAAAGAATGCCCCTATATTCTATAGATAGATATATGTAAAAAATAGCTGTAGTACATAGGACTTAAAAAATGAGAATAGATAAATTAACTACTAAATTTCAAGAAGCGCTCAGCGAGGCGCAAAGCCTTGCTTTGGCAAAAGACAATCAATACATCGAGCCGGCCCACTTGCTCTTGGCGATGTTGCGTGATTCTGATGGTGGCGCCAAGAGTTTGTTAACTCGTGCTGGCGTTAATGTGCCTGGTCTCGAGAAGGCAACTGAGAAGCTAATTAGCAATCTCCCAGAAGTGCAGGGCACTAGTGGCGAGGTTCAGGTTGGCCGTGATTTAAGCAACTGGCTCAACTTATGTGAAAAAGAAGCCAATAAGCGCAATGATCAATTTATCGCTGGTGAGCTGTTTTTGCTGGTGGTGGCAGATGATAAGGGCGAGCTGGGTAAGATTGCTCGGGAGAATGGTTTAAATCGGAAATCGTTAGAGGCGGCTATTGATTTAGTGCGCGGAGGAGAATCAGTGAATAGTGCAGATGCTGAAGGCCAACGTGAAGCCTTAAAGAAATATACCGTCGATTTAACTGAGCGTGCTCGTATGGGCAAGCTTGATCCTGTCATTGGTCGCGATGATGAAATTCGTCGCACCATTCAGATCTTGCAACGTCGCGGTAAAAACAACCCAGTACTCATTGGTGAGCCAGGTGTTGGTAAGACTGCCATCGTCGAGGGCTTAGCCCAGCGCATTATTAATGGCGAAGTTCCAGAAACCCTCAAAAATAAGCGCGTCCTCGTATTGGATATGGCCTTGTTATTGGCGGGCGCTAAGTACCGCGGTGAATTCGAAGAGCGTTTAAAAGCTGTTCTGAGCGACGTTGCTAAAGACGAAGGTCAGACCATCATCTTTATTGATGAGATTCATACGATGGTTGGTGCAGGCAAGGGAGAGGGCGCGATGGACGCCGGCAATATGCTCAAGCCTGCCTTGGCTCGCGGTGAATTGCATTGCATTGGCGCAACGACTTTGGATGAGTACCGCAAGTACATCGAAAAAGATCCTGCTCTAGAACGTCGCTTCCAAAAAGTCATGGTGGAAGAGCCAAGCGTTGAAGCTACCGTCGCTATCTTGCGCGGCCTGAAAGAGCGCTATGAACTGCATCATGGTATTGAGATTACTGACCCAGCGATTGTTGCGGCTGCTGAATTATCACATCGCTATATTACGGATCGTTTCTTGCCGGATAAGGCGATCGACCTGATTGATGAGGCTGGCTCGCGTATTCGGATGGAGATTGACTCTAAGCCTGAGGTGATGGATAGGCTGGAGCGTCGCTTGATTCAGCTAAAGATTGAACGCGAAGCCGTTAAGAAAGAGAAGGACGATGCTTCGAAAAAACGCCTAGGTCTCATTGAAGATGAAATTAAGCGTCTTGGCGCTGAGTATGCTGATTTAGAAGAAGTCTGGAAATCAGAAAAGGGCGCTGTATTAGGCGCAGCTCATCTGAAGGAAGAAATTGAAAAAGTAAGGATAGATATTGCAAAGCTCCAGCGTGACGGTAAGTTAGAGAAAGTCGCTGAATTGCAATACGGCAAACTGCCTGAGCTTGAAGCTAAGCTCAAGTCTGCTGCTGCCGCCGAAGCAAAAGGTGATAAAGATGGCGTGGTTAAGAACAAGCTCTTGCGCACTCAGGTAGGTGCAGAAGAGATTGCTGAAGTAGTTTCTCGTGCGACTGGTATTCCGGTATCGAAGATGATGCAGGGTGAGCGCGACAAGCTGTTGAAGATGGAAGAGCTGTTACATAAGCGTGTGGTTGGTCAGGAAGAGGCTATTCGCGCTGTGTCGGATGCTATTCGTCGCTCCCGTGCTGGTTTGGCCGAAGAGAATCGTCCTTATGGTTCATTCTTATTCTTAGGGCCAACAGGTGTTGGTAAAACCGAGTTGTGCAAAGCCCTGGCAGGTTTCTTGTTTGACAGCGAAGATCATCTCATCCGTATCGACATGAGTGAGTTCATGGAGAAGCACAGCGTGGCACGTTTAATCGGTGCGCCTCCGGGTTATGTTGGTTACGAAGAGGGTGGTTATTTAACTGAGCAAGTTCGTCGCCATCCATACAGTGTGATCTTGTTTGATGAAATCGAAAAAGCGCATCCAGATGTCTTTAACGTACTCTTACAAGTATTGGACGATGGTCGCTTGACTGATGGTCAAGGTCGCACTGTAGACTTTAAGAACACGGTGATTGTGATGACCAGCAATATTGGCTCGCATCTCATCCAGTCGATGACTGATAAGAAGCAGTCCGAGATTAAAGATGCTGTGTTTGAAGAGTTGAAGAATCATTTCCGCCCTGAGTTCTTAAATCGTATTGATGAGATCGTGGTGTTCCATGGTTTGGATAAAGGCAATATCGCTAATATCGCGAAGATCTTGCTCAAGAACTTGTCAGATCGTTTGGCAAAGGTGGATATGCAATTGGAGGTCAGCGATGCCGCTCTAAGTAAGATTGCAGAAGTCGGCTTTGACCCTGTATTTGGAGCCAGACCTCTAAAGCGTGCGATTCAGCAATATATCGAAAACCCAGTTTCTAAGATGATCCTGGAAGGTAAGTTTGGCCCTACGGATACGGTTCCTGTAGGTGTTGATCAGAATGGCGACTTTAGTTTTAGCAAGTAAGACAAAGTAACATCAGCAGGAATTTTCCTGCACCAGTAAACTCGGTACATGACTGACGCTCTGAAAATGAGGCGCGCCAGTGATGTCCGGGTTGTTGGTCTCATTAGCCTGGCTCACGGCAGTTCCCATTTCTTTCATTTAATCCTGCCGCCCATGTTCCCATGGTTGAAGGCTGAGTTTGGCTTTAACTATGCCGAGCTAGGTCTACTCATGACCATTTTCTTCGTGGTCTCCTGCATTGTTCAAGCAGCTTCTGGATTTTTAGTGGATCGCATTGGCGCTCGTCCAGTATTGTTTGCTGGGATAGGCTTGCTTGCATTAGCTGCACTCACTTATTCGCAAAGCAATAGCTATGCCATGTTAGTTATGGGTGCGGTAATAGCGGGATGTGGCAATGGTATTTTCCATCCTGTTGACTACACGCTCATCAATCATAAAATTTCGCCACCCAATTTGCCTTACGCTTATTCCATTCATGGGGTAACGGGCTATATCGGTTGGGCAGCGGCCCCAGCCTTTATGGTGGCTGTGACTACTATTGCGGATTGGCGCATTGCCTTTTTATCTGCTGCAGTCCTTGAAGCCCTGATCCTATTAACCTTGTGGATTGGTAGGGCGCGCTTAATTGATGATGTCCATGCAAGGCGCGAGGAATCACAGGCTAGGCATGCTCAAAGTAATCCTGGCGGTGGGCCGATGAGCACCTTTGGATTTTTAAAGTCACCCGTTGTATGGCTTTGCTGGATTTTCTTTTTCTTTAGTATGGCTGCAACGACAGGTCTGCAGTCATTTGCACCAACGGCGCTTTTTAAGATCTATGACATTGCCGTTAGTTCAGGTAATTACTACTTAACACTCATGTCTATGGGTGGTGCTGGAGGGATGCTGTTGGGTGGCTATCTTGCTACTAAGTTAAAAGTACCCGAGCGCATTATTACGATCTGTTTTACCGTCAATATCGTGATGGGTCTTTTATTGGCTACTGGTTTAGTGCCTATTGAATTAATTGTGATCGCCTTCATTGTGATTGGGCTTGGCTTGGGTATTGCAGCGCCATCCCGTGACCTCATGATTCGTTCGGCTACGCCTTCTGGCTCATCGGGCAGGGTTTACGGCATCGTATATTCAGGAATAGATCTGGGCGCCGCCTTAAGTCCGCTCGTCTTTGGAATTTTCCTGGATATTGGTTTGCCTAAACTTCTCTTTGTGGGTGTTGCCCTTCTCCAGCTTATGATTATCTTGACTGGATTCAAAGTCGCCACCATCAGTAGCCCGAAAACTATCTAGATATCTTCTTTCTTTTCATAATGTGAAAAGACATTCCCATATGCAAAATGCAGTGCAACATTTCAACCAAGGCTTTCTTTCGCCCTTTGAATGAGTTTTTCATAATATAAAAAATAGTATTTAAGTTACTGAATTAATTGAGCTAATTATTTTCATTTCTTACTCAAATAGTCCTTGCATGCTTTTCGTGGACACTTAAACTCTTATATAAGACATAAGACTTGAATGTCCAAATATTTGAAGTACTTGTTTAACTTAGGGAGAAAAACATGGCAGATCGCAAAGCAGAAATCGCAGCACTACAAAAAGACTGGGATACCAATCCACGTTGGAAGGGTATTACTCGTGGCTACACAGCTGAAGACGTTATTCGTCTCCGTGGCTCATTGAAGATTGAGCACACGTTAGCTAAGCATGGGGCAGAGCGTCTCTGGGAATTGGTTAATAACGAAGCTTACGTTAACTGTTTAGGTGCTTTGACTGGTGGTCAAGCAATGCAACAGGTTAAAGCTGGTGTTCAAGCTATTTACTTGTCAGGTTGGCAAGTTGCCGCTGACGGTAACTCATATGCGGCGATGTATCCAGACCAATCTTTGTATCCAGTTGACTCGGTTCCTAAGATGGTTGAGCGTATTAACAACTCATTCCAACGTGCTGACGAAATCCAAACTGCCAAAGGCATCAATAAAGGCGATGCCGGTTATATTGAGTATTTCGCTCCAATCGTTGCTGATGCTGAAGCTGGCTTCGGTGGTGTGTTGAATGCATTTGAATTAAGCAAGGCATTGATCAAGCAGGGCGCTGCTGGCGTTCACTTCGAAGATCAACTCTCTTCTGTTAAGAAGTGTGGTCACTTAGGTGGCAAGGTATTGTTGCCAACCACTGAATCTGTTCAGAAATTGATCTCTGCACGTTTGGCTGCAGACGTTATGGGTGTTCCAACTATTATTTTGGCTCGTACTGATGCTGAAGCTGCCGACTTATTGACCTCTGACTACGATGCAAACGACAAGCCATTCTTGACAGGTGAGCGCACTGCTGAAGGCTTCTACAAAACACGTAAGGGCTTGGATCAAGCAATCTCTCGCGGTTTGGCATACGCTGCATACGCTGATATGGTTTGGTGTGAAACAGGTACACCTGACTTGGAATTTGCTCGTCAGTTCGCTGAAGCGATTCGTGCGAAGTTCCCAGGTAAGATGTTGGCTTACAACTGCTCACCATCTTTTAACTGGAAGAAGAACTTGGACGACGCAACGATTGCTAAGTTCCAACGTGAATTAGGTGCAATGGGTTACAAGTATCAGTTCATCACTTTGGCTGGTATTCACTCCATGTGGTACAACATGTTCGACTTGGCTCAAGACTATATGCAGCGCGGCATGACTGCCTACATTGAGAAAGTGCAAGAGCCAGAATTTGCTGCTCGTGATCGTGGTTATACATTCGTATCGCATCAGCAAGAGGTTGGCACTGGTTACTTCGATGATGTCACTACCGTAATTCAAGGTGGCAAGTCTTCGGTAACCGCATTGACTGGTTCTACAGAAGAAGAGCAGTTCCACTAAGCAATCCCTAAGTAGTGCATAGCAGCAGTACAGCAAAAAATTTGCCCTTACTGTCCCGGCATCTAAATTACCCCACAAGGGTGACTTAGATGCCGTTTTCGTTTACATTCTTCACATGACTAATTGCGTACTTTGTAAGGAAGAACTCAAGCCCGAAGAGGGCCTGTTAATTTGGCGTGGAGATGACTGCCGCGTTATCCTCGTGAATGATGTTGATCTACCTGGTTTTTGCCGTGTGATCTGGAATCGCCATGTTGCAGAAATGACCGAGCTTACCCATGGTGAGCGCGAGCATTTGATGTCGCTGGTCTTTGCGGTAGAAGAGGTGGTAAGACATGTGATGCATCCAGACAAGGTCAATATCGCTGCGCTAGGTAATATGGTTCCCCATATCCATTGGCATGTAATCCCAAGATATAAAGACGATGCCTTCTTTCCGGGATCACCGTGGTCGCAAAAGACTCAGCAGACCCCAAGCACTCAGATGGAAGATCGAAAGCAATTAGCGCAACAATTGCCAAATGCTATTAAATCAGCGATTGCAGCACTTTTCTAAATAGCGCGACCTAATTATTCAAATGAAGTTGTAGTTCTTTGAGGCTCCGCCTCTCCTACTTTGAATTTTCCTGCTTTAAGGTCTGGCGCATTGATATGACCTTTAAAGTAATCTTCAGGCGATGTGCCGCCTACTTTTACGCAAACTTGGAGCCATCTATCGCCGGCTATTTGGCGTGCTTGCTCTTCAATAGCTGCATAAATCATGCCGCCCATTGCTCGAAGCATTTCAGGAGGTCGTGGATTCATGGTTTGCAAAGTGGCAAATAAAAAGACCGCCTCTTCCCCCTTATCGGATACTTGCCAGCAATCCAGATTGACAGTGCGGCTTTTGAAATCATCAAGCCTACCGTAGCCCGCATTGGCTAGATTTATATGAAGGGATTTAAAAAGGCCATTCCAGTCAATTTTATCTTGAAGCACTGGAGGAATTTCAACGGTAATGTGGGGCATATTATTTAATCTACAGTTGCGTTTGATTTGCGAGTGGCATCACCCCAGATTTTTGCCTCATTCGTAAGAAATTGACGTGTTTCTGCTAGTGACATTGGCGTTGCGATTAAGCCCATTTCTTGCATTCGCGCAATAACATCGGGTCTACGCAAAACTGCATTGATTTCTTTATTGAGTTTTTCAGCAATAGCGGGAGGCATATTGCCTGGCCCCATAATTCCATACCATGGTGCCGCCACAAGTCCAGATACTCCTGCTTCACGCATTATCGGTACATCAGGAAGTGCTACTGAGCGTTTGTCACCAGTTTGTGCAAGAGCGCGCAGCTTGCCATTGCGGATATGCTGCATTAATGGGCCCGGGTTATCAAACATGAGGGGGACTTGATTGCCAAGTAAGTCTGTCGTAGCTGGCGCAGAGCCTTTGTAGGGGATATGCAGCAACTGAACGTTGGCAGATTGCTTAAACATCTCGCCAATAATATGTTGGGGAGTTCCATTTCCAGCAGAACCATAAGCAATGCTATTTGGTTTTGCTTTAGCGGCGGTGATGAGTTCAGCTACATTTTTATATGGCTGGTCTGGATGCACCACAACTACGAATGGCACGCGCGTGATGATGGCAAGAGGCGTTAGATCTTTTGCGGGATCGTAGCGAAGTTGAGGGTAGAGTGCTTTTCCGACCGAGACTGGTCCGGTTGCCCCTAACAGTAAGGTGTATCCATCAGGTTGGGAGAGGGCAACTTGCTCAGTTCCAATCGTACCGCCGGCACCTACTTTATTTTCAACAATAACGGTGACGCCAAAACTTTCATTTAATCCCATGGCAACTATGCGAGCTAAAGCATCAGTTACAGCCCCGGCAGAGTAGGGTACGACTATTTTTATCGGCGCCTTTGGGTAACTGTCTTGCGCTTGGGCCATGACCGTACTTGCTGCTAAAAAAGCGATCGCAGTAAATACTCTCTGAATGCGTTTATGTAAACTCAGTTGATACATCGCCGTCTCCTGGATATTAATCGTTTTTATAATTTTTACCATAATACGTCGGCATTTGGGTGGCTCATATAAAAGCAAACCCTAGCAATGGATATGTATAGGTATATCTTCCAGAAAAGCTTAGGGAGGCGGTCACGGTTGCCTCTGTAAAGACAATCTATGTTATGGTCCGCTAAGGCTCAACCACCACCCTTGCATGATGCTAGTTCAGCCTCTTTAAAGCCTCGAGGTATTTCTCTGGACTGAGTGCCTGTCCCTCACGCTGCGTTTCCCACATGACCTGTCCAAGGCATTCCATCATGGCGTGCTGTGCTTCGTGTTCCGAGCCCAGTTTCTTCTTCAGTTTTTCCGCAACACCTTTGATGCCCGGCGGTTGATCGATCGAAATTTGCTCGCTAATTGACAGATGCATTGAGAGGTGCAAGAAGGGATTGGTCTCGCCGCGTTCTGGTGTGTAGTCTTGCGCTACCGCACCTTCTGGATCGGTCAATAGAGAGTGGTACTCGGGATGTTGCGCCATCCAATCGCCAGCAATCATTTCCATGGGCGTCAGAATATGATCCTCGGTTTTCTTTTTCCAGGTGTCACAAAAAAAGCGACGTACTTCTTCGCGAGTTGGATTAAATATTGCCACGAACTTTTCCTTTGCCGGTTTTTTGTTTGAAGCCACAGAGCGGCTCAACAATGCATTGTTCACAATCAGGGTTGCGCGCCTTGCAGGTATATCTACCATGCAGAATAAGCCAGTGGTGAGCATCCATTAAAAACTCTTTCGGTACACGCTTGAGTAATTGCTCCTCCACCTTCACAACATCTTTTCCAGGCGCTAAGCCAGTGCGATTGGAGACTCTGAAGATGTGGGTGTCGACAGCCATGGTGGGTTGACCAAAAGCAGTATTGAGGATGACGTTCGCAGTTTTTCTGCCAACGCCTGGGAGGGCCTCAAGCTCCTCGCGATGTTGGGGTACTTCGCCACCATGGTTTTCTAGTAGCAGCCGGCAAGTCTCTTGGATATGCCTACCTTTGGAGTTAAACAGCCCAATGTGTTGAATGAAAGGCTTAACACCTTCTTCACCCAGATCCAATAGTGCTTGAGGAGTATTGGCAATCTTAAAAAGTTTGCGGGTGCCTTTGTTTACCGATATATCAGTTGCTTGTGCCGATAATAGTACGGCAATCAGTAGTTCAAATGGTGAGCTATATTCCAGCTCTGTTTCTGGGTGGGGATTATTTTCCCGAAGTAATTCAAAAAAAGCTTGGCGTTTTTCGAGATTCATCATTTCTTTTGTTGGGCTCTCGCAATGGCAGCGGCAATGATGGCTCGCTTTCTTTCCTGTTCTTTTAGCGCCTCTTCAGAATCTGGGCTCTCAGCATTCACGGCGACTAACTTAGCGGCAGCTTTCTTGGCCAGTCGATCATCATTGTCGCGTTGCTCTCGGTCCAATCGGACATCACGCGCCTCGTATCGTGTACGTGCGACTTGCGCTAATTCTGGTGACAAAGCATCCCAGCCAGTTTTCTCGCTAGTGACATCAATCATGGTGATGCAGTCAACAGGGCAAGGCGGCATGCAAAGATCGCAACCAGTGCACCAATCACTTAAAACAATGTGCATTTGCTTTGACGCGCCCACAATGGCGTCTACAGGACATGCTTGAATACATAGCGTGCAACCAATGCAAGTCTTCGGATCGATAAAAGCCACCGGTCTAGGGCGCTCTATCCCACATTCAGGATTAATTGTGGGGTGTAGTTCAAATGCATCCTGCGGGAAAATCGGCGCAAGGATGGCGCTGAGCCTTCGAATGCCTGCTACGCCCCCAGGAGGGCAGCGATTGGGTAGGGCTTCACCCATTGCCAAAGCTTCTGCGTAGGCCCGGCAGTCTGGGTAGCCACACTTAGTGCATTGGGTTTGAGGAAGCATGTCCTCGAGACGATCAGCTAGCTCTTTCGTCTGTTTGATATTCATTGCAATTTGCCCGCCCTAAAACTAGAAGCGCGACCCGAAAGTCGCGCCGCTGTTTTATGCAGCTTTCTTTGTTCCCAGTTTTGGGGGTCTGGCTTTCGTTTTTTTCTGTACGCCTTGATGCTCGCGAATAAATGATTTAATTTTTGGGTATACCTTTTCGCGCCAACGACGACCTGAGAAGATGCCGTAGTGACCGGCACCCGCAACTTCGTAGTGATCTTTATCAGCCTTTGGAATACCTGCACACAATGCATGAGCTGAACGGGTCTGGCCACTGCCAGAGATATCGTCCAATTCGCCTTCAACTGTGAGAAGGGCAGTTTTTTTAATGTCTTGCGGCTTGACTAGATCGCCCGATACTGCCCATGTGCCATTTGGTAGTGAATAGTCTTGGAATACGGTCTTAATGGTGTCTAAGTAAAACTTGGCATCCATGTCAAGAACTGCGTTGTACTCATCATAGAAGCGGATGTGAGCTTCAGCATCTTGCTCATCGCCACGCACTAGGTTTTGGAAGTAATCCCAATGAGACTGTAAGTGGTTTTGGGGATTCATGGCAATAAAGCCGGTATGTTGCAAGAAGCCTGGATAAACTTTACGGCCAGCACCTGGGTAGCTTGGCGGTACTTTGTAAATCACATGGCTTTCAAACCAGTCGTAGGACTTTTGGTCAGCTAGATTATTAACAGCAGTAGGTGACTTGCGCGCATCAATTGGACCGCCCATCATGATCATGGAGGCTGGTGTTTTTTCTCCGGCAGAAGCCATCAAAGAGATTGCGCCTAATGTAGGAACTGTGGGTTGGCAGACAGAGATCACATGCAAGTTCTCAGCACCAATAGCGCGAATGAAATCTTGAACGTAGTGAACATAGTCATCGAGACCAAAGTCGCCAGCATCCGCAGGAACAATGCGAGCATCAATCCAGTCGGTGATATAGACCTTGTGATCTTGCAAGAGCGTGCGGACTGTGTCACGCAACAATGTGGAGTGATGTCCAGATAGCGGGGCAACAACCAAAACTGATGGATCGTCTTTCAGCTTCTTAATGACATCGAGATCATCGGAGAAGCGCTTGAAGCGAATGAGGTTGCAAAATGGCTTAGCTACAACCGTTCTTTCATGAATCGCTACTTCGCGACCATGCGCCTTTATTGAGCGAATACCGAATTCTGGTTTCTTGTAATCTTTACCTAGACGGTAAAGAAGTTCATAGCTAGCAGCTAAGCGATCTGACCCTGGAACCTTGGATGCTGGGTTGGAGGCATTAATAAATGCTTCAGATGCTGCTCGAGCCCATGAGCTTACTGGTTGAAGTAAAGCTTTTTGAAATTCATGTAACTGATATAGCATGTTGCCTCCTGGTAATTCAGTGTAGCCGCTTATTACGCGTTGTTACGCCAATACGCGGGCGATTGCTTTAGCTACCTTATCAATATTTTTAGTATTGAGGGCAGCCACACAAATACGGCCTGTGGAGAGGGCGTAAATGCCATCTTCCTTTTGTAAGCGCTCTACTTGCTCAGCACTTAAGCCTGAGTAAGAGAACATGCCGCGCTGAGCTTCAATAAATGCAAAGTCTTGCTTTACGCCAGCAGCAGCGAGTTTTTCTACAAGTCCATGACGCATTGCTTTAATGCGATCACGCATCTCGGCTAATTCATCTTCCCAAAGCTTTCTGAGTTCTGGTGAATTCAAAACTGCGGCTGCAATTGCAGCACCATGGGTTGGAGGATTGGAGTAGTTTGTGCGAATCACGCGCTTCAATTGCGATAGCACGCGAGTAGATTCATCTTTGCTTTGGGTCACGATAGACAAAGCGCCAACACGTTCACCATAGAGTGAGAATGATTTGGAGAAAGAGCTGGATACAAAGAAGGACATTCCGGATTCAGCGAACAGGCGAACTGCAATGCCATCTTGCTCAATGCCAGCAGCAAAGCCTTGGTAGGCCATATCTAAGAAAGGAATTAATTCCTTTGCTTTGCAGATAGCAATCACTTGACGCCATTGGGCTTCGGTAATGTCAGCGCCAGTTGGGTTGTGGCAGCAAGCATGTAGCAACACGGTAGTGAATTTCGGGAAAGACTCTAAGGATTTCACCATGCCATCGAAATCAACGCCACGAGTTTTGCCGTCGAAGTAGGTGTATTCAACGACTTCAAATCCAGCGGATTCAAAAATACCGCGATGGTTTTCCCAGGTAGGGTTGCTGATTGCGCAAGGCGCATTTAAATTGAGGCGCTTAATAAAGTCTGCGCCCACGCGCAATGCGCCAGTACCGCCCAGGCACTCGGCAGTCACAACGCGACCATCTTTGATGAGTGAGGAGTCAGCACCGAACAAGAGGTTCTGAACTGCGCTGTTGTATGGATTTGGACCTTCGATCGGAATGTAGCTGCGAGGTGAGTGCTTTGCAACAATGGCTTCCTCAGCCTTAATGACCGCTTTTAAAAGGGGTACCTTGCCTTCGTCGGTGTAATAGACGCCAACTCCTAGGTTGACCTTGTCGGCACGTTGATCGGCGACATAGGCTTCTGTAAGGCCAAAAATAGGATCTTTAGGGGCTAGTTGGACTGAAGTAAAAAGGTTCATTTGAGGGCCAAGATGGGTAGTTAATGGGGTATTTCAGGGTTAATTGACGTTAAATTCAGTTAAATTTGTTTTAAATGGCTGTTTTTGAGGCTAGATTCAACTATTTCCAAATAAAAACGGCAAAATCAATGTTTGTACAAAATTCGCTGTGAACTAAAACTCACAGATGAAATGATAGCTGAGATGCCCCCTAAGTTGCCTAAATCTTCCTCAAATTCCAAAGTTGCTGAAAGCAAGGAAAGCCCTGTGGCTGATCCTTTGGGTGAGGTGGGTCACGACCTAGATCCAGCCAAGTTTGTTTCCTTCTCGGATTCGCCATTTCAGCTCTATCAGCCCTTCCCCCCAGCAGGGGACCAGCCGGCCGCAATTGATGCTCTGGTAGCTGGAATTGAGGATGGATTGACCTTTCAGACCCTCTTGGGGGTTACTGGCTCGGGTAAAACCTTCACCATGGCTAATGTGATTGCTAGAACCGGCCGTCCCGCCATCATTTTTGCTCCGAATAAGACGCTGGCTGCTCAGCTCTACAGTGAGTTTAGGGAGTTTTTCCCTAAAAATGCAGTGGAGTACTTCGTGAGTTACTACGATTACTACCAGCCGGAGGCCTACGTCCCGACACGCGATTTGTTTATTGAAAAAGATTCATCGATCAATGAGCATATCGAGCAGATGCGACTGTCTGCTACGAAGAGTTTGCTGGAGAGACGTGATGTCATCATCGTGGCAACTGTCTCCGCAATTTACGGCATTGGTAATCCTGGCGACTACCACAGCATGGTGATGACTTTGCGTCCCGGCGACAAGATGAGTCAGCGCGATATTTTGATGCGCTTAATTGCAATGCAATATGACCGCAATGAAACCGACTTTAAGCGTGGTGTTTTTAGAGTGCGCGGCGACACGATTGATATCTTCCCGGCCGAGCATAATGAATTAGCAGTGCGCGTTGAGCTCTTTGATGATGTTATCGAGAGTTTGCAATTCTTTGATCCGCTTACTGGAAAAATTCGCCAGAAGATCCCTCGCTTTACTGTGTATCCAAGTTCGCACTATGTGACGCCGCGCGACACAGTTCTGAAGGCGATTGAAACTATCAAGGCGGAGCTTCGCATTCGCTTGGATGAGTTCGTTAAAGATGGCAAGCTAGTTGAGGCGCAACGTTTGGAGCAGCGCACTCGCTTTGATTTGGAGATGCTCAATGAGTTGGGATTCTGTAAAGGTATTGAGAACTACTCCCGTCACCTCTCTGGAGCTATGCCTGGTGAGGCCCCGCCTACCTTGGTGGATTACCTGCCAAACGATGCCTTGATGTTCTTGGATGAGAGCCATGTCCTGATTGGGCAGCTCAATGCTATGTATAACGGCGATAAGTCTCGCAAACATACCTTGGTGGAGTTTGGTTTCCGTTTGCCTTCAGCAATGGATAACCGGCCACTCAAGTTCACTGAGTTTGAAACCAAGATGCGTCAAACCGTTTTTGTTTCTGCAACACCAGCTGATTACGAAAATACGCACACTGGGCAAGTGGTGGAGCAAGTGGCAAGACCTACAGGATTAGTTGATCCAGAAATAGAAGTATTGCCAGCAAGTTCGCAGGTAGATGATTTGCTGAATCAGATTCATGAGAGAGTCAAGGTGCATGAGCGCGTCTTAGTGACGGTATTAACAAAGCGTATGGCTGAGCAGTTGACAGATTACCTATCTGATAACGGTGTGAAGGTTCGCTACGTCCACTCCGATATCGACACTGTAGAGCGCGTAGAAATTCTGCGTGATTTACGCTTGGGTGTCTTTGATGTATTGGTCGGTATTAATTTGTTGCGTGAGGGTCTGGATATTCCAGAGGTCTCACTGGTTGCCATTTTGGATGCGGATAAAGAAGGTTTCTTGCGCTCTGAGCGCAGCTTGATTCAAACGATTGGAAGAGCGGCACGAAATGTCAAAGGCAAGGCAATTTTGTACGCTGATCGCATTACCGACTCCATGAAGCGGGCGATGGGTGAGACCGAGCGTCGTCGAACCAAGCAAATTGCCTTTAACAAGGCGAATGGAATTGAGCCGCGGGGCGTTAAAAAGCGTATTAAGGACATCATTGATGGCGTCTATGACGTTAAGGAGAAGCGCTCTGAGATGCAGGTGGAGCAGGAGCGAGCTCGCTATGAGGATATGAGTGAGAAAGACCTGGCGGGCGAAATCAAGCGTTTGGAGAAGCAAATGAACTCTGAGGCTAAGAATTTGGAGTTTGAGAAGGCTGCAGCCACCCGGGACCGCCTGACTAAGGTCAAGGAAATGGCCTTTGGGGCACGCTCCAGGGATGCTATTTAATCCCGAGCAGATTAGTGGGGTATATGGTAAAGTTGAGTGGAATGGTCGGGTATTACCCGCCCGACTGTTAGCTGTCCATAACAATCCATTACCAAGGTGACATATGAGACTTACAACCAAAGGTCGTTTTGCAGTAACCGCAATGATTGATTTAGCCCTACGTGAGACGCACGGGCCTGTAACTTTGGCTGGAATTAGCCAAAGACAGAAGATTTCCCTTTCTTATTTAGAGCAGTTGTTTGGCAAATTGCGCCGTTTCAATATTGTCGAGAGCACTCGCGGTCCTGGAGGTGGTTACACCTTGGCTCGCAAGTCAGAAGAAATTAGCGTGGCTGACATTATTGTGGCCGTGGATGAGCCTTTAGATGCAACCCAGTGTGGCGGCAAAGGCAATTGCCATAGCGATGAGGAAAGTCACGGACGTTGTATGACGCATGATTTGTGGTCAAACCTCAATGCCAAGATGGTGGAGTACCTCAGTTCTGTTTCGTTGCGGGACTTGGTGCAACAGCAATCTGGACGTGGAATCGTATTGCACGATTTGCGCCCCAAGAAAATCAAGACTGAAGGTGTGAAGGCGGAAAAGCCGGCATCAGCAGTCGCAGTGGCAAAAGAGGTTGCTCCGAAGCGACCTCTCGTGAATTCTGTTTTTAACCTGGCTCAGCAAAGTTAAGAGATTAACTTCTTAGTCTATTAATCGATAAGTAAAAAATGAACGCACCACAAGACATTCCTCAGCAGCCAATACCGATGTTTAGTCCCAAACATTTCCCGGTATATATGGACTACTCAGCAACCACGCCGATTGATCCGCGTGTGGTGGACAAGATGTTGCCTTACTTGCGTGAGCAGTTTGGTAATGCGGCATCTCGAAGCCATGCCTACGGTTGGGCCGCAGAAGAAGCGGTTGAGTGGGCGCGTTCAGAGGTGGCCCAGTTGGTTCATGCGGATCCAAGAGAGATCGTATTTACTAGTGGCGCAACTGAAAGTATCAACTTGGCTCTCAAAGGTGCAGCGCACTTTTATAAAGATCGTGGCAATCACATCATCACCGTAAAGACTGAGCACAAGGCTACTTTAGATACTTGTCGCGAGCTCGAGCGTGAAGGTTATGAGGTGACTTACCTGGACGTATTGCCTGATGGCTTAATTGATTTTGCTCAGCTTGAAGCGGCAATGAAGCCCGGCACGATCTTGGCATCTGTCATGTATGTGAATAATGAGATTGGCGTTGTACAAGACATTCCACGTATTGGTGAGTTATGCCGTTCCCGCAGCGTAATCTTGCACGTGGATGCAGCGCAAGCTACTGGCAAAGTAGAAATCGACTTAGAGAAAATCAAAGTGGATTTAATGAGCTTTTCTGCTCACAAGACTTATGGTCCAAAAGGTATCGGCGCCTTGTTTGTTCGTCGTAAGCCCCGTATCCGTATTGAGGCACAGATTCATGGTGGTGGTCATGAGCGCGGTATGCGTTCAGGTACTTTGGCAGTTCATCAAATCGTTGGTATGGGTGAGGCTTTCCGCATTGCCCGGGTTGAAATGGTAGAAGAAAATGCCCGCATACGCGCTTTGCGGGATCGTTTGCTAACTGGCTTGAAAGATATCGAAGAGGTCTATGTCAATGGCGATATGGATCACCGCGTTCCCCACAACCTCAACATCAGCTTTAACTATGTTGAAGGTGAGTCAATGTTGATGGCATTGAAAGATTTGGCCATCTCTTCTGGTTCTGCATGTACCTCTGCATCCTTGGAGCCATCCTATGTACTGCGCGCACTGGGTCGCAATGATGAATTGGCGCATAGCTCGATTCGTTTTACCTTGGGCCGCTTTACTACCGAAGAAGAAGTGGATTTCACAATCAAGTTGGTGAAAGAGAAGATTGCAAAGTTGCGCGAACTCTCACCACTTTGGGAGATGTTTAAAGATGGTATTGATCTCAGCACCATCCAGTGGGCAGCACACTAAATAAAATACTAAAGAAATAACGAGGAAATACCATGGCATATAGCGACAAAGTAATCGATCATTATGAAAATCCCCGCAATGTGGGTTCTTTTGAAAAAGGCGACGACCAAGTAGGTACTGGTATGGTTGGCGCGCCTGCTTGCGGCGACGTGATGAAATTGCAAATCCGTGTAAACGATCAGGGTGTGATTGAGGATGCTAAGTTCAAGACATATGGCTGCGGCTCTGCGATTGCATCTTCTTCACTGGTAACTGAGTGGGTTAAAGGTAAAACTTTGGATCAAGCTTTAGAGATTAAGAACTCTTTAATTGCAGAAGAGTTAGCTTTGCCACCAGTAAAAATTCACTGCTCCATCTTGGCTGAAGATGCCATCAAGGCAGCGGTGGCTAATTACAAAGAAAAGCATCCAGCCAAGTAAAGATAAAGAGGCATCCATCATGGCAATTACCTTAACTGACAAAGCAGCAAAGCACGTACAGCGCAATTTAGATAAGCGTGGAAAAGGTTGCGGCTTGCGCTTGGGTGTTCGCACTACGGGTTGCTCTGGTTTAGCCTATCAACTGGAGTATGTGGATGAGGCTGCTCCAGAGGATACGAAGTTTGAATCCAATGGCATCACTATTTTTATCGATCCTAAGAGCTTGGCCTATTTAGATGGCACTGAATTGGATTTTGTGCGCGAAGGCTTGAACGAAGGCTTTAAGTTCCAGAATCCGAATGTAAAAGATGAGTGTGGTTGTGGTGAATCCTTCCGCGTCTGACAATTACTTTCGGTTCTTTGGTGTAGAACAGAAATTCAATCTCGATTTGTCTTTATTGGATCAGGCCTATCTAGCGATTCAAAAAGAAGTGCATCCAGATCGCCATGCTCGTGGAAGCGATACTGAACAGCGATTGGCCATGCAAATGGCAACCTTAGCCAACACTGCTTTCCAGACCCTAAAGAATCCCATTCAGCGTGGCCTTTATCTATGCCAGCTCCATGGTGTGGATGCGCGCCTAGAAACGAATACCGCTATGCCTGCTGCATTCCTCATGAAGCAAATGGAGTGGCGTGAGAGCCTTGAGGATCAAGATGAGGATCTTACCGCTCTGGAAGCTTTGGCTGAGGAGGTCGATCAATCTAAACGCGATACCTTGGCAGAGATTACGCAAGCTATTGATGGTGCCAAGAACTACGAGCGCGCTGCTGAGCTACTCAGAGGCCTGCTGTTTATTGATAAGTTTGCGCTTGAGCTAGATGACGCCATCTCAGCTTTGGTATAGCTTTACACTCTAGTCCCCATGGCCTTATTACAAATCTCCGAACCCGGTAAGTCACTAGCTCCGCATCAACGTCGGATTGCGGTGGGTATTGATTTAGGCACCACTAATTCCTTGGTGGCGATTGTGCGAGACGCTTTACCTAAAGTTCTTCCTGATTCAGAGGGGAGGGAGTTACTCCCTTCAGTTGTGCGCTATCTTCCCGATGGTAGAACGCAAGCTGGCTTCGAAGCCATTGAAAGTATTGTTTCTGATCCCAAGAACACCATTGTTTCCGTTAAACGTTTTATGGGTCGCGGTATTGTCGATGTAGAGAATATCGAGAACGCACCGTACGACTTTGTCGATGAGCCAGGCATGTTGAAACTGCGAACAGTAGCTGGCGATAAGAGTCCAATTGAAGTATCTGCAGAAATTCTGGCACGCTTGCGCCAATTGGCTGAGGACTCAGTTAACGACGACATTGTTGGCGCGGTGATTACTGTGCCAGCGTATTTTGATGATGCTCAACGTCAGGCCACCAAAGATGCTGCTAAGTTAGCTGGCATCGAAGTATTGCGTTTGCTGAATGAGCCTACGGCTGCTGCGATTGCCTACGGCCTAGATAATGCTTCCGAAGGTATCTACGCTGTTTACGACTTGGGCGGTGGAACTTTTGATATCTCCATCTTGAAAATGAGTAGGGGCGTGTTTGAAGTGCTCTCTACTGGCGGCGATTCCGCTTTAGGTGGTGATGACTTTGATCATCGACTCTATTGCTGGGTGATCGAGCAAGCCAAGCTTCAACCGATCTCGATTCAGGATCATCGCAAGTTATTGCTTTCGTGTAAACATGCCAAAGAGCAATTAAGTCACAACCCATTGGCGCGCGTACATGAAACGCTGACCGATGGAACGGTAGTGAATGTCGGCATCAGCCAGGCTCAGTTCTTTGAGATTACTCATAACCTCATCAATAAAACTTTGGTTGCCGTGAAAAAGGCTTTGCGTGATGCCGGCCTTAAAGCTGATGAAGTCAAAGGCGTAGTGATGGTTGGTGGCGCCACTCGTATGCCTCATGTGCAACGCGCTGTTGGCGAACTCTTTGGCACCAAGCCCTTAAATAATCTCAATCCAGATCAAGTTGTCGCTTTGGGTGCTGCCATGCAAGCGGACTTGCTTGCTGGTAATCAGAGTAAGGATGATGAGTGGCTTCTCTTGGATGTCATTCCACTTTCCCTTGGTATTGAAACCATGGGTGGCTTAGTGGAAAAAATTATTCCGCGCAATACGCCAATTCCAGTGGCGCGTGCACAAGACTTTACGACCTTTAAAGATGGTCAAACAGCGTTAGCCATTCAGGTAGTGCAGGGTGAGCGTGAGCTGGCGCAAGACTGCCGCTCTTTGGGCAAGTTTGAATTGCGTGGTATCCCGCCAATGGCTGCTGGTGCTGCTCGTATTCGGGTGACATTCCAGGTGGATGCCGATGGTTTGCTATCGGTCAGCGCAATGGAGCAGGGCTCTGGCGTGCAAGCCTCGATCGATATCAAGCCATCCTATGGCTTGACTGACGCTGAGATTGCTCGCATGCTGCAGGACGGTTTTGCCTCCGCCAAAGTGGATCTCTTGGCTAGATCTTTGCGTGAAGAGCAGGTAAATGCACAAAGACTTTTAGATGCCGTACAAACTGCCTTACATTCTGATCGTGGATTGTTGAATGCTGAGGAGCAAGCTGCTGTTGATCAAGAGATGGCGACTTTGCAAAAGATTCTTACGGAAGAAGCGGATAGTGCTGTCTTAAGAAAAGCGGTAGATCATGCTGCCAAGGCCACCGATGAGTTTGCTCAAAAGCGCATGAATGCGAGTATTCAGAGGGCATTGGCCGGCAAGAATGTTGCAGAAATTTAATAAAAGAAAATTACCAAGATGACTCAGATTGTCGTTCTACCCCATAGTGAATACTGCCCCGAAGGCGCTGTAGTTGAAGTAACCCCAGGCACTTCTATTTGCGAAGCGCTCCTGGAAAACAATATTCCGATTGAGCATGCCTGCGATATGGTTTGTGCTTGCACTACCTGTCACGTCATTGTTAAAGAGGGTTATCAGAGTCTCAATGAACCTGATGAGAATGAAGAGGATTTGCTAGATCGCGCATGGGGACTCAACCCTCAGTCGCGTTTATCTTGCCAGGCAATTGTTGCCCGCGAAGACTTGGTGATTGAGATCCCAAAATACTCCATCAATCACGCCAAAGAAAATCACTAATTGATTTAGAGTATTTCAAGATGCAGATGAAGAAAAAGCCACTCTTAGAGTGGCTTTTTAATACTAGATCACAAGATCAAGCAAATCGATAAATCACTTGCCGCAAGGGAATACACCCTCTAAAAATTTCAACATGGTTTCTGCTGCAGGCTTTGACCCACTCGCTGGATTTGCATTGACCCAAGCAATGTACTCATCTACCACCTGGATGCGTGATGGTGCAGGCTGCTTGACGCAAATCTTACTGGGGGCAGTTTTTGGATTGCGCGTTGCAAGATAGGTGTCATAAACGGCTTGACCATAAATTTGGCATGTTATGTTTGTGCTTCCTTCGCCTTTGCAGTATTGCAATAACTCATCAGTAGTAGTTGCATTGGCCGCTTGCATGCTAGTTGCTATTCCGAAGGCTAGGGCAGCGGTAATTAAAAATTTCTTCATATTCATTCCTTTAATCAATTTTATATATGTCAATTTAGATGGGTATGGGTAATTAGCGACGACCTCTGCCGCCACCACCAAAGCCACCACCACCTGCGCGGTTACCGCCACCAAAGTGATCGCCACCGCCATCAAAGCGTGCGCCACGGGTATCGCCAAAGCCACCACTTCCGCCAAATTTATCGCCACCAGCGGATCGATCTGCTGTTCGATCACCGCCAAAATTACTATTGCGATCACTGCCAGTTCTATCGCCTGTTCGGTCTGCGCCTGAGCGATTACCGGCACGGTCGCCTGTGCGGTCATTACTTGAGTCACCACGTTGCAAGTTTTGACGTAATTGATCACGCTCCGCATCACGATTCGCATTAGCTCCAGCGCCGCCACCAAGATTGGCATTGCGGCGTTGTTGGTCGGGCTTCCAGTCGCTGGATCCGCCATTGCGATTGCCATTCCATTTGTTGTTGGTGTTTTTATTGAAGTTGTTGAAATTATTATTATTGACAGTCAGAGAGTTGCCCCCAGAGCCTCCGCCCCAATGGCATCCACCCCACAAAGCGGCACCAACCGCCATGCCAACCCCAAAAGAGAGGAGCGCTGTACCTGCTGCATATCCAGGGGGGTAGTAAGCATATGGGGGGTAGGCTGGGTAAGCCCAAGCCCCATAAACAACAGTAGGGTTGTAGCTTGGAACGTAAACGACTTGTGGGTTAGCGGGCTCAATGATGATGGTTTGACTGCTGCCGCTACCTTGGGTTGTTACTGTCTGCTGGGAATTCGATTGCAGCGATCCAGCTTGTTTAGCTTTTGCGCGCAATGCCTGAATCGCACTCATGGTTTCAGACTGCTGAGCTAATACGGCATTGCCCAACTGTTGAGTCCAGCTAAGCTGTGAGCCCATCATCTCCAATACCGGCGGAAATGACACAAGGGACTTCACGCTCGCATCCCAGGTCTGCTGTTGAAGTGCTTTATTGAGGGCGTCACCCTTAAGCTTGCTATTAGCTTTGGCCCAATTGGATGCCTCCCCAACCTCTAGTGGGTAGGTCGCAGCCATAAGTACTTGTGAGATCAGCGCATCTGGATAGAGGGCAATTGGCGCCACCAAGGCCTCTAATTGTGCTTGAGAGAGCTTTGTTGCTTGTTGTTGGCTAGAGTTCTGGGCATATGCCACAGGAGCCGTTGCAGGAATGATGAGTGCAGCCGTAAGTAGGCTTGCAATTAAACGAGATGGAATGCCCATCTTCTTTGTCGCCAACATTGGCACCCCTTTTCTAGGTTGAATATGTTTTGATTCTACTGAATGGTGCAATCATCTGATGTGCACCAAATTGAAGCATATCGCACTTAAAGCAGGCAAAGCAATAATTGGGGTGAAAGCAGGAGGAATACGATGAACTTGTTGTTCATTCTTTATCAGTACCTCCAAAGATTTCCTTTCAAGCCACCCTAAGGGGTGGTTTTTCTTTTTGCAGCCACATCATCTAGAAAGTATTTCTTAATTTCTTGAGTAATATTTTCACGAGAGTGTTTGCGTTTTTCAAGTAACCCCACTTTTCGGTAAATCGTTTTTCCTGGTAGCGTAGATATTGTTAATTGGCGATCTTTTTCCCAAGAGACATTGGCCAGCTTGGGAACAATGGAATATCCAAGCCCCTGCCTAACTAGCTCAATAATTGCCTCAACTGAATTGAGTTCCATGCCTTCTTTGATCGCTAGTTTGTTTGAGCGAATGGTTTGATCCACCAGATGGCCCGTCCAAGTATTTCTCTCAAATCGAATAAACGGCAGATCATTGGATATGGTTTTCGTAGAAAAATCTTTTCTATTTTTGACGGTTGGGTGAATCAGGACCATAGGTTCGGCATACAACTCCGTCCACTGAACATGTTGAGGTAGTGCGTATGGAGACTCCGTAACAATTGCTGCATCTAGGCTGCCTTCAATCACTTGATCTAGGAAGTTGTTCGAAAGACCTGCAATCAGTTTGATTTCAAGTTCCGGATAGCTTTGCTTGAGTTCATTCAATGTCTTCCCAAATGCACCCATTAAAGTTGATACGAGCGCACCCAGTACGACGGTTCCACTGAGCTCGGATTTGAAATCTGAGCCCAGAGCCTCATAGCGGGCAATAATTTCTTGGATTGGCTCAACCAGGGCTCTGCCATGATGATTTAAGCTCATGGAGCGTTTGGTTCTATCAAAAAGCTCAACACCAATATCTGCTTCTAGCTGCTGCAATTGTTGCCCTGCGGCAGCTGCAGTAAGACCGATTTCACGTGCAGCGGCCGCCACACTCTTGTGTCTTGAAATGGCTAGGAAGTTCTTCAGTACTCGAATGCTGGACATAGGTCTAAATATAAAGTATTTTTTTATCTCAAAGAAAATTATATTCGATTTATTTTTTACTTTCTATCGATATAATTAGCTCATGCCTAATGAAGATCTCAAAGTAAAAGTCTGGCGCGGCGCTCAAGAAGGTGAGTTTGTTGAGTATTTGGTGCCCCGAAATCCAAATCAAACGGTGCTGGATGTTGTTACCTTTATTCAGCGCAAGTTAGACCCGACCTTAAGCTATCGCTTTGCTTGTCGAGTGGGTATGTGTGGTTCTTGCGCCATGACAGTGAATGGTGTTGCCCGTTGGACATGCCGCACCCACGTATCCCAAATTGTTAAGGGCGATTCTTTGGAGATCGCTCCTTTGAATAATCTTCCAGTCATCAAAGATCTCGCAACGGATATGAGAGAGTTCTTTGATAAATGGAAAGGCGCAGTTGGCTTCTTTAAGGGGGACAAAACACGTCACGATGATTTTGCAAAGGTAGAGCCGGAATCAGTAGAGCGTCAGTTGGCTAATGCCGGCATTGAATGCATTGGCTGCGGAGTTTGCTATTCCTCTTGTGAGGTTGTCGAAAAGCGTGCCAATTATCTTGGGCCTGCAGCGCTAAATCGTGCCTGGACACTAACAAACGATGTGCGTGATGTGCAGCAATTAGATCGTCTGCGCGCCGTTGCTGGTGATGAAGGTTGTCATGCATGCCATACGCAGGGATCTTGTACTGAGCGTTGCCCCAAGAAGTTAGAGCCTACAGCCAGTATTGCTGGATTGAAAAAATTAGTAGCTAGGGCTGCAGTACGGGGTAGCAAGTGGGGCAAGTTATGAGCCAAGGAGTTCTACAGGCAAAGCTTTGGTATGCCCAAAGAATCAGCGCCATGATTTTGGGCATCTGCGTCAGCATTCATCTCGTTATTATTTTCTATGCAATACGTGGCGGTTTAACTGCCGAAGAGATTCTTGGGCGTACGCAAGGCAATATTGTATTTGCCATTTTTTATGAGATTTTTGTTTTGGCTTGCTTTGTGCATGCACCTATCGGTGTGGCTAACATTCTCGAAGAAACCTGTTGTAAAGGATTTATTTCTAAGTCTTTATCTTGGGTCTTAGCAGCACTCATCATTATCCTGGGAACCACGGCAGTGATCGGTGTCTATACCGGAGGTGTCTTATGAGGTCTAGACCAAAGATTGATTTACGCGCAAAGTCTCACCTCTCTTATTTTGCTTACGCATGCCATCGCTTCTCAGGCTTGCTATTGGCATGCTTTATTCCTTTGCACTTCCTAATGCTTTCCCAGTCTCTTCGTGGAGCAAGTGGTTTTGAGCGCTACCTAGGCTTAACGGATTTTTGGGTTTTTAGATTCGGCGAGTGGGCACTTGTTATTTTGTTGGCAATTCATTTGGTTGGCGGTATTCGGCTCATCATGATTGAATTTGGTCCTTGGCGCGGGCTTCGTAAGGCTTGGACCCAGGTGGCTATTTTGTTTGGCATTGCTTGTGGCCTTCTATTTTTGTATTTAGCAAATTGATTGGGTAATTTATGCAGTTGCAAATGAAAGCAGTTGAAGAAGCTTGTAAAGAGCTTTATATCCGTGCCTTAAAGGTGCTTCCAGATGATGTTAAGGCCGGTATTGAGCGCTTAAACCAAGATGAGTCGGATGCTCGTGCGCAGGTGGTGTTGAAAACAATGATCACCAATATTGCTGTTGCAGAGCGCGAAGACAATTTGCTTTGCCAAGACACTGGTTTGCCAATTTACAAGGTCAAGATTGGTCGTAATGTGCAGTTAGATGGTATGGAGCTAAAGGCAGCTATTCGCAAAGGGTGCGAGCGTGCAACCACTGAATATCCATTGCGATCTTCGGTAGTTCATCCAATTACTAGAAAAAATAATCACACATCCTGCGGTATTGATATGCCGGCAATCAGCATCGATTTTTGTGATGAGGATCAGATGCTTGAAATCGAGATGGTTCCAAAGGGAAGCGGTTCGGAAAATAATTCATTTTTGAAGATGGCCATTCCAGCCGATGGAATCAATGGTGTTAAAGCTTTTGTTATCGAAAGTGTTGTTTCTGCTGGAGGCAAGACCTGCCCCCCAACGATTGTTGGCGTTGGCATCGGCGGCACCTCCGAGCAATGTGTTGCGATGGCCAAGCGTGCCGCCACAAGGGCATTGGGTAGTGCATGTAGCGATGAAGAGGGTGCCAAGTTAGAGCAAGAGTTAACTGCTGCTGTCAATAAGTTGGGCATTGGGCCCCAAGGTTTGGGTGGTGATGGTACAGCATTTGCTGTGCATGTAGAGCTTGCTCACACGCACATTACTTTAAATCCAGTAGCAGTCAATATGCAGTGCCACTCCGCTCGTAGAGCACGAGCAACTTTCACGCCTGATGGTGTGACTTACGGATTTTAGGAATCAAGATGGCCCATTACTACCTTCCAACTCCTGTTAGCGAAGCTGATATTCGTAAGCTGCGCATTAACGACACAGTGACACTGCAAAACACCTTATTTGGTATTCGAGATGCCACGCAGATCCACTTGTTTGATAAAGGTCGGAAAACGCGCTTTGATCTGAATGGCCATGCGGTGATTCATACAGCTCCGAATGTGCGTAAGGTGCCAGTGAGTAAGGAGTTCCCAGCTGGATACCAACCCATCTGTATTGGCACAACTACATCAGATCGCATGGAGCGCTTCACTCGTCCATTGATGACTGAGAATGGGGTGCGAATGATTGTGGGTAAGGGTGGCATGCGAGAAGGGTCTGCGGCAGCTTTTCAGGAAATCGGTGGCGTGTATCTTGCAATTATTGGAGGTACTGCTGCGCTTGAGACAACCTGGATTGAACAAATTGAAGATGTTGATATGGATGATCTCAATCCTGAATCTCTCTGGCGTTTCAAGATTAAGGACTTTGGCCCGCTGCTAGTTGCAATGGATAGTCATGGCGGCAGTATTTATCAAGAGGTTAAAAGTGATGTGGCCCGCAATAAAGAGGCTGTATTAAAAAGCCTAGGAATTTCATCATGAATATGGCCACTCTTGAAACAGATATTCTGATTCTAGGTTCTGGCGGCGCAGGACTATTTGCAGCTCTACACGCACATCAAACGAATCCAGACCTTCATATCACTATTGCGGTAAAGGGACTTCTAGGTAAATGCGGTTGTACTCGGATGGTGCAAGGTGGTTATAACGTTGCACTGGCAGAAGGTGATTCTGTTGAGCGTCACTTTATGGATACGATTGAAGGCGGTAAATGGCTGTCTGATCAAGAATTAGCGTGGACCTTAGTTAATAAGGCTGTCGAACGTATTCATGAGCTTGAGAATGAGCTCGGATGTTTCTTTGATCGCAACCCAGATGGAACGGTCCATCAAAAAGCATTTGCCGGACAAACCTTTGATCGCACAGTCCATAAGGGAGATTTGACGGGTATTGAAATTATTAGTCGATTAGCTGAGCAGGTATGGTCAAGAGGAATTCACCGTCTTGAGGAGCACAGGGCGCTTGAGCTAATTCATAGTGCTGATGGAAAGTCTCTCGCTGGAGTGCTGATGCTCAATATGCAGACGGGTGAATTCACGCTGGTGCGTGCTAAGGCAGTTCTCTTGGCTACTGGTGGCGGTCCTACGATGTACAAGTACCACACGCCATCAGGCGACAAGAGTTGCGATGGCCTAGCCATGGCACTGCGTGCTGGCCTTACCTTGCGTGATATGGAGATGGTGCAGTTTCATCCAACCGGCTTGTTGGCGGGGCCTGGTACGAGGATGACTGGAACCGTTCTCGAGGAAGGATTGCGTGGTGCAGGTGGCTATTTGCTCAACGGCAATCAAGAGCGCTTTATGGGTAACTATGACCCTCGCAATGAACGCGCTACTCGAGACATCGTTTCCAGATCGATTAACTCTGAAATCAGGGCAGGCAGGGCTACGCCCAATGGCGGCGTCTATATTCAGATGAGCCACCTTGGACCCGATAATGTTCGCAAGCAATTTAAGGGCATGGTCGAGCGATGTGCAGATAGCGGATTTGATTTGGCCGGAGATCTTGTAGAGGTTGTTCCAACTGCGCATTACATGATGGGTGGATTGATTTTTAAGGCCGACTGCAGTACTGAGTTGCCGGGTTTATTTGCGGCAGGCGAGGATACCGGCGGCGTGCATGGTGCAAATCGTCTCGGTGGCAATGGTGTAGCTAACTCAACTGTGTTTGGTGGTATTGCAGGTGAAGAAATGGCAAATTGGGTCGCATCCCAAAGTTTGCAAGAGTGCAATATGGAAGAGGTGCGTGCCAGTATTCAGGCGCATGAGGCCCCGCTAGAAAGGCCGGCGGGTGACATCGAATTGATTCGCGATGCTCTAGCAGAGTGTATGTGGGATGACGTGGGCATCTCAAGAACTAAGGAGAGTTTGCTCCGTGCTCGCGCTAAGCTTGATCAACTAGGTCAGCAGTTGCATCAAATCGGTGTGGGTGACATTCAAAGGGAGTACAGCATCACATGGCAGGACTGGATGAATTTAAATAATCTGATCTTGGTGAGTAAGTCGGTGACCGAGGCTGCACTTTCCCGAGAAAACTCTCGAGGGGCTCACTATCGCGATGATTTTCCTCAGCCTGGCTCTTTGGAGGAGTCCTATTTCACAGCAGTTCATCTGGGTAAAAACGGGCTGGACATCAGCAATAGACCGGTTCAATTTACGATGATTAAGCCTGGTGAGACCATATTGGTAGAGGCTTAATATTTTTGAATTGATTGAGCCAACCTCGTTTGCACTAGCGACCTTCATTGTTCTTTGTGCATTCTTCATCTTTGGCGTTTCTGGATTTGGCTCCTCAATAGTATCTGTACCTCTATTGGTTCAAATGTACCCGCTGAAGGTTGTTGTGCCCATGATGGTAATCATCGATATCTGCGCCTCACTTTATGTAGGCAGGAAGTCATCCAGTGATGCCAATATCCAGGAATTGAAATGGCTATTCCCTTTTAGCTTGATCGGGATGGTATTGGGTATCTTTTTATTGGTAAAGGCGCCAAGCGAGCCCTTGTTACTCATCCTTGGGATATTTGCAGCCATTAACGGTGCCCGTGTTTTGGTTCAGAGAAATGTCGAGTCGCGAGATCCGATCGGCAAATGGTGGGCTGCACCCTTTGGTTTTTTTGGTGGCGTGTTTACGGCTCTCTTTGCTACTGGCGGTCCGGTGTATGTCTCCTACCTTGGTTTGCGAATCAACGACCCCAAGGCACTTCGGGCAACGATGGCATTTGCCATTTTTATGCTGACATTTTTGCGTCTTACCTTGATGTTAGTCACTGGACTTATATTGAGTTGGGAGGTTATTGGCCTTGCCGCTTGCTTAATGCCGGTTGCTTTCCTTGGAATATGGACGGGATCCCATGTTCACACCAAGCTGAGTAATGCCTCCATGCGTATCGCCTACGGCTCCATATTGGTGTTTGCTGGTTCAATGTTATTGCTCAGGCAGATTACCTAAAGCATTCGCTAAGCAAATAAAAAAGCGAGGATGAATCCTCGCTTTTTACATGTCATTAGCAGTTCTTACTGGGTACTGATGTTACGACCCTTGATTACTTTCTCCCAGTTGGCTGACTCCGCTTTAATCTGAGCATCAAAGTCTTTCTGAGAATTGACTACTGGGCTTAAGCCATTCAACTCTAAGCTCTTTTTCATTGCTTCTGAGTTCACCGCTTTCACCGTGGCATTGTAAATTTTGTCGGTAATGGCTTTGGGTGTATTCGCTGGAGCGATCAAGCCAAACCAGCCTGTACTTTCAAATCCAGGAATACCGCTTTCGGCAACGGTAGGCACATCAGGAAGTTGTTTAACACGCTTTGCGCTGGTAACGGCAATCGGTTTAATTTGCCCAGCTTTTGCAAATCCTGTTGCAGCAGTCAAGTTGCCAACCATGAAGTCAATTTGACCGGCCACGAGATCATTGATGGCTGCAGACTCTCCTTTATAGGGCACATGAGTTGCTGGAATATTGGCGGAATAAGTGAGATTCTCACCGGCCATATGCACTTGGCTGCCGATGCCTGCAGAGCCAAAGTTGAGATCTTTCGTTTTTGCGTAGGTAATGAACTCATTCAAATTCTTTACAGGCAGCTTCGTGCTAACAGATAGCAACATTGGACCACTGGCAACATTGGTGATATTCACAAAATCTTTGCTGTAGTTGACAGGCAATTTTTTGTATAAGTTGGGGTTGACAGTGAGCATGCTTCCAGAGGCGAGCATGATGGTGTAACCATCGGCAGCGGATTGCGCTACATATTCTGCGGCAATATTGCCACCAGCTCCGCCTTTATTTTCAACGATGACATTTTGACCTAAATCTTTTGTTAATTGTTGGGCTAGGAGTCTGCCGAGAATGTCAGTGGTTCCACCGGCCGCAAAAGGAATGACTAATTTGATTGGCTTTGTTGGCCACGATTGTGCTGTTGCTAATTGGGGTAGTGCAAGGGTTAGCGCTCCGGCAAGTAAAACTAAACGTCTACTTAACTTATATTTTTCTATCTTAAACATCGGCGGTGACCTCCAGTGGAAATTTAATCTTTTTATCTTAGCTACTTAGTTGTCAAAAAAATATACTCAACTGCTATTTAATAGTTATATGCTTATTCATTACTGCTGTCTCCTCCACTCATCATGTTGCAATTCTTCAAGCTCGTTGCGTTGCACAATGAATTGGGTATTGCAAGATATCTAAATCATCTATATGATTCAGATATGTCAGTTATTTTGTTCCCTAAAGCTACGTCTCGTCAAGCCCTGAAAACCCTGCGTTTTAACGGGTTGCTTTGGCTTGTGTTGACTCATGGGGGGCGGGCGTGAATTTCACCTACAAGGAATTGCTGACGCTGGCAGATTCAGGCCTCAGGGCAGCGGGTATCGGCGCAAAGTCTGCTTATGAAACAGCGCAATTTTTAGCTTTAGCTGAATTAGATGGTCTTGCATCACATGGTCTAGCAAGAGTGGCTCAATACGCTGGCCATGCCAAAAACGGTCGTATTGAATTAAATCCCAAGTTAAAGGTGAGGCCATTTAAGACGGCAGCTGCTTTGGTTGACGCGGGTGATGGCCTAGCTTTCCCGGCACTTCGTTTTGCCACTGACCTCTCCGTAAATCTGGCCTCAAAAAATGGCCTTGGTTTGGTGGCGGTAACCAATAGCCATCATTTTGGCGTTGCAGGACATTACGTTGAGGCTGCTGCGCGAGCAGGTTACATCTCTTTGCTGTTTGGAAATACTCCGGCAGCAATGCCTATGGTTGGTGGTACCAGAGCAATTTTTGGAACAAACCCATTGGCTGCAGCTTTTCCTGTTGCCGGTAGCGATCCGTTGGTCATAGATATGTCACTTTCTGCGGTTGCCCGCGGAAAATTATTGGTCGCAGCAAAAAATGGCCAACAGATTCCAGAGGGCTGGGCATTGACTGCCGACGGTAAGCCAACCACAGATCCGCAGGAGGGCTTGAAGGGTCTTATGGTTCCCTTGGGTGGTGATAAAGGGGCTTTGCTTGCCCTCATGGTTGAGTTGCTAGTAGTTGGGCTTTCTGGCAGTAGATTTTCCTATGAGGCAGATTCTTTTTTTGATCCCAAGGGGAATCGCCCGCGCATTGGTCAGTTGCTATTAACTATTGATCCAGGCTTGGCAGGCGCATCTGTTTTTGCCAGTCGAATTCAAGACTTCCTGGGCGTTTTAAGTGCTGATGCGGGAACTCGACTCCCCGGTCAACGTCGTTTTAAGCAACGTGCCACAGGGCTTAAGGGTGGCGTCACGGTTTCAGATGTGGTTGTAGAAGAAATTCAGACTGGTATTCGCCAGTCATGGACTAAGTAGTTTTTTATAAACGAGATTATTGAGGAGATAGTAATGATCCACTTTGTCGTGCATGAGCCAGCTGATGGCGTAGGTGTTGTGGTAGTTGAGGGTGTAAAAGCCGGAACCGACTTGATTGGTTGGGTGATGGATGGCGACCTTACTTTGAATATCAAGTCTGAAAGCGATATTCCAATTGGTCACAAAATTTCATTGAACGATTTCAAGCCAGGCGATACGGTGATGAAATACGGCGTTGATATTGGCAAGGTGGTAGCCCCAATTAAAAAGGGTGAGCATCTTCATGTCCAAAACGTAAAAACTAAGCGCTGGTAATACGGCACCTTACTTACCTACCTATTCATTGAGAAAGATATAAATAATGACTAATTTGAAAGACGCGACCTTTTTAGGTTATCGCCGCGAAAACGGCCGCATGGGTATTCGCAATCATGTATTGATTTTGCCTTTGGATGACTTATCCAATGCCGCCTGTGAGGCGGTAGCAAACAACATCAAAGGAACGATGGCGATTCCTCACTCCTATGGTCGTTTACAGTTCGGAGCTGACTTAGATTTACACTTCCGCACCTTAATTGGTACAGGATCCAATCCAAACGTGGCAGCTGTAGTTGTTATCGGTATTGAGCCACAGTGGACAAAAATTATTGTTGACGGTATTAAGGCATCAGGCAAGCCAGTTGAAGGATTCTGGATTGAGGGTAATGGCGATACAGCAACGATTGCTTCCGCTAGTAAGGCTGCCTACAGCATGATGAAGCATGCATCTAAGCAAAAACGCGTTTCTGCTCCTCTTTCAGAGTTGTGGGTCTCTACAAAATGCGGTGAGTCAGATACGACCTCTGGTTGCGGTGCAAACCCAACTGTAGGCGATGCTTTTGATAAGTTGTATGGTATCGGTTCTACCTTGGTGTTTGGTGAGACTACCGAGTTAACTGGTGGTGAGCATTTGGTTGAAGCGCGTTGCCGCACTCCTGAGGTGAAGAAGAAATTCCGCGAGATGTTTGATCGTTACCAGGATGTGATTGAGCGTCATAAGACGAGCGATCTATCCGATTCCCAGCCAACTAAAGGCAATATCGCAGGTGGTTTAACAACCATTGAAGAGAAGGCTTTGGGCAATATCCAGAAGATTGGTAAGAAATGTATTGTGGATAGCGTGCTTGATAAAGGTGAAGAGCCAAAAATTCCTGGTCTGCATTTTATGGACTCATCATCAGCTGCCGCTGAAATGGTTACCTTGTGCGCAGCCGCTGGTTTTACGGCTCACTTCTTCCCAACAGGGCAGGGCAACGTCATTGGCAATGCAATTCTTCCAGTAATTAAGATTTGCGCCAATCCAAAGACTGTTCGTACTATGGGTGAGCATATCGACGTTGATGTGTCTGGCTTGTTACGTCGCGAAGAGAATATGGATGATGCCGGCAACAAGTTGTTAGATTGCTTGAAGCGTACAGCTGATGGTGAATTAACTGCTTCAGAGATTCTCGGTCACCGTGAGTTTGTATTGACTCGTTTATACGAATCAGCATAAGACTACAACATGAGAAACCTGACCGCTTATCAAGAAGTTAAGCAAAAGATCACCGAGGATCTGGTCAGGGGTCGCTATCCTATGGGGCAGGCCTTGCCTGCCGAAAAGGATTTATCAAAAGAGTTAGATGTATCTATAGGAACCCTGCGCAAGGCGGTGGACGAGTTGGTCGCGGAAGGTATTGTGGTTCGGCGCCAAGGCAGGGGTACCTATGTTGTTGAGCATGATCTCAAAAGGCTTTTATATTATTTTTTCCATATCGTCAAACACGATGCTGAAAAAAAGGTCTACCCCAAGGTTGATCTGGTCTCCTTAAATAGTGCTGCTGCCAATAAAGAAGAGGCGAGCAAGCTGCAAATTAAGGAGGGGTCACCTGTTTGGAGGATCACTAATCGCCTTTCATTGGAGGGGCAGTGCGTGATGATCGATCAGATCACGCTAGATAAGCAGCGATTTAAAAATTTAACCCGTGCAGACTTCATCGATCGCAAGGGTAGTATTTATCAGATGTATCAAATAGAATACGGTCAGACCGTTGTGCGAAGTAGCGAGCGTTTGCGAGCTGGACTAGCCGGTAAGCAGCATGGCGATTGGCTTGGGTTGAATCCAGATTCTCCGGTCATTGTTATCCGCAGAGTAGCGCTCGGCATCCAAGATGAGCCTTTGGAGTGGCGCGTTTCAACTTTAAACACCACGCAACATGAGTATTTCAGTGAGTTAGTGGCTTAGTTTTATGCTGACTACTATTCGAAAAAATATTCCAGGGCTTTTAGTCTGTTTGGTCATCGCCATGTCGACCAGCTTTTTATCTGAGAATTATGGTGGTCCGCAGTTGTTATACGCCCTATTGATCGGCTTATCACTTCATTTCTTATATCTTAATGAGACAGTTAAACCAGGAATCGATTTCTGCGCAAAAACAGTTCTCCGCTTGGGTGTTGCATTTTTAGGTATTCGCATCACATTTGCCGATATTGGTGCAATCGGTTGGAATACCGGATTGATGGTGATGTTCGCGGTTGGCGCTACGGTATGCCTTGGATTCTTCCTCGCTAAAATTTTGAAGCTCTCTCCAGACTTTGGTTTGATTGCTGGTGGGTCTGTTGGAATTTGTGGGGCGTCCGCAGCTTTGGCGGTCGCCTCTGTTCTTCCAAAAACAAAAGAGAACGAGCGTTTTACTTTGCTGGTTGTAGTTGGAGTAACTGTTCTTTCAACTATTGCAATGGTGGTATATCCCTTTACTCTTCAGTTACTAAATATTACTGATTTACCTGCAGGCATCTTTTTAGGCGCAACCATTCATGATGTGGCGCAGGTAGTTGCTGCTGGCATGTTGTTTGGGCCTGAGGCGGGTGATGTGGCTACAGTTGTTAAGCTATTTCGGGTCGCTCTATTGCTGCCGGTAGTGTTGTTTATTTCTATTTTCTTTGGCGCTGAAAAATCATCTCAACGCTTAGGTTGGGGCAGTCTGCGTCTGATACCAACATTCCTGTTGGGATTTGTCGCATTATCAGTTGTTGCCTCCATGCAGATTTTGCCAGGCTCCTTAACTCATTCTATTGGCGGGGTATCCCGCTGGATGCTGGTGATTGCCATTGGCGCTGCTGGTCTGAAAACAAACTTTCAGGAGTTGGCAAAGCTCGGCTGGCAACCGGTAGTCATGTTGCTAGTGGAAACCCTATTTATTGCTTCAATAGGCTTCATTTTTATCCTAAATCTCGCTTAACGTCATTGCCAATAATTATTTTGGCGGTATTCTCTAAAAAAATGCGTTCGTAATTGATGCGTGTATTTTAAAAAGGTGAGCTACCTATGTCGGACAAAAGCAATATCTCAAGCCGTCGTAAATTTCTTAAAAATTCTGCCGGTGTAGGTGCGGGTCTGAGTGCTGCGCTGGTCTCTGGCACTGCCGTAGCTCAAACCTCACCCAGTGAATTTTTGGAAGTTGATCCATGGACCAAGGTGCAGGGCTCTACTTTCATCAATCCACCTTATGGATTGCCTTCAAAATACGAGAAGAATGTAGTTCGAGTCTTGCCATCTCCTGCTCCAACATTTTTAACTGGATCGCGGACACCATTACAAAGCTTACACGGCATCATTACGCCAAACGGACTCTTCTTCGAGAGGCATCACGCTGGCGTGCCGGATATTAATCCCGATCAGCATCGCTTAGTCATCCATGGCATGGTGGATAGACCTTTGATGTTGTCCATGGAAGATATCGTTCGTTTCCCATCAGAATCCCGCATTTATTTTTTGGAGTGCTCCGGCAATAGTGCGGCTGAATTAAAAAAAGCAAGCGGTAAAACTGCCCAAGAAATCCACGGACTACTTTCTTGTTGTGAGTGGACTGGGGTTCGTCTGTCCACCATTCTCCAGGAATGCGGAGTTCAACCAGGTGCTACATGGGCTTTGGCGGAGGGTGCGGACGGGGCCGCAATGACTCGAAGTATTCCGATGAGCAAGATGATGGACGATGCTTTATTGGTGTATGCCCAGAATGGAGAGATGTTACGCGCAGAGCAGGGATATCCTCTTCGCCTGTTCTTGCCGGGATTCGAAGGGAACATGAGCATTAAGTGGCTAAGGCGAATTAAATTAGGAGCCGAGCCCTGGCAAACGCGTGAAGAAACGTCTGCCTATACTGACTTACAGAAGGATGGCAAGGCGCAGCAATTTACATTCTCAATGGATGTGAAGTCTGTCATTACGCAACCATCGGGCATGATGAAACTCAAGTCCAAGGGATTCTATGAGGTTTCGGGTGTTGCTTGGTCTGGTAATGGAAAAATTAAAAAGGTTGAGGTATCAACCGATGGCGGAAAGTCTTGGGGTGATGCCATCTTGCAAGAGCCGGTCATGGATAAGTCTTTGGTGCGCTTCCGATATCCCTGGGTTTGGAATGGTGAGCCGACAGTGTTTATGAGTCGAGCGATCGATTCCAGTGGCGATACTCAGCCAAGCATGGAGGCTTTATTAAAGGTCAAAAGCCCTAATAGCTTCTATCACAACAATGCAATTCAGCCATGGCGTGTTGCCGCTAATGGGGAGATTACAAATGGACGTTAAATCTTTTGTGAAGCTTCCCCTCACTTTGGCATTGTTAGGTTCTCTAGTGGCCTGTAATGGCGGATATCACGCAACTGGACCGGTTGGTCTTGGTAAGCCGGTAACTGAAAACCAAATTAAAGCGTGGAATATTGATATTGGTCCAAGCGGTGCAGGATTGCCAGCTGGATCTGGTACGGCTGCAATAGGTGAAATTATCTACCAGCAGAAATGCTCCTCCTGTCATGGTGATAAGGGGCAAGGTGGAATTGCTAATCGCTTAGTTGGTGGTGGTCAGCTCAATACAGATAAGCCAGTCAAGACGGTGGGTAGTTTTTGGCCTTACTCTACAACCATATTTGATTATGTAAGGAGGGCCATGCCGCACCAAGCTCCTCAATCACTCACGGATGATCAGGTGTATGCCTTAACTGCCTACATCTTGTATGTGAACAAGATTGTTTTTAAAGATGAGGTGATGAATGCGAACTCATTACCCTTGGTGAGGATGCCAAATCGAGATGGGTTTATTGCGGTTGAAAAATAATTAGCATGCACCTCTAATCATGCCTGCAGCAACTGTATGGTTGGTGGCTTCATCAATGAGGATAAATGCACCGGTTTTTTGAGACTGACTAAATAAATCAGCAGCAATTGGCTTTTGCAATACAAAGTCCACTTGGCCGATTTCATTTGTGGTGAGGGGATGTGTTTCAAGGGCGTGAGACAGTGTTTGCACATCTAGCACTTTTTGAATTTCTTTAACCTTGGCGCCAACAGTATTGGTGGTATGTCGCAAGGCATACTTTCGACCCATGGAGAGCGGCTCGCTATCTAACCAGCAGAGATCAGCAGATATCTGCTTGCTGAGTATTGGTAGCTTAGTGTCTTCAGCGCTAATAAATAAGCAACCTCTAGAAACATCGATATCTTCGGCTAGGCTAATTGCTACGGCTTCACCTGTTTGAGCGGACTTGACTTCATTATTCGCATTAGCTTGATCACGATTTGAGCGATTGCCCAAATAGATCTTCGAAATAGTTGCCTCTCGATTTTCAGGTAGAACTTTAATTTTTTGGCCTACCCGAATACTGCCAGACTCGATTTGACCGAGATAGCCGCGGAAGTCATCGGAGGCGCTACCATCTTGGCGAGCAACGTACTGCACCGGAAGGCGTAAGCCGGTTTTTTCTGACTGCGGGCTAGTATCCAAAGCTTCTAACCACTGCAGGAGTGTAGGGCCTTTGTACCAAGGTGTATCTTTGCTAGCAGTGACGACATTGGCACCGAGCAAAGCAGACATCGGAATTAAGGTGGGCCAAGGCAAGCCAATTTTGTTGCACAAGTCTTCAATTGACGCTTTGATCGCGTTAAAAACGTTCTCATCAAAGTTGAGCAAGTCCATCTTGTTAACAGCAAAGACGACATGGCGTAAGCCAAGCAAATGAACGATTGCTGCGTGACGTTTGGTTTGTGCCAACAAAGTCGCAGGATTCGTGCTGAAATCTACTCGAGTAGCATCAACCAAAATGACTGCAACATCGGATTGAGAGGCGCCAGTAACTAAGTTACGCGTATATTGCTCATGACCTGGGGCATCAGCCACAATAAACTTCCGCTTAGGCGTAGAAAAATAGCGATAAGCCACATCAATAGTGATGCCTTGCTCGCGCTCAGCCTCAAGACCATCGGTAAGTAACGCTAAGTCAACACCCGCATCCGATGAAGTGACACGAGCATGCTTGGTTTTGGATAGAGACTCAAGCTGATCAACCAAAATGGATTTGGTGTCGTAGAGTAGGCGGCCAATAAGAGTGCTCTTACCATCATCCACGCTACCAGCAGTAATGAAGCGGACTACATTTTGGTGTGGAGAAACATTCGCTTGGGTAGTCATCAGAAATAACCTTCTTTCTTACGGCGCTCCATGGAGGCCTCGTTAGTCTGATCATCCATGCGGGTTGCACCACGCTCAGTGATCTCTGTAATCGCGGTTTCAGCGATGATATCGATAGGGTTGGCGGCCGTGCTCAGGACTGGACATGTGCAGCTGATGTCACCTACGGTACGAAAACGTACGCTCAGAATCTCGCTGATATCGCCCGGTGCCTTAGGGGTGATATTGGTTACGGGAACCAAAAGGCTATTCTTACGAACTACTTCGCGCTCATGGGTGTAGTAAATGCTTGGCAGTTCTAAATTCTCGCGGGAGATATATTGCCAGATATCAAGCTCTGTCCAATTAGAGATTGGGAATACACGCATATTTTCTCCTTGAGAAATGCGTGCGTTATAGAGATTCCAGAGTTCAGGGCGCTGTGCCTTAGGATCCCATTGGCCAAATTCATCGCGGAAGGAGAAGATGCGTTCTTTGGCGCGGGCTTTTTCTTCATCACGGCGTGCGCCACCCATCAGAGCGTCAAATGCATGCTCAGAAATTGCTTCAAGCAAAGTGACCGCCTGAGCAGCGTTACGAGAATCGGTTTCTTTGCGTAAACGCACAGTCCCATTTTTGATAGAGTCTTCTACATGCCCAACAATGAGCTTCACGCCGGTCTTCTCAACAACGGCATCGCGATAGGCAATGACTTCTGGATAGTTATGCCCGGTATCAATGTGGAGAATAGGGAAGGGGAGTTTGACTGGGCGATCACCAAACTGAAAGGCTTTGCGAGCTAAGTGAAACATCACAATCGAATCTTTGCCGCCAGAGAACAGCATGACGGGATTTGTGCACTGCGCTACTACTTCACGAATGATATAGATCGACTCAGCTTCAAGCCAATCTAAATGGTCATCTAGTAATTTCTGTTCTTGCATTTTGTAATTCGTTCTCTGCTGGGTAATTTATTTGTTTTCGTGAAGACCGCACTCTTTGCTATCGCTCTGTAACCACCACCAGCGACCCGCACGAATGTCCTCACCTTGTTTAACTTGGCGTGTGCACGGCTCGCAACCAATGCTGGGGTAGCCTTTCAAGTGCAGAGGATGGATTGGTACATTCTCTTGTTTGATGTAGGCCCAGATATCACTTTCGGTCCAATCAAACAGGGGGTTGAACTTGGCAATGCTGCGGGCATCATCTAGCTCCTCAAAGTTGAGCTCAACCCGAGTGGTAGATTGTTCACGTCGTTGACCTGTGAGCCAAGCATCGGCACCCAAGAGCGCTGCGTTCAAAGGTTTAATCTTGCGAGCGCCACAACAGGATTTCTTCGCCACTTCACCATCGTAAAAACCATTCATGCCATATTGGTCTATGAATGCTTGAATATCACTTTCTTCTGGATAGACTTTCGCAATTGAAATCCCATAGTGATTTTCTGTAGTCTTGGTCATATCTAGGGTTTCTTGATGCAGGCGACCGGTTGCCAAGGTAAATAGTTGAATATTGGCCTTGGATTTGGCAATTGCATCGGTGATCACCATATCCTCCGCAGCCAAACTCGTCGCAAAGCGAATATCGGAAAAACGTGAGGTAATCTCAACTAATCTCTGCTTAAGGGCGGCAGTCTTTTCTGCTAATTCTGAGGAGGTAAACTTGCGATCTGGAATTGACCAAAATTCTGGAGTAATCATGAAGACACCAGCTTAATCCCAACTAAGAATAATGTTCCTGCAAGAGTTGTTCTTGTTGCCTTTTCCGATAGGATGCTTGATAGTTTCGCGCCCAGCCAAATGGCAGGCACGGATCCAATCAGCAATCCGAATAGCAAATCAAAATGAACGTTGCCTAGCCACCAATGCCCAAGCCCGGCTAGTGCGGTCAATGGAACTGCATAAGCAATATCAGTCCCAGCTACTTCAGAGGCTTTTAGGTGCGGGTAGAGCAGCAAAATGAGTGTGGCCCCAATTGCTCCAGCACCAATTGAAGAGACTGTCACAAGAATCCCGATAACGGCCCCAACACCAATGGTCGCAGCCTTTAGGGCTTTACCAGTTGGGAGATTGCGCGGATTATCTTTAACCCATTTCAAAATCTTAGTCCTAAAGAGAAGGGATGCCGCCGTTAATAAGACGGAGATGCCGATAGCAAGGCTAATGAGATGATTCCAATCCTTAGAGACTGGTCCGACATATTTCAGGGTGAGGATGGAGAGTATTGCGGTGCTAATGCTGCCGATGCAGAGAAGGCGAACAACATCCCAGCGTACATTTCCATGAAGGCGGTGTGCGGCCGTACCAAAACCTTTTGTTATCGCCGCAAATGCAAGGTCAGTTCCTACTGCTGTTGTGGGGGCAACTCCAAATATTAGTGTCAGCAAGGGGGTCATGAGGGAGCCGCCACCGACGCCCGTCATGCCAACAAGAAGCCCTACAAGCGCGCCAGAAATAATGAAATTGGTGGAATTGAGGAGAAAGTGGATTATGAGCAAGTTGTCCTTCAGTTAAACAAAGGCTTGCTCAAACTCATCAAGTTTGATCGCGTTCATCAGAAACAGAATTTGACGCTGGAAGCTTTTACGTTCGGCTACATTCTCATGTGGCAAGCGATCGTGTTCGCGCAATAGCTTGGTAATGAGGGGGTTGTAATGCTCGCGTACGGGGGACATCTCGATTCCTTGGTAAATATCTCGTTAAAGAGAATTTACCAAGGTGTCTATATATCCACAAGGAATATATAGCGATATCTAAATTACTTTTAGATATATAACTAAGTTACTTTTCTACGAATGCACGTTCGAATACGTAGTCACCCAATTGACCGAGGCTAGGAGACACCTTAAAACCTTTGGCATCGAGCATTTCAGCGGTTTCTTTCAGCATGGATGGGCTACCGCAGATCATGGCACGATCTACTGCCGGGTCTAGTGGGGGCAAGCCAATATCTTTAAAGAGTTGACCGGATTCAATAGCGGTAGTTAAACGACCGGTGTGCTTAAAAGCCTCACGTGTCACGGTTGGGTAATAGATTAATTTTTCACGAATGATTTCACCAATGTATTCGTCTTGGGTTAACTCATTCTTGATGTAATCGGCATAAGCCAATTCGCTGACTAAACGTACGCCATGAATCAGAACCACTTTTTCAAACTTCTCGTAAGTATCTGGATCACGAATGATGCTCATGAATGGCGCTAGCCCCGTACCAGTGCTAAATAAATAGAGGTGCTTACCTGGATTTAAATCATCAATAACCAAGGTGCCAACGGATTTCTCGCTCACCAAAATAGGGTCGCCAACCTGAATCTTTTGAAGTCGAGAGGTAAGGGGGCCATCTTGGACCTTGATGCTCAAAAACTCTAAATGCTCTTCGTAATTAGGGCTCGCTACACTATAGGCGCGAACCAATGGTTTACCTTCGACCTCTAAGCCAATCATCAAAAAATGGCCGCTACGGAAGCGCAGACCCTGATTTCTAGTGGTGGTAAAGCTAAAGAGTGTGTCGTTCCAGTGGTGAACAGTGAGGACGGTTTCGGTGTTATAGGCTGCCATAAACGCTTAATAATGAGGTGTAAACCTCAATTATCCCCATTCTTGGGGCGGTTCTATAGATAAAAAAGTATTTAGCTTATAAAAAGCGATTCTTTTACTTATACCTGCTTCTTCCCTATGATTCTTTCATACCTAATTGAAAGAATGACATGTCCGCCAAGCCTACAGTCCAAAAACCCGTATTCCTGACTATCATCCAGATATTTTTGGGTATGGCTTTGTTGAGCTTGTCCACCCATCTTGCGCTAGAAAGCGCTCTTTACCTTGAGGTGCTTAATCAGAGCGGCTTAAATCAATATCATGCTTTTGGCGTGTTGGTTTCCCTTAGTTTCATTTCAGGCATCTTCCTGATTGCGCAGCATGTGCTGACTCAAGATGAAACTAGTGTTGATGAGCACTTTAATAAGGCTTTGACTTACTAAATCAAGATAGACTGTGGTCTTATCTTGATAAGGCCACACTATGAATTCGTCACCCCATAAATCCATCTTTGAGAGAGGTGCATGGTACGTGGTGATTCAGGGAATCCTGATTGGTCTAATCTTATTTGGGCCTCAAGGATCCCATCTAATTAGCTCAGAGCCGCTGGCTACCATTCTTCAATCCTGTGGCATTGCCATTGGTTTGCTAGCTTGTTTAATTATGGTGATTGCTGCAATCAATCTAGGCAGAAATCTCACTCCCTTACCTTGCCCTAAAGACGACGCTGTGCTGATTCAGGCCGGCCTGTACGGATATGTTCGGCACCCCATTTATTTTGGAGTGCTCTTGGCGGCTCTGGCCTGGCTACTCATCTTCCCGGGGGTTTATGTGTTGGCGTATTCAATTTGCTTATTCCTACTGTTTGACATCAAGGCCAGGCGGGAGGAGATGTGGCTAGTAGATCGCTTTCCTGATTACGGAGCCTATCAATCCAGAGTTAAAAAACTGATTCCAGGAATCTATTGAGGCAGCCATGCTAATTTTTGATTTGGTTATCATTTGCGCATGAATCAGTTCAAATACATTTATCTGTCTTTACTTAGTCTGGCGTTGGTGTTTTTTGCAGTCATTCTTCAGCAAGTCGGATATCAAGGCGTGAGCTTTCTGCCGTGCCCACTTTGCATTCTGCAGAGAATTGGGTACTTAGGCATCGCTATATTTTGCATCTTGGCTGCTGGGTTTAATCCTCTTAGAAAGCTTTTCCATGCACTGGCTGCGCTTTCAGCAGCTTGCGGACTTTCAGTGGCGGGGCGCCAAGTCTGGTTGCTCTCGCACCCAGAAACCTCTTGTGGAATTGATCCACTAGAAACCTGGATTAATCAATTTCAATTGGTTCAAGGCATGCCTTGGTTATTTAAAGCGGATGGCATCTGTTCCGCAAAGTTACCAGCAATCTTAGGCTTGCAAGTGCCAGAGTGGTCTGTCCTCTGGTTCACCTTTTTCCTATTAGTTCTTGCAGTCACCTTCTTTAAAAAATTACCCAAATAAAAGGGAGTATATGAGCGAGTCCCCATCAGTTAGATTAGTGCAGCAAAGCGATTATCAATTTGCCATCTATTACAACGAAGAGCGTGATCCCATTTATGGTGACGAGCCGCCACCATTGGGTAGATCTCAGGGTGCTACACCGTCACAGTTTTTATTAGCCGGGGTCGCGAATTGTCTATCCGATTCCTTGTTATTTGCTTTAAGAAAGTTTAAGCAAAATCCAGAGCCAATCGAAACTAATGCAAGTTGCGAGATAGGTAGAAATGCAGAAAACCGTTTGCGGATCCTGGCAATCCAGGTAGAGATTCGGATTGGTGTACCAGGCTACACCCTAGAAAACCTTGATCGCGTATTGGCGCAATTTCAGGATTTTTGTACCGTATCGTCTAGTGTCAGCCTGGGCATTCCGGTTAATGTTACGGTAATCGATAGCGATAACACGAAGCTATATCCAGCAAGCTAAGTTATTCGAGTCCGCAAAAAGAAAAAGCCGCAGAGCTTAAATTCTGCGGCTTTTGTATTTCTAAAAAGAAGCGATTGGATCGATTACTCTTCTTCGCGACGCAAATGCGGGAATAAAATCACATCACGAATGTTTGGTGCATCAGTTAACAACATCACGAGACGATCAATACCGATGCCGCAACCACCAGTCGGAGGCATGCCGTATTCCAGTGCGCGAATGAAGTCATGGTCAAAGTACATTGCTTCTTCGTCCCCGGCCTCTTTTTGCTCTACTTGCTTGCGGAAGCGATTGGCCTGATCTTCAGCATCATTTAACTCAGAGAAGCCATTGGCAATCTCGCGACCAGTAATAAATAGTTCAAAGCGCTCAGTAATGCCAGGGCGCGTATCGGATTCACGAGCAAGAGGGCTAACTTCGATTGGGTAATCGATGATGTAAGTTGGTTCCCAGAGATGGGACTCGGCAACCAACTCAAATAAGGCTAATTGAAGGGCGCCAATGCCAGCGTTCTTCAGGGTAGGGCTATCTGGGTTCTCGCCACCCTTTTTCAATTCAGAGCGAATAAATGCAGCATCTTCTAATTGGGCTGGCTCATAGCTCTTATTGGACTGGCCGCAATACTTCAGGATGGCTTCGGTAATGGTTAAGCGCTGGAATGGCTTACTTAGATCGAGTTCACGGCCTTGGTGCGTTAGGACAGCGGTACCTTGTGCGTCCATTGCGGCAGCACGAATCAAGCTTTCTGTGAAATCCATTAACCAACGGTAATCTGTATAGGCCGCATAGAACTCCATCATCGTAAATTCTGGATTGTGACGCGGGCTAACACCCTCGTTACGGAAGTTGCGGTTAATTTCAAACACGCGCTCAAAGCCGCCAACTACTAGACGCTTTAAGTAAAGCTCTGGAGCGATACGCAAGAACATTTGCATATCCAAAGCATTGTGGTGCGTAATAAATGGCTTAGCCGTAGCGCCCCCAGGAATTGGGTGAAGCATGGGTGTTTCGACTTCCATGAAGTCTGCATCCAACATATGGCGACGTAATGAGGCGATCGTATTGCTTCGAGCTCTGAACGTATTGCGGCTCTCTGGATTCACAATCAAATCAACATAGCGTTGACGGTACTTGGTCTCTAAATCTGAGAGGCCATGGAATTTATCTGGAAGAGGGCGCAGAGATTTGCTTAGGAGACGTAGATTGCTACATTCAACTGAGAGCTCACCCTTGTTGGTTTTAAATAGATTGCCTTCAGCAGAGATAAAGTCACCCATATCCCAGTGCTTGAATGCGCCATGAGTATCTACACCGCTGATTTCATCGTTGATGTAGAACTGAATCTGACCGCTGCGATCTTGGATGGTCGCAAAGCTGGCCTTACCCATTACACGCTTCAGCACCATGCGGCCGGCGACTTTGACATGCACCTTCTTGGCGGCCAATTCTTCTTTGCTAAGGCTGTCGTAGTGGGTGTGTAGATCTGCAGCCAGGTGAGTAGGTACAAAGTCATTTGGAAAGGCAACTCCGCCTTCACGTAACTTGGCTAATTTCTCACGACGCTCAGCAATGATGTGGTTTTCATCAACAGCTTCAGTGGTAGAGGTTTGGTTGGAATTCGCTTGATCGTTCATATGAAATATTAATAACTGGAATAGGGGTGATGAATCAAACGCCTTGTTTTAGGCTGGCTTCAATAAAGGCATCGAGATCACCATCCAATACTTTTTGCGTATTGGAGATCTCAACGTTGGTACGTAAGTCTTTAATGCGGCTCTGGTCCAGCACGTAGGAGCGAATCTGGTGACCCCAGCCTACATCGGTTTTGCTTGCTTCAAGCTTATCCTGCTCGGCGCGACGCTTTTGCATCTCGTGCTCATAAAGGCGTGACTTCAACATCGTCATTGCTTCGGCTCTATTGCGGTGTTGGCTTCGGTCGTTCTGACACTGCACCACGATTCCAGTGGGAAGGTGGGTTAAGCGAACCGCGGAGTCGGTCTTGTTAATGTGTTGACCACCCGCACCAGAGGCGCGATAGGTATCAGTGCGAATATCGGCCGGATTAACGTCAATCTCTATCGAGTCATCAATCTCTGGATACACATAAATACTAGCAAAAGAAGTGTGGCGACCATTAGATGAATCAAACGGTGACTTGCGAACCAGGCGGTGAACACCAGTCTCTGAACGGAGGTGACCATAAGCATATTCACCATCCACCTTGATAGTAGCGCTCTTGATGCCTGCAACGTCGCCATCAGATTCTTCTAAGATTTCTGTTTTGTAGCCTTTGCGTTCGCAATATTTAAGGTATTGGCGAAGGAGTATGCTGGCCCAGTCACAAGCCTCTGTTCCGCCAGCGCCTGCTTGAACATCAATAAAGCAATTGCATGAATCCATCTCATTGTGGAACATGCGGCGGAACTCAAGATCATGAATGATCTTGCTATAGCTCTCAACATCTTGTTCGATAGCGCCAATTGTTTCAAAATCATTTTCTTCTTTAGCCATATCGAATAATTCGAGGGCACCAGTGATATTGCTATTTAAATCAGTGAGGGTGGCAACAACACCATCGAGCAATTTCTTTTCTTTGCCCAGGGCCTGTGCTTTCTTTTGATCATCCCAGATAGTGGGATCTTCAAGGATTGAGTTAACTTCAGTAAGGCGTCGTGACTTTACTTCGAAGTCAAAGATACCCCCGAAGTGCTTGCTCACGAGTGAGCAGATCAGACAGGGTATTTGAAATAATATTGAGTTGTTCGGCTTCCATCCCCTGATTATAAGGGGGTTATTGCGGCTCAGCCCTCGTCGTGAGCTTCAATCATGAGTTGAACGCGGGCCTGTCCTTGAAAGCGGTCTATCACTAGGCGATAGGCTAGTTTGGCTTTGGCTGGTAGGGGTTGGGTCCGATTAAACCAGACTCCTGTAAATGGCTTACTCGCCAGTTGGCCGTCTCCAAGGGGGCGAAGCTGCAAGCGTAGATGTTTTTCTTTCATGAGGCTTTGTTGTCCAACCTCAAATTCCCCATAAAAAATGGGCTGTGGAAAGCCTTGGCCCCAGATCTCTTCAGCAAGGAGGTCACCAGTTTCGGGGGTGAATTCAGAGAGATCGAGAGAGCCATCATGAATATGGCGACGCTCTAATAATTCATCATCGAGTAATTCATTGGCAACTTGTTGGAACAAGGCGTCAAACTTTTCAAAATCTGCTTTTCTGATGCTCAAGCCCGCTGCCATGGCATGGCCACCAAATTTGAGAATCAGGCCTGGCTCGCGTTTGGAAACAATATCCAAGGCATCGCGCAAATGAAAGCCTGTCAGCGATCTACCGGAGCCACGCAGCTCTTCTCCAGAAGCGCCATCAGCAGGAGCAAACACAATTGCAGGGCGATTGAAGCGTTCTTTGAGACGGGAAGCGACGATGCCCACTACGCCTTGATGCCATTCTGTATTCCAAAGACAAATACTCGAGCGATCGGCCATCGTGCCCGCCAATTGATCTTCAGCGAGGAGGGCGAGGGCGGCTTCTTGCATTCCGCCTTCAATTGCTCGACGCTCTCGATTAATGCGATCGAGTTCGTACGCAAGCTCAATAGCCTCATCAGGTTTGTCGCTGAGTAATAAGCGAATACCTAAGGTCATATCAGCTAAGCGCCCAGCAGCATTCAGGCGAGGGCCGATGGCAAAACCTAAGTCAAAGGTATTGGCCTTGCGGGGATCGCGCACGGCTGCCTGAAACAGCGCCTGAATACCAGCTTGCGAGACCCCGGCACGAATACGCTTTAAGCCATTGGAAATCAAGATGCGGTTATTCCGATCAAGCTGTGCAACGTCAGCTACAGTGCCCAAGGCCACGAGATCCAATAGGTTCTCAATTTTGGGCTGAGTCTCAGCAGTAAATTTGCCGCGCTTGCGTAGTTCTGCGCGTAGCGCTACTAATAAGTAGAACATCACTCCCACCCCAGCAAGTGCTTTGCTTGGAAAGGTGCAGCCGGGCTGATTGGGATTGACGATTGCAGTGGCCTTGGGTAATCGATCGCCCGGCAAGTGGTGGTCGGTCACAATGACTTCCATTCCCAGCTCCCGTGCTCGGTCAACACCAGCCTCGCTGGCAATGCCGTTATCCACTGTAATGAGGTATTTTGGTTTAGGATTTTGTTGAGCTGCTAATTCCACTACCTCTGGGGTTAATCCATAACCCATCGTAAAACGGTTTGGTACTAAGAACTGAATAGGGGTATCTGTTCCACCCAGCATTCTCAGGCCACGCAGTGCAACGGCGCAAGCAGTAGCGCCATCGCAGTCATAGTCAGCCACTACTAGCATAGGCTCTTTGCGGTCGAGAATATCTGCGAGCAGGCCGGCGGTGCTAATGCAATTCTTCAGCTCAATCGGTGACAGTAGTTGCTTTAGATCTAACGAGAGCTCATCCGGTTTATCAATGCCGCGAGCTGCATATAGCCTTGCCAGTAATGGGTGTAAGCCGCTTTGCTGCAACCAGCTAGCTGTGCGATCGGAGAAGGGGCGTCTTGAAAATATGCTCATGCTGAAATGATTTCTTGCCAAGTGAGGGGTTCTGGTTTTTTCCAGAATGCCCATGACTTTTTATTTAAGTCTTTGCTTGTGAGGATTCTGCGGCGAGTTTGACTCTTTGGAAAGTCGATGATTTCGATTTCATCCAACTCATTGCTCAAGAGAGTTCTTCTTACGTCATCCCAAATACTTTCGGGTCGATCAAGCCACGCAAAAGCATTTTGCAGTCTTGAGAAATCAACATCACCCTGTTCAGGAACTCCAAGATATTTAGCCAGCCCAACTAAAAGAGGATGACCTCCATATATCTGACTTACATTATGAAGAGATTGGGGAATCTGAATATCAGCTAGCTTACCAATACCGCTAATCCAAAGGGAGTTAATGCTTGGCAGTCCGCGTTGTGCACGTTCTTCATTCATGGGATCAATGTGCCAGAGCATCTGAATTTCATTTTGAAGCTTGCGCCAAAGCTTGGCAATTCCCGCTTCATTTGTATCGCGGGGCATCCACCAATCAATATTTCGACCATGAGCCTGATCAATCGAGTGAGTTGCTAAGCTAGCAAAAGGCCCCGCTGGAATAAACCAATCACGCTGCCCTTGAAATAAGACTGTGTTGCCAAAATCCTCTTTAATAAAGGGGAGGGCAACTTGTAATAACTTGGCGGATTCATATTCGGTCAGATCTATCTGACTTTGAGCCATCAGGATCAAATGATCTCGGGTAGCGTGTAAATGGACTGGCTGGAGACAGGCAATAGTTTCATTTGGGTTGACTGCTAAATCACTCTGACCCAGCAGTAAGACTGGCGCAATTGGCAACCGATCACCTAATAGAAAGCGCTCTTGGGGTAATCCACTGGGCGGAGCATTCTGATCTAGCCCTGATTCGATGGCATCTTCCCCTGACACCATCAGGGTAAAGCGTCGCGAAGCGCTTGTTTGGGGGGTCAAATTAGCAGTCATTCCCCTGATTTTAGGTGGCATTTACAGAATCCATCGGTTTGCTCCTTTAATTCACTAAACTGTAGCTATGTTGAGACTTCCTATTGAGCTAGAAATTGGCCTGCGTTACACCCGATCCAAGCGTCGTAAGACGGTGGGTAAGCGCGATGGCTTTCTCTCTTTTATTTCCGGAATCTCTACTGCAGGCATCGCTTTAGGTGTTGCAGCCCTGATTGTGGTGCTCTCGGTGATGAATGGCTTCCAAAAGGAGGTCCGTGACCGCATGCTGTCCGTGCTCTCCCATGTCGAAATTACTGCCCCTGATGGTTTAGCAAATTGGGAGCCCATTGCGCTCAGGGTAGCTGCTCAGCCCCACGTAGTTGGTGTCGCCCCCATGGTGAGCTCGCAAGGTTTACTGAGTCGCGAGAACGTTATGCGTGGCGTGGCTATTCGTGGAGTGTTGCCAAGTGAAGAGGGCAAGGTTTCTGATCTGCCAAAGCAGTTTGTTGCTGGCAGCATCGATGATTTAAAGCCAGGTGGTTTTGGAGTCGCCTTAGGTGTGCAGCTTGCCAATATTGTTGGCGCACGTGTTGGCGATCGTATTAATTTGATCGTGCCCGAAAGTGACCTCACTCCAGCGGGTGCCATGCCCAGAATGCGAACACTGCAAGTGATTGGCATTGTCGATAGTGGTCATTATGAATACGACAGTTCTTTAGCCATCATGCATTGGAAAGATGCCGCTGCTCTATTGCGCTTGCAAGACCCATCTGGTTTACGCGTTAAGGTGGATGACATGCAGCGTGCGCCTGAGATTGCTTCTGAGTTAGCTCAAGTTGTCCCACAGGCACTATGGGTAACCGACTGGTCGCGATCCAATCGCAATTGGTTCGCCGCCGTTCAAACTGAAAGAAAGATGATGTTCATCATCCTCACTCTGATCATTGCTGTAGCTGCTTTTAATTTGGTATCTACTTTGGTAATGACTGTAAATGAGAAACAGGCCGATATCGCAATCTTGAGAACCATGGGTGCGAGCCCGGGACTCATTCAGCGGATTTTTCTAGTTCAAGGTTTATCAATTGGATTGCTGGGCTCTCTGGCAGGTGTTGGCTTGGGACTCCTGATTGCCTTAAACATTGATGTGATTGTTCCTGCAATTGAAGCCATCTTCCGAGTCCGCTTTTTACCGCGTGACGTTTACTTTATTAGTGAGCTACCTTCAGATGTGCGTTTATCCGATGTGGTTACCGTAGGCTTAATGGCTTTTGGCCTTTCTGTATTGGCTACTTTGTATCCTAGTCGCCGCGCTGCCCAAGTTCAACCTGCAGAGGCATTACGCTATGAGTAATTCCAATAAAGTCATTTTGAGCGCATCTGGTTTAGCAAAGAGCTATGGCAAGGGACCAACTGCAGTTGATGTCCTCAAGGAGATTGATCTACAGGTGAGCGCTTCCGAGAAGGTTGCCATCGTAGGATCCTCTGGTTCAGGTAAAAGTACCTTATTGCACCTATTGGGCGGCTTGGATACTCCGAGCGCAGGTACGGTTATTTTGGCCGGAGAGAATCTCCATAAATTACCAGTAAGCAAATTAGATCAACTTCGCAACCAGAGCCTAGGTTTCATTTATCAGTTCCATCACCTCTTAGATGAATTCAGTGCCGTTGAGAATGTGGCTCTGCCTTTACGTATTCGTGGGCTGGGTAATGAAGAGGCTATGGCGCGAGCAAATGCGATGTTGCATGCGGTTGGCCTCGCAAAGCGAGTTCAACACACCCCAGGGGAACTATCTGGTGGTGAGCGTCAACGCGTTGCTGTTGCTCGTGCGCTAGTGGGTAATCCCGCTTGCGTCTTAGCGGATGAGCCAACGGGTAATCTCGATACTGAAACTGCCGATGGCGTATTTGACTTGATGTTGGATATTGCTCGTGAGCAGGGTACTGCTTTTGTGATCGTAACCCATGATCCTATTCGCGCTAAGCGTTGTGACCGGATTTTGCATTTAGAGCGCGGAGTATTAAAGACGTTCGAGCAATGAGCGAAGCTAGTGCACAACTTGCATGGGTTGACACCCATTGCCATTTAGATGCCCCAGAGTTTGGCAGCACTCTTCCGGAAATTGTTTCAAGGGCTGCAAATAAAGGTGTTAAAGCTATTTTGCTGCCGACTGTCCAGGCTACAGATTGGGAGCCAGCTAAACACTTGACAAACCATTACGGCAATCAAATTCCAGGATTGGTTTATACGCTAGGCATTCATCCTCTGTATATTCATCAGGCGCAAGAGAGTGACATCGATACTCTTAAATATCAAATTGAGCAATCTTTGGTTGATCCTCGATTTGTAGGTATTGGCGAGATTGGATTGGATTATTTTGTTGAGGGCCTGAATCCTCAGCGCCAAGAGTATTTCTTTCATAAGCAACTCGATTTAGCCCAGCAATTTCAGTTGCCAGTAATTTTGCATGTGCGTCGATCGCAAGATGCCATCCTCAAAGCCCTGCGTAAAAGAAAAGTCCCTAGCGGCATAGCTCATGCTTTCAATGGCAGTCATCAGCAAGCCGAGCAATTTATTGAGCTAGGCTTCAAGCTTGGCTTTGGGGGTGCTGCAACCTACGATCGAGCATTGCAAATTCGACGTCTCTTGCAAGAGTTGCCGCTAGAGAGCATCGTTACTGAAACGGATGCGCCGGATATTCCACCGGCCTGGCTTAAGGAGGAGGGCGGCCAATTCAATGAACCTGGCTTACTTCCCAGAATTGCTCAGCAATTAGCTGATATTCGCGGCATTAGTGAAGCAGCCTTCTCAAATGCGGTTTGGAAAAATGCTATGCAAGCATTGCCCCGTTGGTCATCATTGATGGCCAACAATCTAAACCCACAATCCGCTTCTTAAGAACTTGCGCATCAATATTGCGGCGTTCATCGCCGGGGGATCGCTCCTTCTATTTTTACCTGCCTTGCCAGAGTATTGGGGTTGGATGTGTACGGCGATCGTCATCGTTTCTCTATTGGGCACTTACATCAATTGCTCATTCATGCAATATCGCAATGCAAGCAGCGTGTTGCTGGCGGCATGCTCTTGCGCTTTGGGCTTTGCTTGGAATGCATACTACGCAGAAAGCCGTTTAAACAATGTTCTTTCAATAGAGTATGAAGGTAAAGATCTTTTGCTTGAGGGCAGAGTAAATGCTTTGCCCCAAAGCTCGCCCAGTGGCGCAAAGTTTTCTTTTGAGGTCGATAAAGCCTTTTTAGGTAAAGAGCGGATTGAACCATTTCCGCTGCAGATCTATTTGAGTTGGCAGCCAGCATGGCGCAATCCTCAAGATATACCGGAAGTTGTGCCGGGTCAGCGCTGGGAATTCAAGGTCAAAATCAAAAGACCTTATGGATCCCTTAATCCCTACACCTTTGATTTTGAGCGTTGGTCTTTTCATCAAGATTTTGGTGCTAGCGGATCTGTACGATCTGGAAAATTAATTCTTGAGAAAGATATTCGCCTCGCCGAATTTAGTCTGGCAATGGAGTTTCAACGCTGGAAATTAAGGCAAAAGATTCAACGCTTACTGCCAAGGGATGCACGTTATGGCGGTGTAATCGCAGCGCTGGTGATGGGTGATCAAAATGCGATTGACCAAGCAGATTGGCGTGTATTTAATGCCACTGGTATTGGGCATCTCATCTCCATCTCCGGTCTCCACGTAACGATGTTGGCAGGATTTGGTGCCATGCTCGCCACATTTCTATGGCGTCGCAACACTCTGCCGCTCTTGATTCCCGTTAGTAAGGTTGCTGCGGCTGTGGGATTTCTAACAGCATTTGTATATGCCTGGTTGGCGGGATTCCAGATTCCGGCTCAGCGAACCATGTATATGGTGGGGGTGGTTGCCTTTGCACTCTGGTCCGGCAGAAGTCCACGATCATTTGATATCTGGTGGTGGGCACTCGCCTTTGTACTGCTGATCGATCCAATGGCACCCTATACGCCTGGGTTCTGGCTTTCATTTGGGGCGGTAGCGGCAATCTTGTATGCGATGCAGGATTCAGAGGGCTTGCTAGGATTGCCCACTGGCAGAGAGCTAGAGCTAGATTGGCGGCATAGGATCACTCAAGCACTGCGTGAAGCTTGTCGAGTGCAGGCTGTCGTCACTATTGCGCTTCTCCCGTTAACCTTGTATTGGTTTTATCAAGTCTCGATCGTCTCACCATTAGCTAATGCTATTGCCATCCCCGTGGTGAGTTATATCGTGACGCCGTTAGCCATTGCCGGCGCCTTGTTGCCTGAGTTCATCGGTAAATGGTTGTTGATACCAGCGCATGCCACCATGGACTACTTAGCCATCATGCTGGCTTGGATGGCGAGCTGGAGATGGGCAATTGCCTGGTCAAGTCAGCCTGCTTGGTGGGCGGTAGCGCTATCCACAATCGGTATTGTTATGGCTATTCGTCCTGGTGATACTCAAGAGAGCTGGTCATCCAGAGCCATTGGGCTTGTATTGTGCGCCACTTTATTTATTCAGCCACTAAGAAATATTAATTTGGCAAACGGCGAGTTTCGGGCAACAGTACTCGATATCGGTCAAGGTACAGCAGTCCTGATAGAAACTAAAACAAAGAGAGTGCTGTATGACACTGGCCCCATTCAGGGAAAAGATAATGCTGGCCAAAGAATTATCCTGCCGTATTTAAGAGGTCGAGGAATCCATCATATTGATCGCATGGTCATTAGTCATAGTGACAGCGATCATATTGGCGGAGCCGCAAGCTTATTGAAAGAAATTAGCTTTGAGTCCATGATGGGATCCTTGCCGAGTACCAATCCTTTGCTTGCTAATTTGGAAGATAGAAAGATTCCGGCTATCCCTTGTCGCTTCAGTCAGAAATGGATATGGGATGGGGTGGAGTTTCATATTTGGCATCCGCACGAGCATACGGTTTTTGAGGATCAACATCCTAGAAAACCCAATGAGGTGAGTTGTGTGCTGGAGGTGCGCAATCAAACAACTTCATTCTGGTTGACGGGTGATGTGGAGAAGCAGGGCGAGATGGAGATCACCGAACGCTTAACCCAAAACGCTCTTCATGATTTAAAAGATAAGGCGCTGATATTTATGGCGCCACATCATGGTAGCAAAACGTCTTCATCTCAAGAGCTGTTAGCAGCATTAAGTCCTGATGAGGCATTTGCCCAAAACGGGTATCGAAATCGTTATGGGCATCCACATCCCACGGTCACTGCCCGCTATGAAAGTATGAATATTCCGTTTTATCAAACGCCACACACTGGGACGCAAGTTTGGGAATTTCGTTCTACATCAGATCCGAGAGAGGTTAAACCGCTATTTTGGCGTCAGGATAGTAGGCGTCTGTGGCATCGACAGCCTGAATAAGGCGTAAACTAAAGGCATGAAGAAATTCATCGCATTTCTCTTTATCAGCCTCTTCGTCAGCCAAATTAATGCTGCGATGATGCCTGTTGATTTAAATGCAGCAACTAGTACAGTTGCCATTTCCAGCCATGATCATTGCCAAGAGGCTGGATCCATTAGCCATGCTGAAGAGGGTAAGTTGAGTGGTAATGCTAGTGCCACCCATTATTGCTGTGCGGTGGTGGCGATTCTGATTGCCCCGCCTGATTTTTTTTCGCCCAAACAGCTTGAGGCATATTCGCATGTCAATACCGAAGTGCTTACATCCAATATTGCTGAGTCTATTTATAAGCCTCCCAAAACTTATCTGTAATCACTTTTGATTGTGGCATCTAGATGCCTTTAGATAATTTCCGTTTTGGAGAATAGCAATGAACATGACTCACTATATGCAGTTATTGGCTGATAACCAGCCTTGGAATCTGTTGATCTTTATGGCCATACCTGTTGTGCTGGCTGAGACCCTGGCAATCACCGAGCTTTACATTCTGTTTACGCGAAAGTTTGATGGTTTTGTTTATCACCTGAATCGTTTTTCAGGAACAACAGTAGGTCTTTATTTTATTGGCGTCATTGCTTATTTAATGACTACCGCGGTACTGCCCATTACAAAAAATAATGAATGGCGCACCATCATTGATGTAATAGCGGTGGGTAGTTATTTAATTGGTGGTTTGCCTTTAATCTGGATTGCCTTGCAGGAGTTTGGTTTTGTAAATAAATCCTTAGATCAAATGGGCAAGCTCAAGATTCATGCAATCTGTGTTGCATTGTTTTTGGTATTTGGTCATATCGCTATGATTGCTGGCATGCTGGATCCTGCTTTATTAGGCTACAAAGGGGCGACTACCCATCAAATGGGTGGCGCTAGCAGTAGCGCTGGTCATGAGTATTGTGATCCAGCGATGCATGAAGGCATGAAATCAATGCATCAACAGATGATGAATGGCGGAAATATGCCAAACGGTACTCCCAATAAAATGCCAATGAACTCACAAGGTCATTCGCATTAAGGCAGAATTGAAGAGTATAAAAAACCGCCCTTGGGCGGTTTTTTTACATTAAGTCTCAATGAGAACAAATTCCCCAAGGGAAACCTTTTCCCTGAATTGAGAAAAAGAGAATTGGGCTTTGCTAGCCCCTGCATTCAGAATTTCAATCTTCCCTTCAGGAGTTAGGTTTGCTAAATACTCTCCTGCTGGAAATAAGACTTCAACAAGACTATTTTTTGTTGTGGAGTAGGCGCTAAGAATTAGACCTTTTGTAATTTCGATACGCATACCGCATCTTAAATACTAAAAATTAGCACTAATTTGCTGAATGCACCCATTAGAGGGCTGCCTGCACCTCCATGGATAGGCGTATTGAAAGTCTATGTGTACACAATATGAGGATTGATTGCAGTGCACATTAATAGTGCCAAAAATTGATTTAGGCTCGAAATTGGGTAGAAGCAGTCAAAAACTGGGCATTTGGCCACTCGTCGTTTGGGCGGAAGGAATAAGTTGTAGTTATACCTTTACCGAAAGTTGATATGCCTAAGCAAACCACCTTGACGATCAGCAGCAAGAACTACTCCTCATGGTCGCTACGTGGCTGGCTCATGATGAAATTTTCTGGCTTGAAATTTCAAGAAGTGCAGGTTGCTCCTGATGATGTCGATAACCGCGCTGAACTTTTATTGCTTTCACCATCCATTCTGGTGCCACGTTTAGATCATGATGGCTGCAAGGTCTGGGACACCTTAGCAATTGGTGAATATCTTAATGAATTAAATCCTAAGGCGCATTTGCTACCAAGCGATCCAGTTGCAAGAGCATACTGCCGCTCCATTTGTGGTGAGATGCATTCTGGATTTTCAGCGTTACGAGCTTCTTTGCCCATGAACATTAAAGCTAAATTTGAATCATTCAAAGTTTGGTCAAAAGCTCAGATTGATATTAATCGAATCATTGTAATTTGGCAGGATTGTCTTTCAACTTACGGTGGACCTTTTCTATTTGGTAAAGCCCCCACTCTTGCTGACGCCATGTTTGCACCAGTAGTAACGAGATTCCTGACGTACCGCGTTGAGCTAGATAAAGCTTGCGAGAACTATTGCAAGCACATCATGGCTTTGCCTGAGATGAAGGAGTGGGTGATGGGCGCCCTTGAAGAACCCGATGACATTGAAGAACTTGAAGTGGAGTTTTAATGATGAAGACCCCTGTTGAATTTAAAAGCAATACTCAGTTTTCCCATGTAAAACCAGGCGATACGCAGTTTCTTCCAGGCGGGTTGAGAGATTTTTTCCTGTACCGCGATCTGGGCGTAGCCAAGGCAACCAATGGCAAGGTGATTGCACATCTAGTAAAGGCTAATAAACCACCTGTCAATGGCACCGGTTGGCACTATCACGTTGCCGAGTTTCAGATTGTGGTGATGACAAAGGGTTGGGCCCGCTTTATGTATGAAGATAAGCCAACCTTGGTTGAGGCCGGAGATGTGGTGCATCAGATGCCCGGTATTGTTCATTATCTTTATGACTACTCTCCAGATATGGAGTACATGGAGATTGTTGGGCCGGCCGACTTTGGTTCGGTGCCGGTAGAAGTAGGTCCTGCAGAGGTTCCTGGGGTGACGCCATGGAAGTAGCCAAGCCCCATAATCCGCTGGCCTCTGATTTTGCGGTGCTATTTCAGCGGATCATGAACCTCTCACAAGAACTTGATGGCATGCGTGAACACTATCGCATCCTCTATCAAAAAATGGAATCTGGCGAGATTGGTATGGAAGATAGCGCTCAACTTGACCTCTTAAAAGAATTTAATGTTGCTGGATTTGTTCACCTGTCTATAGTGGCTGCTCGCTCCGCCCAGACTGCCGCCATCATTGCCAATGATGTTTCTTTAAGTCGTGTTTTTGATCCTTCGCTAAAGGATTATGAGCGTGCGTTTCGCCATATAGAAAGTAGGTCGAGCTAATGATGTATCGCGCTTATCAAACCTTTGCAAATTTACACAACCCAATTCGTCTATTTGCGAGCGCTTCTGAACGTGTATCAAATAATTGGTTTGGAAGCTTTACGCTCAATCCTATGCAGCGTTTGGCAGCCCATTATGAGCAAATCTCATTATTGGGTTTTACACATACCAGGCCAGAATTTAAGATTAAAGAGGTAGTCGATTCCTTGGACGAGACTAAGGTAGTCTCTGAAGAGATTTTGCATTCCACCCATTTTTGTAACTTAGTGCGGTTTAAAAAGGATGGAGTAGAGGGTCAACCGAAAATTTTGTTGGTAGCTCCGATGTCGGGGCACTTCGCCACTTTACTCGCCGGCACAATTAAAACACTACTCAAAGACCACGAGGTTTATGTAACAGACTGGTTAAATATTCGGGATATCCCAGTCAGTTGTGGTGAGTTTGATTTTGACTCCTATATTGAGCACATCATTCAATTCTTGCAATACATCGGGCCTGGGACGCATCTCATGGCTGTTTGCCAACCTACGGTAGCGTGCTTGGCAGCCACAGCCATCATGTCGGAGGATAAAAATCCTTGCGTGCCAGCAAGCCTCATTCTGATGGCCGGTCCAATCGATGTTACTCAGAGTCCTACCAAGGTGAACGAGCTAGCCACTAGCAAGCCCATGTCATGGTTTGAAGAGAAGTTAATCGGCATCATTCCCAATCAATTTGGTGGGGTGGGACGCCGCGTCTATCCGGGATTTTTGCAGTTGATGGCATTTATGAGTATGAATCCCGAGCGTCATGCTGATTCATTCAAAAAGCTTTATGAGTACCGAGTAAACGGTGATAACGAAAAAGCAGATGTCATACATGATTTCTATGAAGAGTATTTTGCCATCATGGATCTCTCTGGGCCATTCTACTTAGAGACGATACGTAAAGTATTTCAGGATTGTGATTTACCCAAGGGCAAGTTAACTTATCAGGGTCGCCTGGTAGATCCCAAAGCCATTAAGAAAACCTTCTTACTCACGGTTGAGGGTGAGCGTGATGATATATGCGGCATAGGACAGACATTAGCAGCTCAAGATCTTTGTAGCGGTTTACCTGGGTATATGAAGTCACATCACCTGCAGGCTGGTGTAGGGCATTACGGCGTCTTTAATGGCAAACGTTGGGATACCCAGATTTACCCAGTAGTGCGTAATGTCATTCAATCATCGCTTTAAGGGTGGAGGAGTTATGAAATTATTTGTTACTAGAAAAATCATGGCTAGAAAGCGTTGCAACGATGGTACGGATCAAGGTTGCAGCTCTCTTATCCCGGGGCAGTACTTCGCCAATAAAACTAGTGATGGTGCTCTAGAGATTTTGCAGTCTAGCGGTGAGCCGCTCTACCTACTGCCATTTATCTGGTGGGAAAGAATGGAGCAAGGCGATATTCTGCTAGCTTAAGAAGAAAGCGCTTCGCTTTTTCGGATGTGATTGAATTTTTCTTCGAACTGGCGGCGCATTTCTCGTCTGAGTTCTGCGGCTTTGTGACGTCGTACTTCATCGGGGTTGGATGGAGAAAAGGTTGGTACGTGAACTGGTTTTCGGTTTTCATCCATCGCCACCATTGTTAGAAAGCAGCTATTCACATGCCTGGTTTCTTGAGTCAGAATATCTTCGGCAATTACCTTAATCCCCACTTCAATTGATGTATTGCCGGTGAAGTTCACTGACGCTAAAAATGTCAGCAATTCCCCTACATGAATGGGCTGGCGGAAAGTGACTTGATCTACGCTAAGAGTGACTACATGCCGACCAGCATAACGGCTGGCGCAAGCATAGGCCACTTGATCTAGCAGTTTTAAAACATCACCCCCATGAACATTGCCAAAGAAATTCGTTTTATCAGGCGTCATCAAGATGGTCATGGTGAGCTGATGGTTTGGCAAGTTCAAAAGGCGTCCTTTATTTTAATGATTAGCTTGAGGGCTTATTGGAAGGTAGCTAAATATATTGTGAATAATCACTCTAGCTCTAACTTCTGCTTAGCTACTACCCCTTTATAGGTTGCGTACTCTGATGCAATTTCTTTAGAGAAAGCTTCTGGTCCATTGACGTTAATGATGGAGCCAGTATCTTCAATGCGCTTCTTAACTGCAGGATCTAAAGCTGATTTTTGAGCCGCCGCATAAATCTTATCCACCACATCCTTTGGTAGACCGGCCGGTCCCAATAGGCCGTAATAAGCCATTCTGTTGGCTGGCGCCAAACCTACCTCTGCAAATGTTGGAACATTTGGCAAGATCGCTAGACGTTTTGGTGCGGCAATCACAATTGGAATCAGTCTGCCATCTTTGATGAAAGGGAGGGCAGACGGCAAGTTATCAAACATGATGGGTACTTGACCAGCTACAACATCAATGAGGCCGGGGCCTGCGCCACGGTAAGGGATGTGGACAATGAAAGTGCCAGTCAGACTTTTAAATAATTCTGTTTGCATGTGGCCAATACCGCCAGTGCCTGAACTCGCATAAGAATATTTCCCAGGATTCTTTTTAATCACATCCATAAATGTTTTGAAGTCGCGAGCAGGAAACGAGGGGTTCACCACAATGACATTCGGTGTTGCGGCAATGTTGGTGATTGGTGTGAAATCTTTGATCGGGTCATAACCAATCTTGGTATTAATTGCCGGGTTAGATGCGGTAGTGGAAACTGTCGCAATACCTAGTGTGTAGCCATCTTTAGGTGCACGCATTACCTCTAGCGCGCCCACGGATCCGCCGCCACCAGCTTTATTTTCCACAATGACGGGTTGGCCCAAATGCTTGCTTAAAGGGTCAGCCATGCTACGTGCAATGATGTCGGTGCTGCCACCAGGAGCAAACGGAACGATGATTCTGATTGGCTTAGTGGGGAAGGTTTGGGCGACTGCGCCAAAGCCAATTAAAGAGCCGCACGCCAGTGCGATCAGTTTGCTTACTAATGTCATTGCATGTTCTCCGTAAATTGCAATCCAGGTGGACTAACCTGGAATCTTAATGCCTAGGATAGTACGCGATGGAAGCCCTTGTAAAAGGCTTTTCCCAGATTTGGGGAGGGTAAGGCCCCAGTTTGGGGATGGGCTAACCGAAAAAGCAAAAAGGCTTCTGAGTCAATTGACCTAGAAGCCTTCTACTTATTTGGTTGCGGGGGCAGGATTTGAACCTACGACCTTCGGGTTATGAGCCCGACGAGCTGCCAGACTGCTCCACCCCGCGTC
>JAZKDF010000002.1:0-144125 GCA_040387715.1 Pseudomonadota bacterium | reverse complement strand
TGGGGGCAACCGCAACCGCAGGTATTAGCGGTTTTGATCACTTTGAGTATCAACTCGATGGCACTGCAGGGGCCTGGACAAGTCTATCAACCGCGACCACCAGCTTTACCTTAGGCACTGCCGTAGCCGATGGTACCCATACCGTGTATGTCCGTGAGATTGATACTGCAGGGAACACTTCCACAGCCGCTACCAAGACGTTTAGTTTGGATACCACTGCAGCTGCGCCAGCAACCATTGCTCTAGCAACGGACAGCGGGCTCTCATCGAGTGATGGCATTACCAATACGAAGATCTTTAATGTCACTGGACTAGAAGTAGCTACCGCCTCAGCTGGCATTGGTGGTTTTGATCATCTGGAGTACCAGCTCGATGGCACCACAGGCGCTTGGACTACAGCAGCTTCCACAGTAACTGACTTCACCCTAGGTACTGCCGTAGCCGATGGTACCCATACCGTCTATGTGCGTGAGATTGATACGGCAGGCAATACTTCCACAGCTAGTAGCAAGACTTTTACCTTAGATACCACTGCAGCTGCGCCAGCAACCATTGCTCTAGCAACGGACAGCGGGCTCTCATCGAGTGATGGCATTACCAATACGAAGATCTTTAATGTCACTGGACTAGAAGTAGCAACAGCTACCTCAGGTACTAGTGGCTTTAGCCATTTAGAGTACCAAGTCGATGGCACCACAGGTGCTTGGACAGCTATCGCAACAGCAGCGACCAGCTTCACCCTAGGTGCTGCCGTAGCCGATGGCACCCATACTGTCTATGTACGTGAGATTGATACCGCAGGAAACGCTTCCACAGCTAGTAGCAAGACTTTTACCTTAGATACAATATTAGTAGCGCCAACAGTATCATTAGCAAGTGATAGCGGAGCATCTTCGTCTGATGGCATTACCAATACCAGAGTCTTTAATGTCACTGGATTAGAGGTAGCTACTGCAACAGCTGGTATTAGCGGTTTACTAAACTGGCAGTATCAACTTGATGGCACCGCAGGAGCATGGTCTACCGTGGCTTCCACAGTAACTGACTTCACCTTAGGCACTGCCGTAGCCGATGGTACCCATACCGTCTATGTCCGTGAGATTGACAATGCGGGTAATACTTCCACAGCTACTACCAAGGCCTTTACCTTAGATACAACATTAGCAGCGCCAACAGTATCTTTAGCAAGTGATAGCGGAGCATCTTCATCAGATGGTATTACTAATACCAAGATCTTTAATGTCACTGGATTAGAAGTAGCTACTGCAACAGCTGGTATTAGCGGCTTTAGCCATTTAGAGTACCAACTCGATGGCACTGCAGGGGCTTGGACTACAGCAGCTTCCACAGTAACTGACTTCACCCTAGGCACTGCCGTAGCCGATGGCACCCATACTGTTTATGTACGTGAGATTGATACGGCAGGAAACACTTCCACGGCAACTTCTAAGTCATTTAACTTGGATACCACTGCGGCCGCTCCAACGGCAATTCACTTCAGTGATATGTCTGGTGATTTTGTATCGGGTATTACAACAAGTAAATTATTTTCCATAAATGGTTTGGAGCAATCTGCAGAGGCAGCGGGTATTAGTGGTTTTGATCATATTCAATATCAACTTGATGGCACTTTAGGCTCGTGGATTAATGGCCTCCAAGGCGCTACAAGTTTCACATTGGGTACTGCGGTAGCTAATGGGTCACATACTATATATGTACGTGAGATTGATTTAGCTGGCAATACTTCAAATTCATTAATTAAGGAATTTATACTACTTTCAGATTCTACGGTCTCAACTCCAACTTTAAATATTATTGATAGCGGGACTGGGGCTTATGCATCAGATGGCATTACCAATAATAAGACGCTAAGCGTTGGCAGTTTAGAGGTTGCAGACCTTGCGGCTGGAGTGAGTGGATTTGATCACATTGAGTATCAACTTGATGGAACTGCGAACTCATGGATTACTATCTCAATGGCAGTGACTGAATTTTCCCTAAGTTCGTTAGTGCCCGACGGGTCTCACACTGTTTATGTGAGAGAGATTGATAGGGCGGGCAATACCTCCTCTGTTATCAATAAAACTCTTTTCCTTGACAGCACGGTGGCATTGCCTATTGTTGCGTTTACATCTGATAGTGGGGTTAATAATACCGACGGCATCTCTAATACACGGGCATTTACCGTATCTGGGCTGGAGGCTGCCGTTGGTACCTCTGGTATTAGCGGGTGGGATCACTTGGAGTGGGCCTACGATAGCAGTACATACAGCACCTTAGCGACGGGAGTTTCTATATTTTCACTGGGAACTGCCGTACTCGATGGTAGCCATGTCATCCATGTTAAGGAAATTGATCATGCGGGCAATACTTCCTCGATTCTAGATGCGGCATTATCTATAGATACGACCGCCCTTGCGCCAACACTTTCGCTGCTGACTGATAGCGGACTCTCATCAAGTGATGGCATTACCAATAATCGAGGTTTTACAGTTTCTGGTTTAGAGTCCGTTGATTTTTCTGGAGGGAAGAGCGGTGTAAGCAGATGGGAGTGGGAGTTGGATGGTACCGCTGGCGCATGGACTGCTGGAGTAGGTTCCAGTTTTAGTTTGGGTACGGCGGTCGCTGAGGGTGCTCATACTATTTATGCTCGCGAGATCGATATGGCTGGTAACACATCCTCGGTAACAAGTAAGGGGATATTCCTTGATACGATTGCGCCGACCCTGATAATTACGGATGATGTATCGGGAACCGCCGGTAGTGGCATAACAAATTTTACATTTACATTTAATGAAGCTGTAACAGGGTTTGATGCTAGCAAAGTAAACCTTACAGCAGGTACGGCTGGAGCTTTTACAGCGGATGCTGGTGGAAAAGTTTATCACTTAGCCGTTACTGCGCCAATATTTAGCTCTGGCAATTACACGGTCAGTGTAGCTGCTGGTGCGGTATCCGATTTAGCGGGCAATTCCAATGCTACTAGTGCTGATATCCAGCCATACAACTCTTTTCCAACCCAGCTTAGTTTGGGCACTGTTAATGGTGTAAATCTAAATATTGTCGGACTATTTTCTGTTGGAGGAAATGTATACGGAATATGGGATCCAAACAATAACGGCATTGGTTCAATCGGATCTGGTGGGGGTGACACTGGACAGCATAACAAACTGGATACCTTGCTCAATGGCGGAGCCGATACTATTGCTACAACTGGTGTTGTTAAAGGGGTTAACGATGCTCGCACAGTTATTGCTGGTGGCTACACGATAGTGCTGCCAACAGTAACTGAATTGCTCGGTATTTATAATGGGGGCAAATCTACGGTGCTGTCAACGCTGGCAGCGCAAGGTATATACACATACTGGGCTGCAGACAAGGGAGCTAGCGCAGATACACACTATGTATTGGCAATGTATAGTGGATATTTCACTCCTGGCGATACTAGCGTAGCTCTTTATGATGAATATCAAACTGTAGGGCCACCAGGGATAATTACACTATTTCAGGTTCTGTAATGCTGACAAATTTCCCTTTCACAAAATGGTCAACACCTCCATTTTCTTATGGCGAATGGTTCTAGTCTTGATGGAGATATGATGCGACACTTGGCCAATACAATCCTTCCTTGCGACTTGCAAAGTTTGTCGCAAACTTTGTATGGTCTTGTTCATAAATCTAGCACACATACCTTTCTTAAGAATCATCTTGGTGAAATTAAATTAGGCCATTGCATAATCGCCACCGTCCCCAACTCACCATCGATCAAATCTGCAATCCCTCTAGCGCAAAAAACGAGGGTGCAACAGGCGAAGACTCCACCCCCAAATGGACATTCACAATCCACAAGCTAGTAGCATCGAGTCACTCATCAAGGTATAAAGCCCTCTTTTTCTTGGGTGAACTTGGCAGTATTTACACCCGTCAAGACAGGTTGACTGAAGCACGCGGCCTATATGACCAGATACTCAAGCTACAGCCAGATACGGAGCATGTGGCCTTAAACTGAGGCGTGAGGCCATATTTGACACTATGTCAGCACGCTTAAAGAGGTAGGCGCTACCCGAGTAGGCTTAATTTGTCGCCGACCTATGGCAATACCATTCAGGAATTTAGTCCGACACTCTAAAAAATAAGATAAATGACTTATGTGTCCATTGGGATCTGTTGCCTATTCGCCGAGCAAGAATGGCGACCCCGCGCCTTGGATATTGCGATGCCAAAATAGGGTTTTAGCCTCGCCAGCTGTTTTGAGGAGGCCGCCCGCATCTAGGAGTTGTAGTTGACGATTCTTGAGATAAATAAGGCCTTTATTGGCTAGGCGGGTAAGGATACGACTTACCGTTTCATTCTCCAGCCCAAGATAGCTTCCAATATCTTTTTGAGTCATATTCAAGTGAAATATTTCATTGAGATGACCACAGCCAGTGAGTCGGGATAGCCAGTTAATTAAAAATCCTGAAATTCGTTCTTCAGCGCACAATGAGCCAATAGACATTTTCTGGTTATTGCCCTCGTCGATTCGACTGGCCAGTAGTCTTGAAGTGAGATTGCGTAATGCAGGGGTAGTTGAAATAATCAAATCAAACTCCGCGAGCGTAATTGAGCAGATTTCGCTTTCTTCCATGGCAGTAGCATTTAAATGCGGCCGGCCCCCGCCTAGACATTCAATATTCAAAATATCGCCTGGTAAGTGAAAACCCATGACTTGCGTACGACCATCGGCTAAAGCAAGCTCACTTTTAAAAGAGCCCCTGCGGATAATAAAAATTTTAGCTACCTGACTTTGAGCCTCATATACACAAACACCCTTAGCCACCATGAGACGCTCTTTGGGTACAGCGTGAAAATGAGAAGATTCATCGATGCTGAGCTCTCGAGGGGTGCACAGCGGTGAGACAACGCAGGTTTGGCACGAGCCCGATAGATTTAGAGTGGCGGTCATGTAGAAAGTAATGGATTAACAATGAGTCTGGATGACTTATTGTTTCTCAATGTAAGGTGAAGTTCGATAGCAAATATTTGCTATACACCAGCATTTGTCCGACTACCGGTAAGCCAAGCGGTCAAATGAACTCGCCATCTAGATGTGTTTCTAACGAGGAAGAGTGCGCCTGCAGGTAACACTTGAGGCAATGTTTTTAGTGTACAGCTGTCTATCGGAAGGGGAGTGAGTTAAATTAACCATCATGCTTATTGCAGATTTCATGGCATCGCTCTCCATAAGTCCATCTGTGGGTAGGGCTCTACATTTCTTGACGATTTCAGTCTTCATTTGATACTTTGCATCTTCAATTTGGAGCTCTGGATTGCTAAGAATGGTGATATCGTTTATTTGAATGCTATCAGGACTTGACTTGCTGGTAATGCTGTATAAAAGAGCGAGAATTATCGCTATTGTTATGCCGCTGATGATGATTTTTTTCATTTCACGTTTTCTTGTAAAAATTCCCCGCTCCTGAAGCGGGAGAATTGCTTATGTTGCGCACGAGACGGGGTTTTGATGTGTTTGTATGCCTAATGTAAAGGCACTCAGATTGCTTTGAAATAGCAAGAATTAGGGAGGTCTTTGGATGATCGCAGTGTTTTAATTTTTCATTTAATTATTAAAGTGTTTGTAGTTATTAATGCCTTCATCTCGTTATTTGGCTTTTGGCTAGCTTATGGTTGCAATTTTTATCTTTGTTTAATCCGCCCCTTATTAAGGGTATCTTCCCCTGCGGGTGAGTTCAGCTCAACCTGTATATTTCATTGCCCTGGAGCATGAGAAGGGTGTTCTAATAAAAGTAATTACTGATTAAAATTAAAGAAGCACTGCAATGATTAATATCCCTGTTGGCACCATAAAGATATGCCCAATTTGCAATGGCAAGTCAATTGCCTTGGATGTGGTGGACTTCAATAAAAGCTGCGAAGAAAGCCGAGGGAGATTTTTCCCGCTCTCGGGTAAGTCTATCTACTATTACCAATGCCATTCGTGCCAATTTACCTTTGCCCCTGAGTTTGCCAATTGGTCAGAGCAAGATTTCGCGAGGGAGATTTATAACGATCAATATATTGATCACGATCCGGACTATCTTGAGCGGCGCCCACAACAAAATTTCCAATTGATTGGAAATCTCTTAAATGACCAAAAGCTAGCTATTCGTCATTTAGATTATGGTGGCGGAAATGGCTCATTGAGTGCCTTGCTGAAAGATTCGGGTTGGGATTCCAGTACTTACGACCCCTATTCAACGGAGAAAAAGTCACCACAAGATCTCGGAAAATTTAACTTGATTACTGCCTTTGAGGTCTTTGAGCATGTCTCTGACCCGATTCGACTGATGGAGCAATTGATGGAGTTAAAGGCAGACGATGCACTCATCCTATTTTCTACCTTGACATCTGATGGGAATATTGAACCCCATAAAAGACTCACATGGTGGTATGCATCCCCCAGAAACGGGCACATTAGCTTGCATTCAAAGAAGAGCTTGGCGACTGTGGCTGCGCGCTTTGGTCTACAGCTCGGTAGTTTTAGTTCGGGCCTACACTGTTGCTTTAATACGCTACCCGATTGGGCTGCGCACCTGATGACGGCAAAACCCACATCTCTACCTAAGCACCCTTAAGCAATCCCAAAAAAAATCCCAGCACGAAGGCTGGGATATGAGGTCAATATATGGATATTGATGAGACTGATCGCAGTCTACTAGCATCCCATCTCAACTTAAATCCCTAATATTTGCTATATCCGTTTGTATGGGGCGACATTAAATTATCTTGGTACATAAATCTCCTAGGTAAGTGTGCGTCACTGTATTAAGGTATCCCTCGCTCAAAAGGTGGGGGATTTTCCTTCTCTAGTGGCTATTAGTTTCACCTCATATTTGCCTAATGCAATCGAAGAAACGATCGTTTGCAGTGAGATAAATTGCCCGCTGAATACCCTCACAAAATAAACAAACCTATCAAAATATGTACCCCATCAAAATAAGACACGGATTTGATTTGTATCATCACGCCGTATATGGCTACTACCCATCTTGGGATGAGGTTCAAGAACAATACACAGCCAAAGTCACTAACGAAAAGTGGAGCTTATGGAAAAAATTTTTTCTATCGCATGACAAGGCAGTATTGGAGGGGCTAACTCCAAAGCAAATGATGGGTGCATATGATTTGATGCGCGATTCAGAAGCGGCAGGGCGCCTGGATCAACGAAACCCCCATTCAAATTGGGAGATTAGGCGCCCTATGGATAATCCTCTCTAAGTCATCATTCGTAGTACTGACGGCCTAAAAGAGCCCATGACTTAAAGAGTCCAAAAGTAAAAATACAAAGGAATTATTGTGAAAATTCTCATTAGCTATGATGTGAGCGGAATTGAGGATGGAAATGCTCTCGAGCGATACATTAAGAGTAAATATCCAAATTACTGGCATGGCTTAGATGGCACATGGATAGTGAGTAGTATGTATTCTCCAAGGCATATTAGGGACTGCGTAAGAGGTTTTCTAAAGGTAGATGGCAATCTATTGGTCGTAGATATATCGGGTTCACAAGCTTCCTGGGGTGGCCTGAATGTAAAAAGTGCAAATTGGCTCAAAGATAATTTGTAATAAACCGAATTTTGAATTGCGATTTCTTAAAATGAGAGATGCTACCTATGAGCCAAACCGCATTGAATAATAAAAAATTTTGCACCTCCTGCCAAGCCGATAGACCCATTGATGGCGGGCAGCTCACTCCATACAAAACTGGCGGGTTTATGCGCTCTCGTTGGAAGTGCATCTTTTGCGTACAAAAGGTCGGCGTTAGTCGATTTTCGAAAGTGGTGGACCAGAAAGCGCACGACCAGTCTTAGTGGCGCACTGTAATTCTTAGCGGTTCCACCCCTCGCTTTTATCCCTAATGTTTGTTATTTCAAGGCAAACTTAAAGCTATTACATTAGCTTGGCAGAAAGCGCTTTAGCCCTGCTTGCATTCATGCAAAAACACAAAATAAAGCATGGGAATAGCAGGGAATGAAAAAAAGTAGTCAAGCAATACAAGGGGGTGCTGTAGACATTCTGGAGTCAGAAAGCAAAACCCAAGTTGGCAGCGATAAAAATATGCTTGGGGCTCTCAAGACTACAGCTAGTATGGTTCGCCCCTCTGTAGCTCAAGGAGTTCAAGGATTTAGATATTTTTCTAGAGACAACATTCTCAACTGTGAAGGCAAGATTGTTTCTTTAAGCGAAAGGGAGTTTCAGATACTCGGGGAGCTCAACACTGAGAGTCAAAGCAAGGCGATTGCATTCAACCTAAATATATCCATCAATACCCTTAATCAACATCTGAGAAGTATTTATCACAAGCTGGGCACGCATTCCAGAATGGGGGCAGTCATTATTGCCAATAAAAATAAACTCTACGACAGTCAGCCTTGACTCATCTGTTTGCTGATTGTGGAAAGATGTAGCTAATATGCACTGGAATGGCAAATGAAAAAAATACTGATGCACCACAATGGTGGTGACCCCATTTATATAGCCATGTGTGATGCGTTCAATTTTTATGTAATCTATCGAGACTTGCCTGTTAGCAGCCATCTGCTGCATATGGATGCAATTGCCAGCGCAAAAATAGAATTTCTTGATGGCGCTGCGGATGAAATTACGGGTAACACCATGGGATGGCAGCCTATCCCACAATTCTCGCTTGCATAAGCGTGGCTATGTGTAATGTGGGGAGTGTAGAATGAGTTCATGTATCTCCTAAGGTCCAAACCCTTGCTAAGCGTGATCCTATTCCTTGCGGTGGTTCTGCAGGGACTAATTCCGTTTTTGCATGCGCATACGGGGGCATCTAGTCAAATCGGCCTACATATGCATGTAGTTGACTCGGGTTTTGAATCAGTAGCCCCAGATGGCGGTAAACGTAAACTGTCATCCACCACCTCTGGAGAGTCTCCTGAGGTTGGTGTGCCAGCCTCCCGTCAAAATGATCAGTTTGATTTTGATCTGCCTGATCTACTCTCGCTGATTTTCTTAACCCTTCCTTTGATTGCTGTATTTGTATATCAAAACCGCTTTGGTGGTAGGTATGTTTTCGCGGTCCATAAAGCGCAAGCGCAAAATTCTCTTCCCCCGGCCTTAGCGCCACCTGATCACCTCTAATTAAATTCGGCGCGGGTACTTAGATACCTACGTACTCGCGCTTTTGCCAATTTATTTGGCGCTTTAATTTAGAGGTTTCTATGTTTGCATTACGTAAATTGATTATTTGCTTGGGCTCAGTAGCCTTTGTAAGCCATGCTGCTGCCCAAGACTTTGCACCTAAGGCAATAAAAATAACCCCAGCGCAACAAGCGGCAATGGGTGTTAACTTTGCACCAGCGATTACCGTGGATGCAGGCTCAGTATTAGTGAGTGCGGCAGTGACCGTACCGCCAGAAAAACAGGCGATTCTATCGGCGCCTTACCCCGGACAGTTAAGTCAGATGGTGGTAGGCATAGGCGATCCCGTGAAGGTGGGATCACCGCTAGCCTTCTTTACTAGCCCGCAGATGGGAGACTCCAGAAGAATGCTTCTAGAGGCAAACTCTGATGCTCGTTTAGCGAAGGAGGCCTTGGCAAGAGATCGGGAGCTATTTAAAGAGGGCATCATCCCGCAATCGCGCCTTAATATCACCACAGCAAAAGCGGAAAATGCCAATGCCATGCTGATGGCGCGTCAAGCAGAGCTAAAAGCTGCGGGAATTCAATTTGCAGACCCAAAAAATAAAGAAGCATTTAATTCATACGCCACTGGCGCATTGAAGTCGCCAATTCAAGGAACAGTGGTTGAGGCGCACAATCTGATCGGGCAACGAGTGGATACCGGCACACTCCTATTCAGAATTGCGGATATCTCCACCTTAAATCTGGAGATCAATACCTCAGGATTTAAGGCTAGCGGTATTCAGGCTGGCGATGAGATTGTGATTGCCTCGCGCAATGCGAAGGCAAGAGTAACGGGCGTTTCTCAAGCGGTAAGCGCTTCGCAATCAGCTCGTATCAGAGCGGTAGTAGAAGAGCGCGGCACTTTACAGATGGGTGAAGTGGTCACCGCGACCATTCAAGCCAAAATGAAGCCAAAAACGCAGGACAAGACCCAAGACAAGGCTTTGTGGCAAGTACCCGCTAGAGCGATTACGAATTGGAAGGGTCAAAGTGCCGTCTTCCTATTAACCGATGTCGGAGTATCGCTACAACCAGTCTCAGTTATTTCCAGTGATGATGATTTGGCATCGATTCAAGCGCCTTTATCGGCCGGAGCAAAAGTCGCTATTACGGGTGTCGCATCCTTAAAAGCCCTTGCACAGAAGGGCGAGTAATGTTCACTAAATTAATTGACCTCAGCTTGCATTTTCGCAAGCTAGTCTTAGCTATCGCGGTTGGTTTGGTCTTATTGGGATTTCATTCATGGATGACTTTGCCGATTGACGCCTTTCCGGATATTTCGCCTACTCAAGTGAAGATTATTCTCAAGATTCCTGGAATGACGCCGGAAGAAGTTGAGCAAAGGGTTGTTCGGCCGATCGAGATTGAGATGTTGAGCATTCCCAAAAAACGAATAGTCCGATCTGTTTCCAAATATGGCATTGCGGATATTACGATCGACTTTGATGAGGGTACGGACATCTATTGGGCGCGGCAGCAAATCTCTGAAAGGCTCAATGCCTTTACTAAAGATCTGCCCCCTGGTGCCACAGGAGGTCTTGCGCCAATCACAACCCCTTTGAGTGAGATCTACATGTTCACGCTTGAGGGCGAAGGATTGAGTTTGCGCGAGAAGCGCACGGTATTGGACTGGGTTATTCGACCTGAATTAAGAACCATTCCCGGAGTTGCCGAGGTAAATGTCTTGGGCGGCGAGATTTTGACGTATGAGGTCATTCCGGATGCTTCGCGTCTTGCTGCTCGTGGGGTCACGATGGCGGATTTGCGTCAGGCACTTCTAACGAATAACAGTAATGATGGTGCGGGACGCATTGATCAAGGCGAAGAAACTCTGGTAGTAAGAGTGGAGGGCGCCATCAAAACACTGGAGGATGTCAAAAAGATTCAAATCTCTAGAGCTAATGGTGGTTCAGTGATGTTAGATGAAATCGCTACCGTGCATTTGGGATCCGCCACGCGATACGGCGCTGTCACTAAAGATGGGGAGGGTGAGGCGGCTGAGGCAATTGTGCTTGGTCTGCGCGGGGTTAATGCCCGGCTATTGGTTGACTCCGTAGAGCAAAAATTAGCTGAGATTGCACCAAGACTACCAAAAGGCATGGTGATCAATACCTTTTACAACCGTGGAGAATTGGTTTCTAGAGCGGCTGGCACTGTGACTAAAGCATTGTTAGAGGCCACGGTATTGGTCTGTATCACGCTCTATCTATTTTTAGGTGGGTATAGGGCGGCGCTAGTAGTGGCCGCAGTACTACCACTATCCATATTTAGCACTTTTATCTTAATGAAGACCTTTGGTCTCACGGCAAACCTCATGAGTTTGGGTGGACTTGCTATTGCTATTGGCATGTTGGTTGATGCTGCCGTGGTTGTCGTGGAAAACGTGGAAACCGCATTTGCCGATCCCAAAACTCCGCAGACACTCAGTAAGAAAGAGATCATTCTGGCGGCAACCCAAGAGGTTGTTAGGCCGGTAGTAGCTGGAGTATTGATTATCGCCGTGGTGTTTTTGCCTTTATTAAGTCTTGAAGGTTTGGAGGGTAAGTTGTTTTCTCCAGTGGCGCTCACCATTGTGATGGCGCTTGCATCATCACTTCTAATGGCGTTTACGGTAATTCCCGCATTGGCTTCCTATGCCCTGCATCGTAAGCCAGATGAAGAGACGAAGTTCATGCGCAAGATATCTCAAAAATATATCGAGTGGCGCGACAAAGTCTGGGGCAATCAGAAATGGCTCTATCGAGGATCGGGTATTGGTCTTGGGGTCATGGTCATTCTCTATTTAGTAGTTGGCAAAACATTTATGCCAACACTAGATGAAGGTGACATTCTCGTCCAGTTGCAAAAACTTCCTTCTATCTCCTTGCAAGAATCGCTGATTATCGATACTCGGGTTGAGCAGCTGCTATTAAAGAATGTCCCTGAAATTAAATCGATAGTCGCAAGAGCGGGTTCAGATGATTTGGGTTTGGATCCTATGGGGCTAAACGAAAGTGATATGTTCTTGGTTCTTAAGCCTAAAAGTGAGTGGGGTGGAAGTAAGGATGATATTGCCCAGCAATTACGGCTGACATTAGATGAGTTCCCCGGGCTGGTATATGGTTTTACGCAGCCGATTGAAATGCGAGTCTCAGAAATGTTAACGGGCACTCGAGGTGATGTTGCTATCAAAATATTTGGAAGCGACCTGGGGGAAATTAATCGGGCTGCCCAGGCAATTGCGGGAGCTGTTCGCAATGTGAAGGGTGCTGCTGAGGTCATTGCACCGCGCGCTGAAGGTATGCAGTACTTAAGCCTGAAGATCAACCGCACAGTAGCTGGCCAGGCCGGATTTTCAGTGGATGACTTGCAGCAACGCCTTCGAAATCAAATCGAGGGAGAGCATTTAGGGGTTGTATTGGATGGGGTTATTCGTACGCCATTGGTCTTGCGAGGCAATGACGCCATTAGAACAAGCCCACAAGCTTTTGATAATTTACTCATCACCGCTCCTGATGGAAGATCTTGGCCGATTACTGCTCTAGCCGATATAAAACAGATTGATGGGCCGATTCGGGTGGATCATGAGCAGTCCAATCGCTTTGCCAGCATTCAGGTGTCAGTAGAGGGTAGAGATTTGACGGGATTTGTTCAAGATGCCCAGCGTGCGGTAGCTGCTCTTAATTTGGATAAGGGATTCAATGTCGTTTGGGGTGGCCAGTTTGAAAATCAACAGCGCGCATCAGCGAGATTGGCGTTGGTTATTCCAATTGCATTGGGTTTGATATTTGCGATTCTGATGGTGACCTTTGGGTCAGCCTTTCAGGCAGGAATTATTTTTCTCAACATCCCATTCGCACTCGTGGGTGGAGTGGTTGCTTTGACAGTTACTGGACAGTACCTATCTGTGCCCGCTTCTGTAGGGTTCATCGCCCTGCTAGGGATAGCGGTGCTCAATGGTGTCGTGATGGTGACGCACTTTAATGAGAGGTTGGCTCAGGGCGATTCTATGACCGATGTGATCCATTTTGGGACAGAGCGACGTTTGCGACCAGTGCTGATGACTGCTGTTATTACTGGTCTGGGGATGATTCCACTCTTGTTCGCAACAGGGCCTGGATCAGAGATCCAAAGGCCATTGGCGATCGTAGTTATCGGTGGGTTGATTACCTCGACCCTTTTAACCCTGTTACTCCTACCAAAGCTCTATGAGCGTTTTGGAGCATTGAAGTCTTTGGCTGATTTAAAGGAAGCCATTCATGTTGATCAAGTCTTGAACTGGATTGCAAGGATTAAAAAATGAACTATTTATTAGGATTGACCCTCGTTATATGCTCTTCACTTGCTTGTGCAAGCAATGTTTTGCCAAAGGATGATGAAGTAAAAAATGCCTTACTAGCAAGTCCTAAGATTGGGGCTGCCGATGCTAGAAAAAGTGCTTTGAACTATAAGGCTGATGCGATTGCCTCTGGAACGCAAGAGTTTGTAGTCAGGGGTACTCGTCAAAATCGAAATGTGACCAATATTCCAACCGCAACAAACTACCAAGAGTATTGGGCGGGTATTGAGCGCCCTATCCGTTTTTGGGGTAAGGGTGGGGTAGATGCCAAGATTTCAGATGCCACCAAGTCATTTGCCGGTATTGAATTTGCGGACACTATGCATGAAACTAGCAAGGACTTGCTGGCGACTTGGTTTAACTACTTAAAGGCGCTTCAGTCTCGATTGGTTGCCGAGAAAAACAGTCAGCTCGGCGATCAAATCGGACGCATTGCACAAGTGCGATACAAGGTTGGGGATGTAGCGCGGCTTGATGCCCAATTAGCGACTGCGGAGCAGGGTAGGTTAAAAGCATTTTTAGACCTTGCAAGGGGAAATGAGTTCGCCAGTGGTGAGGCAGTAAGTCAACGATATCCGGGGATTGGCCTCATTAAAAACTTTAAATGGGATGGCATTCCAAATCTGCAAGCTAGAAAAGAGATATTGCGCGAGCAATACCTAGAGCGCAATCATGAGTTGAGGTTAGTTAAATCAGACTCTGAACGTTTTGACTTGCAGGCCAAGCGATCTAGTCTGGATAAATACCCCGACCCAACCATCGGAATTTATACCGCCAATGAATTTGGTGGGGCCGAGCGCATTAACGGCATCAGTCTTTCGTTTCCGATTCCCGGTGGCGCGAGATTTTCTAACGCCTCTGCGGCAGCCTCTGAATCAGAGATAGCTAGGCAGAGGGTGATTGAGGTGGAGCAACGGATTAGCGTTGAATTTGAACGTCTATGGTCGCAAATGATTAGTAGGAAGACTGCTGCGGAAACCCTGCTAGCTGCGGCAAAAACCCAGAATGATGCAGCACAAGCTGCAGAGAAAGCCTATGTCTTGGGTGAGGGAAGCATCTCCGATTTGATCGCTGCCAGAAAAGCGGCCAATGAAAATCAACTATCTGCTGACCTGATGCGTTTAGATGCGCTTGAGTCTTACTATCGGATGCGCTTGGACTTGCATGAGATATGGGATTTTGATTGAAAAAGTTACTGACCTGATCCAGGTGGAGGTGGGGGCTAGACAATACGCAATTCTGTGAGTCTAGCTCTAGCCCCTATAAAACTTTGCTAGGCTTGGGATTAATGCGTTTTTGTGTGATAGATCTCTCGGCAGCGCTTGCTGAGATAGTCGTAGATATCAAAGTGCTTAAGATTATCTGCGCCAGTAATCGCAGGCATTTCACCATGCTGAAGAAAGTCAGTGACTAATTCATCTGCGCTATTAAAGTTACTGCTTCGCGGTTCTAAAAACTCATCCACAACTGTTTTACAGGCCTTAATTGCTAAAGTCAGGCACTCGAATTTGCCAATGCATAGCCATGGGCTTTGATTTAGCGAGCGGCGCTCACTAAACACATCTACTGAAAAATGATGAGGGGAGGAGTGGGTGATGTCTGTAGTCATGCTCCTATTATCTGACTATTTGCTCTGAGTCTGGATACTTGATTTGCTTGTGTGGGCACTCTATTCTTTGCGTTCATATTAAAAAATAAGCCCTTGAGATGTCTCAAGGGCTCTCTGATTTAATTTGTTGATTGCCCCGTCTTTTCTCGAATAAAAGCTTGAACCTGCTCAATCGTCCAAAAGGATGATCGACCTATCTTGATGGGTTTTGGAAACTCACCTTTCTGAACCATTAACCAAAACTTGGATTTTGAAACTGGCATTACTTTTAATATTTGCGGAATTCTCATTAAGGTTATTGGCGGGATTTGAGTATTTGAATTGCTCATGAAGGTCTCCTTAGCGGGCGCGCTTTAAGTTTTTACGATAAACCTGCAATGCCATCTTTGCAGAACTCATTTTGGTGTATCCGTAAGATCGATACAGGCTGTATAAGCGAAATGCCACCATTAAATTAAATCTCCTATTGTGTTTTGTTATGCATCATTTGGTGTGCTGCTGAAGTGCAATGTAGTCAATGAAATTTTGGTGGTCAATCCAATATCAATACCCACTTTGAAGACGCATATTAATTTTTGACTACAAAAAAATATTTATTCATAGAAGTGACAGAGCCCACATAAATAAATGGCTACAGACTTGTCAGAACTTTCTGATAGGTTAAAGAGGGTAGTGGACGCAGATAGATCAATAAACACTTCAGAAAAATAAGTAATCGACTTCAAATATCTCAAGCATGGATTACAGCGAATTAGTAATTAAATAAATTAAAGAAAAATTCAGAAAAAACACGTTTGACGATACGCTTTCCGATTGTTAGATTCATCTCTTGCAAAAAATATTGCACGCAAGAAAAAGAACTACACGGAGACAGATTGAGATGAATTACTACGAGCATCACATTGGAGATTACGCAGAGGCGACTGCGCATCTTACATTCATAGAGGATGCAACCTATAGCCGCCTCATCAGAAAGTACTACGCCACAGAAAAGCCATTACCTATAGATGTTAAGTTGGTTCAAAGATTGATCAATGCACGATCAAAAGAAGAAAAAAATGCAGTTGTCTCCGTCCTTAATGAATTTTTTACCCTCACTGATGATGGCTGGAGACAAGAGCGCTGTGACCATGAAATAGCCCGCTTCAAAGACAAGCAACTTAAAGCCAGGCGTAGCGCAGAAGGTAGGTGGCAATCATTCCCATCGGACGAATCTCAACCCGAAATCACCCCCAATAAAGGATGCGAACGCAATGCGACCGCAATGCGAACGCATTGCTCACCAGACACCAAACACCAGTCACCAGTAACCAATCTCCATACACCAGGCAAACAAAACAATGAGGGTGAAAAGGAAAAAATTCCCCAAGAGACGGCAACGCCATCCGATGAAGAAAAACTTTTTCAGGCGCGTATCGAAAAATACAAAAGCTTTGCAGCCATGATCAGCAAGGAGGGTAGAGCTATCGCCGTAGACGACTACCGCATACGAGATATCGTCAATCTCGGGGTATCAGAAGCCGAGGTGGCAGAGGCTATCGCCACAGCTAAGGAAACGCGCATGAAGGTCTCAAACCCAACCCCGATCAATGCAGGATATGTCTTGGCCATTCTCAAGGGGGCGCGCAAAAAACTGGAAACCCCCAAAGCCGATGAAGACGCTTGGTGGAAATCCAATGAGGGCATAGATGCCAAAGGCAGGGAGCTAGCAATGAATGCCCAAGGCTCTGAAAGCTACGATTCCTTCAAAACCCGAATATTTGCCGAACTACGTAAATGCCAGGAAACCATGGAGAAGTCCAATGCAAACTAATCAAGCCATTGCGGGCGTGATTGATCGCCTAGACATGGAAGACTTCCCCATAGGATCAAAGGTAAAGACCCCAAGTGGGCGCGTAGGTACCGTGGTCAAACATCGTGGAGCCCAAAGCCGTCATGACTTATTCCAAAGAATCATCATCGAGTTTGATGAGCCTATTGGTGATTCAGTGGCATTGCAGCCCCATCTTTTACGCTTGATCAAAACCTCATGATTGAAAACAATCAAAAGAAATCAAAGAAATCATCACCAAGCAAAAGCAAGGGAGGGGTAAGACCTGGAGCTGGCCGCAAGGAGGGTAGTCTAACCAAGCGTACTCGTGAGATTGCAGAGGTAGCTGCTGCCCAGGGTATTACCCCCTTGGAAGTCATGATGAGTGCGATGATGGAGCTCTACAAGGAAGCAGGTAATTGCAGTCGTGATCATCATGACCATGGTGATAAGGCTAACGAACATGATGATAGTCATACCGCCATGATCACGGAGAATCGAATCAAGTTACTGAACATGGCCGCGACTATTGCTAGGCATGCTGCGCCGTATGTACATCCACGCCTTTCAGCAATAGAGCACACTGGTAAAGATGGCGCACCTCTACAAAGTGGGGTCTTGGTGGTACCTAGTGCCATGAGTATGGATGAGTGGGAGCAAGCTGCCCAGCCAAAACACTAGCCCATGAAAACCATTTGGGCACCATTGCCTGGCAGCCAGACCTTATTCCTGACATGCCCCGTTTACGAGGTATTGCTTGAAGGCACCAGGGGAGGGGGTAAGACCGATACCTTACTCATGAGTTATGCCCAACATGTAGGTAGAGGCTTTGGGGATCACTGGCGCGGCACACTCTTTCGATTGACCTATCCCCAACTAGCTGACGTAGTGGCCAAGAGCAAGCGCTGGTTCTATCAAATCTTCCCAGGCGCCAAGTTCAATGAATCAGATTATGTCTGGAAGTGGCCTACCGGTGAAATGTTGTACTTTCGGTATGGAGCGAACGAGGATGACTACTGGAATTACCATGGCCATGAGTATTGTGTCGCCCTTGGGACACCAGTCTTAACACCGAATGGATTCGTTCCAATGCATAGGCTTCGAATTGGAGATAAGGTTGTCACCTTAGATGGGGAGCGGCGCATTACTCGTACTTTTGAACCGCAGGTCAAAGAATGCCTTAGAGCTTACGTTTACGACGACCATCAGCGTTTAATCGGCTCACAAGTTCAATCGGTAGATCACCAGTTATTGACCAACGTTCAAAAGCCTTATTCATGGTCGTCCGAGTTGTCCCGAAGTTTTTCGCAATTTGATCAGTGCTCAAGGTCATGGCAAGGATGCAAATCTCCTCCATATGGCTATCCAAAAAACCAGGAGGTTTACGCTTGCTTAAAAGGTCGGGAAAATTACGATATAGAGTTCCTACAGACACTCCCAGAATTTTCGCAGCGTCGGCCGTTTTTCGACCATTTAATGCTTGCTGCACATCCGTTGGATCAAGCCTTGTCTCATCCGCCGCAATCCACTCGATCCCATTATCACGGCAGATGGCGCGAGCAAGGACTGGGCTTATGCCAAGCGAATGAAGCGGGGCTTTGGGATTTCGCGCAGCTTTTCGAACCCTTTCAATCACGGCTGGATCTCTGCGCTTCGAGTGTGCTTGCATATGCTCCCGAGAAGATCCAAGCAGCTCAAGATTTTCAATTCGGTTGTCATCCTTCTTTCCATTTAAGTGATGAACAACTTCATGCCCTTTTAAAAATCGACCAAGGTGGCGCTCCATTTCACGGCGGTGCTGAAGAACGCGTCCATGTAAGTCTGCTTGAGGATGTTTCGGACAGCGCTCATACAGGTAGCCGCTGTGATGACGTAATGGCTTACCCTCATCCTTACAGTGGGAAAATTCAAAAAACGAATCGTCGACTAAAAGATGGTTGGGTAGTGTATGAATCATGTGGCTCCTCTTTAACAATGGATATAACAGTTGAAAAAAGTAATCACTACATTACAGAAACTGGCCTAATTAATAAAAATTGCTGGCTGGGATTTGAAGAGTTGACTAACTGGCGCAACCTTTCATTTTACGAGGCGATGCTCAGTACTTGTCGATCTTCGCAACCCGGAATCCCTAGGATGGTGAGGGCCACTTGCAATCCATTTGGAGTAGGGCATGCATCAGTAAAGGAACGATTTCAGATTGGAAATATTCCAGCGGGAAAAATTATTCGACAAGAGGGCGCGCTCCCAAGGGTGCGAATTCATTCAACGATTTACGAGAACACCCACCTTCTCAAAAATGATCCCAACTACCTTATGAGCCTAGAGTCGCTAAGCGATCCAAACAGGCGTAGAGCGTGGCTAGAGGGTGATTGGGATATCCATGTGGGAAGTTTCTTGGAAGGGGTGTGGCAGCCCTCTAAGCATGTTGTAGAGCCATTTGCTATTCCATCAACATGGAAGGTCTGGCGCTCTATGGATTGGGGATATGCAAGACCATATGCCGTCTACTGGTTTGCTCTATCCAATGATGGGATCTATTACCTGTGGAGAGAGCTCTATGGGTACGGAGATAAGGAAAATACTGGCACCAGGGAAGACGCAACGGTAGTCGCCGAGAAGATCAAGAAGATCGAGATTCATGACCAACGACTTGGTTATGAATACCGCATGAACTTAGCTGACCCATCTATCTTTTCCAAGATAGGCGCGGAGAGATCCATAGGTCAAATCTTCAGGGATAAGGGTGTGAAATGGACCGAAGCCTATAACGCCCCTAGAAGTAGAGTAAATGGTGCCCAAGAAATCATCCGACTATTGGCCGAAGGAAGGCTGAAGGTATTTAACACCTGCAAGCACTGGCTGAGAACCATCCCCCAACTACCGCCAGACTCATTAAACCCCGAAGATGTTGACACTGACGCCGAAGATCATGCTTGGGATGCAACTAGGTATGGGTTGATGAGAGCTAGACGAATGCCTGAAATTGATTCACTCCATGGAACGAGGGGCTAACAGGATTTCCAAGGCCCAGAAAGACTAAGGTGATGGTATTTATATTGGTTGGATCGGACAAGATTCGTACTCTCTACCAACGGATTAGCAAAAAACTCTCGGAAAAACTCTGTAAATTCAAAAGTTTGCCAATCCGAAAAGTGAGTGCGCCATGGGGCGCGCTAAGTTGCAAGCTTAAATTGATGTGGCTTAAGATTCGAAGTCAGCCAATATTTTTCTCGGTATTAAGGGTGATCGGCATAGTCCTTTAATCTTTTTGCGATCTGATTAACAAGATCCGTGATTTTGGCTTGTGTGGCCGCGTCCAAATCGCTTAGATTGAATTCATTTTTTTGCGCGGCCTGCAGAAATTTTAAAGCGTGGATTGCCTTAGCGGCTTTATTCACTTTTGCCCAGGATGAATTTGCATCTTTAATTACTGCTTTCGGGTCTGAAATAACATATTTTTTATAGTCTGCCTTTGAAAAAACATCTTCAATTCCGTGACAGTCTTTGATTTTATACATTCTCTTTGATGCCCAATCTTGGCTATCTAAAAACATATCTCGCTTAAGTGTGTTGAATATCTTTCTTCCGCTACCTTCATCATCCATTACGACTATGAAATCTAGCCCCCAGCCTAGGAATAGTTGCGCAAAATACGTTACATTTGATGTTCCAGTGGCTGGCAAGAAGTTGGCCTCTTGAGATTCTTTTGTGAGTGACCAAAATGCTTTCAGATAATAGTAGGCGCTCAATTCCTCCAAGATTACATTGTCACACTTCTTAATTGCAGTTTGTCTTGATAAGGATACGCCCATGGTGGAGAGTATCGGGCTGAGGGTATCGGTGGATGCAGCGCCCAATTGGTGAGCGCCTATAACTGTAGTTGGGTTTTCTTGATGATCAGGATCACGCTCTACTGCAAGTATTCGGTGAATGTATTCATGGCTTATTAGGTGTGGGCTATGCGTGGAGTAAATGACTCCACTTGTTTCACGAATTTTCTCGATTAATTCCAGAACGTCTTTTTGTGCTTTTTCATGCAGATTTGCCCCTGGTTCATCGAGCAAGAAAATGTGATTCTTTTGCATTACTTGTGATGCACGTAATTGAAGAAAAAAGGATATAAACCAGCAGGTACCACGACTTCGTTGTTTTGGATGTAAGGGGGCAGAGCTATCGGTAATTAAAAACTCTAAATAGGGTTTTCCAGTCTTTTCATGGCCTGTGGGGTATTGGAGTATTGAGCATTCAATTTGAAGAGTTGAGACCTTGCCAATTGTTTGAGTCCAGAATTTTAAGAACTCTTCTGTTAGATTTTTATTGGATCTTTTTAAGATTGCAGTTCTATCCCTTGTTTCACTTTGAACAAGTTTCTTTAAATCAATATTTGCGATAGAAAGATAATTTAAGGCGGCTTGCTTGCCATCAGTATTTTCAAGCTCGAAAGCATCTGTTATGTCGATTTTATTGGGGAGAAGTCCAGATTCTTCTTTGAATAAAATAAAATTGGGCGAAAGATTAAAAAGATTCTCCTTAACAGTCGAGAGAGCTGACTCAATAATTTTGTTTAGCTCGGCAATTTTCCCATCCGAATTATTTGGCTGGTCATCGGGGATATTTTGCGTATCACCTGCTTGAGTTATCTGGGGAAATAGTTCGCCCATAATTTCATCACATTTACCGTTTAATAATTCAAGCAAGTCTGGGGCGTAAATCTCAAAATCAGTGCTGTAGATATTTGTGGGATCGGCAATGGTGGGGAAGTGCCATGTGATGGCATAGCGCTCTGTTTTAAAGGCGTTTTTAATGATCTTTTTAATGCTTTCTTGCTCGACCCCTTTAAGCGCAATATCCAATTCCTCATCATTAGTCGTGGATTTGATCCATACTTCTGGCAGTGGATCGCCAAACCGTAAGTCGTCAGATTGAGTTGATTGATCCGAAAAGGTTTTTGATAGCGCTTCAAGGATCGCAGTCTTACCCGATTCATTTTGCCCTACAACAGCTGTAACATTATCTAGGGATAAGTTAATCCAGTTAGTATCGATAATTGACCGGAAATGCTTGATTCGAAATGAATTTAATTGCATATTTTTTTACTTTTTAATATATGGCTGAATATCATCTAAATCTTATACTAACTGCAGTTTGTATATCAGTGATTTTGTTATTTTTTTAATTCCTTTAATTTAGGGAGTCTTCAGTGAATTCAGCAGTTTGGGCGTTAATAGGTGTAATAGTTGGGACTTTGGGTACAGGCTTCATTAATTGGCTTCTTCAAAAAAATCAATTTCAACACAATGTTAATATGTACCACTTACAAAATAAAAGTTCTGAAGTTGTAAAACAAATGTTGTTGGATATGCTTAATCACAAAAGTTACGTAGATCGTTCTTTTGTGACATTGAAAGCACCTATTGGTGGATATTCTGATGATGAAATACGTCTAATGCTTCATGACATTGAGGCTAAAAAAAGTGTGCGCGAAGATGGATCGGAATGGTGGTATTTGCTTTCTAGGCGCGATGAAAGAAATCTCAATCGTCAACAACCTAAAAGCTAGGTTGTAAAACTTCACTTTTCCGCTAAATTCTTAGGTTTTCTTTCCAATGAAACCCGGCTACATCTACGCGCTCACTCATCCATCCGATCCTAAGCTATACAAAGTGGGGGTGACGATACGCGAACCTTTAGTTCGAATGGCCCAACATAATAGTGATTTCACCAAAGCTGCTGGACGTATCGTTAAAGAAACAGGACAAGAGTGGCAATTAAAAGAGTTTCACCCTGTAGAAGATCCCTATTGGGCTGAGAAGGCATTCTGGAGTCAAATTCCTCAATCGGCCATTCCCTATAGGGGCGGCGTTGAGGTGGAAATAATGTCTTGGGAAGAGGTTTGTGTTGGACTTGCTGCAGCTAAAGACGCCGGAATACGGCCAGAATCTTCAGCTGTTCCCACTTATCAGACTGCCTACAACGTTTCGGTTAAAAAACGCTTAGTAGGGCGGGGCATTACTCTTTTGGGTCATGTCAAAAGTATCGTTAGCGGTAGAAATGATTTTCAATGTAGCAATGGCCATCAGTGGCGTACGCGACCTAAGTTAGTGATGGAGGGGGAGGGCTGCCCCGAGTGCGGTATGGGCGCAAGAAATCCAGAGGAGATGATGGAGATTGCTAACGCCGGTTTCATTTGCTTGCTAACCCATTCTAATAAGCCTGGTTATGTCAGCATAGGAGTTAAACGTGGCTCCTTAAGTCAAATATCAACAGACTACCCTTGGGGTGAGTGGGAGATTCATCGGTATAGAAACGTTGAGGAATTGGCTTTAGCCGAATCCCTTATTTGGGAATTATTGGGCAAGTCATTACCCCATAATCGCGAGCCAATAAAAATCGAGTTGGCTGATGCCGAAGAGGCTATGCGCTCATTGATTTACGTTTTAGCTGAGGAGATTGCTTTCGAGGATGGCAGGGTTAATTTGCTTCCAATGAATTAAGGATCTCCGCCCGATGCCACACCATTTAAGAATTTATTCAAAAAATATCCTCGAGACGCTTGACTGCATTTTATAAATGAGGAGTGCCCCAAGACCCCAAAGCCCTTCAACAAAAATGGACCGCCCGCATCACACATGCGCGCGCTCACTGGGCAACATTTCATAAGCGGGTAAGGCACAACCGCAATACCGTAGCCGGCTTTAACTGGAACGCCGATCCCACTGGCAAAGACTTCTATAGCCTAAGAGCCAATCTCATACACGGCACTATTTCAGCGGTTCTCCCAAACGTCTATGCACGTAACCCAGAGATCTCAACAACACCAACTCACTCGGGCGCGGATATCAAGCTCTTCTGTAAAACATTGGAGAAGGTCACCAATAGGGCGCTAGAGCACGCTCAGCTTAAGAATCGAGCTAAGTCCACTGTAAGGGCGGCACTCACCTGTAGCTTCGGAATTCTCAAAGTGATGTATCAAAGAGATCCAAGTAAGGATGGATATATTCAAGGTCGCATCAACGATGCCCAAGAAAACCTACTTGCCATGGAGGATCTTGCGCGAGACCTCCAAGAGGATGATCAACGCCATCATCATGATGTCAAGAGAGCAGAGTTAGAGGAGCTCATCAAGTCACTACAAGAGCAAACCGAAGTGCAATCCACCGAAGGATTGGTAATCGACAGAGTCCTCACGGAAAATCTCCTCATCGACCCATCTATCTGTGAGTTCTGGGACTATACCGATGCGGATTGGATTTGCCAAATCATCCCGATGAAGCGTGGCCAGGCTGAAGCGCTTTATAAGAAGAATCTAGCTAATGCGAAGATCTACCAACCAGGCCAAGGCGAGCCATCCCATAAAAAAGCCAAGCGTCTAGCCTCAATGCAGATGGACGCTAGTTCAGGCTCGGTGGCTGATGATCAACAAATAGCAGTGCTAGAGATCTGGGATAGAGCGACTCAACGGGTTTATACGATGGTAGAGGGTGCGACCGAATGGCTGCGTGAACCTTATTCACCACCAAGAGCCGGAGAGCGCTGGTACCCATTCTTCTTATTGCCATACCAAGTAGTCGATGGCCAATTCATTGGCCCAAGCCTGGTTGACTTGACCGAGCGCTTGCAGGACGAGCACAACGAAGCAAGAGATCGCTTCAATCAACATCGAGACCTCTGCATACCAGGATGGGTAGCTTCTGCCGATATTAATGAAAAGACCATTAAGAAACACTCAGACTCCCGCTTTGGTGAGATCACGATTGTGGATACCGAAGGCAAGCCACTTAACCAAGTCATCATCCCCAGGGGGCATCCCAAGATTGACCCTATCGTTTATGACACCAGCGCTGTGCGCTATGACTGGGAGCAAGTCACTGGACTGCAGGATGCTGCGCGCTCCACGGTAGTAAGACCCAAGACAGCTACAGAAGCCAGCATTTTGCAAAGAGCCTTATCTGGGCGCGTATTCGAATTCAAAGACCAGATAGAGGATTGGTTACAAGAGATCGCGCAATACAGCGCCCAGGTACTTTTACAAGAACTGACCAAAGAGCAAGTAGAGCGCTATATGGGGCCGCCAAGTGCCAAGACCACCATGATCAATGGCGAACTAGTAGTGACTATGGAGAAAACCTACGACTGGCCAGAGCTCACCAAAGACCGAATCTTTGACATGGTCGATCTACGCATAAGAGCAGGCACTACCGGCGCACCGAATGGCATAGAAGACAAAGAGAGCTGGCTAAAGATTCTACCCATGATTGCGAATCTATCAATTCAGATGCAAAACCTACAAGCCAGAGGAATGGATTACGAACATATCCGTAATCTCCTACACGAGACCCTCTTGCGATATGACGATCGTATCGATTCAAATCTATTTATACCGAATGTAGAAAAGCAAGCGGAGGGATGGTCACGCGATGACGACCCAAACTTAGGAATGAATTGGTTTTCTGAACGAAAGCAAAAGTCAGGCGCTGAAATGAATTACAGCAGCAACTTATTAAAAGAGGAGACAGGTAATGACGCAAGTAGCAAATGAAGTGGAAGGCTTTAAGTCGGAGGTACTAAGCAAGGGTGGCTCAATTCAGCGAGTGCAAGACCGAGAGGCCAAGAAAGAGCGTGAGCGCCTTGAAAAAGAAGCCTATGAGAAGCACGCCGCTGAGAGCGCCGCAAGGCGCAATAAGGCAAGGGAAGAGCGTGCGCTTGAATTAATTGCGCAAGCGAAAGCCAGGCAGGCAGAAGCTCAATTAGACAAGGAGCGTAGCGCTCAGATACAACAAATACAAAAGGCGGAGCGTAAGAGCCAGAGTCGGAGCCAAGCAGCCAACTTGCTAGATGATCTAAGTAAGACCCCCAATGCATCTCTTGCCAGGTTATCCGAGGATATTGATGAGGGCGAAGTATTAGAAGGGGAGTCAGAAGCTCTAGAGCCCGAGTCTATATTTACACCCGTTAAAGGCGAAGTGCATGTGCCAGCATTTATGCCCGTTTTAGAAAGTAAGCCAGCACAACTAGCCCATGACCTAGGTGATATATTGCCTGCACCAGTCGCCATTACCGTCGATACGCTTCCAAAAGCTGAGGTTCAGGCTGAGACAGCTGAAGACCTATTTAAGCGGACTTTGAACCCCGGACTCACGGATTCGAGTCCCGATGCCGAGCCTAGTGTTAATAGAGAAACCTCTGGTGGTATCAAGTCAAAGCGAGGGTGTGAGCGTATTCAGAAAATGATTAACGAAAAACGCGACTTAGAAAAGCAGGTTGTTGATTTGCAATCTACGGTGGCTACACTTCAGGATGCGGTTCGTAAATATGAAATAGAAAGCAAGTTTGTGGGTAATGTGATGGCTCACGCGGATTCACAGAAAAAGCCTTCCGAATTGGTCACAGAAGCAAAGCTGCAAATGCTCAAGTTCTTAAATACTCGTTCAGATGAAATCGATTACACCGATAAGGCGATCTGCTTTAACAAATACATGTCAGACCCGTTCTACATGCAAGTCTTCGTGCAGAGCAATCAGCCAGAGCAGTGGCAGACCATGATTGAGTCTATCTATGAGGCGATTGGAAGGCCGGAGCCTAGTTTTGCAGGCATCAAGCCCATAGCAACCCATAGTCCTCAACCTATTCGGGCGCGAACTTCAACATTAGGAGCGCCGCTGGCTAGTGCGGGCAATCCCATGGATCGGATTGCACAACACCTGGGAAATATGGGGATTTAAAGTGAATTGAAATGACTCAAGGGATCTATTGAGTCATTTCTCCTGCTAGAAATTTAGTTAGCGGTTTAATGTCGCCATCAACACTCGCTTTTTCAAGGGCATTCATATAGCGCTTTCTCTCACTTACCCGAACGACTGTCCAAGGGTATCCACCAGAAGCAAGTAGGGCATTCATCAGAAAGCGTCCAATGCGACCATTGCCGTCAAAGTAAGGGTGTATGAATACAAATATATGATGACCTAATACCGCTCTGACTGATGCTTCTGGTTCATTGGCCAAAAGATCAAATAAAGTTTCCATGCTATCAAGGAGCGCCTCTCTTGGTAGGGGTGTGTGTAATGAACTGCGAATAAAAACTGGGCCAGTACGGTAGCCAGCCAACTGATGACGTTGCAAAATACCTGCCAGTACCGCAGGATTAAACATCGCGGCATACCAATCATGATGACTTTTTCTGACAACATCACCAGAATTGGCTTTAGCCAAAATTAACTTAATGCTTTCTTTTACTTCGTTAAAGGCCAAAAAGTAGCCACGTGCGGCTAAAGCATCTTTACTCTTTTTATCTTCTTCGCTGATCTCAGGATTCCAGCCCTCTTTGGCAATACGCTCAATCAATTCATCGGTAACTTGATAACCCTCAATTGAGAGTGAGTTATAAGCATCTGCTACATAGCGTTCCTGAATTTGCTTGAGGTAAGCCGCTGGGCTTTTCGGAATGCCGGGGGCCTTTGGAAAATTCTGGATAACGTCTTCACGCCACGTCGCCCACATGGAGCGAATGCGTAGAACATAAGGAGACTTTTCTCGGGACTGGCTGATAGTCGGTTCGGGTAGCTCAAATGGATTCTTGGCTTGGATGGGGTGCCCAGCCTTGCCCAGAGCCTTAATAATGCGCTCCCCGTCATCTTTCCTATTGGTAAAAGTAAGTGCGCCTGCCAAGCGGGCTGCGGCCGTTGGGAGGCAATTGCCTATCAGTAGAGTTGCCAGTAATTCTGCTGGGTCGCGTACCATCGCCAATCCAATTTCCGCCTCCATGGGGTGATTGATAAAGAACTGGGGCCCCACCATACAAAGTGCTTCAGCTATTGGTAAGACTTGTAAGCCTCGAATTTCCGTACGGGTTTTAGAGACGCGCTTTTCATCCTGATAAATAACCAGTGATGTATCAAATGGGAGTTTGACAATACTAGTGCCACCATCTTTACTAACAATAGTAATTTGCTTGGGAACGGTTGTGCTGCCGGTATGTAGCAGGAGTGATGCCTCGGCATTTAAGCAGTAGCGCTTACCAAAACGCTTAGCAAGATACCCAGACATAAAGGCCCAATAATTGGCATACCAAGCGGTAGAGTCACCATCATGATCGCTAGGGTTTGAGCAAATGTACCAACCCTTCATTACGGAGCGTATAAACCCAGTTTCTAAAAGCAGGACGCGCTGGGAGTCAGCAAGATCTTTTGATTCAATCACGCCATGATGCTTATCTTGGAGCTTTTTTAAAGCCTTTAAAGCCTCAGAAAGCTTCAGAGAATCTGTACTTTTTTTGATTGACTTAGTTGCCATTGATTGTCTTAAATTATTGATTTAAATATATTTAATGCAGATAATTACTTTGTTTTTCCATATAAATTTACTTTGTTATCTAGGTAAAATTTACTTTGTTATTGTCCCATAGTTGATGGCAAAAGTATGTAGTCCAATAGAGGGCTTACATGGATTATGGGCATTCATTCCGTCAAGGGCACCCCAAAGGGGTGGCTTGCGAACCCTTGACGGCTACAGACAAAGAAACGCTCTTTTATGCCCAAGGTGGCACAAAGACACATTGGGCATAAAGACCCAAAGCGAGTTCATTAAGTAACTTAATAAAAACCCCACAAATATCCCAGAGCCCTATCTGTCACCCCAATAATTGATCTCAGTGCTTCATGCCACCGCGTTAAAGCTAGAGTCGCGACTAGCAGCGTAGCAATGGATAGGTTCACGCTCTATCAATTGGAATGAAGCCAACCAATTCACGAATAGATAAATACATTGATAGGGGTGGCATATGCCAATTTCAAATACAGATTTGCAAGAGTTAGCTAAGGTTTCCTTGGATGAGTACTTGCGCAATCTACCGGTCGATCAAATTGCTGTAGAAAGACCTTTCCTTAAAAAACTCATGGAAGGGCGTAAGAGCTTATTGGGCGCAAAACAGAACGTAGTCGAGAACATTCGTAAAGAACATGGCAGTAACTTTAGCTGGGCTTTTGGTGAGGAGACGGTCAAATTCAATAAACGTAACACCACCGAGCAAGCCTCATTCCCCTGGCGTAGAGCGGTTGATGGCCTCTATATCGACTATGACCGCTTATTCAGTAACGGAATCAAGGTGCGTGAAGGTGGGGCGCGAGGTTTTCAGCTCGAATACAACGAGCGTGTACAACTCATCAACCTCTTGGATGAGCAGTTAGAAGTTCTGAGAGAGGGATTCCTCAATAAGCTGGACTTAGAGCTTCACCGCGACGGCTCGCACGGCGCCGATGCAGTGGTTGGCCTAGATAGTCTTGTCAGCTTAGCTCCAGATGCCGGAACGGTAGGCGGTATCGATCGAGCCAAGGCAAGCTACTGGCGTAACTACGCAGTTAAAGACATCGCTTCAACATCGCCGGGTAACTTAGTGGGTGAGATGGAGACCGCATGGCGTCAGTGTATTAAACATGGTGGCAGCCCTGATTTCATTATTGCAGGTGGCAAGTTCATTGATACCTATCGCAAACAGGTAACAGTGACTCATATCGCTGGATCAGGTGAAACCAAGTACATCGATGCTGGGGTAGGTGCAGGAGTCAACACAGGCCTAGCCTTTAAGGGGGTAGAGATCATCTGGGACCCGCAGTTTGATGAACTTGATGCCATGGCTAATAGAACAGTGGAGTGGAGTAAGCGCTGCTATTTCCTCAACACGCGCTTTATGAAGCTACGGGATGACGATCTAGACATCGTTGCCCCAATTCGGCCGCACGATACCTTGGCAATGTACGCCATGGTGAACCTGCGCTGCGCCTTATCCATCTCAAGAGCAAATGCCCATGCGGTATTGGCTATTCAATAAGGAGGAAGAAATGAATAACAGCATGAACCACAAAGAACTCATTCATAGCGACTTTCAAATTAAAGAGGTGGAAGCGGTAGTGCGCAGGGATGCCTTCACAACCATCCATGTGTATGTACCACCTTATGAGACCAATATCCTTCGCAATCTTTTTGGGCGCGAGAACGTCACGGTATTTGAGAGGGCAAATAAAACCACCATCACGCCAGAGCACGAGTATGACCGCCTATGTGCCAAGTATGGCCATGAGGTCGTAGCCAAAGTCTTTGGTGAAGATGATGGTGATCGGCTGATGGAGATAGTAGAAGGCTTGATGGCAGAGGGTAGATTGCCAAAGGATCCGCAAGGGCAAGAGCAATCGAACCAAGCAGAACCAGAAGTTATAGAAACAAAAGGAGCTAAGAAACGCTAGCAGGAGGGAAGGCCACCGCTAGCGGTAGGTGTTTGGGTGCGGCTGCGGGTGTTGAAGTAACCATGGTGCGTGGGCGCGCGTAACTGCGCCCCACTGCCAACACCAAAAAACCTTAGGTGGTAGTGGGGCGGTGGACTTCCATATTCCAAGCATCAAGAAAAGAGCTAATTACATGCTTCCAATCATCACTTCTCTAGTACAAACCTTGGCCGTCAATGGCCTTGGTCTTCTTGCGGGCGCAGTCCAAGCCAAAGGCAAGGAATTCATCGAGAGCAAGATTGGCGCGCGCATTCCCGACAATCCCAGTCAGGAGGATCTCATCAAGCTCAAGCAGCTAGAGATTGAGCAAGAGCAGTTGCTTCTTCAATACACACTCAAGCAAAAAGAACTTGAGATAGAAGAGTCAAAACTGTTAGCCGAGATGCATCGTGCCTCACAAGAGAATGCCACTAATAGATGGCAATCGGATATGGGCAGTGACTCCAAGTTATCGAAGAACATCCGTCCTGGGACGCTGGTTTACATCCTGACGGCCTATCTTTTATTCGCATTACTCTCTGCCATGGGAATCGACATCAACGAAGCCTACGTAAAGCTCCTTGGTGAATGGGGTCAGCTAGTGATGCTTGCTTATTTTGGCGGTAGATCAGTAGAGAAGATCTTTGAGATGCGAATGAATGGCTCGAATAAAAAAGAAGAGCAATGAGTAACCTAGTAAAGGAGCAAGCGGCATTCTTAATTGACGTCAGCCGTCTCATTCAGTTTGCAACTGCAGAAGGGTGGGTAGTTACCGGAGGGGAGCTCTGGCGTTCACCAGAGCAACAAGAAATCTACTTTAAGACAGGTAGATCAAAGACCATGAATAGTAACCACCTAAGACGCTGCGCTATTGATCTCAATTTCTTCTGGAATGGAAAGCTAGTTTGGGATAAAGAGCTCATCCGTAGGGTTGGCGAATACTGGGAGAGTCTAAGTCCGAAGAATCGGTGGGGTGGGAGCTTCAAGGGGTTTGTGGATGTTCCGCATTTTGAGAGAAGGGTTTAGAGCTGAATTAAGTGGCTTTTTTAGCTAAAAGTGGGCAGTGGTTAAGTCGCCTGAAGGCAGTCACAAATGCCATTGGCACTTAATATGGCCATAGGGTTTGATGTAATATTGGACATTAAAATCTACCTTTTGTGCACTTCCAATTCAAACTCAGTCTGTTTTGGTGAGCCTCTCGTTAACGTTCGGCGCCAAACGCACGACTCGTCAAATACAAGGATTAATAATGATTGATGTATCAGGAGAGTGGTCCGGTCACATAGCGGGAACAAATAATGCAAATGTGTTTGTTGAATTTACCCAAAATGGAGTTCTGGTAGCCGGGAGCGCACGAATCAATGATCCTATTCACGGCACTGCTATCTACACCATATCGGGATCGGTCGCAGGAGAAATTCTCCAAGCGGAGCTTCATCCGGATATGAGTTTTTTCGATAAATCGAAATGCCAAACTATAAAAGTAAATGGTCAGACCGTGACGGTTAAGTCAGACCCCGCATCTAGCCACGGAATCGTCACCGTAAATGCAAAGCTTCAGAATTCCTCAAATCTTGATGGTGGGTGGAAATCTACAGTTGGAACTGGAGGTAGAGTGTTTTTACGAAAAATTCAGTCGTTAGAGGCCCAGAATCAAAAGGCTGAAAATCCAACGGTTAATAAAACAAAAAAGGTATTCATTAGTTATTCGCATAAAGACTACGCCCATCTTGAGCGCCTCAATGTTCATTTGAAACCATTGGTAAAACAGGGTGTTGTTGACGTTTGGGATGACACTAAAATAAAGGTGGGAAATGACTGGAAAAGGGAGATAGATGTCGCTCTTCATCAAGCTGCAATAGTAGTTCTAATTGTCAGCGCAGATTTTTTGGCGTCAGATTTTATTGTTGACAATGAACTCCCTCCAATATTAGTAAAAGCACAATCTGATGGAACAAAGATCTATTCGGTGATACTCAAGCCCTGTAGATTTTCACGCGATGCCATTTTGTCCAAATTTCAAGCCCTAAATCCACCAGACAAACCGGTGCATGGCATGAGCGAATCGGAGCAAGAAGTTATCTGGGACAGACTTTCCGAATTAATAGAGGCGGAAATAGGCGCGTGAAGAAATATTCGCCCAACAGATCCTTCTATCGAATATTGCCCCTGTAGCACTGTTCTCCTGAAATCTACGTTCCTGAGCATCCGCTAGCCTCTATTTTGGATCGAAAGCAGGCCGCTAATCTATAAATTTCCCCCACTCACTCATTAATTTAGCGCGCTTCTCTAGCTGATCTTGCCTCCTATAAGCAGCCTCAGACTTATTTTTAATAGTGTGCGCTAAAGCAAGCTCTACAGTCTCATTTGGATAGTCAGTAGTCTCTGCCGCCCAATCTCTGAATGTTGATCTAAACCCATGTGGAACATATTGAGAATATGCCGGCATTCTCCTCATGATGGCAATTAAAGACATATTAGATATGTTTTCTTTCTTGTGATGTTTACTCGGAAATAAAGAGTCATTTGACCGATGCTTCGAGAGATATTCATATATCTCGACTGCTCGGGTATTCAATGGAACGCGATGCGCTTTACCAGCCTTCATCCTTTCGGCCGGGATTGTCCACACTTTATTCTCTATATCAAATTCATCCCATTTGGCATTAAGAACTTCGCTTGTGCGAGTTGCCGTAAGAATCAAAAACTCAAGGGCAAGCACGGAAAAGCCACTCTTTGTTCTGAGCTCTCTCATGAACTCGCCGATTTGCTGAAATGGGAGGGCAGGGTGGTGACTTTTCTTCTGGATCTTGTTGGCTTTTGGTAGAAGGTGGGCTAGCGCTCCTTTAAGACGGGCCGGATTATCGCCCTTGATATATTCATGGGCCTTGCACCAATCAAAGATCACCTCAATTCGTTGTCGAACTCTCGTCGCCGTTTCAGTGCGGACATTCCAGAAGGGTCCCTCAACTTCACCAGACTTCTTTTTAATCTCTTGCTCAAGTAGCTTGGCAATATGGCCAGTATTAATCTGATCAACTCTCATTCTCCCAATCTTTGGGGTTACGAAGGTTGCTATGGTGTTTTCCCATTGATCGGCATGCTTCGCGTTCTTCCATTCTGATCTCTTGCCTTTGATGCATAACTCAGCAGCCTTTGCAAAGGTGATGCCGTCATTAATTGCACTTGTAGCTTTGCTGCGAGCCTTAGATCGCTCTTCGGCAGGGTCTATTCCTTCTAAGACCATTTTTCTGAGATCCAGGCTGGCTTTACGTGCTTCAGCTAAAGATCGAGAATCTAGAGAACCCAGACCCATTTCACGGCGTTTAAGTAGAGTGGGGCTGGTGTAACGAAAGATCCAGCTACGCTTGTAGTCGCTAACACCTTTAAAAACTTGGATATAAAGACCTTTAGATTCGGGGTCTGCATGGTATCCAGGAGTTACTATTGAGCCAAGACCTCGCGCCGTAAAACTGATTTTTCTTCTCTCTTGCAATGCAACTCCCTATGCTTTGTACCCACCGCTCTACCCACCAGTAAGGCATAGATTTTAATGGGGTAGAGTGGGCTACTCAGGAGTAGGGACAACCTTCAAACCCATATATTTAAAGGGTTTATGGGTAATGATAGAGTGCTTTGGAGGGGTAAAATCTGGACACCTCTTCCGCCATAATGCGTTATTTAATTCAATTAAATCAAAGGCTTATAGTTTTAATTGAAAATCTACCCATAGTTCTACCCATATTTTTTTGTTTGGTGCCCTGCATGTGGTTCATGCCGCCAATCCCTCGCCCATAAAGCCTTGGAGGCTTTACTCCCGTTTGCAAGTCAATATTTAGCCTGATCGCTGCAGTTATATTTATATGCCTTAATTGGGCGCGATGCTGGTTGCATGATTAAAGCCGATGATATCAACATCATTTCAAACATTCTCCTGCTCATCACTAGAATCAATGAGTTCAAGGGGGCATGGCGTGCTTTGGGCGTGCCGTTACCTGATCGACTTTTGGCGCTACATCGTGTTGCTACTATCGAGAGCGTTGGTTCATTCACAAGAATTGAAGGAGGCAAAACTGCCTGACTGTCAAGTTGAGCTGCTTTTATCAAATCTACAGGTTAAAAATTTGAGTAGTCGTGACGAACGGGAGGTGGCTGGCTATGCAGATGTTATGGAGATTGTATCCATCTCATGGGATGATATAACCTTCACGGAAAATCAAATTAAACAGCTTGGCGTTGTATTTGAGACAACCACTCCATTTGACACTCGGCGCCTAATGTCTGAGCTTGTAGTTTGGGTGCAGGAAGAGAGTAATGTAGGTAATTTGCACTTACTGCTCATTATCGCCATTTGGGCAGTTGGATTTTTTGGAGATTCGTCCATTTCAAGATGGCAGTGAGCGCCTTTCGAGCGTAATGACAACCTTGCTGTTATTTCAGGCTGGATATGCATATATCCCTTAGAGATGACTCGAAAGTATTATTTAGCAAAGCAAGTAAGAATGCTGCTCAACAGCCTCATAAGGGTAATGAATCGTCTAGGTAGAGGATACAGTTTTGAGGTGCTTGGGGCTAAGATGCTATTTTCGGAAAGGGCATTCAAGAAGGGACTATAGCGCCCCAAGTTTGAGAAACGAATGGGTTATGGAGCCCCTGATATGCCTATGATGTTCCGCATGGCCTCGGACATGGATAACAAGGAGAAATCAATTGAAGTTGAGGTTGGTGAGATTTAGTCGAAATCAATCGCGGATTACTGATGCCCAATATTTACAAGTGCCATGGCACTAGATATTTATTTTCCCAACATATTGAGGAAGCCCCCAGCTTCTTGATGCGCTAAGTCTTTCCAATGCGGTGAGCATTTATTTGCATTAGCGGGAGATATAAAAATATTATCGATTCTGGTTATGAATAATGAGGGATAAATATGTATTAAAAATAAGAACATTATTCGATTTTAAGAAAAGCATGATGCATTTCATATGGCATAAGGGCTTATAAAGCACCTTAATGTCAATTGTCTACATTATTGCGAGCTGTTTATCTAATCACAGCCCTTGAAAATTGCAACTTTAGACCCATATATATAACGAGCATTTAGACTGTTAAAAAAATTCAGCACTTGATGTTTTGGATAAATTTAAAAATATAGGAAAGAAGAATAAATGAGCAAATTAATCAGGTTAAATCAAGTGAGGGATGTTACTGGACTATCTAGAAGTTCAATTTATGCTTTTATTGAGAACGGTAAGTTCCCAAGGCAAATAAAAATTGGTGAGCGAGCCGTTGCATGGGATGAGATGGATATCCAAAATTGGATTTCTCATCGCAAGCAAGATATGGAATATTTGCACTAAATATTTAGATATTGACATGGGATTCATGTAGCAATACCTCATGTTAAAGGGCGTCAAAAATCAAACAAGATTTAAGGACTTTCATGCAAAAGAACCGTCTTTACACATCTAAAAAACGTATAAATAATAAAAAATAATCACGTAAAAAATAATAAAACTTATTAAAACTACTTAAATTTTAAATATATTGAGCTGTAAATGAAGCATTTACCACGCTAGCCTTGTAGTTTTTGTGGTCTAGATGCCTTTCATCGTAAATGGGTCTATTGGCTTAATTTCAATTAACAAGTTGAATGACTTCTTTGATTGTTGGTGATTTTATATTCCGACAATTAATAAGGGGGTTATGCCGATGACCTTCCCAAATTAACTTCATGTCTTTCGATCGACAGAGCGAAGCTTTTTCAAATTTTTAGGAGGTTAAAATTTATATTCAATGGACAGATCAAGAGAAAGCAAATTATCAATTTACAAAAGGATATCAAAAGAAAGAATATGAGAGGTTCTTTAAGGATAATCAAGACATTTGGAGTCTTTACACTATTACAGTAACCTTTAAGGGTTCTTCAGATAGTAAGTATAAAAAAGAAGAATGTCTGAGCATTTATGACAATAGTGTTCTATGGAAAATTGCAAAAGAATTAAAACGAAACTTAAGGCATATTGAGGAGGTAATTAAATTTCCAGACTTTAGGATGCATGAGTTTGAGGAGAAGAGCAAATCCAAGATTGATAACAAATGCAATCCAAACCATATCCACGGCATATTAACAATCCCAAATGAGTTGAATTCAAAGTTTTGGGACGATGAGAAAGGGCGCCTTTCTAAAAGGATTTATAGAGACATACTGAGTCTTGGTGGTGTGGCTAACTGCTTAATTGAGAGGGCTAGAGACAAAGAATTTGATAAATGGACCACTTATTGCTTAAAGGAGAAAAATTTATTTCATTAGAACTTGAAGAGTCATTGGGAGATGCTAATGTTAAGATGGCTCATCAATGTAATATCTAAGATTACATCCTCAAGACTTAGATCATGACGGGTTAAAGAGTGTGTATGCTTGAAGCAACCATTTTCTAGATGATTTGGAGGGGTGCCTGGCAGGTGAACGATGTTAACTTCGCTTATAGTCCCAGATTGATCTTGTAGCCACTCGACCATAGCGCTTCCCAATTTGTCGAATTTCTCATTACATGTATCGCATACTAGATTTTCATCAATAACATGAGCCATGGCACTTACCTTTATCCTTAATTTATCGAGCATGGTAGCACTCATTATGTTTAATATATAAATTTAATTCAAAATAAATGAATTCAACTTGCAGGAAGTATTGCCATCTATTGGAGTGATTTAATTAAATAAATTGCATGTAATGCAAAGAATTTATAGTCTAGGGTGGTGCGACATATTATGACGCACTTATTTGGATACTAGGTGAACCCTGTAACCAAGTGAGGATCACCATGTTAAATCCCAGTCTTTTGGAAATTAGTCGCATCAGGCAAATTAAGAATAACTTTGAGCGCGCGTATCCAGAAGGGCAATTCGTTATTCAGGAAATGCATCGCCAACTCATTGTTGAGCTTCCCGTATTTACGAACTGCTTTATTGCCTGGGAAAGCCAAAGACCAGATCAAATCTTTAGTGATGCCGAGCTCCTATTTAATCAATACATGGAAACTTATGGCATCAAAGAGGTGGGCGACCCCGAAAATATCTACGCCTTAAATGGATGGCTCAATCGGATACATCTAATTTGGGCGAAAGATAACCCTTATGGACTTTCAAATAGTTTATTTGCAGCAAAAGAACATGCAATTTATTTTCATCTATACGCCATCTCTCGCTGTTTTGCCATTCATAGCTATCAAACTCGTTTTGTTCCAAGGCCAATAAGCACTTATCAGCAAGCTTTTCATGGTGGGGCAACCAACTACATCACTCGTCTTGCGGCCAAAGCACTCAACCATGCATTTAACCAAGCTATGCAATTGCCGCTAGAAGAGGGTGAAATATTTGACGTGGAGAATTGGTTCAGATCAAAAGAGTCACTGAGGGCAATTAATGGGGCGGTTGAGGAGGGGCTAAAAGAAATTTCTAAACTACCTTTTGAACGCCGAGTCCCCATAAGTAATGCCCTCAAAATTAAAGGAGCGGATGTTAAAAAAGCTATTGCGTACACCACTTCTGGGGAGCATCTCTCACGCAAGGCATAAAACATGACCAATAAAGAAACTACCCAGCCTCCGCACTGGGATATGTAGGTTTAAATAAGGCGAAATCGGCTAAAAGATAGTGGATGAAAGTAATGCTGATCGCTCTATTCTAGATCTTTCCGTCTATAGCAATGCAGGCCTTGGCGCAATAGAATGGGCATCAACGTTGCGATGGAATACGTGGGGATGCAGCTATTTCTTATTTTCTCTAAAGGTTTTTGCTAAGATTCAGCAGGAAACGTACCGCCCAAAGATGGATAAATTAATCATATATTTTCATGGCTATGGATCTAGCAAGGAATCTTCTAAGGTTCAATGGCTAAATAAGGCATCTAATTCTAGATGCATCGCTTTTGATATTGACATTGATCCAACAATTTCGATTCCAAAGTTGACTCATGACATCACAATGGAAATCTTGGATGAGCCGAATTTAGATGAGGAGCTTATATTTGTAGGCACATCTCTAGGTGGTTGGTATGCTGCAAAGCTGGCGTCTATCTTTAAATGCGGATCGGTAATCATCAATCCAACCATAAATCCCAAGACTTCTTTGTTGAAATATGGGGTATCTAGTCAAATCTGCAATAACTACAGTGACTTTGAGTTTAATGAAGACGCCACTTACTTCATCTCTTTAGATGATGAGGTAATAGATCACTCGGGGCTGCTTTTAACTCTAGAGAATAGGAAATCTAAGCTTTTTAAGTCATATGGAGGACATAGATTCCATGAAAACTTTACTTTAGTGGTGGACTACCTGAGTCAAAATTAGCAATCAGTTGGGTGGTAAAGATGCTATTTGATATGGGTTGATGGATTCCATCTCGGAATCTTGGAATCTTTTTTAAAGGCGTGCTCTTAGGCTCTTTAGCTGCGGTAGATAAAATGAATTTTGTACTTTTTAAGATATGTCAATTTCAGAAAGTGGTTTATGAGTGAAAAAATTATCCTTAACTCTCAAGAACCAATTGTTTGCCCACATTGCAAGCATGAATTTTTGCTGCAAGATGGGATTACAAGGCAGGCGATTGATCGCCATACAGAAGAATTTGATGCATTACTAAAGGCTGAAACGGATAAGTCTCAAGAGAGAATTACTCTGCAAGCACAAGAAAGGGCAAACGAATCAATTAAAGCTTTGCAGGATCAGTTAAGTCTTGCTCAAAAATCTGAAGCAGATGCAAGGCAGGCTATAGAGTCAGCGAAACAAGAGGCGGTGGCCAAAGTAAAGGCTGAAATTAGCCTGGAACAAAAGACTCTTCAAGATGAGATTGAGAGGAAAAATGCTCAACTTACTTCATTTAGAGAGCAGGAAATGGGTTTGCGCAAAGAAAAGCAGGCACTGGAAGAACAAAAGCAGAATATGGTGCTAGACCTTCAAAGGCGAGTGGATGAAGAGCGCAAGCTTATTTTAGAAAAAGAGGCGGGTCGAATCGGCTTGATTGAGGCTGAGTGGAAAAAGAAGTTTGATGATATTCAGAAGAACAACGATGATTTGCGTAAAAAGCTAGAGCAGGGCTCCCAGCAACTTCAAGGCGAAGTATTAGAGCTGGAGATTGAAAAAATACTATCCACCAGCTTTTATCAAGACTTAATTGAGGAGGTGAAAAAAGGCCAAAGAGGAGCCGATATTATTCAGACCGTTCGCACTCAGATGGGGGGCTCAGCTGGAAAAATTATCTGGGAAGCTAAGAGGGCTGAAAATTGGTCAGACGGATGGATTCAAAAGCTAAAAGATGATCAGCAAGAGGCAAAAGCTGATTTAGCGGTTTTAGTAACCACTGCGATGCCAAAGGGTAATAACGAGCAATTTTTCATGGTTGGTGATATTTGGGTGATTTCTCCTCAATTGGTTAAGCCAATGGCAGAAACATTACGCGTCATCTTGCTAGAAATGAATCGACTTCAGCATTCGAATGCTGGGCGCGATGAGAAGGTTCACCAGTTGTATGACTACATTACTAGCGCCACCTTCTCTCAAAGGATTAGGGCTGTTTTTGATACCTTTGTGACCATGAAGACTGAGCTGGAGTCAGAGCGCCGGGCGATACTTAAGATATGGTCAAAAAGAGAGTCCCAAATTGACAGAATGACTGCAAGCATGGGTAATGTGGTTGGTGAGATTCAAGGTATTGCTCGAGAATCCTTGCCTGAATTAAGCGGTATCGATGATCTGAAGAGTCTGGCGGAGTCTGAGACTAGTTAAACATAGGGGCATTCCTACAGGTTAACCGCTATTTGCTAGTTAACTCTTCAACAAGCGCTATTAACAAATGGGGCTTAGTTCTGAGCGCCTTTGCCACCTTAAAAATAGTGGTGATTGTTGGTTGATTAGCGCCTAGCTCAAGCAGGCTTATGTAGTTTCTCTGTAGGTCCGCCTCAAAAGCGAGCTTTTCTTGGCTCAGACCTTTTGCCTTTCTGGCTTTTCTTAAGACCATTCCAAACGCTACGTCAGCTGATATTTTTTTTCCCAACATATTGGGAGAACTTTGGACTTCTTGTTAAGATATGTCTTCCCAATATATTGTGAATTCAGTCAAATAAGGCAGAAAGAGCCCAATGAGCGTTAATGTGGATTTGCAGTTTGAAAATGCATGGTTAGCAGCAAAAGCGCTATCCAACACATTCACCAAAAATTTATCGCACTACCAGTCAAAAGAGTATCAAGAGGCAGAAGTGCGCTTAGACTTCATTGACAAGTTTTATACATCGTTAGGCTGGGATGTTGGCCATAATATTCAGCATGATCCTTACCGTAGAGAGGTAAGGATTGAAAAACCAGAGAAGAAGGCAAAAGGTCGCGCCGATTATGCTTTCTCAATAGCGCCGCATTATCGCCGGGTTCGATTTTTTGTAGAGGCTAAACGCCCGCAAGAAACTATTAAAACTCCCGATAACTGTTTCCAAGCAATACGTTATAGCTGGCCCAAGGGGTTGCCTATAGCAGTCTTGACCGACTTTAACTGGCTCCACGTCATTGACAGTAGATTCCGTCCAAATATTGCTACATCAGTCTCTCGCGTGGTACGTTCATGGCACCATAGTGATTTATTGGATCGCGAAAAATTTGCAGAAATCTACTACCTACTGTCTCGTGATAGCGTCTCAAGCGGATCATTAGATGCCTTCGCAGAAGGTGAGCTGCCATCCCTACAAGTGGCAACCAAGCAGTACACCTTATTTGCTAGCGAGACGAGGGATTTTGATGATGATTTTCTAAATAAATTAGATGATTGGCGTCAAATACTCGCCCGCACATTTAAGATTGCCCGAGATGACTTGGATGGTCAGGAGCTAACAGAGTGCGTTCAGAGAACGCTTGACCGGCTGATATTCATTCGTTTTTTAGAAGACAAGGCTATTGAGCCGGATGCAGTTATTGCACGCTTCGGGCGACAGAAAACCCATTGGCAGGATTTTATTGCTGTTTGTCGGCGTCTTGATGAGATTTATAACGGGGTCGTATTTAAGCCACACAAAGTTTTGGATGATATTCGATTTAGCCCTAATAGCGCTGTATTTTCAGATATTTGTGATGAATTAACTGATGAGCATTCTCCTTATAACTTCGACTCTATTCCAGTAGAGATTTTAGGTCGCATATATGAGCGGTTTTTGGGTAAGGCGGTTTTAATCAACAACTCAGATGTTGAGGTAGCCGAAAAAGAAGATGTTCGTAGGGCAGGTGGCGTTTATTACACACCCGATTACATTGTTACTTATATGGTTGACCATACCCTTGACCAATTGGTTCAGGGAAAGAAGGCCGATGAAATCCTTAAACTTAGAATCATTGACACCTCTTGCGGGTCTGGGTCATTTTTGATTAGTGCGTTGGCATATCTACTCCAAAGCCTCACTTCCTATTGGCGTAAGCAGGCGAAAATTCCTGCTGGTGTAATCGAAATGCGTGATGATGAAGCCCATCTAACGCTTAAATATAAGCGTGAAATATTGCTCAATTGTATTTTTGGGGTTGATATTGATCCACAGGCAGTTGAGGTGGCTCAGCTTTCCTTATACCTTAAATTGCTTGAGGAAGAAACCACTGCCAGCACTCATCAACAAAGGCAGGTAGAAATAGGAGTCACACTTTTACCTTCGTTATCAAAAAATATTGTTATGGGGAATTCCTTGGTGACATTGGAGGACGAGGGCGGCGACATGTTCTCCATAGAAAAGTTGAATGAGGTTAAGTCGCTAGATTTCAGGGCAGTGTTTCCAAAGGTGTTTTCCTCTGGAGGTTTTGATCTGGTAATCGGTAATCCGCCCTATATTAAGGAGTACACAAATAAAGAGGCCTTCGCCAATGTCATATCCTCGCCTTACTACCAAGGAAAAATGGATATTTGGTATTTATTTGCTTGTCGAGGAATGGATTGGTTGAAGCCTGAAAGTGGGCTTCTTGCTTATATTGCTACAAATAACTGGGTAACTAATGCTGGCGCAAAACGGTTGCGTGAAAAGATTACATCGGACTCGCAAATAGAGCAATTAATTGATTTTGGAAGCTATAAAGTCTTCCGTGATGCAAGCATTCAAACGATGATCTTAATTGCCAAACGTAGTAATCTGGAGAAAAAATACACGTTTGACTATCGCAGGTTGGAGGCAAAAAAGCCCACCTTAGCCGATGCGCAAGCTTTGCTGGAAAAGCTTCCTGGCTCTGGTAGAGCTTATCTAGAGCCCACTTTTGATCGTAAGCGTGAGCCAAGCTCACCCATGACTTTTTCGGCTTCGGACTATGAACTTGTTCTCGATCAAATTTCGTTGATGAGTAATTTTTATTTAAGCCAAGATGAGGTTGCTCAGGGAATAGTTCCACCACAAGACTTCCTCAATAGCAGGGGTAGGGAGTTATTGAAAGGGGAGGCATTCACTGTTGGGCAGGGGATTTTTAATCTTTCCCATAGTGAAAAGGAGTCTTTAAATTTAACTGACTTAGAGAAGGTTTTGGTTAAACCCTTTTTTACTAGCAATGAATTGACCCAATATTATGGGGGCAACCATAATTCACTATGGGTGATTTACACAGATTCACGCTTTAAAAATCCAGCAGAGATGGATGCGTTTCCTAACTTAAAGCGCCATCTTGATCAATTTAACAAGGTGATTACCTCCGATAATCGCCCATATGGTTTGCATCGTTCGCGTGATGAGCGATTCTTTATTGGCGAAAAGATTATTTCTTTAAGAAAATGCGCAAAACCCACCTTCACCTATACAGATTTTCCTTGCTACGTATCTCAAACTTTTAATATTATTAAGACCGATCGAGCTAATCTTTTTTACCTTACCGGTCTATTAAATTCAAGATTAGTTAAGTTTTGGCTAAAGCACCGAGGGAAAATGCAGGGACAAAATTATCAAGTGGATAAAGAGCCGTTAATGGCCATCCCATTACATATCCCTTCTATAGAGCGACAGGATCAATTGGCAAGAGTTATCAAAAGAATTATTGAATGCAATCAGAAATTAAAAAACAATACTGCCGATGCTACGCAGGTTCAACTACAAAGAATGCTTGATCAATATGAGGATCAAATGAATGATGCTATAGAGACATTTTATGGGCTCAGCGAATCTGAAAAGCTTTTATTAAGAGATTCCTAACCCCCCCCTTCAAGACATGTTTGATGAGGTAATGATGTTCAGTTTTGAGTTTATGAAAGCTATTGTTGACTTTAACTAAGGCTGATTGCCAGCTCATCAATCTTATTTTTCCATACCAACTTATCCAGCCATTCCCTTGGAATATTGGATGCTCCATAAAGCGCGCCAGCTAATTGCCCGGTTACAGCACCTGCGGTGTCAGAGTCTTCTCCAAGATTAACGGCCAATAAAATTGCATCACGGAAATTATTAGTATTTGCAATTGCCCATTGAGCTGCGTTTAGAGTGTCGCGGCAATATCCAGAGGATTGGATTTCAGAAGGCGGTAATCCAAGTAGGTCGTAACTAAACATACCCTTGTATGTATTGCCATTCATAAGCCAAACTAAATTTTTGCATAACTCTGCACAGCATGCTATAGCCTCTGCATTGCCATGTGTAACCTTGCCTTGTAGGATTGCCATTTCCAATGCTATTTCAGGCTCATTTGCCCAGTAAATAGCTACAGGAGCCAATCTCATGATTGAGCCATTACCCGCGCCATGTAAAGTGTCTTCAGGAAATTGAAATACGACTCTGTTCTTATTTAAAAGCAATGCATTACGAGTTATCTCGCCAATATCAAAGCATCTTCCATTGTGCGAGTTTTCTCCCGTCTCTAGCCATCTTAAAAATCGAGTATGGACATCTAATGGATCAACCGTTCCCATTGCGATAATGGAATCAGCAAGACATAAAGCCATGCTGGTGTCATCTGTCCACTCTCCCGCATTCAAATTAAATGGGCCGCCAGCTCTAAAGCCGTCAATGTACTCATATTCGCCACGTTCTTTAAATTCAGCGGGCATACCCATTGCGTCACCAATAGCCAGGCCTAGTAGGCAGCCTCTTTGACGATCTAATAGCGTAGTCATTTGTAATTTCTTTTCTGAATGTGCGATGGATAAAATTTGGAAACTCGCCATAGACCACGATGACTTCAATATAGGCCAATGGTATTTAATGTGACGTAGTGAAAATTACCCGGATAGGGATGTTTTTGTATGGTTAGATATTTTTCGGGATTTGAAGATAAGCCGGCGATTAGTGTTTTACTTGGATAATTTTTAATCTTATATATCGTTATTTGATGACCTCTATATTTTGAAAGTTCGATAGCTGCTTCAAAAGTGGGTTCAATGTCGGAACAAATAGATATTTGATCATTGTGTCGCGCTAGTGAGGAGGCGATCTCTGCCGATAAAAAGGGTAGATTGAAATGTAGAGAATTTTCAGTTAGAGCTAGCTCATTAGCAATGATTACGCTGAGATCCTTCAACTTTTTAAATGTGAGGCTGGAGTTGTTCTTGACCAAAGATTTAGCGTTATCAGTATTTAATTCCAATAGTTCTTCAAAAATTAAAGATGGAGAAGATGCCCACATTCCAAGACACTCAGCAACATCCATATCTAACTCCTGGAGTCCTAGGAGAATAAAATCAAAGCAATGCTGGGATAGGTATTTGATTGCCTCTAGGTGAATGCGTGTGTATATGCTGAGATCAGCTATTGACACAAAATCATCTCTGCGCTGAGGTCTGAGTGAAATAAACTCCCTTGCCTTATGTATGTCTAAAGTGTGAGCATCTATTTCTGGTCTGCAAATTCCATAAGCGCTACCTAGTTTTAGCATCAGGGCGGTTGGATTAATATTGTTACTAATTGAATCCTTAATTTCATGCAGAATACGGCGATTTAATGCCAACTTGATGCCTGCCTATTCCGCATGCCTTCTACTATCATTTCCATCTCCTTAAACAGTCAAATTTTGGTTTAAGGTAATTTTGAAGTATGGTGCGACAAAATGAGTCGGACTTATTCAACTAGGAATAGAAAAAGCTACTTATAAATGCTCTTAAACTTTGAGCCTTTAGATGAGTAAAGGTAATCTACCATTCCTGCAAGATTTAAGGACGTAATTTGCCACCCCAAGATGGATTGCTTCAGGAGTCTGCGATGCATCGCTTGTGTGCTCTGTGAGTAGTTTAGGTGGTTGGGTAGCCCCATGCTCTTTAATGCGTTGCAGGCAGTAGGCACCAAGGTAGTCTAGATTTTGCTCACAACTTCCCATGCGGATGCAGGCAGCTAATGTACTTGGTTCTGCATGGCGCCTAGGATCAAAACTTTGTTTTAATAGGTTTGCAAATTTATCAAACAATAACTTTGAGTCATGGTGAATGGTTTGCAAATTATCATAGTGTTTTTTCATGGAATCATCGTATTAAGTAAGTATTGGAGGTAATTTTGGTTATGGCAGGGTAGATATATGCTTTTTAAGCTCTTGCTTTGAAAATCGACTGCTACTCTGCTTGGATGCGCAAAAGGCGCATCGCCAACTTGTGCGCATAAAGCCAAATGTCTTATAGTTCACTATCCGCCCACCATCTATCGCTCTGGTCGTTTGGCAAGAAGCGCAATTTTTTTGTTAACCAATTAGTGGTTATCTATAGAAAAAAATGCAAAAGGGTAGGGTTGAAGGGCTCATGAATAAAGGGCTCTTATCTGAGGTATAAAATACAGTTGTGTACTAATTACAGTTCTTAGGGTTAATAAGCGCAAAACTCATGAAAAGTATTTTTGATGCTGGGCAGCTCTTAACAATCCCTTGAAAATCTGCGCTGGCTTTACCCTCCCTTAATAAAGACATTTTTAGTATTTTGGGTTTTCAACTGTAATTTTCCTATATTTAGCTAATGATCGATATATTTAATGAATCTCCTTCGCGGACGATATCATCCTCGGAAAGCACGGAGAGTCTTGGTGTCTCTAAAAATTTAGAGGGGGCAAAATCAATTCTCGTGGTTTGGGAGAAGGCAATTGACTTGCAGATGCACTTTAATGAAATGTGTATGAATTTACGCAGAACCGCCATGAGCACCTTAGGCGCATTACTTGCCACATCCGCTATTGCCTTTAGATTCGGAGGGCAAATTTTAATTAATGGTAAGAGTGTCTCAATTGCCATTATCTTTCTTGGGATATCTTTCTTTGTCTGGATGTCTTTTTATTTTATGGATCGCTACTGGTATCACGCACTTTTAAGGGCGACGGTTAGTTATGCTGAGGGCTTATCTGATCCAGCCAGTAAAGCTGGGCTCACTGTATCGTTAGATATGTCGGCGCAGATCCGACAAGCAAATCATCGATCTCTCAATATGTCTGGCGCCGCAAAAATTAACCTGTTTTATTTGCTTGTTGCCGTAGTGTTGTTGGTGGCTTGCGTTGTTCTTTATATGGGGATTGTTGAGCCTATCCATGCGTAAGACGTCGCTTAAACCTTGGGGATAGTCAATTAGCGCTCATTCAATTGATGTGTGCAAGATAAGGGCCCCAGGTTTTTTATAGGCAGCCTCTAGTAAAGCCTTTATTTTCGGGTCGATTACTTTGTTGGAAAATAAGTCCACTGGATTTATTTTATCGATCGGAGTGAATGATGGCGAAATATTATCAATATCAGACAATTTTTTTAAGGTGCTACTTTTAGGCGATTGGTTGCGCGCCTTTATTTTCCAGGCTGCTAAATCCTTCTCTAAGTTGCTATTGTCCGAATTGGCAAGTGCATCTTTTGTAAAGATAATTGATAAAAGTATTAGGCTAAAAAGTACGATCTGCCTCTTCATATCCAGTCTCCCCTGTGATTTGCGTCTATTGCTATCTTAATAATCATATTTGTCTCTGGGCTAAAGCGATTGCTTTTTCTTGCTGCGCTCAAAGCAGGGCATGATCAACGCCCCTTCGATTTATATTGGCAATAACTTCAGTGACGGTGCATAAATTATCCTAATGATTGCCTTCATTTCCTCAGTTTCGGCATTAGTGCGTCAAAACAGGTCGTTATATGCTCAATTTAATAGCCGAAAACCATTTGGGTGGTGCGACCTGTTATGACGCACCTCAATTCTAAAGTGATGTTTTGAGGGAAAATATCATGTCCGAACACTTTGACGCGGGTTCTCAGTTGGCTTCATTTGTTTCAGTCAACGCCATTTCTAGCCGTTTTAATATTTTGCAAAATTGGGCAAAAGAAATAAAGCAGTATGTAGAAAATCCGAAGGATGATGTCATTAAATTGCTGATGGGTAAGGCTGTAATGGTGGAGTGTGAGGATCTAGAGGATTTCTTGGGCTCATTACCCTCTATTGCCTCGCTAGCTGGCATGCAATTTCTCAAGCTATCACCATTAGAGGCCAGTAGCTTCTTGCAGGGTGAGTCATCGGTTATGAAGGATTTAATCCCATCACTTGTCTATATTCCTATTGAGTGTTTCTCAGAAGGAGACGGTCGTGATGGTGTATCAAAAAAGGATGGCGTCATTGTCCCAACCTGGCTGGGGTTGAGTAATTTTTTGGACTCATCAAACTCTATCTCCCCACTAATCATAGTTACCTGCGGTGAAAGCTTTGGTGAAATTACTAAAGAGTTACGAGCCGCATCTTGTTTTGATAAGTATTTCACTATTAGAGGATCTACCCCCATAGAGCGTGCGCAATGTTTTATTGATGCTATTGGGGAGGAGTGTTTAGATGAGACCATTTCTCAATCGTTTGAAAGAGTGGGCACATTATTAAATTCAGGATTTCCGGGCGAGCGAAGAATGGGCCTGCTAGTTATGGCCATGAAGCGACTTGCTTATAAAACTCAACGAATTTTGACATATAGAGATCTTTTAGATTTTACTGCTAGAGGGACTGGGCAGATGGCGGAGAGGCAGCTTGAAATTACGGAATATTTATTTAGAATTGCTGTACATGAAGCCGGACATGCATTGGTGGCTATGGTTGACTCCGATTGGAAAAATATCCCTGATTACGTCAGCATCAAGTCGGGTAGGGGGTTCGAGGGAATCATGATTGATTCTTATGCTTTTCTAAGTCAACAAAAAAATACTAGCGGTTACCTAAATACGAGGCATTCAATTCGGGTATCTCTAGCTGGGCGAGCAGCTGAAGAGGTGCTTTTGGGCGCTGAAGGCATTGGCTTAGAGGGGGTATCTGCGGATTTAGAAAGCATTAGTGGTTTAGTAAGAAAACATATTGCTAGATATGGAATGTCCCCTGAGATGGAGGTTCTGGGGAGCTCTGGAGATAATCTAGCCGTGGTTATTGGAGCAGAGTCAGGATCTGAATCTGCGCACGTAGAGACTCTCGCTCGACAGTTTGTAAAGCGCCAATATGAGCAGACATTGGAGATTGTTCGATCTCACAGAAAGTTGCTGGAGGAGGTTGTTCAAAAGCTGCAATCCGATAGAACTATGTATCAGGAGGATTTATCGCCCATGGTTCAGTCCTACCGTATCAGTCTTAATGATGCCAATTTCGAGAAAACTGGATGCAGTCAAAAGCTACCTAGTCATATTTAATAAGATAAAAAATGAAAATCACAAAACAAATAGTTTTAATCGTGCTCGTGGGAATTTCTCTCATTGGATGTTCAACAGCAAGGCATGAATTATATGACAACGACAAAAAAGCTGAGGCGGAGTTTATTGAGAAAAATGGTAGTCTGACCATTAGCTTTGACAAGGATGGTAATTGGGAAACCATCAAATCATCGGCAACTTACAACATTGTAGGCAATGGCCATACTTCAATTAGCGATGCCTCAACCATTGCATCAATGCGAGCAAAGCAAAATATTACTGAATTTATTAGCAATGACGTCCGTACTGAAAAAACATTTAATGGTTTAACAAAGGCATATTCAGAACAATTGAATGATGGCGATGACAAAATCAATAAAGAGGGTGCAGATGTAGCCACTAAGCTGCAAACTCAAATTACAGATAGTTCGGCTGCCATCCTAAAAGGCGTGATTCTGGTAAGTCAACAGGTATCAGGAAATAAGGTTGCTGTTACGGTGCAAGTAGATCGTAAGTCTCTGAAGGCTGCCAGAGATTTACGCCATGCCTTTGCTTTTTAAGGTGAGTTCGATAGCAAGGATAGTTGGCCTATCTTTATTTCTCCTTTGTATGGGTTATGCAAATCTTACTTTTTCGGTGGAGATTAACTCAACGGGGTTTGGCGCTACCGCAGAGCTAGCAATAGAAAATGCAAAGTTAAATGCACTTTCCCAAGCATCGGGAGAGCTTTTGGTAAGCAAGCGTAGTTTTGATGGGGTTTTTAAGGAGGAGCTTTTGGGTTATACCAATGGGATCTTGGACTCCTATCAATTGCTGGGTTCTTTATGTTCTAGGTCAATATGTGAGGCTACTATTTTGGCTGTAGTTACTAAGAGGTCGGATATTACCTACCAGGAGTCGAAGGTTGGAGATATTCCACGATTTGCAAATGACGATCCAAACCTCATAAATTATTTAAAAAATCAAGAAAATTGGCTTGTATTAACTATCAAAAATATTGCTTACGAGGATCGCCTAAACGGAGTAGTTCAGGCAACGGCTTATGGTTATGTGCAAGTAAATTCAATATGGTTAGACGCCCTAAAAAAGTATATGCAGCTAAATCCATCTGTAAAAATGGACAGACTCATTCTGATTGATAAGGAAAAATACCATGCCGATGTTGAATTTATTTTTGCGTCGTATTCCGGAGTGCTCAGTCATATTTTCAATATACGCGTTTGTTTGCAAGATAAAGACAGAGTTTGCCATTTCATGAGTGACGGATATGGTGCCAAGTATGGATTTTCTCATGAGATTTTTGATTTTGAACTGTATTACAGGTACACGGAAAACTGGCATCGTCATACGGCAAATGCATACATGATCAACACAAGCCCGTTTCCCTTTGAATACACATTCCAAGCTAATAAGAAGATTTTGCAACAATATCAATCCATTAAGGTCGTCCCAATGTATTTAGGAAGTAAATCCAAGAGAGGGATGATGTGACCACCCAAAGATTGGATATTCTTGAGTACGATGGTGAGTTATGGAAAATTCAGCAAAATCTTCTTCGGGATTTTATGGGGGTTGAGCTTGGCAAGAGTTTGAAATTTAAATTTACTTCGACAGACTGCTGGCGGGGATATGTGTCAAGTTGGGCAATTCGAGAGGGTCAACTCTATTTTGTTGATATTGAGGGAAGGCTAGAGGATGGTCGGCTTGCTAACTTTGCTGAGCTTTTTCCCCGGCATCCCAATGGCATTCCTGCCAAATGGGTTAATCAAACCATTCAAGCTATGAAAGGTAAGGTGCTTGCGCATGAATCACGGCACCATGGAGCGATATACGAGTCAGTGTGCGATATGAGGCTTGAGCACGGCATTCTTATCAAGGCTGGAGGTGTAAGGGGTTGCAGTTAAATCCTGCCTTTAAAGGCTTATAAAAATAACGTATATCTCACCTACAGGCACCCGAGATCGATATGCCAACATTTTATGCATTAGCTGCTAACTACTAAGGAATTAGAAATGAATACAGAGATATTAAATCGTGACTATCCAGCTCAATTTTGGGCAGATTTTACCGAAATGAAGGCTTGGCTATCAAAGGATGATTCTCTTGGGAGTCTTGGTAAGGCAGTTGGAATGAGCCTGGAGTTAATTTCACAAGAGTATTACCTGGGCCCAAAGTCTTCTAGGTTGGATTTCGTTTGTAAAAATAGAGATACAAGCCAAATAGTCATTATCAAGAATCAGTATGGAGCCTTATGTGACGCAGACTTGGGTGTTGTCATTAGAGGTGCAGCTGGGTTGAATGCTAGCGCGGTAATTTGGCTGGCAATGGATGTTGGTGAGGACTATGTTGAGACGGTTCACTGGCTAAATGAGCACAATGCTTCTGGATTGGGATTTTATGCTGTACAGGCGAATATAGTTAATTTAGGTAGTACTTATTTCGCGCCTCATATGCAAGTATTAGCAAAGCCTAATCGTTGGAAAAGATCTGCTTTGCACTTACTTCCAATTTAAATATTCACATTAAATCCAATGACTTATTAATGCCATCAAATAAAACCCGTAATTCTTTAATGCGTCAATGGGAGTTATTAAAAATACTTCCTTCACGCGCCGATGGTAAATCTGCCAAAGAATTGGTGCATGAACTTTTACAGGTTGGGTACAGTATTAGTAAAAGGCAGATCGAGAGAGACCTGATAGATCTTCAGGAAATCTTTGGATTGGAGTGTGATGATGACAAGATGCCCTATAAATGGCGCTGGTCATTTGATAGGCCCGCAGATTTGCCTGCTGTCACCTTAGCCGAGGCATTGTCATTGGTGGTGGTGGAGGAGACCTTGAAGCCACTTCTACCTCTTTCAGTACAAAGAACGCTGCACGCCAAATTCTTGCAGGCTAGATCTCAATTGGCAGCTCTAGCCAAGAGTTCTCCGACTGCACGCTGGGCCAGTAAGGTTAGGACGGCGTCGGCTACCTTAGCTTTATCGCCACCATCAATTGATGAGGAGGTGCTGGAGATTATTCAAAATGCACTCTTATTGGATGAGCAAATTCAAGCAACATACCATGGAACAAGCGATAAAGTCATTGAGTTACGCCTTCACCCTCTTGGGATCGTTACGCGGGGATCAATAGTTTATTTAGTGGCAACCGCCAAAGATTATTCAGATATTCGCCTGTATGCTTTGCACCGATTTATAGAGGTAGGCCGTACCTTTGAAAAACTCAAGGCCCTGAAGGGGTTTAGTCTCGATCGCTATATCCAGGATGGTGCGTTGCAGTTCGGTGAAGGGGTGGAGGTTAAGTTGATCGCATTAATTTCTGCGGATATTCTGAGGATATTGACTGAAACACCAATCTCTTTAGATCAAATTATTAAGCCTGACGGGGATCGTTGGCGGTTAACAGCAACAACTTTGGACAGTTGGCAATTGCGCTGGTGGATCTTATCTCATGGCCCCGGAATTCAAGTTCTTAAACCGATTCCCATGGCAAATGAAATTATTGCTAATTTAAAAAAATCTCTGACGCAATATGAAAATCTATAAATTGGGAGGGTACTATTTGACTGAGTCATTAATGGCCAATGCATTGGCGATAGATCAAAAAATTTTGAGAAATAATGGCTAGATATCTCACCAAATCACGATTTAAGCTGGCAGTGGAATGTCCTACAAAACTCTATTACACAGGTAAAAGCACGGAGTATGCCAATACGCAGATCGAGGATGATTTTCTTCAATCCTTGGCTGAAGGTGGATTTCAGGTTGGAGAACTAGCGAAATTAATGTATCCAGGCGGACTAGAGATATCTTCCTCCGGTCATGAGGCGCAAATTGTAGATACCAGCCTTCTTTTGCGGAAAGAAAATGTTATTTTATTTGAGGCAGCAATTTCATATGGTAGTTTGTTTGTTCGTGTTGATATCCTAAAAAAACAAGGTAATCATATTGAGTTGATAGAGGTAAAAGCAAAATCTTTTGATCCGCGCGATGAGCATTCCTTTAGAGGTTTACGTGGCACTATTTCAGGTGAAATGCTCCCGTACTTACAGGATGTAGCATTTCAAAAATACGTAATTGAGCATGCTTTCCCAGAATTTCATGTTAATAGTTTTCTAATGTTGGCAGATAAGTCAAAGGTAAGTACGGTTGACGGTCTAAATCAGTTGTTCAAAATTTCTCGATTAAACGGGCGACCTAGCGTTCGTATAGCACGTGATACTAATAGTCGGACTATAGGATTGCCACTCCTAACCGCCGTCAATGTTGATTCATACTTAGAGGAGATACTCTCTCTACCCATTCAAGCTCCGGGAGCAGAGGGGTACTTTCCGGGCCTAGTGGATCAATGGTCGGCGGCATATGCGACTGATCAGCGAATTACGCCTCCTGTGGGGGGTCAGTGCGGTAATTGCGAATTTCGGCGTACGGAACAGCAATCCCATTTAAAGAGTGGGGTTCATGAGTGCTGGAAAATCATCAAAGATATTGATGAGCAAGTATTTTATGCTGGAGTGGTCCTTGATATTTGGAATTTTCGAGGAAAGCAGAGGTTAATTGAAGATGGGGTACTTTCCCTTTCTGATGTGGAGAAGGAGCATTTGGGGTGGCAAGATGGTGACGAAGACTTTGATGGTGGCTTAAACAATCGACAGCGTCAGTGGATGCAGGTCTCAAAGAAAATTCCTGGCAATTTGCCATATTTTTTAAATAAGAAACTCATTGCACAGGAGTTATCTACTTGGCAATACCCTTACCACTTTATTGATTTTGAAACATCAAGAGTGGCTATTCCATTTTTTTCTGGGCAATATCCATATTCAAATATTGCATTTCAATTCTCGCATCATGTCATGAATGCAGATGGATCACTCGTTCATCAAAGTCAATTTTTAAGTACCATTCCTGGCGTAAAGCCAAATTATGATTTTGTGCGTGAATTAAAGCGCGCACTTGGCAATATTGGTTCGGTGTTTATGTGGTCACCACATGAAAATACAACTCTCAACGCGATTCTGGAGGAGTTAAATTCCGATAAGGAGCCGCCATCGGATTCAGACGATTTACGGAAATTTATCCTCAGTCTTACTCGTAAAAAACAAGGAAATAAGATTGTTCATAAGGGTGAAAGGGCGATGATTGATCTATGCGAGCTGTCAAAACGAGTCTACTTTCATCCTATGACCAAGGGTAGTAATTCCATCAAAAAAGTATTACCAGCAGTTATGAACTCTTCAAACTTCATAAAGGACCGATATTCAAAGCCAATCTATGGGGCTCATGATGGCATCCCTAGTTTAAATTTTGTAAACCAAATTTGGTGGCATGAAGTGGGTGGCAAGGTGTTGGACCCCTATAAATTATTGCCACCAGTTTTTAGCGATATTTCAACAGAGATTATTGATGGATTTGATTCTGATGAGGAGTTTCAAATCAACCAAGGTGGAGCTGCCACAACTGCATATGCAAGATTGCAATTTGAGAATATATCAAAAGAAGAGCGCACCTATATCAACAATGCTTTGCTAAGATATTGCGAGCTAGATACATTAGCAATGGCAATGGTTTTGGAGGGTTGGACATGTTAGCGTTGCGCTCTTTTTGGCCATGTGGTCAGCCGCTTGAAGTCGCTCCAAAACCTCTCCAACGATTATCGTATCCGCAATGGTGAATAGCGTCATTTCAATTTTCGTTAAGCCAACAGGATCATTAGCCCCGTAAATTTTCCTTGCTATATCAATCAAAAGATTGCAATAAATTTCATATGCATCCTCTTTGTCGATGAATACTCTGCTACTTAACTTATTAACAAGATGTGATCTTCCGGCACCATTTTGTCTGCTGGTTATATCATTTTGGAATTCTTCGATTAATTCATTATGGCCAATTGCTTTGATATACAGGAGATTTTCAAATGGCAGGAAGTTAAGTAGGGAATTTCTACCGCTGGACATTGGAAAAAATATTTTAGCCTCACCCTTCAGTAAAAGCCAGTTTAGGGAATATATAACCCTCATGTCATATATTGCTCTGGTGGCGTAATTTTTGAATGCAAGCGGTTTCGACCAGCTTGCAATTCTTTCAAATTTAAATTTTCCCGTCTTTGCCTTTTGAATATCAAAGGCCTCCTTAATACTTTTTTTAAGATTCTCATCTTTACCGGTTCTAATGCCCCCCCAAGTCTTTACAATCCAGACGCTTAAATCTAAATCCTTTTCATTTTTTAAATATTGCTCCGCCGCCCACTTTCTTAAGACAATTGTTTTAGCAAAAATTGATAAATCTTCTTCACCTATAGATTCATTAAAAGATTTTTTCCAGCACTCTATAGATTCATTAAAAGATTTTTTCCAGCACTCCTTCAGCTCCGGTAAGCTCCATGAGTAGTGAGTCTCTATATTTATGGGTTTCCCATTTACTTTGAGTTTTGTAATTTGGCGTGAAATATTTTTAGAAATTCTTTGGAATTCTTGCTCTGAAATTTTCGCTACTTCTTTATTTTGAGAGATGTTGACTTGCATAAATTCCCTTATATTTTTTATATCTTTTGATTATTGAAAAGATTGCGACAGAATGGGTCGCAGTTTATGTATTGAATTAGCTATTAATGGCTAAATATATGAATTAGTGTTTATGCGATCTAGAGTATATCTCGCATATTTGGCGCATGGTAAATACGCTTGTTCTAAATCTTGGGGTGGTTATTAGGGAGCTGCGCAAAGAGGCGGGCTTAAGTCAAACTGTGTTCGGGGAAAGGTGTGGCTTCTACCAAACATATTTGAGTCGAATTGAGGGCGGTAGTGCCAACCCATCAATTAATGCTATAGATGTGATTGCAAATGCATTGGGCATTTCAATTTTTGAACTATTTGATCTTATTAAGATTCGTATGGAGAACTCCAGACTCGATTAATGTTAGTTTTTTTGATTGCCGATGCTCGATTTACTGTTGGCCTTTATTGGGTCAGCAATTAAAATTAGCGCCTATGGGAAATTGCCACGCTCGCCACCAAGCCGTTTTACCTACTGATAAGGGGGTGCTTCATGAGGCTTATGTTGAGGCTATGGGCAAATATACTCAGCACCTTACTCACGCAGTTACTGTTACCTTCAAGACAAAGGCTTTAATTTCCCCACAAGATTTTGGTAGGTGTAAGTTGCCAAAAAATGACATTTGGACATCCTGTAAAAGGTATAAATCTGAGTACAGGTGGGATTCTAGCTTGGATAGGCGTGAGTGGCGATATCTCACTGAGGAAGTTGCGGAAAATACATTGAGGTATTTTTATTCAAGATTATCGTATTTGGCATTCGGAAAAGACACAAAAAGAACGTCAACTAAGTCTTTTTCAAAACCCCTAATGATAACTAGCCTTGAGGGGGCTCTCTTTGGTAAACGCTTGCATGGTCATTTAGCAATCGGTAATTTGCCAAAGGGTATTGACGTCAGAAACACAATTGAACGCGCTTGGTTTGGATGTGACTTTGCGAATAGGCAAATCAAAATTAAGTCTCTGGAATCAACGTTGGGATGGCTGGGATACATCACCAAAGAAGTAAACCTTGGCAGGGTGGATGCCTTGAATATTCAAAGCATCCAAGAGCCTCAAAGCTACTTAAACTCATTGGCGTAGAAAACAGCTTGGGTTGAGGTGGCTTTGAACAATTTAATTCTAATTAAAGGCCTTTAATCTCGACCTTCGTTTTAAAAGTCTTAATCATGGGATATCAACTTTTATAGGGGCGTTAGCTGAGGTTTCATGGGCTCCAAAATGCACAATGGCGTCTAAATCAAGTATTCCTTCAGCTAGGAGAGCATAGTTTTCCATGAGATGTATTCGATTCCCATATTGTGGGGAACGCAGATAGGCGGCCTCAACTTTATTTGGATTTTTATGGGCTAGTGCAGCCTCAGCAATCTCGGCGGGATAGTTTGTGGATTCACTGGCCCAGGTCCTGAAGGTAGATCGAAAGCCATGAACCACAATTGGTTTTTTATTGGATTGATCTAGATAAGGAGTCATACCTCTAACAATCTCAAGCATAGCCATATCAGATAGAGGTTTTTTGGTGATCTCATTAAAGAAAACCCATTTTTGATCAAGCCCTTGCTGCTGCTTCAATATATTGATTGCTGAGATTGATAAAGGTATAGCATGCGCTCGTTTGGCCTTCATACGCTCTTTTGGGATGATCCAAAGCTGTTTGCTAAGGTCAAATTCACTCCATTGTGCTTGTATAGCCTCCTTGCTTCTGGTTGCCGTCAGAATAGTGAATTCCAGCGCCAGCCTGCTAACTGATCTACTGCGACGTAACTCTTTAATGAAGGCGGGAAGTTCGCGCCATGATAGGGAGGGTCGATGCTCGCGTTTATGGGTTGATGATAAGGAGAATTCAAGATTTCCCTTCATGGATGCTGGATTATCTCCCTTGCAATAGCCTAGACTTTTAGCGTAATCAAGGATGGTTTCAATGCGACCACGCACTTTTCTAGCGGTATCATTCTTTGTGTCCCATATAGGCTTGAGTACTTGTAATACTAATTGAGAGGTAATTCGATCCACTTGAATGTGGGTTAGCTTTTTGGCATCGTTTGCTAGAGAGTTTCGCCACTGCACCTCGCTTTTGCGATTTGTCCAATCCTTCTTATGGGCATTGATATAGTCTTCACAGCATTTACCAAAGGTTGGGACTTGAAGAGATTTCATAAGCTGACGCTCATGCAGTGGGTCTTTGTCACCAAGTAGCATATTTCGGCAATCAGCGGCCTTTTTGCGGGCATCCTGAAGGCTTATGTCCGCGTAAGAGCCAAGACCCATTTCAACTGTTTTTCTATTTCTCGGGTATTTAAAAACCCATGACTTATTAAGGCCTCTTGCGCCGATAGAGACTTGTAAATATAGGCCGTTACCGTCACACTGTAGGCCTAACTTTTCTGTTGATTTAACAAGTTGTGCGGAAAGTCGGTTTGATGTTCTGTTGGCCATATAGAGTCATTCTATACCCATATTTCTACCCATAATTTATGCTTGGAATGCGTTAAATTACTATGAATTATATTGGATGCTAAATACCCTGTATCCTATTATCTATATAGAAAAATTAGAAGTTGCTGGACATTGCAGTACACTAACCGAGTATTCACCTCTTCCGCCAAATAAAAAACCCCAGCAATCACTTGCTGGGGTTTTGTTTTTCTAGTAACTAGAAAAACGTTATTACATTACTTCTTAGCAGCCGGTGCGCTCACTACTGCAGCAATGGCTTCTGTGTAAACCACTTTAACTTGGTCGTTTACAGCAATGTCTTTCAGCAAGTCAGGATTCTGAACTTTAACTTTAAAGATATTGCCTTGTGGGCCTTTTAAAGAAACGATGCTCTTAGTTGTATCAATCGCTTCTACATTAGCGGTAGCAGTAATCGTGTTGGTAGTAATCATGCCTGGCTTGTCGCCTTGTGGGGCAGTAGTCGTGCTAGTAGTTACTTGCTCGCTAGTTGTGCCTGGATTTTTTACCTTAACCAATTCAATAGCTACAGCCAGTTCGTAGACTACGTCAAAATGGTCGCCAACTTTAATTTCAGCAAAGTTCTTTACTTCAGGGCCGGCAACGATAGAAGTTTCGCCGTCTTGGTTTTTAAGAGTCACAGTGCGAGTTGCAGCATCAATCTTAGTTACTTCACCGTCATAAATGAGGGCGGCTTCTTGAGCAGCTACACCAGCGATTGGCGCTTTTGGCTTATTGAGCATGAAGTAAGCGCCGGCAGCAATAGCGGCAAGCACAACAATAATGAGTAGTTTTTTCATAATGATTTGTTCCTTAATCGTAAGAATGGGCACCACCTTGTAATGGGTAATGCAGTAATAGGTAAAAGCTAATTATTAGCAATTCTGATGATTGTATTACTCATGTCAGTAATCAGAATGATTGTGGAGGCTCAGGCGACCCAATAACCTTGCAATACTTGACTATTTTGCTTATTTATCAAGACTGAACTGTCATATCAAAGGCGCATACTAAGCCTTAGGGGTAGGTAAATAAGGGGTAAATATGTCGGTTAAAAGATGGGCGATATGCGCGCTAGTTGGCTTGAGTTTCTCCGCAATCGCGGCAACACCGCAGGATTTGCTGAAGTCCTATGAGGCTCAATCTGGGAAAGCGTCACCTGCCAGAGGGGAGCAATTTTTCAATGCCAAGCATGGTAAAGAGTGGAGTTGTGCCTCCTGCCATGAAAATCCCCCCAATCACGACACCAAGCATATTGTTACCGGTAAGGCGATTAAGCCGCTGGCGCCTAGCGTTAATCCTACGCGCTTTACAGATGAAGCTAAGGTGGAAAAATGGTTTAAACGAAATTGCAATGATGTATTGGGTAGGGATTGCACTGCACAAGAAAAGGCAGATGTTCTCTCTTGGTTAATGACTGTTAAATAAGCTCAGATGAAAATTACCTATTCGCATTACATTTCTTTTTGCCTAGTATTCTGTGCGTCATCTGCATTTGCGGCGAAGATGCCAATGCCAGCCGATGCCCCATCCTCCTATGAGTCCGAGTGCGCAAGTTGTCACATGGCCTATCCGCCGGGATTGCTCGGTGAACGGAGCTGGAAAAATGTGATGTCTGGTTTATCAAAGCACTTTGGTACGGATGCTAGCGTAGATACAAAGACTCAGACCGAAATTACCGCTTGGCTAGTGAAAAATGCGGCTACCCGTCAAAAATATAGTGAGACCGCCCCAGAAAATCGTATTACCAAAACAACTTGGTTTATTCGGAAGCATGATGAGGTGAGGGCTGATGTTTGGAGGCGAGCAAGTGTTAAGAGTCCCGCCAACTGCAGTGCCTGCCATATCGATGCTGCTAACGGCGTCTTCAGCGAGAAAAATGTAAGGATCCCTGCAAAATGAATACATCTGTGAGCGATACCATTGGCGCCACTGGCAAAGTGAAGCAAGCAATTATGGTGTGGGATATGCCAGTGAGAGTATTTCATTGGCTATTAGTTGTTTGTTTTGCTGGTGCCTGGCTCACCTCGGAGAGTGAGCGATTGGCAATGATTCATTATGCTTTTGGCTATACCGCATGCTTACTCGTGCTCATTCGATTGGTGTGGGGTTTTATTGGTACTCGTTACGCCAGATTTAGTCAGTTCCTCAAGGGCCCTAAGGTAGTTATTGAGCACTTCATCGCGATGTTGCGCGGCCACCCTCATCATGATGTTGGTCACAATCCAGCGGGTGGTTTACTTATGTTTGCGCTGATGTTGCTCATTCTTTTGATTGGGCTTACCGGTTTCCTTACGATGAAAGAGTTCTTGGGTAGTTTTGTTTCCGAAATACATGAGGCGGTTGCTAGCTTGGTGCTCGGCCTCGTTGTAGTGCATATCATTGCCGCCATAGGCATGAGTGTGATTGAGAGGCAGAATTTAGTGCGATCCATGCTAACTGGTAAGAAAAAAGGCTTTACAGAGCAAGGGATCCGCTATCCGCAGTATCTTATTGGCTCTCTTATTCTGCTGAGCGCGCTTTACTTTTTCTACCTCACCTTAAGCGGTGGCTTGCCTGGTTTAACTCAGTAAAGGAATCGTATGCTTGCCAATGGGTGCGAGCATGTACGATAGATATCATGAAGCTCCTGATTGCCCTCTATTTCTTTATCCTGGCTACGATTCAGTTAGGTCTACTACTGGGTATCTATCACTATCATCGCTCTCAGAGTGAGCTCAGACCAAATCCATACTGGATGAGCTCTTTAATGGTGAATGTCATTGCCTTGATGACCTTTGGCGGCGGCATCTTGGTTATCGATGGCCTCCAAAAGCCCGACTTTAATTTCACCATTGCGAATTCTCTTTTTTATATCGCGGCTGTTTTTCAGTTGCTATTCTGTAAATCATTAAGCGGTCCAATTAGCAAGCGTTTGCAATACGGTTTTATGCTCTCCGCCATTATTTTTGTGCCGACTTTTGAATTTCTTCGTGTTTATCAAAGCTACGAAATTCGCACGGCATTTATGTGTGCAATAGCCATCATATTCTTCTCTTGGCAAATTCTGATGCTGAGGCGCAAAAGAAGTTCAGAGCCTTCCCAGCAGTTAATGTATTTGCAATATGCGACTGCGGTCGAACTATGTTTTGCTATAGGTCGTCTAGGAGTTTTAGCATCAACAGGCTTTGCTATTAATCAGGTTGAGCAAATCCCGCAATTGTTGATTTTGCTAACCATTGCCCAGCTAGTAATTAATACACTGTCTTATATTGCCTTAGGCGGCTATTGGGCTGAAAAGGTCGCTTTGGAAAATGCAAAATCCAAGATCGAGAATAATGAAATCAAGGCTCTTCTATCTGAGCGGGAGAGCTTGATATCTCGGCTATTAAAAGTTAACAAAACAGTTGCTGCTGGAGCCCTGTCTGCTTCGATTGCCCATGAGTTAAATCAGCCATTGGGGGCCTCCTTTTTGAATATTCAGTTTTTGCAAAAGAAACTCGCGGAAGGAAGTTTGAGTGCCGAACAGAACCAGGAAATCTTATCGGCACTATTGTCTGATAACCAAAGAGCGGCAAATATTATCCGGTCACTCAGATCTATCTTTACAGATGGAGGGATCAACGCAGAACAAATTGCAGTGGATGAATTAATCGAATCTGTACTCAAGATTAGCAAATCTGAAATTCAGTCAAAAAATATTCAGGTCGTTCTTAGGCTCGAATCAGGCGGATTGGTTAACGTCAATCGAGCTGAAATTCAACAGGTCTTCCTGAATTTAATGAACAATGCCACTCAAGCTCTTGCGGATTCTCGGGCCATCCCAAGGATATTGAAGATAGAGAGCTCTACCGTTTCTGGTGGCGTTGAAATACTGATCGTCGACAATGGCCCCGGTATTCCTGCTGACGCCCAGCCGCATCTATTTGAATTGCTTGCGGGTAGCAATAAAAAGTCCGGCATGGGTTTGGGTTTGTGGCTCTGCAAGCACATCATCTCTCGTCATGGTGGGCAAATTCATTATGAGGATGCGCCAGATGGTGGGGCACAATTTGTTATCTTCTTACCTGCCGCGCCATAATTAATTATTAGCCTAAGGGCTAATTGCCTATAGGTAGCGCACTCTTTACATTCGTAAGATTGCCACTTTTATCAATACAAGCATTTATTCAAGGCTTCTATGAAAACTAAACTATCACTTCTTGCATTCTCTGTTGCCCTTATTGTCGGTAATTCAGTCCTTGCCGCTGGCGGGGGTGGGGTAGTAGCTGATCCAGGCGCTATGCAAGGTAAACATTTTGATCCTAAGGGAAAGGCGCCTTCAACGTTTACCGTCGAATTGCAAAATGGCTTGCGTAAAACCTTGCCCTTTGAAGATAAGCGTGACTTTGAAGAGTCTAAAAAAGGCTTTATTGCCGCTCCCGCATTTAAAACCATCATGGCGGATGCGGGTAATGTTGCCTGGGATATGGGAAGTTATGAATTCCTCTTGCAAGGCAAGGATTTCGATAGCGTTCACCCATCTTTGCAGCGTCAAGCGATCCTGAATATGGGCTATGGCCTCTATGAAGTTGTTCCAGGAAAAATCTACCAAGTCCGTGGCTTTGACTTAGCCAATATCAGTTTTATCAAAACGAATACCGGCTGGATCGTTTTTGATCCCCTAACTGCAAAAGAGACTGCACGCGCAGCGCTGGAGTTAGTTAATGAAAAATTGGGCAAGCGCCCAGTGGTTGCGGTGGTGTACTCCCATTCCCACGGTGATCACTTTGGTGGCGTGCGCGGTGTTGTAGATGAGGCGGATGTAAAGAGCGGTAAGGTGAAGGTCATTGCGCCTGCTGGCTTCATGGATCATGCGGTAGCCGAGAACGTCTATGCCGGTAACGCAATGACTCGTCGCATGTACTTTCAGTATGGCGTTTTATTGCCGCGCAGCCCATTTGGTCACGTTGACCAATCAATTGGTAAAAATACAGCTGCCGGTAACCTTGGTTTAATCGAGCCAAACGTTTACATTAATCAGCCATTTGAAAAAATGACCGTCGATGGTGTGGAGATGGAGTTCCAAAACACGCCTGGCACAGAGGCGCCTGCTGAAATGAATACCTATTTCCCGCAGTTCAAAGCATTCTGGGCTGCTGAAAATATTACTGGGACGATCCATAACATTTACACGTTACGTGGCGCTCTAGTGCGCGATGCCTTGGCCTGGTCTAAGAATATCAATAACTCTTTATACCGTTATGGCAATGAGGCCCAGGTCATGTTTGCCTCCCATTCGTGGCCGCGCTGGGGTAATGAGCGCATTCAGGAAGTGATGCGTACACAACGCGATAGTTATGCGCACTTAAATAATGAAGTTCTGCATTTAGCGAACAATGGTGTCACCATTAACGAAGTGCATAACGTTTACAAGCAACCAGATAGTTTGAAGTCGCAATGGGCTGCCCATAGCTACCATGGCTCAGAAGAGCACAATAGCCGCGCCGTAATTAACCGTTACTTGGGTTATTGGGACGCTAATCCGGCAACCCTGATTCCCTTGTCTCCAAAGGACTCTGCGCCACTGTATGTCGAGATGATGGGCGGTTCAGGCAAGATCATGGCGAAGGGTAAGCAACTCTATCAGCAAGGCAAATACCGTGAAGCGATGGAGATCGTGAACAAGCTGGTTTATGCACAGCCAAACAACGTGGCCGCAAAAGATTTATTAGCGGATATTTTTGAGCAAATTGGTTATCAAAAAGAAAGCCCAAGCGTACGTAATAGCTTCTTGGGCGCCGCATATGAGTTGCGTCATGGCATGCCATCGGGAGCCTCTCCAAAATCGAATGGCCCCGATATGATTAAGGCGATGACTACAGAGCTTTGGTTAAATTCACTAGCAATCAGTATGGATAGCAAAAAAGCTGCTGGCATGAAGTTCACTATCAACCTCGATACACCGGACAATGGTGAGAAATTCGTGGTGGAGATGAGTAACTCCGCTTTGACCAATATCAAAGGTCAACAGGCCAAGAATCCAACATTGACGATTGTCATTAATCGCAGTGATTTAGAAAAAATCATGGGTGGCCAAGCCACTTTCGAAAAGCTGTTAGCTGAAGGCAAGGTTAAGTTCGAGGGCGATCGAAAAGCTTTTGATCAATTGCGTAGCACCTTAACTACCTTTACTCCAGATTTTGAGTTAATGCCTGGCACTAAGGCTAAAAAAGCAGCACCTGTTAAGCCAAATAAAGATCCATTTGAGGCGCAGGAGCTGGCCATTACTGCTGGCGAGTAAGCAAATCATTTGCAAAGAAAAAAGGACTCTACGGAGTCCATTTTTCTTTATGGTGCAATGAGTGCATTGCTAAGTCTTTAGGGATTAAAGGCGCCACCATCTTCAAGTGCTTGGCGTGCGTCGCCAATAATGCCCAATTCCTTAAGTAGTTCATCGGTATGCTCCCCAAGGAGCGGTGGATGTCTTGAAACTTGTTGCGGAGTACCCATCATCTTGACGGCAAATCCGATATTAGGGACCTTACCTTCGATTGGGTGATCAATCTCCATGCGCATCTTCCGGTGTTGTCCATGTGCGCTATCAAATGCTTGAGGGTAGGTGTTGATCGGGCCAGCCGGAATGCCTGCCGCTAAGAGCAAGTCTACCCACTCGTCACTAGTTTTGGTGATGAAGGTCCTTTCAAGTTCAGTTGCCAGAATTAAGCGATTAGCTAAGCGCAGTGGATTGGTTCTAAACAGTGGGTCTTCGAATAATTCTGGGCGATCAATCTTGTCGCAGAGTAGCTTCCAGAGCTTTTGATTGGTGGCGCCCATCACAAAGTAACCATCCGAGGCTTTCATGGCCTGATAGGGGGCGCTCATGTGGTTGGCGGTACCTAGTTTGTATGGCTCAACACCGGTGCCCCAATATTGCGCCGTGTCCCAGATGGAGAAAGCCAAAGCAGAATCAAATAGGGAGGCGTCAATAAATTGACCTTCACCAGATTTGGTTTTACCAATATAGGCTGACAAAATTCCATAGACCGCAAAGAGGGCGCAACCAATATCGGCTACTGGAACACCTGCTTTTACAGGAGGACCATCCGGATAACCCGTCACGCTCATGACACCAGACATCGCTTGCGCCATCAAATCAAAACCAGGGCGATCTGCCCATGGCCCGGTTTGGCCAAAACCCGAAATGCTGGCATAGACCAATCCTGGGTTGATATCTTTGAGGGATGGGTAATCAATGCCCAGCTTTTTCATGACGCCGGGGCGATAGTTCTCTACCAAAATATCGGCAGTCTTCACAAGCTCAAAGAATACTTTTTTACCGGCATCAGTTTTTAGGTTTAATGTCACGCTGCGCTTATTGCGATTCATATTCAGAAAGCCCATGCTGTCTGAGCCCTTCATCTTGAATCCCATTGCCCCGCGAGTCTGGTCTCCAGTGCCAGGAGGTTCGATCTTGATGACATCGGCACCTAAGTCGGCTAACAGCATGCAGCAGTAGGGCCCGGCCATTACTTGACTCACGTCAAGAACTCGAACGCCAGCCAGGGGTAAAGGCTTGCTGATAGGTGTTTTCATCATTGTCTCAATTGTTTTTATATGTTTATATTGGAAAGCTGATTAATAGCCCTGAATATAAAACAAAAAATGGAGACCGTATGATCAATCAATTCCCTAAACGGAATTTGCGTAGATTCGCTTTCTTGGCTTTGGGACTTTGTGCTACCTTGCCATTTTCTGCGATTGCGCAACAGGCTTTTCCAAGCAAGCCTATTCGTTTAATTGTGGGTTTCGCTCCTGGCGGCGGCACTGATATTGTTGCCCGTGCGATTGCTCCAAAGATGGGTGAGATCTTAGGCCAAAGCGTCATCATTGAGAATAAATCTGGCGCTGCGGGAACTATTGGTGCCGACTTAGTTGCCAAGTCCAATCCTGATGGCTACACCTTATTGATGGGGCATTCCAATTCCAATGCGATTTCCCCATATGTCCTCAAGAATGTCCCTTACAACCCGGCGACAGACTTTACCCCGATCACCTATTTGGGCTATGTACCGAATGTCTTGGTTGTTAAATCTACACTCCCAGTCAACTCGGTAGCGCAATTGATTTCCTTGGCTAAACAGAACCCAGGTCAAATGACTTACGGCTCATCCGGCATTGGTAGCACTCAACATCTTGCCGGCGCTTTGTTCTCTAAGATTGCTGGCGTTGAGATGAACCACGTTCCTTATAAGGGAAGCGGTCAGGCGATTGTGGATTTATTGGGCGGTCAAATCACCATGAACTTTGATACCTTGCCACCCAATCTACAGCAGATTAAGCAAGGTAATTTAAAGGCTCTAGCGATTTCCACTCCTAAGCGTTTGGCTTTATTACCAAACGTACCCACATTTAACGAAGTCGGCATCGTTGGATTTGATGTTACCAATTGGTACTCTGTGATGGGGCCAAAAGGAATGGATCCAGCCATCGTCAATAAGATCGACCAGGCGGTAAAAGCTGCTACGAATGATCCTGAAATTAAGAAAACATTAGATGCTCAGGGCTTACAGCCAGAAGGTCCAGCAACACCAGCAGCCTTCAATTTATTCCTTGCTGGTGAGCTGGCGAAATATCAGCGCTTGGTAAAGAGTCTGAATATCAAGTCTGAATAATTCAGCGGTCATACCTTTTCAGTTATAGTATTTTGTAGACCCTCTCTCTTGAATGAGGGAGGGTTTTTTATTGAATGACTACAGCCAAAGACACCCCTCCAGATCGCATCGCCGAAGTTCGCTTAGAACTACGTAATGATGTTGCACACATTACCTTTGATCATGTTGCCGCTCGCAATGCAATGACAGTCGGCATGTATCAGAGCCTAAAATCAATTTGTGAGGATTTGGCTAAGAACTCTACAGTGAGAGTGGCTATCTTGCGGGGTGCTGGTGGCAAGTCGTTTGTATCCGGCAGTGACATCGCTCAGTTCTCTAGCTTTACGTCTGGCAATGACGGGATTCAGTACGAAAAGGGTATCGATGATTATTTGGCTCCTCTGGCGACATTACCCATCCCAAGCATTGCTGTGATTGATGGCATGGCGGTAGGTGGAGGGCTTGCAATTGCCACTTGCTGTGATTTCAGAATCTCTACTCCGGATGCCCGTTTTGGAGTTCCCATAGCCAAGACTTTGGGCAATTGTTTATCCGCTGGCAATGTTGCTTGGCTCACTGCTCATCTCGGGGTGAATGTCGTTAAGCGCATGCTACTGCTAGCTGAGCTTGTTACTGCGCCCGAGTTGCTTAAGCAGGGTTACCTCTTGGCAACCTATCCTGCAGAAGCGCTTGAGGGTGAAGCAAATCAACTGGCCGAACGCCTAATAACATTAGCGCCTATCACGCAGAAGTCCACCAAACAAACCCTTGCGAGAATGATTAAAAATAACTTGCCCGATTGCGGTGATCTGATTTGGGAATGCTATGGCAGCGAAGACTTTAAGAATGGGGTTGCTGCCTTCTTAGATGGTAAGCCACCTATCTGGACAGGAAAGTAATTCCTGTTTGCTACAGAAACATCTCTTGTAAGTTATTGAGGTAGCGCAAACCCTGTTCGGTAGCTTGGAGTTTGCTTGGGTTTGGATCGAGCAAACCTTTTTTGCTGGCCTCATCTAAACCCTTTGAGACTACATTGAGTGGCAATCCAGTGCGCTCGCTAAAAGTGACGGTATCGACACCATCCGTCAGACGCAATGTATTGAGCATGAATTCAAAAGGAAGATCTTTAGCAGGAATTTCTCTTGCTTCGATCAAGGCGTTGCCTTTGCTCTCCATCGCCTGCATATACGTTTCTGGATGTCGTTCTCGCACTTGACGCGTAATTTTGTCTGGGAAAGAAATCTTTCCATGGGCTCCCGCGCCAATACCAATGTAATCACCAAAACGCCAGTAATTGAGATTGTGTTTGCACTCCTGATCTTTCTGAGCATACGCAGATACTTCGTAACGTCGGTAGCCTGCGGCTTCTAGAAGGGCAAGATTTTGCTCAAAGATGGCATCAATCTCATCTTCGTTGGGAAGTTTGGGCGGAAAGTTCGCAAAGTAGGTGTTGGGCTCTAGCGTCAGGTTATAGAAGGAGAGGTGTGGCGTCTTAAAAGAGAGGGCAGTTTCAATATCCGCTTTAGCCGCCCCCAAGGTTTGATTCGGTAAGCCAAACATTAAGTCGAGATTTACGGATTTAAAGTGTTGCAGGGCAATCGCAATGGCGCGCTTGGCTTCTTCACCGTTATGAATGCGTCCTAAAGCCTTGAGCTGTGCATCTTGAAAACTCTGAATCCCTAAAGAGACTCGATTAATTCCTGCATTGGCAAAGCTGGCAAACTTATCCGTCTCCACCGAGCCGGGGTTGGCCTCCATGGTGATCTCACAATCGGGCTCTAAATTCACGCGGGCCCGAATGGCAGAAAGTAACTCGTTCATGCCGTTAGCGGACATCAAGCTGGGTGTGCCGCCACCAATAAAGATGCTGTGTACCTGACGACCCCAGATGCGTGGTAACTCTGTTTCTAAATCGGCAATGAGTGCCTTGATATAGCGGACCTCATCAAAGCCTGGGGAAGATTTTGCTCCTGAATCTACAGTGCCAGCACCATCTTTAATTTGATGGGAGTTGAAGTCGCAATAAGGACACTTCTTTTCACACCACGGAAAATGAATATACAGGGATAGCGGTGGCAGGGCGGTGAGTTTTGGCGTAGTTGCCAAAACAGAATTAAGAGTATTGAGCACGACTTTGAAGTTCTGCAATGAGTTCGCGTAAAGCTTGACCACGGTGACTGATCTGATTTTTCTCTGCAGACTCTAGTTCTGCGGCGGTCTTGCCAAGTTCAGGTAGAAAGAAGTGGGGGTCGTAGCCAAAGCCGTGAGCACCTTTGGCATCATTAATGATCTGACCATACCAGCGGGTTTGTACAATCAGTGGCTCTGGATCATTGGCGCTATTAACCATCACGAGGGCGCAGACATAATGTGCGCCGCGATCGGTTTTATCTTGAAGTGCTGCAATCAGCTTCTGATTGTTGGCAGCACTGTTGCCATCAACACCTGCGAAGCGTGCGGAGTAGACGCCAGGTGCACCATCTAATGCGTGGGCACAAATCCCTGAGTCATCAGCAAGCGCTGGTAAGTCGCTGGCAGCACTGGCATGACGCGCTTTGGCCAGAGCATTCTCGACAAACGTGTGATGAGGCTCTTCCGCCGCAGAAATGCCCAGATCGCCCTGGGGGATGATCTGAAAGTGAAAGGGCGCTAAGAGTTCCTGAAACTCCCGAACCTTGCCGGCATTGTTAGAGGCGAGAACGAGTTTTTGCACCATCTACCTTCGATCTTTTATTTAAACGCTTCTTTTTGCAACTGAGTTAAATCACGAATACCTTCTTCTGCAAGATCTAACAGGGCATTTAATTCAGCGCGGGAGAAAGCTGCTCCTTCAGCAGTACCTTGCACTTCAATCATGCCGCCTTTGCCGGTCATGACGACATTCATATCGGTATCGCAAGAAGAGTCTTCTGGGTAATCTAAATCCAGTACAGGGACGCCTTGATAGATGCCAACGGAAATCGCAGCAACGCTATCGATGATGGGGTCCGCTTTAAGTGCGCCACTTTGAAGGAGGGTATTAATCGCATCACGTGCGGCGACATAAGCGCCAGTAATGGATGCGGTCCTAGTGCCACCATCGGCCTGCAATACATCGCAATCTAGATGAATCGTTCTTTCACCCAATACCTTGAGATCGAAAACGCTGCGCATTGCGCGACCGATCAAGCGCTGAATCTCTTGTGTGCGACCAGATTGCTTGCCGCGTGCCGCTTCTCGATCGCTGCGGGTATGGGTCGAGCGGGGCAACATGCCGTATTCCGCAGTAACCCAACCTTCGCCAGAGCCCTTTTTATGGGGAGGCACTTTTTCCAGAACGCTGGCCGTGCAAAGCACCTTGGTGTCGCCGAAGGCGATCAGGACCGAGCCTTCCGCATGCTTGGTAAAGGCGCGGGCGATGCTCACAGGGCGCAACTGGGTTGGGGTGCGGCCACTCGGGCGGGTGATGTTGGGCTTGGTCATGGGGTGGGTCCTAAAGATCTACAATGTCCCTATGATATCGAGCATGACTGGTTATGGCAGCGCTTCCCGCCAAGTCTCCCTAGGAGCTGGCGTTGTAGCTGATCTGCAAGTGGAATGTCGGGCTGTTAATAGCCGCTTTCTGGATTTGGGCTTTCGTCTTCCGGACGAGTGTCGTGGGGCTGAGCCTGCCTTACGAGAAATGGCTACTCAAAGCCTTTCTCGGGGTAAGGTCGAGTTTCGTGCGGCTTGGAGGGTCAATGCTGGCGCTGCTGGTGCAGCCAAGGCAAACCCCCATGCTTTAGGTGCCTTAAACAAAGATCGTTTGGATGCTTTGTATACCCTACAGGAGCACGCTCAAGCCGCCTTTCCTCATGCCGAAGCATTGCGTATCGCCGATATTTTGCGTTGGCCAGGGATTGTTTCTGAGCCTAGAGGCGAAGAAGAGGGTTGGATTGCGGCTACGGTTGAAGCCGGTCGTGCTGCTTTAGCAGCATTAATGGAGAGCCGACACGCTGAGGGTAAAGCCCTGGTAACTGTACTAACCAATATCACCAGCAAGATGCGTGAGATTGTGAAAACAATTGAGCCTAAAGTGCCCGTCTACGTTGCCCAATACCAAGAGAAGCTTACCGAGCGCCTAGCCGAGGCATTGGCTGCGCAAGAGCAAGGAAAGGGTAACGGCGGATCTGGCACTGAGTTGATGGAGCGCATTCGTCAAGAGGTTGTCCTCTATGCGGTTCGTATCGATGTGGCAGAAGAGTTTGCGCGCTTAAAGACCCATCTTCAAGTAGTGGATACGGCTTTAGCCGGTAAGGGTCCAGTAGGTAAACGTCTGGATTTCTTAATGCAGGAGCTCAACAGAGAGGCGAATACCTTGAGCTCCAAATCCGTTTCCGAGGAATGTACGCAAGCTGCTTTAGAGCTCAAACTCTTGATTGAACAGATGCGTGAACAAGTGCAAAATTTAGAGTAACTGCTACTACACAAATTATTATGGCCAGCCCCAAACCTAAAGCTAACTTATCTCCTGCCTACCAAGGCAGTATGTTGATGATCGTTGCCCCATCAGGCGCTGGCAAATCTTCTTTGGTGAACGCTTTATTGCAAGAAGATGCAGCACTCAAACTTTCTCTTTCCACCACAACACGCTCACCAAGGCCGGGTGAGGTTGACGGCAAGGATTACCGTTTTATCAAAAGAGCAGAATTTATTGCAGAGCGTGAGCAAGGGAATTTTTTAGAGCACGCCGAAGTACATGGCAATTTTTATGGCACCTCAAAAGCTTGGATCGAAACCCAAATGAAAACCGGGCGCGATGTCATGTTCGAGATTGACTGGCAGGGCGCTCAACAGATTCGTCAAATCATTCCTGAAGTGCAGTGGATCTTTATCTTCCCGCCATCGTTTGAGGCTCTAGAAGAGCGCTTGCGCAAACGTGGGCAGGATGACGAGGCAACTATTCAAAGAAGGTTGGCTGCAGCGCATTTAGAGCTCCAGCACGCCCATGAGGCAGATTTCATCGTGATCAATGATGATTTTGAGCAGGCTTTGAGTGATTTGCGGCATGTGGTTGCGGCTAGCCGCTTACGTGCAGGGCCGATTATGGCTCGCAACCCAGCGCTTTTAAGGCGTCTTGGGGTCTAATCAGTTATCCTATAGGTATTGAAGCTAAATTTAAGTGAGTTCAGCATGGCCCGTATTACTGTAGAAGATTGTCTAAAAACTATCCCCAATCGTTTTGAGCTGGTATTGGCTGCGACTTATCGTGCCCGCCAATTAGTTCAAGGTCACTCCCCACGTGTTGAGTCCAGAGATAAAGCAACTGTAGTTGCGTTACGTGAAGTTGCTGCTGGTGTAACTGACCGTGACATGTTGACCAAAGTACCTTTGTAATTCAGGGGTTCCGTTGTGGAGCTCCCCTTAGGCGACCCAAACACATCGGAATCCAAAGGTCAGATCTCGCCTAAAGAGATCACTCATAGCGATAAGTCTTCCATCATCGCGACCTTGTTGGCTCAGTCAAGCCGACATTTATTTGGCCCTACCTCTGCGCCAACATTACCCCTAAAGCATCAAGTTGTTTCTATTGATGGACTCATTTCTAAATTGGGCTATCTCAAGCCTGATGAAATTACCCAAATCAAGCAGGCCTTTCATTTTGCGGATGCGGCTCACCTTGGTCAGTACCGTCATAGTGGTGAGCCATACATTACTCATCCTGTTGCAGTTGCTGAGCTCTGCGCTACGTGGCGCTTGGACGGCTCCTCCATCATGGCGGCCTTATTGCACGATGTGATTGAAGACACGGGCTGCACTCAAGCGGACCTGGTGGGTAAGTTTGGTAGCAAAGTAGCAGAGCTCGTAGAGGGATTAACTAAGCTGGATAAGCTGGAGTTCCAAAGCCATGCTGAGGCGCAAGCCGAAAGCTTCCGCAAAATGTTTATGGCGATGGCGCGGGATGTCCGGGTGATTCTGGTCAAGCTGGCAGACCGCACACACAATATGCGCACCCTCGATGCTGTCCCAATGGAAAAGCGTCGCAGAGTTGCAGCTGAGACTATTGAGATTTACGCTCCGATTGCACACCGTCTCGGTCTGAATATTATTTACCGCGACTTACAGGATCTGAGCTTCCGCTATTCCATGCCCATGCGCTTCAGGGTCATTGAAGGTGCTGTGAAGCGGGCGCGTGGCAACCGTAAGGAGATGGTTGAGAAGATTTTGCAAAATGCGCGGATGGCATTTGCAAAAGCCAATCTCGAGGTAGATCTGCAGGGCCGAGAAAAAACCCTCTTCAGTATTTACAGCAAAATGCGTAGCAAGCATTTGAGTTTTTCTCAGGTACTCGATGTTTATGCTTTTAGGGTGACCGTTCACTCGATTGATGAGTGCTATCGTGCGCTCGGCATTTTGCATGCACTCTACAAGCCGATGCCGGGTAAGTTTAAGGATTACATTGCTATTCCCAAGCTCAATGGTTATCAGTCTTTACACACCACGCTTTTAGGACCATCCGGTGTACCAGTCGAGTTTCAGATTCGTACTGGTGATATGCATGCAGTTGCTGAGGCAGGTGTTGCTGCGCATTGGGCTTATAAGGATGGCACGCCGGACATGAGTGAGGTGCAAAACCGCGCACACCAATGGTTGCAATCCTTAATTGATATTCAGGATAGCAGTGGCGATTCCCAAGAATTCTTAGAGCACGTCAAAATTGATTTGTTCCCCGATGCGGTTTATGTCTTTACGCCAAAGGGACAGATTAGGGCCTTACCGCGTGGCGCTACCGCCTTGGACTTTGCCTATTCCATTCATAGTGATTTAGGTAATACCTGCGTGGCCGTCAAGATTAATGGCATGCAATTACCCCTACGTAGCGAATTAAAGAACAGCGATATTGTTGAGGTGGTGACATCGGCTAATTCTCAGCCTAATCCAGGTTGGTTGGCTTTTGTGAGAACGGGTAAAGCGCGCGCCTCCATTCGCCATTCATTGAAGACTAAGCACTATGCCGAGTCCTTGCAATTAGGTGAGCGTCTATTGGCTAGCGCCTTACGTCAACAAGGAGTGGATGCTGGGCTCCTTACCCCAGAGCTTTGGGAAAAGTTATTGCATTGGACTGGTGATAAAACGCGCGAAGAGGCTTGCGTCAATATTGCCTTAGGCCGCAGATCCGCTCAAGAGCTGGCCATTCGCCTCAAGATTTTGATTGATGATGAGGGCGGCTCTGAACAAATGCGCTTGGGCGCGGCAGACTGGGTTTCTCCCCAGCAAGAAATTGCACCCCATCAGCATCAGCGCCAGGCGATTTTGGTGGATGGGCGGGAAGGTAATTCAATTAGCTTTCAGACTTGTTGCCATCCGATTCCAGGCGATAACATCATCGGCTATCTCGGTAAGGGTGAGGGCCTCCAAGTCCACACGAATGACTGCTCAGTAGCCCTCAGAATGCTCTCCAAGGACAGCGATAAGTGGGTTGAGGTGGAGTGGGGCAAAGAGGTTAATCGAGAGTTTGAGGTAGATCTCGCGATCGATACGCGCCAAGGTAAGGGTGTTCTGGCTAGGGTGGCTAGTAGCGTTACCGCTGCTGACTCCAACATCATGAATGTATCTATGGATGATCGCTACAAAGAAGATGCCGTTACCATTCGTTTCACTATCCAGGTATCGGACCGACTACACCTCTCTAAGGTCATGCGTAGCTTGCGGGCCAACCATGATGTGATGCGCGTGACCCGGGTACGAGTCAGCTAAATTCCTTTATGTACCAAATCACTGGTACTGAACATCCAAGATTTCAATTTCAGTAGGGCCGGTGGGCGTTTGAATTTTGACGCAATCACCGAGTCGTGCCTTGATTAGGGCTTTGGCAATTGGGGAGACCCAGCTGACGTGCCCCAGCTCTAAATCAACCTCATCGACTCCCACAATCGTGATGACAGTCTCTTTGCCGGCATCGGCACCTTCTAGGCTGACATAGGTCACGGTAGCGCCAAAAAAGACCTGCTCGGCGTCCGCATCTCCCGATTTTCGGGCCTGATTGTCGACCACCACGGCAAATTCTAGACGTTGATTTAGGAAGCGAATCCGCCGATCTATCTCCCGAAGCCGCTTTTTTCCATAGATATAGTCCCCATTTTCAGAGCGATCGCCATTGGATGCTGCCCAGTGGACAACCTTGACAACCTCAGGCCGATCAAGGTTCAGGAGCTGTAAAAGCTCACTTTTGATGCGCTCGTGACCAGTGGGTGTGATGTAGTTCTTCTCTTCCATGGCATAATTATGGCTGTTGCGGCTGTAGCTCAGCTGGATAGAGTACTTGGCTACGAACCAAGGGGTCGTGGGTTCAATTCCTGCCAGCCGCACCAACCCTTACAGGGCCTAGTTGAAAAACTGGGCCCTTTTTCTTTTTTAGGCATTTCAGCGTGGTTTTATCTAGATCCCTTATAGTTTGCGTATGAGCATTCCTGACGCCAATTCTTCCCTTTCACAAGCTCCTGTAGCTATTTGGTCGCAAACGGATGCATCACAAGCTCAAGTGACCTTGAGTGGTGCGGTCAATGTGTATTCCTTGGCTGGTGTGTGGACCGATATCCGAGAAAAGCAAACCCAGTGGTTGAGCCAGGGGGGCTCTCATGCTCGTTCGCTGGTTTTTGATGCATCCAAAGTGAGCTCTCTGGATGGTTCTGCATTTGCGTTTTTGATTGATGTTGAAGAGGCCCAACAAAAAGCAGGCGGTCAATTTGATATTCAGGGCCTAGATCCCAAGTATCAGCCGCTCTTGCGTGAATTCGATCCTATCAATGATTTGTTTCCTATACCTGCAGCAAAACCAAAAACCAGTTTTGTCGTTAATGCGGGTATGGCTGCGCAAGATCTCTGGAGGGATGCTTGCGGCCTAATTACATTTACCGGCCATCTATCAGCTGATTTAGCGTGGTCTTTGCGGAATATCCGGCAAGTACGCTGGGGTGATTTTGTGAATGCCGCCGTTGAAGCGGGCATCTCTGCATTGCCGATCGTTGGTCTAGTTGCATTTTTAATTGGCGTCATCCTGTCTTTTCAGGCAGCTATTGGTATGCAGCAGTTTGGGGCCGTTTCCTTTGTTGGGCCTCTCGCTGCCTTGGGTATCGTGCGGGAGATGGGGCCGCTTATTACGGCGATACTGCTCGCTGGTCGCTCATCGGCTGCATTTGCAGCGGAGATCGGCACGATGACCGTGAACAGTGAAGTGGATGCATTGGTTACTGGCGGCTTAAGCCCCATTCGTTTCTTGGTTGTGCCAAGAGTATTGGCGGGAATATTAGTCGCGCCGATATTGACCTTATTCGCCGATATCGTCAGCATTTTTTCTTCCATGTTGACGATGCAAATATATGGCATTCCCTTTATTAATTTTTACAATGGGATGTTGTCTGCCGTGGATGTGGAGGATGTCTTGTCTGGTCTTGTTAAGGCCACCTTATTTGGTGTGGTTGTTTCTGCAATGGGGTGCTTACGCGGTATGCAAACCGGCACTGGCGCTGCAGCTGTTGGCATCTCCGCAACTCGAGCTGTGGTGAGTAGCATTGTCATGATTGTGTTGGTGGATGGCATCTTTGCCTATATCTCTTACAGGACAGGTTTCTGATGAATGCGCTAGATAACGCGATCGACGTTCAAAATCTCACTGTGGGCTATGGCTCAAAAGTACTTTTACAGAACCTCAACTTCTCCGTTAAGAATGGCGAGATCTTCGTTATTTTGGGTGGATCGGGCTGCGGCAAATCGAGTCTCTTAAAGAATTTATTTGGCTTATATCAACCGCTTGCTGGAGATGTATTGATCGAGGGTCAAAACATTACTACCGCCCGGGGCGCTGAGCGTCAAAAAATTATGACCAGTTTTGGGGTTATGTACCAGCAGGGCGCTTTATTTGGCTCCATGAATTTGCTCGATAACGTGACGCTCTTTATGGAGGAGTACACGCAACTCACGAGAGATCAAATGAATCTCTTGGCACGCTGCAAGCTCGACTTAGTTGGTTTACTTCCCTATGAAGCTTATATGCCTAGCGAAATTAGTGGTGGCATGCAAAAACGTGCCGCGATTGCACGCGCTATGGCTTTAGACCCTAAGATATTGTTTTTAGATGAACCCTCGGCCGGTCTGGATCCAATTACATCTGCTGATCTCGATAGTACTATTTTAGATCTCTCAAGAAACCTAGGCTTTACCTTTGTGATCGTTTCACATGAGTTGGCGAGCATTTATTCCATCGCTGATAAGGTCATTATGTTGGATAAGGATGCCAAGGGCATTATTGCTGAGGGTGATCCCAAGACATTAAGAGACACTAGTAAAGATCCTAGAGTGCATCAATTCTTTAATCGCATTATGAGCAAGGACGCAGCATGAGTAATAACTCCAACCCCAATTATTTTCGTCTAGGCATTTTTGTCTTGGCGGCAATCGGTGCGCTGCTCACCATCATATTAATCTTTGGTTCAGGTCAGCTCTTTAAAAAATCATTCATGGTGGAAACCTATGTCAAACAATCGGTGACCGGTCTTGATGCTGGTGCAGCCGTACGTTTCAGAGGCGTAAAGATTGGGCAGGTTACCTCGATTACTTTATCGGGTGATTTATATGAAAAAGATATTCCAATGCTCAAAAAGCAAGAGTATGTTGTGGTGAGGATGCAAATCTTCGGGGATGCTATCGAGAGAAGTCATTTAGAAACTTTTATTCAGGACAACTTACGGGCGCGTATCCGATCGATGGGTATTACAGGCGTTAATTACGTGGAGTTGGATTTTTATCCGCAGGTTGATCAAAGCTACACCCTCAAATACACATGGGAGCCTGAATATCCAGTTGTGCCCTCAATGCCCAATCAAGCGGATGAAATTATTTCCGGTATTCAAAAGCTGATTACCGTCTTGAATGGTTTAGATGTAGATGGAACTCAAAAGAAATTCGATGCGCTATTGGGCAATCTGAACAAGTTGATGGCCGGCGACGGAAAAGATAATGCGGGTCTGATTAATTCGGTGAAGGATCTCAATGTGCTTCTGGATCGCATCGCTAAAGTGACCGATAAAGATCAGCTGAATATTTTGGTTCGCGAATTGGTAGCAACGATGGTGTCCTTGCGTCAAACCGTTACCAGCGTGCAAGGCGACACCACAGCGACTCTTGAGAACCTCCGTCAGGCTAGCGAGCAGTTAAATGAATTCTCTCGCGTAGCAAGTCAATCTCCATCCACCTTAATTTGGGGTGAGCCACCGGCTCGCATTACACCTCCAATGAATGGAGCTCAAAAATGAGAACCCAGATGATGAAAAACGCTCACCTTACAAAGTGGCTCGCGCTTGCATGCATTGTGACTGCATTGAGCGCTTGTTCTTTGCCCAAAAGGCCAGCATTGGAGATGACCAGCTGGATGGTCGCCCCAGAGCGTTCTGGTGCACCTCATAAGCCACGAAGTGATTTGTGGCTCAAGATGGGCTCAGTCTCCACAACCCCACCTTTTGATGGTAAGTCCTTGGTCTACCGTTTAGGTGATCAGCGTTATGAAAAGGATTTTTACAATATTTATTCCGCGCTTCCTAATGAGATGGTTGGCAATGCTACTCGTCAGTGGCTTAATAATGCCCAGATATTCTCGATGACTGTGGGGCAGGGCAACAGCTTCTTCCCGTATTACAACTTGCAGACTTCGGTGGAGGAGTTTTACGGCGATTATCGAGTTCGTCCAGAGGCTGTTGTGACGATAGAGTTTTTCCTAACGGCAACCGACCCTCAAAAACGTAATCCGCTGATTGGTAAAAATCGCTACTCCAAGAGGGTTGCCCTCAAAGACAATAGCCCTCAAGCATTGGTGTTAGGTCAGCAGGAAGCCTTGGCTCAAATTTTGAAGGAGTATGAGGCGGCGCTGTATCAATACGCTGGTAATTTGCCTCCACCCCTGGGGCAGTAGTCATTTTAGAATTGCAGTGCAGATCAAAATAATGGAGAAGACATGGATTTAGGACTCAAGGGCAAAGTTGCCTTGGTAATGGCATCTAGCCGAGGTTTAGGTCAGGCGATGGCCGTTTCCTTGGCGCGTGAGGGCGTCAAAGTGGCGGTAACTGGTCGCAACCCTGAAGGATTAAAAAAATCGGTTGAACTGATTGAAGCTGCTGGTGGAAAGGCTCTAGCGTTGTGTTGGGATTTATCGGATGCATCGGTGATTGATAGCCTAGTTAGCAAAGTAGAAAAAGAGCTTGGTCCGATTGATATTTTGATCAATAACACCGGTGGGCCTCCTCCGACTTTGGCTGCAGGTCAAGATCCAGCTTTGTGGCAAAAGAGCTTTAATGACATGGTGCTGTCACTCATTAGCATTACCGATCGAGTTCTCCCGGGAATGCGACAACGTAAGTGGGGCCGCATTATTACTAGCACCACTTCAGGCGCGATCGCCCCAATTAAAAATTTAGCCATCTCCAACACCTTGCGTGCAGCACTGTTGGCGTGGTCTAAAACTTTGGCTGCTGAAGTGGCTGCCGATGGTATTACTGTGAATGTGATCATGCCAGGTCGTGTGGCAACTGATCGTTTGCGCCAATTAGACGAAGCTCGTGCCCAACGCGAGAACGTCAGCTATGACTCAGTTGTGCAATCGAGTTTGAAGCAAATTCCGATGGGTCGTTATGGCGATCCTCAAGAGTACGGCGACACCGCTACATTTTTGGCTAGCCAAAGCGCCTCCTTTATCACTGGGTCAGTGATCCGTGTTGATGGTGGTCAGATTCAGGCGATTTAGTCGTAGTGTTAGCGAGTTTTCTGCGGGGCTTCCGGCGAGATCTTCGGTCTAGTGAGCTTCTGGCTCTACTGGTTGCCCTGACGCTTTCTGTATCGGCCTTATCCAGTGTAAGTTTTTTGGCGGATAGGATGCAGCGGGCTTTTGAGTTAGATGCTCGCCAACTTTTGGCTGCAGATCTGCTACTAGTGGCTGACCAGCCATTACCGGAGCGCTTTATTCAAGAGGCTCAAGGGCGGCAGCTGGGCTCGGCTCAAACCATTGTCTTTCCTAGCATGGCCACAGTCGGTACGCAAAGTAAGCTGGCGTCTCTTAAGGCCGTCAGCGCTGCGTATCCCTTGCGTGGCAGTTTGCAAGTTTCACCTTCGCCAGCCAGTCTCACCCCGCCAGCCGGTTCGGTCTGGGTGGATCTGGCAATGCTCAACTCGCTTCACGCGAAAGTGGGCGATCAGATGTCCTTAGGTGATAAATCCTTTCTGATTGGTGGCATCTTGGAGCGTGAGCTTGATCGAGGCGCTGGTTTCATGAACTTTGCGCCACGCGTCATGATGTCGCTGGATGACTTACCCGCGACTGGTCTTATTGGCTTGGGTAGCCGTGTTACTTATCGCCTACTGCTGGCAGGTGACGAACAAGCTATCTCTGCTTATGAACAGTGGGCGGCGCAATGGATAGAGTCTAAAAATCTCAGGGGGCTCCGCATTGAGACTTTAGAAAACGCGCAACCTGTCATGCGCAAGACCTTGGAGCGTGCTGAGCGCTTCTTATCCTTAGTCGCCTTGCTGACGGCAATGGTGGCTGCGGTGGCGATTGCTTTGTCGGCACGACGTTACGTCTTAAAGCAAGCTGATGTTTGCGCTGTCATGAAATGCCTGGGCGCAAGCCAAAAGGTGATTCTGATAAGCCAAATAAAAGTATTAGGCGCCCTATGTCTCTCAGCGGCCATGATGGGTTCTGCGATTGCATATGGAGTGCAGAAAGTGCTGATTGGTATTTTGGGTAATTTGGTGTTGGCCAATTTGCCCTCACTATCCCTCTGGCCCTTAGTCTGGAGTGTTTTATTTGCCTCATTTTTATTGATTGGCTTTGCTGGTCCCCCCTTATTTAGTTTGGTGATGATTTCACCAGTACGGCTGATACGTAAAGAGTTGGGCTCCATCAATATCAAAGTGCTCTGGGTAGCGCTTTTTGGTCTGTTTACTTGCCTTGCCTTAATCGCTATTGCAGCACGCGATTGGAGATTGGCCTCTTGGGTTGCTGCTAGCTTTAGTTTGGCGGTTGCGCTCTTTGCCTTGGTTTCTTGGTTGGCTTTACGCGTATTGCAGATCCTCATTATTAAATGGGGTGAGAAGAGTTTTGCTTTACGCTTTGCATTGACCGCTCAGGCACGTCGAGCCGGATTTGCAGTGATGCAAATTACTGCTTTGGGTATTGCCTTAATGGCTCTCTTGCTCATCCTCTTGCTTCGACAGGATTTATTGGCAACCTGGCAGGGCAATATTCCGGTCGATGCCCCCAATCGCTTCATGATTAATATTCAGGAAGATCAAAAACTGAGCATTACTCAGTCGCTGATGGATGCAGGAGTAGTAAAGCCGAGCTTTAGTCCGATGGTGCGTGCCCGCTTAATTGAGGTTAACGGAAAATCCATCGGACCCAATGATTATTCGGATGACAATGCGCGTCGCTTGGTCGATCGAGAGTTTAATCTCTCTTATACCGAGCAGTTGCCCGAAGGCAATCGCATTACTTCCGGAAAATGGATTGAGGGTAGTTCACCCCAAGTTTCATTGGAGGCGGGGATTGCCAAGACTTTGAAGCTGAAGCTTGGTGATCAAATGACTTTTGAGCTCGCCGGAGAAAGGGTTACGGCACCCATCACTTCTTTGCGTAAGCTAGATTGGAGTTCAATGAAGGTGAACTTTTTTGTCATCATGCCACCAGCGATGCTTGCGGAGATGCCGCAATCTTGGATTACTTCCTATTACCAAAGCGCTACTATTGAGGGGCTCGATTATCAACTTGCGCAGACATACCCCAATCTCACTATCGTGGATGTGGCAACATCATTACGGCAAATACAGGATGTGTTGGATCGACTCTCGTCAGTACTGGGCCTATTGTTTGCATTTACCATTGCAGCGGCAGTCCTGGTTCTGATGGCTGCAATTGCAGCGACACAAGCTGAGCGCTTTAGAAGTGCCGCCTTGCTCAAAGCGGTTGGTGCATCACGCCATCTACTTGGAAAGATCGCTTTGACTGAGCTTTTGATCATTGGGGTGCTTGCTGGCACCTTGGCTGGACTGGCCGCTGGAATAGCAGCATGGGCACTAGGCCGCTTTGTGCTGGAGATTGAGTTCAACGCATTTCTGCAGTCTTTGGCGATGGGGATTTGCTTTGGAGTGACCGCCTGCCTGTTGGCGGGTTTTCGTTTTCAGAGAAAAATTCAAACCACTACTGCCATGGAGTGTTTGCGCGAGATCTAGGGCTCACGCATCCTTCAATCACGTTTAGTTGAGTGTCACCAAGTTCTTTGGTAGCTCCACTAAACGCGTTCTAGCAAAACGATCTGGCAGGCTTTGACGTAGCAGGGGGCTGACGCGATCCAAATAAATAGTCAATGGCCACAGAAATAAAGCAACCGTAAATAGCATTTCAATAATCTGCCATCTCTGTAGCTCAAAGAGCCATTGCAGAAGGATGCAAGGTGCAAGCCACAAGGACCCAAAAACATAGCGCCAGATCGCCTGTCTGCGCGTCAGGTTATAGCCGCCAGGACCAATCATCCGCACGCGCCAAGTTTGCATCGCTAGAGTCTGCCCAGATTTAGTCCAGTACCAAACAAAGTAAATACCAAGAACAAGGTAGAGATAGAGGAATGTCAGCCAACTGGGGAGCGATACGCCAAACAGAATGCCTAAACCCAAATTGGGAGCCAGAAATGTTAATGCAATGACGCCCAATAAAACCAATTGCTCATATAGGGTGCATGAGACCCGTCGCCAAAATAGTGGAGCAGGAAGTGCATCTAATTCAGCGGGAGTAATCACGACTTAGAGATTCTTAAGGGTTGCTTGAGCTGCTATCTGGACTGGCGCTCGGAGCCGAAGATTCTGGAGCGGGAGTGCTGCTTGCTGGAAGAGTGGGAACCAGGTTGGATTTTTGCGTGATGGGGTGCTGCTGCAATGTAGGCGCACTTGCTGCGGTAGGTTTTTTCTTGTTGACTTCTGCCTGGGCTAATTTCTTTTTCTGTTCATCGCTCAGCTTTTGATAGGCACTCCAGGCCTCTGCTTTTTTATCGGCGGGGAACTTTAAGCTGCTCAAGTAATTTTCTCGTGCAATGCGACGATCTTTTTGAGAGAGGTTAGACCAGCTTGTCATGCGAGACTGCAGTCGTTGCTGATCCGTTTCACTCATTCTTGGATAGAGGTTGGCAACCTGAATCCATTTCTTGCGACTCTCAGGCAGCATGTAGTCCCAGTCACTTTCCAGTGGGGCTAGGATTTTTTGTTGTTCAGGTTTAAGGCCTTCCCATGTGCCGTCTGGTTTTTTTTCTGGGATGCCGGTAGCTTTGCCATGGGTACCTGTAGGTGCTTGAGCGAGTGCGCTTGTTTGCATGAATCCTATTGAGCCGATCGCCAGCACCATGCTGATGCTAAGAGAGGCGCTTAAGGATCGTCGATTATTTAGCATGCGCTACTTGGGCCTGTGACGGACTTTAAGATGGTGACTTGGCTGAATCAAGGCTATCTTGATCGGATTCAGCTAAGGGTCCATTTTTGAGGAAGCCCATAAAGCCGCTATCAGCATACGCATCGGGTGGAACATCATCGGTCAGGAGGGCGACATCCAACTCGGCAATATCGTTAATGCGGGAGTCTTGTTGCCATTGTGCGATGCCAATCAGACCAAATACCAGGACGATGAGCGGTGCAACCCAGCCCACGTTGTCCCAAAAGGAGCGAGAGCCTGCAGACCAATTTCCAGCGCTACTGGCTAAAACATGCTGCTGAATACGTACTTTCTCAGGTTTTTTCACGGAAAGTGCCTTGAGACGTGCTGCGTACAGACGATCTTTGATGCCGGCTGGCAAGGATTGAGATCCTTGACGAAGCAGGGCAGCAGCAGTCAGACCAAATTGATCTACTTCTGTTGTGTTGAGGATGTCTTCATTGCGGTTCACAGCGTAATTCCTTTTAATTTCAATGCTTTAGCTAGAGCCTGGGTGGCTCTTGAGCAGTGGGTTTTGACGCTTCCCTCGCTACAACTCATCGCAAGGGCAGTTTCAGTAATACTCAGCTCATCCCAATAACGCATCAGGAAGGCTTCTCGTTGACGGGCAGGCAATTTTGATATTTCTGACTCTAGGGATTGCAGTAACTGACTGCGTTCAAGCTTAAATGCACCATCTTGGTGAATTTCGCTGTCATCTGGAGCTGAAAGTGACTCCAGGGGGTCAAAATCATCGCTTTCATCTGATTTCTTACCCATATTCGAAAAGAGGGTGACCCAGGTATTGCGTACCTTTTGGCGTCTAAACCAGTCATGAATACGGTTTTGCAGAATTCTAGTGAAAACGAGGGGGAGTTCGACTGCAGGGCGATCACCATACTTTTCGGCTAACTTGATCATGGCATCTTGAACAATATCCAAAGCGGCATCGTCATCCCGCACGGCATAGACCGCCTGCTTAAAAGCGCGCTGCTCAACACTGCTCAGAAAGTCAGAAAGTTCTTGGGGTGAAGCCATTCAGTAGATTAGACCTGAATCAGATGGAATTCATCTATTTTAGGGGATTGCTATAGAATATAGGGCTTACTACCTAGAATCTCATTCAAGAAGTGGTTTTTTCCGGTAGCAGCGCCGTTCGAACTCAGGCCACAAGCAAGAGACAGAACAGACCAAACAATTTTTTGCCGAAAATTGCAAAGGACGAAAGAAAATGAATACAAGCAGCGCCGAATTTTTAGCTTCTAAAGCTAACCAAGACACAGCAAACCCAAATTCCACAGCGAATGCGCCTGAAATGATTGGCGCCGAGATGTTGGTACAGGCTTTGCACAAAGAGGGTGTTGAATTTGTTTGGGGTTACCCAGGCGGTTCCGTTCTCTTTATCTACGACGAAATTTTTAAGCAGGACAAGTTCGAGCACATTCTTGTTCGCCATGAGCAAGCAGCAGTTCATGCAGCTGATGGCTATGCTCGCGCGACCGGTAAGGTTGGTGTTGCCCTAGTCACCTCAGGCCCTGGGGTAACCAATGCGGTTACCGGCATTGCTACTGCCTACACTGATTCGATCCCCATGGTGATCATCAGCGGTAACGTGCCAACTTATGCGATTGGTGAAGATGCTTTCCAAGAGGCGGATACCGTTGGTATTACCCGCCCAGTGGTGAAGCACAACTTCTTGGTAAAGGATGTCAGAGATCTCCCTTTAGTGATCAAGAAGGCCTTCCACATTGCGCAGACAGGTCGCCCAGGCCCAGTGTTGATTGATATCCCCAAGGACGTCTCAGCAGCTAAGGCGCCGTTTGTATATCCAGATACTTTGGAAATGCGTTCCTACAACCCGGTAGTTAAAGGGCATAGCGGACAAATCCGTAAGGCGGTTTCTTTATTGCAAGAAGCAGAGCGCCCATTCATCTACACCGGTGGTGGGGTGATCTTGGCTGATGCCGCTCCAGAGTTAAAAGAGTTTGCTGATTTGTTAGGTTACCCAGTTACCAATACTTTGATGGGCCTTGGTGGTTTTCCAGGCACTAGTCCACAGTTTGTGGGCATGCTCGGTATGCACGGTACCTATGAAGCCAATATGTCGATGCAGCACAGTGATGTGTTGATTGCGATTGGTGCTCGTTTTGATGACCGCGTGATCGGTAATACCGCTCACTTTGCTAGTCACCCACGCAAGATTATTCATATTGATATCGACCCATCCGTGATTTCTAAGCGGGTGAAGGTGGATGTGCCTATCGTTGGCAATCTCAAAGAAGTATTGCAGGAGATGACTGCACAACTAAAAGCTGCTGGTCCACGCAAGAATGAGACTAAGTTGGCAGCATGGTGGGCGCAGATCAATGAGTGGCGTAAAAAAGATTGCTTGAAGTACGACGAAGCATCACAAATTGTTAAGCCACAGTACGTTGTTCAAAAATTGTGGGAGCTTACTGGTGGCGATGCCATCATTACTTCTGACGTAGGCCAGCATCAAATGTGGGCTGCTCAGTTCTACAAGTTTGATAAGCCACGTCGCTGGATTAACTCAGGTGGCTTGGGTACGATGGGTGTAGGTCTGCCTTATGCCATGGGTATTAAGAAAGCGTTTCCTGAGCAGGATGTTTTTGCCATTACCGGCGAAGGCTCGATTCAGATGTGTATTCAAGAGCTATCTACCTGTAAGCAATACAACACCCCAGTAAAAATCGTGTCATTAAATAACCGTTACCTTGGTATGGTTCGTCAATGGCAAGAGCTGACTTATAACAAGCGTTACTCCAGTTCGTACATGGACTCATTGCCAGACTTTGTGAAGTTGGCTGAAGCCTATGGGCACGTTGGTATGCGCATTGAGAAGAAGTCTGATGTTGAAGGCGCTCTCAAAGAGGCGATTCGTCTAAAAGATCGCACGGTGTTTATGGATTTCCAGACAGACCCAGAAGAAAACGTATGGCCAATGGTTCAAGCGGGTAAGGGTATTACTGAAATGCTTTTGGGTAGCGAGGATCTCTAATGCGACATATTATTTCTGTATTGATAGAGAACGAACCGGGAGCATTGTCCCGGGTAGTTGGCTTATTCTCCGCGCGTGGTTACAACATTGAAACCTTAAGCGTTGCGCCTACTGAAGATTCTTCACTTTCCCGCATGACGATTGTGACGATCGGCTCCGAGGATGTGATTGAGCAAATCACTAAACACTTAAATCGTTTGGTTGAAGTGGTCAAGGTTTTTGATTTGACTGAAGGTCCTCATATTGAGCGTGAGCTCATGATGATTAAAGTGCGCGCGGTTGGTAAAGAGCGTGAAGAGTTGAAACGTACAACGGATATCTTCCGTGGTCGCATCATTGATGTGACTGATAAGAGTTACACCATTGAATTAACTGGTGATGGCGCCAAATTGGATGCCTTTATTGATTCGATTGATCGCGCATCGATTCTGGAAACTGTCCGTTCGGGTGGTTCTGGTATTGGGCGCGGCGAACGCATCCTAAAGGTTTAATTTTTTTAACTGATTACTGAATTAACTACATTTTCAAAACAAGGAAAGAGCATGAAAGTTTTTTACGATAAAGACGCTGATTTGTCCCTCATTAAAGGCAAAAAAGTAACCATCATTGGTTATGGTTCACAAGGTCACGCGCACGCATTGAATCTGAAAGATTCGGGCTGTAACGTTACCGTTGGTTTGCGTAAAGATGGCGCTTCCTGGAGCAAAGCCGCAAATGCTGGCTTGACAGTAAAAGAAGTTGGCGAAGCAGTTAAAGATGCTGACGTAGTCATGATGCTCTTGCCTGATGAGCAAATTGCTGACGTATACAGCAAAGAAGTTCATGGCAATATTAAGCAGGGCGCTGCATTGGCATTCGCTCATGGCTTTAACGTTCACTACGGTCAAGTTCAGCCACGCGCTGACTTAGACGTGATCATGATTGCGCCTAAGGCACCAGGACACACTGTTCGTGGCACTTACGCTCAAGGTGGTGGTGTTCCTCATTTGATCGCTGTATACCAAGATAAATCTGGTTCAGCACGTGATGTTGCTTTGTCATATGCAACAGCAAACGGCGGCGGTCGTGCCGGCATCATCGAAACTAATTTCCGCGAAGAAACTGAAACGGACTTGTTCGGTGAGCAGGCTGTTCTTTGTGGTGGCGCAGTTGAATTGATTAAAGCTGGTTTTGAAACTTTGGTTGAAGCTGGTTACGCTCCTGAAATGGCTTACTTCGAGTGCTTGCATGAGCTTAAGTTGATTGTTGACTTGATCTACGAAGGCGGTATCGCCAACATGAACTACTCGATCTCTAACAACGCTGAGTACGGCGAGTATGTGACTGGTCCACGTGTTGTGACTGAAGACACTAAGAACGCAATGCGTCAGTGCTTGAAGGATATTCAGACTGGTGAGTATGCGAAGAGCTTCATCTTGGAAAACAAAGCTGGTGCGCCTACGTTGATTTCTCGTCGTCGCTTGAACGCTGAGCATGACATCGAAGTAGTTGGCGCTAAGTTGCGCGCCATGATGCCTTGGATTGCGAAGAACAAATTAGTTGATCAAACTAAGAACTAAGCAAGACGATAGTTAATAGACGAAATAAGCAGTTCATTAAATAAGGCTCAGAACAAAGATGATGTATCCGCACCCCATTATTGCGAAAGAAGGTTGGCCGTATTTGGCATTAGTGGGGGCCGTTACTTTGCTAGTCCACTATCTAGGTGGCATTGCATGGTCATGGCCTTTGTGGATCATCTTTATCTTTGTTCTGCAGTTCTTCCGCGACCCGCAGCGTATTGCTGCATTAGGTCGTGATCTCGTTTTATCTCCTGCAGATGGTCGTATCGTTGTAGTAGAAAAAGCCAATGACCCTTATGCCGGTCGTGAAGCTTTGAAAATTAGCGTATTCATGAACGTATTTAATGTTCACTCCAACCGTAGCGCAGTGAACGGTACAGTAAAAGAGATTCAATATTTCCCGGGTAAGTTTGTAAATGCTGATTTAGACAAAGCCTCTACCGAGAATGAGCGTAACGCTGTTGTGATTGATGCCAACGGCCAAATCGTGACCCTGGTTCAGGTTGCAGGGCTCATTGCCCGTCGTATTCTTTGTTATATCCATGCTGGTGACAGACTCAAGGCTGGTGAGCGTTATGGTTTTATTCGCTTTGGCTCCCGCGTCGATGTATATTTACCATTAACTGCTGAGCCTTTGGTCAGCGTTGGCGATAAAGTTTTTGCAACGAACACTGCATTAGCTCGCGTACCTGGCTTAGATTAATTAAGCCGCTTTAACTGGGATATTCTTTGAGTACATTTCGTCGTCGTGGCCGCATAGACCGTAGTCGCCTTGGTCCTAAACGTACAGAGCGTTCACAGGCTGAGTGGGCTGATGATTTAGGTGACGGAATTGATTTCGAAGTAGAAGAGTTGCATGCGGATAAGCCGCGCCAACGCAGTAAGGGTATCTACCTTCTTCCCAATGCATTTACTACTGCAGCTTTGTTCTGTGGTTTCTTTGCCATCGTGAATGCGATGAACCACCAATTTGAGATGGCCGCCATTGCGATCTTTGCATCCTTGGTTTTGGATGGTATGGATGGTCGCGTTGCACGCATGACCAATACCCAGAGCGCCTTTGGAGAGCAGTACGACTCTTTGGCTGATATGGTGTCTTTTGGCGTTGCTCCGGCATTAGTGGCCTATGAGTGGGCCTTAAAAGATTTGGGTAAGTGGGGCTGGTTGGCTGCCTTTACTTATTGCGCTGGTGCCGCTTTGCGCCTTGCCCGCTTTAACGTGAACACTGGTGTGGTGGACAAGAAGTTCTTCCAGGGTTTGCCTAGTCCAGCTGCTGGCTCATTAATGGCAGGCTTCATTTGGTTGGCGGATGACAATAAGATTCCTGTGCGCGATACCGCAATTCCTTGGATTACATTCTTTATCGCCGTATATGCTGGCTTGACCATGGTCTCTAATGCCCGTTTTTATAGTGGCAAAGCTTTGGATGTTCGTTACCGCGTTCCTTTTGGCGTCATGGTCTTGATGATCCTGACCTTCGTCTTGATCTCCTCAAATCCGCCATTAACCTTATTCGGTCTTTTTGTGGTGTATTCCATCTCTGGATATGTCATTTGGGCTTGGGAGCATCTGAGCGGCCGTCGTTTTAGCTAATTTGGAATATTTAGGTTATATTTAATCCATGTTGATGAATTTCTCACTTCCTAACTTGCTTCTACTAGCACTAAGCCTACAGCTTGGGGCAGGTAAGGCCTGAGTTAATGAGATTAAAGTAATTCATTAGCCACGACATACCAGCCCCAGCAAATTGCTGGGGTTTTTGTTTTTAGATTCGCAACTGAGTAGCAAACATAATTAAGCAATATTGAACCGGAGAGTAGTGATGAGCGACAAAGTAATCATTTTTGACACCACCTTACGTGATGGCGAACAATCGCCTGGCGCCTCAATGACGAAGGACGAGAAGGTTCGCATTGCTCGCCAGTTGGAACGTCTCAAGGTGGATGTGATCGAGGCTGGATTTGCTGCGAGCTCCGAGGGTGACTTCCAGGCTATCTCAGCAGTAGCTGCCGCCGTGAAAGATTCGATTGTTTGCTCGCTTGCCCGTGCCAACGATAAAGATATTACACGCGCAGCAGATGCTTTGAAGGCTGCTAATGCCAAACGGATTCATGCATTCTTGGCAACCAGTCCACTGCATATGGCGGTGAAGTTGCGCATGTCACCGGAAGAGGTATTGGAGCAAGCAAAACGCTCTATTCGCTTTGCCAGAAACTTAGCTAGCGATATTGAGTTCTCTGCAGAAGATGGCTACCGCTCAGAAATGGATTTCTTGTGCAGGGTAGTTGAGGGTGTTATTAATGAGGGTGCCACCACCATTAATATTCCGGATACCGTGGGCTATGCCACTCCAGAGTTATATGGTGAGTTTATTAAGACGCTGCGTACGCGTGTGCCGAACTCAGATAAAGCAGTTTGGTCTGTTCATTGCCATAACGATTTGGGTATGGCAGTCGCCAACTCATTAGCTGGCGTGAAGATTGGCGGCGCCCGTCAAATTGAGTGCACCATTAACGGCCTCGGTGAGCGGGCAGGTAATACCGCATTAGAAGAGATTGTCATGGCCTTGCGTACTCGTAAGGATTACTTTGACATGATTTGCGGCATTGATGCCACTCAAATTGTTCCTGCGTCAAAATTGGTTTCACAAATAACTGGTTTTGTAGTGCAGCCAAATAAGGCGGTAGTTGGTGCGAATGCTTTTGCACACACTTCAGGTATTCATCAGGACGGCATCTTAAAGAACCGCGATACCTACGAAATCATGCGTGCAGAAGATGTGGGTTGGGCTACTAACAAGATTGTTTTAGGGAAGCTGTCGGGGCGCAATGCGTTCAAGCAACGCTTGCAAGAGTTGGGTATAGCGATTGAAGCTGAGGCAGATTTGAATGATGCTTTTGTGCGCTTCAAAGCTTTGGCTGATCAAAAATCAGAAATTTTTGACGAAGATATTATCGCCATCATGTCTGACTCTGCTGCCGCTGAAGAAGGGGAGTTTTATAAATTCATTTCCCTGAGTCAGCATTCCGAAACAGGTGAGCGTCCGAAATCCAAGGTCACCTTCCGGGTTGGCGATAAAGAGGCGAGCTCCGAGGCTGAAGGTAATGGCCCAGTTGACGCGAGCTTAAATGCGATTGAAGAGATTGTGAAAAGTGGGGCCGAGCAGTTGCTTTACTCAGTCAATGCGATCACTTCAGGAACTCAATCTCAAGGTGAGGTTACCGTGCGACTCGCTAAGGGTGGACGTATCGTCAATGGTGTTGGTACCGATCCAGACATCATTGCCGCTTCGGCGAAAGCCTATTTATCCGCACTGAATAAATTGCATGATCCTAGCCAAGCTAAGCTCAATGCGCAGATGACACCTTAATGATTCTTGGTGGCATCTGCAGTATCTGCTGCAGTACGCTCTCTACTTATTAAGGTCTGTGCTCTTGTAGTACTTGGTGCCTTTGCCGGTGATTTCAGCGGCAAGGCCCGAGTCTGTCAGTTGATACATTAAAACGCCGGGAGCTACTACGGTGGCATCTTGATAGGCATTGCCATTGCTTTCATATTTAGCAGCTGCGGTTACTTGACCGCCAAAGGTCCAGCCTGAATTAACGAAGTCATTCATGGCAGCCTGCGTTTGAAAGATAAAGATGTTTTGGAAAGATTTAATTCCAATCCCTAAGCCAGCTTGAACTTCAGCCATATTCATATAAATGGGTTTGGCACCATCTTTTTGGATGACTACGCCGCTGCCCGTGCCGCCACCAGCAATCAGAATCTTCATGCCAAAGTTACTAAAGGTAGCGTAGGCAACCGATTTCTCAATCAGCTCTTTTGCCTTAGGCTGCGCTTGATATAGCGCCTTTAGGGTGTCATTGCTTGTTTTCAGGATTTCTTGACGTTGCTCTGCAACTGTCTTTTGGGTCCCAAAAGGGTTAGAAAATTGGGCAAATGCGGGGTTGTGGAGGCATGCGGCACCAAAAACTAGGCTGAGTAGAGTAGTTTTAAGTAGATTCATTTTCATAAAGTATTGATTTTATTGAATAATTTTATTATTACTGGGGAGAGATTTCCTAGAGAATAGCAAGTTCTGGGGCTAGCAGTCCATTTTTTGGCCCGTCTCTGCTACAATTCGAGGGCTTTGATTTTTAAAGCTTTTTTGTTTTATTTGATTAATAAATGCACGACACGTTTTGGGTGAAAGCTCAAGTGTTCGCAAGTAAGGAGTATGAAAATGGCAGTTGCTGATATTAAAACGGCGGAAATCGTCAAAGAAAACGCGCGCAGCGCAAACGATACAGGTAGCCCTGAAGTTCAAGTTTCATTGCTAACAGCCCGTATCAATGAATTAACCCCCCATTTCAAAGCTAACGCTAAAGATCATCACAGCCGTCGTGGTTTGTTGAAGATGGTTTCACGCCGTCGCCGCCTTTTGGATTACCTCAAAGGCAAGGATTTGGGTCGCTATCGCGCATTGATCGAGAAATTAGGTCTCCGTAAGTAATTCTTATCGGTATTGCAATGCCATCTTTCTTAAGGTTGTTTCGTAACAGAATCAGTCTTAAGCAGATGGCATGTTTTTTGAGCGCTTCAAGATTATTTGTGTAGGGGATTGTGTCATTCCAATGAGTTTCTGGCTTGTGAAATCCAGTGCCTCCCTGGAATGGCATCCCTTGTGATCTTCAATCGCTCCAGTGTTGTCGTGACACTGCTTTATCCCGCGACAAGCGTGAAATCCATGTGGCTTTTACGTGAACAATTTGGAGAAGATCAGAATGACCATGTTTAAAAAAGCAGTAAAAACGTTTCAATGGGGCAACCATCAAGTAATCATGGAAACAGGCGAGATTGCTCGTCAAGCTGGTGGTGCCGTCATCGTCAATATTGATGACACTGTAGTAATGGGCACTGTAGTTGCCTCTAAATCAGCCAAGCCAGGCCAGTCATTTTTCCCATTGACTGTTGATTACCTCGAAAAAACTTACGCCGCAGGAAAAATTCCTGGTGGCTTCTTCCGTCGTGAGGGCCGTCCATCCGAAGGCGAGACTTTGATCTCCCGTTTGATCGATCGCCCATTGCGCCCATTGTTTCCGGAAGGCTTCTTGAACGAAGTTCAGGTAGTTATTCATGTGCTGTCTATCAATCCGGATGTCCCTTCTGATATTCCTGCATTGATCGCTGCTTCTGCAGCTTTGGCTGTTTCAGGCATTCCTTTTGCTGGTCCAGTTGGCGCTGCGCGCGTTGGCTATGCGAACGGTCAGTACCTCTTGAACCCAACTCGCACAGAGCAAGCTACTAGCGAGATGGATTTGATTGTTGCCGGTACGCAAGCTGCCGTGTTGATGGTTGAGTCAGAAGCCAATCAGTTATCCGAAGAAATCATGTTGGGCGCCGTTGTATATGGTCACGACCAAATGCAAACTGCAATCAATGCAATTAACGAATTAGTAACCGAAGCTGGTAAGCCAGAGTGGGATTGGATTGCTGCTCCTAAAGATGAGCCATTTATTGCTAAGGTAACTGCATTGGCTGAAGCGCCATTGCGCGAGGCTTATCAGATTCGTCAAAAAGGTGCTCGTTCAGACAAGCTCAAAGAGATCTCCAAAACAGTTTTAGCTAAGTTAGCTGAAGAGGGTGACGTTGATGCGGTTGCCGTTAGCGACATCATGTTTGAAATCGAAGCGAAGATTGTTCGTAGCCAGATTTTGAATGGTGAGCCACGTATTGATGGTCGCGATACACGCACTGTTCGTCCGATTGAAATTCGTAATGGCGTATTGCCACGTACCCACGGTTCTGCATTGTTTACTCGTGGTGAAACACAAGCTCTCGTAGTGGCTACTTTAGGTACTGCACGTGATGAGCAAATCATCGATGCGCTCGAAGGTGAGTACCGTGATCGCTTCATGTTCCACTACAACATGCCTCCGTTCGCCACTGGTGAAACAGGTCGTGTAGGTAGCCCTAAGCGCCGTGAAATTGGTCATGGTCGTTTGGCTAAGCGTGCATTGATTCCAGTATTGCCAAGCGCTGAAGATTTCGCGTACAGCATTCGTGTAGTTTCAGAAATCACTGAGTCCAATGGTTCTTCATCCATGGCTTCCGTTTGCGGTGGCTGTTTGGCAATGATGGATGCTGGCGTTCCCGTTAAGGCTCACGTTGCTGGTGTTGCAATGGGCTTGATTTTGGACGGCAACCGTTTTGCTGTGTTGACCGATATCTTGGGTGATGAAGATCACCTAGGCGATATGGACTTCAAAGTAGCGGGTACTGCTAACGGTATCACTGCTTTGCAAATGGACATCAAGGTTCAGGGTATTACTAAAGAGATTATGCAGGTTGCATTGGCTCAAGCTAAAGAAGGCCGTTTGCACATTTTGAGCAAGATGCAAGAGGCAATGGGTTCAGTTCGCACTGAATTGTCTGCACATGCTCCGCGTATGGTTTCTTTCAAGATTCATCCAGACAAGATTCGCGAAGTAATCGGTAAGGGCGGCGCAACAATTCAAGCCTTGACTAAAGAAACTGGTTGCAGCATTGACATCAAAGATGACGGTACTGTAACAATCGCTTCTACTTCTGCCGAAGGCATGGCTGAAGCAAAAGCACGCATCGAAGGCATTACTGCTGAAGCTGAAGTAGGCAAGATCTATGAAGGTCCGGTTGTGAAGTTGCTTGAATTTGGTGCTTTGGTAAACATTCTTCCAGGCAAAGACGGTCTCTTGCACATCTCTGAAATCTCCAATGAGCGTGTAAAAGAAGTTAAAGATTATTTGGCGGAAGGCCAAGTAGTTCGCGTGAAGTTGTTGGCTGCTGATGAGCGTGGTCGTTTACGTTTATCACTCAAGGCTGCAATGGCTGATGAAGGTGGCACGATTGCTCCTTTGGCTGGCGCAACTGATGCTGCTGAAGTAGCTCCCGCATCTGACGAAACTGCTTAAGTAACCCAGTCAGCGAGCGGAGTTCATATGCGCGTAATGGAAATCAAAGAATTTGGCGCACCAGAAATGCTGGTGTCTGCCACTCGTCCTGATCCGGTGGCTCCTGCTGCTGGAACTGGCGAGATTTTGATTAAGGTGATTGCTGCTGGGATTAATCGCCCAGACGTTTTACAGCGTAAAGGCCATTACCCAGTTCCTGCAGGTGCATCTGATATCCCCGGCCTCGAAGTGGCGGGTGAGATTGTCGGTGGTGACTTAGCTCACGCTGACAATCTGTTTGGCCTCAAAGTTGGCGATAAGGTTTGTGCGCTTGTGCAGGGTGGTGGTTATGCAGAATTGTGTACCGCTCCCATTGCCCAATGCTTGCCTTACCCAAAAGGATTTACTGATCAAGAGGCGGCTGCATTGCCTGAAACTTTTTACACTGTGTGGAGCAACGTCTTCATGCGTGGCGAGTTATCTGAAGGTGAAACCTTGTTAGTGCAAGGTGGCTCGAGTGGTATTGGCGTTACTGCCATTTTGATTGCAAAAGCGTTGGGTCACAAAGTATTTGTTACTGCTGGTACCGATGAGAAGTGCGCAGCTTGCGTAGCTTTAGGCGCTGACTTGGCGATCAACTACAAGACCCAAGACTTTGTAGAAGAAGTGAAGAAGGCTACAGACGGCAAAGGTGTCGATGTGGTGCTCGACATGGTTACTGGCGCTTACGTACAAAAAGAAATTGATTGTTTGGCCGATGATGGCCGCATTGTGATTATTGCAATCATGGGCGGCTCAAAGGCAGAAGTGAATACCGGACAAATTTTACGTCGCCGTTTAACCATCACTGGTTCTACGCTGCGCCCACGTCCAGTGTCATTCAAGAAACAAATTACTCAGCAGTTGCATGCGCGTATCTGGCCTTTGTTAGATGCGGGTAAGTTAAAGCCAGTGATTTACAAAACATTTACCTTGGACCAAGCTGCTGATGCCCATCGTTTGATGGAGTCTTCTGAGCACGTTGGCAAGATCGTGTTAACTGTTTAAGTATTGAATTAGATTCATGCGCCCAATCACGGTTATCGGCAACTGGAAAATGAACGGCAGTCTTGCGAGTAATGCAGACTGGGTTAAGACCGTTTGTCGTGGTATGGAGCAGGGGATGCCTGCAGGCCGTAAATATTCTGTGTGTGTGCCAGCGCCTTATTTGTCGCAGTGTGGCGGCTTGATTCATGATTGCTCGCTAGCTTTTTTAAGCTTGGGTGCCCAGGATGTATCTGCTTATGCTGCGGGAGCCTACACCGGTGAAGTTGCTGCAAGCATGCTCAAAGAATTGGACTGTACTTACGTGATTGTTGGGCACTCTGAACGTCGCCAATACCATCAAGAGGTTGATGAGCAGGTTGCTGAAAAAGCCCTGCAGGTACTTGATAATGGCATGACTCCTGTAATTTGTGTTGGTGAGTCTGCGGATGAGCGTAATTCTGGTCGCGAGATTGAAGTGGTAAGAGGTCAAATTTCAAAGCAGGTTGCCATCCTGCAAGATCGTTTAGCTGACTGCCTAATTGCTTATGAGCCTATCTGGGCCATTGGCACAGGTAAGGTGGCAAGTGCCCAAGTGGCACAGGACATGCACCGGGCGATTCGATTGCAGTTGGCGGAGTTTGATGAAGATGTAGCTTCCCATGTGGGAATTTTGTATGGCGGCAGTGTCAAGCCTGACAATGCCGTTGAACTGTTTGCAATGCCAGATATTGATGGTGGATTGATTGGGGGTGCTTCATTAAACCCGCAGGATTTTCTAGCCATTTGTCAGGCCTAGATTTTTTATTTGGAGATAAGCCATGGAATGGTTTAAGACTTTATTGATCGTTTTGCAGGTAATTTCAGCTTTGGCTGTGATCTTGCTTGTGTTGCTTCAGCAGGGTAAGGGTGCCGATATGGGCGCTGCTTTTGGTTCCGGTTCCTCTGGAAGCCTTTTTGGCGCCAGCGGCTCTGCCAATTTCCTTTCCCACACAACTGCTATTTTTGCAGCAGTCTTTTTTGTCTGCACTTTAGGAATTACTTGGATTGGAAATAAGAAGGAAGTTAGCCCTGGTATTTTGTCTGGCACCGTTGCTCCTGCCGCAGCTCCTGCTGCCGCACCAGTGGTTCCGGCTCAAGATCCTACTAAGCCAGCAGTTCCAAAATAAAAAGTGAAGTTTTAGCCCTTTCTACCCTATTTTTTGGGGTAGTTCTGCGGTGCAATGCAGTAGAATTGACAGGTTTTACAAGATGCCGACGTGGTGAAATTGGTAGACACGCTATCTTGAGGGGGTAGTGGCTTAGGCTGTGCGAGTTCGAGTCTCGCCGTCGGCACCAAATTGTAAAAACTGTAGGGGTTTATGCTGTAAATCAAGGATTTATCTACCGGAATAATTGATAATTTGTAGCTTCTTAGGACTTACCAGACGAACGACTCAGGGCCATTTTGAATCTCGCTAATTACTTTCCCGTTCTGCTTTTTATCCTCGTAGGTATTGGGGTTGGTTTAGTGCCCATGTTCCTCGGAAAAATCTTGGCTCCTTCGAAGCCTGATGCTGAAAAACTTTCGCCATACGAGTGTGGTTTTGAGGCCTTCGAAGATGCGCGTATGAAATTCGACGTACGTTACTACCTCATCGCCATCCTATTCATTTTGTTTGACCTAGAGACTGCATTCCTATTCCCATGGGGTGTGGCTCTGCGTGATATTGGCTGGTTCGGCTACGCCTCTATGGTGATTTTCTTATTGGAATTCATCGTGGGCTTCGTATATATCTGGAAAAAGGGCGCTCTCGACTGGGAGTGATAGATATGGCATTAGAAGGCGTTCTCAAAGAAGGATTTGTTACCACTACTGCTGACCAGTTAATTAACTGGACTCGTAATGGTTCTTTATGGCCAATGACTTTTGGTCTTGCTTGCTGCGCTGTAGAAATGATGCACGCAGGCGCATCCCGTTATGACTTGGATCGATTTGGTGTGGTGTTTCGCCCATCTCCACGTCAATCAGACCTGATGATTGTTGCCGGCACCTTGTGCAACAAGATGGCCCCAGCTCTCCGTAAGGTATATGACCAAATGCCTGAGCCACGTTGGGTTATCTCGATGGGTTCTTGTGCTAACGGTGGTGGTTATTACCACAACTCGTATTCAGTAGTTCGCGGTTGCGACCGCATCGTGCCAGTCGATATTTATGTTCCTGGTTGCCCTCCAACTGCAGAAGCGTTGATCTATGGAATCATTCAGTTGCAATCCAAGATCGCTCGCACCAGCACGATTGCGCGGAAGGCTTAAACCATGTCAGATCGTTTAGTTCAACTCGCCGCCAATCTAGAAAAAGTTTTAGGTCAGCGCGCTCAGTCTATTGAAATCGCCTTAGGTGAAGTGACTGTAGTTCTCAAAGCAGATACCTATTTTGAATCTGCCCTGTTGTTGCGTGATGAGCCATCATTGGCTTTCGAGCAATTGATTGATTTGTGTGGCGTTGATTACCAAGATTTCCGCGAAGGGCAGTGGGGCGGTCAACGTTTTGCTGCTGTGACCCATCTCTTATCTTTGGCGCACAACTGGCGTTTACGTGTTCGCGTATTTGCACCAGAAGATACGTATCCAGTAGTTGCCTCACTTACTCCAGTTTGGGCTGCTGCCAATTGGTTTGAGCGTGAAGCATTTGATCTCTATGGCATCTTGTTTGATGGTCACGAAGACTTGCGTCGCATCCTGACTGATTATGGTTTCATTGGCCATCCATTTAGAAAAGATTTCCCAATCTCTGGCAACGTTGAGATGCGTTATGACCCAGAGTTAAAACGTGTGGTGTATCAGCCCGTCACGATTGAAGCGCGTGAAATTACGCCACGGATCGTGCGCGAAGAGCAGTACGGAGGTCCGGTTTAAGTCATGGCACAAATTAAGAACTACACCCTCAATTTCGGTCCTCAGCATCCTGCGGCACACGGCGTATTACGTCTAGTGTTGGAGTTGGATGGTGAAGTCATTCAACGCGCTGATCCGCACATCGGTTTATTGCATCGCGCTACAGAAAAATTAGCAGAGACGCGTACTTGGATTCAAAACGTTCCTTACATGGATCGTTTGGATTATGTGTCGATGATGTCAAACGAGCATGCTTACGTGATGGCGATTGAAAAATTGCTACAAGTAGACGTGCCAGAACGCGCTCAATATATTCGCGTGATGTTTGACGAGTTAACTCGTTTACTCAATCACCTCTTGTGGATTGGTTGTCACGGTTTAGACGTTGGCGCCATGGCCGTATTCTTGTATGCCTTCCGCGATCGTGAAGATATCTTTGATATGTACGAAGCTGTGTCAGGCGCTCGTATGCATGCCGCTTACTACCGTCCAGGTGGCGTCTATCGCGACCTGCCAACGCAGATGGCGCAGTACTCCAAGTCTAAGATTCGCAGTGCTTCTGCAATCAAGCGTTTGAATGAAAATCGTAGCGGCACATTACTCGATTTTATTGAGCAGTTCTCAAATAGTTTTGATGCGAATGTGGATGAGTATTGCAACCTCTTAACGGATAACCGCATTTGGAAGCAACGCTTAGTAGGTATTGGTGTTGTTTCACCTGAGCGCGCTTTGCAACTCGGCTTTACTGGTCCAATGCTGCGTGGTTCCGGTATTGAGTGGGACTTGCGTAAAAAGCAACCTTACGAAACTTACGACAAACTCGACTTTGATATTCCGGTTGGCGTGAATGGTGATTCTTATGATCGCTATTTAGTTCGCATGGAAGAAATGCGTCAATCCAATCGCATCATTAAGCAGTGCGTGGCTTGGCTCAAAGCAAATGATGGTCCTGTCATGAGTGACAACCACAAAGTATCTCCACCAAAGCGTGTAGATATGAAGACCAATATGGAAGAGTTGATTCACCATTTCAAACTCTTTACTGAAGGTATGCACGTTCCTAATGGCGAGGCTTACTCTGCTGTTGAGCATCCAAAGGGTGAGTTTGGTATCTACTTGATTTCTGATGGCGCTAACAAGCCATACCGCTTGAAGATTCGTGCACCTGGTTTTGTGCATCTATCCGCAATGGATGAAATGTCACGAGGCCATATGTTGGCTGATGCTGTAACTATTATTGGTACCCAAGATATCGTGTTCGGGGAGATTGACCGCTAATACAGCGCGCCAAGGATTAATTCATGACAACAACTCTTCAACTTTCAGACAAAACGCTCGCAGACATTGCGCGCAATGTTGCGAAATACCCGCCAGAGCAAAAACAATCTGCCGTGATGGCTTCCTTGATTGCCGCCCAAACTGAAGTAGGTTGGGTGTCACCAGAGGTAATTGAAACAGTCGCTCAAATTCTGGGAATGCCAACCATTGCAGTGGATGAAGTGGCCACCTTCTACAACATGTATGACACCAAGCCGATTGGTAAATACAAGTTGGTGATTTGCACAAATTTGCCTTGCCAGTTAACGCATGGTGAAACTGCGGCAACGTATTTAAAAGAAACTCTTGGCATTGGCTACAACGAGACAACACCTTGCGGCACTTTCACTCTAAAAGAGGGTGAGTGCATGGGTGCTTGCGGTGATTCCCCAGTGATGTTGGTGAATAACAAGCGGATGTGCAGTTTCATGAGTAAAGAAAAGATTGATGCTCTGCTAAATGAGCTCCGTGCAGAGGGGAAAGCAGCATGACCAGCTTGCACGATAGACATATTAAGCCTTTGATCCTGGCTGGATTGAATGGTGATAACTGGCGTTTAAAAGATTACGAAAGCCGTGGCGGATATCAACAGCTGCGTCGCATCATCAACGACAAGATCGCCCCAGATGCGATCATCGCTGAGTTAAAGGCATCATCATTACGTGGTCGTGGAGGCGCAGGCTTCCCAACGGGATTGAAGTGGAGCTTTATGCCCCGCCAATTCCCTGGCCAAAAGTATTTAGTTTGTAATAGTGACGAAGGTGAGCCGGGAACATTTAAAGACCGCGACATCATGCGTTACAACCCACATGCCTTGATTGAGGGCATGATTATTGGTGCCTACACTATGGGTATCACTGTGGGCTACAACTATATCCACGGCGAAATTTGGGAAGTTTATTCTCGTTTTGAGGAAGCGCTTGAAGAAGCCCGTGCAGCCGGATATCTTGGCGACAAAATCATGGGAAGTGATTTCAACTTCCAGTTGCATGCCGCTCCAGGTTGGGGCGCCTACATCTGTGGTGAAGAGACTGCGCTATTAGAGTCGCTTGAAGGCAAGAAAGGTCAACCGCGCTTCAAGCCACCATTCCCGGCAAGCTTTGGTTTGTATGGCAAACCAACCACGATCAATAACACTGAAACATTTGCTGCTGTGCCATTCATTATGGCAATCGGTGGTCCAGCATATTTAGAGTTGGGTAAACCAAATAATGGCGGTACGAAGATTTTCTCTATCTCTGGCGATGTTACTTATCCAGGCAACTATGAGATTCCATTAGGCACTCCATTTGCTGAGCTGTTAAAGCTTGCTGGCGGTATGCGTGATGGTATTCCACTCAAAGCGGTAATTCCTGGTGGATCTTCTTCACCAGTCATTCCTGGCGCCGAAATGATGACCCTCACAATGGATTACGACAGCATTGCAAAAGCAGGTTCGATGTTGGGATCTGGTGCTGTGATTGTGATGAATGAAACGCGCTGTATGGTTCGCGCCTTAGAGCGTCTATCTTATTTCTATCACGAAGAATCTTGTGGCCAGTGCACCCCATGTCGTGAAGGTACTGGCTGGTTATGGCGCATTGTTCACCGTATTGAACATGGCGAAGGGCGTCCAGAAGATTTGGATTTATTGAATGATGTAGCAGCCAATATTCAAGGTCGCACGATTTGCGCTTTGGGTGATGCAGCTGCTATGCCGGTTCGTGGCATGTTGAAGCATTACATGGATGAATTTGCGTATCACGTAGAACATAAGCGCTGCTTAGATTCTGCGAAACCTTTATAAGACATTGAGCACGGGACATCTTAAAGTGAGCATGGTTGAAATCGAATTAGATGGTAAGGCAGTAGAAGTTCCGCAAGGTTCGATGGTGATGCACGCCGCGAACAAGATCGGCACTTATATCCCTCACTTCTGCTATCACAAGAAATTATCTATCGCCGCTAACTGCCGTATGTGTTTGGTGGAAGTGGAGAAGGCACCAAAACCATTGCCAGCTTGCGCAACTCCAGTGACGCAAGGTATGAAGGTATTTACGCATTCCGCTAAAGCGGTTGAAGCTCAGCGTTCCGTCATGGAGTTCCTGCTCATTAACCATCCCTTGGATTGCCCAATTTGCGATCAAGGTGGTGAGTGCCAATTACAAGATTTAGCGGTTGGTTACGGTAAATCAAATTCACGCTACGAAGAAGAGAAGCGTGTTGTATTTCATAAAAATGTGGGCCCACTTATCTCTATGCAGGAGATGACCCGTTGTATTCACTGCACCCGTTGCGTACGCTTTGGCCAAGAAGTTGCCGGCGTAATGGAATTAGGTATGGTTAATCGTGGTGAGCATTCTGAGATCACGACTTTCGCGGGTCAAACCATTGATTCAGAGTTATCTGGAAACATGATTGATTTGTGCCCAGTTGGCGCATTGACTAGCAAGCCGTTCCGTTACGCAGCGCGTACTTGGGAATTAGGTCGCAAACGTTCAGTCAGTCCGCATGACAGTCTTGGTGCGAACACCACCGTTCAAACTAAGGCGAATAAAGTCATGCGCGTCGTTGCTTTAGAAAATGATGCGGTGAATGAGTGCTGGATTAGCGACCGTGATCGCTTCGCCTATGAAGGTTTAAATAGCGCTGATCGCGCCACTGCACCTATGGTGAAGCAGGGTGGTCAGTGGTTGCAGACTGATTGGCAGTCTGCAATGGATTACGTTGCGCATTCACTCAAAACCATTTCCTCTGAGAGTGGTCCTGAAGCAGTTGCTGCTTTAGCGCATCCAATCTCCAGTACTGAAGAGTTGTATCTCCTCCAGAAGATGATTCGTGGTTTGGGTTCTAAGCAAGTTGAGACCCGCTTGCGTCAAACTGACGTCAAAGGCGCAGCTTCCACTCCTTGGTTGGGTATGCCGATTGCTAAAGTAAGTGAGCTTGATCGCGTATTGGTAATTGGTAGCTTCTTGCGTAAAGAGCAGCCATTGATTGCTGCGCGTTTACGTACCGCAACTAAGCGCGGCTTACAAGTCTTGCGCATCGATGCAGGTGGTGATGACTGGTTGATGCCTGCTACTGGCATTGCTGCTACTCCAAGCGCATGGCTTAATGCATTAAGTGAAGTGGCCTTAGTGGTAGCTAAAGCGAAATCTGCTACTGCTCCAGCTGGTACGCCTAGCCTCACAGTATCTGCTTCTGCGCAAAAGATTGCGGATAGCTTGCTTTCGGGTGCATCTACTTCCGTATTGCTTGGTTCTGCTGCAATCGCGCATCCACAAGCATCTGATTTGCATGTCCTGGCGCAATTCATTGCCGAGCAAACTGGTGCAACTTTAGGTTTCTTGCCGGTTGGCGGTAATGCTGTTGGTGCTAGCTTGGTTAATGCTAACGGTGCTGGTGTTGAATCCGTGTTATCTGGTGATCGACGTGCTGTGATCTTAATGAATATCGAGCCAGACGCGGATTTGCCAAATCCTGCACAAGCGCGCGCTGCTTTGGCCAAAGCCAATACGGTGATTGCATTAAGCGCTTATCAGAGTGCTGATCTCCTTGAGGTGGCCGATGTCATTCTGCCGATCTCTACATTTACAGAAACAGTGTCCACCTTTGTTAATTCAGAAGGCCGTGCACAAACGATTCAGCCAGCTGTAAAACCTTTGGGCGATTCACGTCCAGCATGGAAAGTTCTCCGTGTTCTAGGTGGTTTATTGAATTTAGATGGCTTCCTCTACAACATGCCTGAAGAGGTATTGGGTGAAGCGTTGGGTGAAAACTACTGCACTAAGTTGTCAAATCAATCTTCAGCTACTGCTTTGACTAATAGCAATGCAGCCCCATCAACAGGTTTAGAGCGTATATCTGACGTTGGCATTTATGCCGGCGATCAAATCGTACGCCGTTCATCTGCATTGCAGTTAACGCGTGATGCTAAGCGTGGAAATCAAGTTGGATTAGGTCAGGCACTCTTTAATGAGTTGAGCTTGAAAGAGGGCGATGCTGTGCGAGTGACCCAAGATGGTCAATCCGTAGATTTGCCAGTCACATTAGAAGCGAACCTAGCTAAGGGTGCTGTCAGAATTTCTGCGGGCACTATGGCTAGCGCTAAATTGGGATCGATGTTTGGTCCTGTAACTATTAGCAAGGCATAAGGGACGAGATGGATAATTTCTTGAACCTCATTACCACCCAAGGTGAGGCCATCTTTGGCTCGCTATGGCCGCTTGTTTGGGCTTTGGTGCGTATTGTGATCATCGTGTTGCCGATGTTTGGCGCCGTTGCCTATATGACTTTATGGGAGCGTAAGCTGATCGGCTGGATGCATATCCGCCTGGGGCCAAACCGCGTTGGGCCTCTAGGCTTATTGCAACCGATCGCTGATGCTTTGAAGCTCTTGATGAAGGAGATTATTTCTCCAACTCAAGCCAGCAAGGTACTGTATTTCATTGCACCAGTCATGGTGATCATGCCGGCTTTTGCTGCTTGGGCTGTGATCCCATTCCAAGCCAAAATGGTTTTGGCTGATGTTAATGCGGGCTTGCTGTATGTAATGGCAATCTCATCCATTGGTGTTTATGGTGTGATCTTGGCGGGTTGGTCATCTAACTCCAAGTACCCATTCCTTGGCGCAATGCGTGCTTCAGCTCAAATGATTTCTTATGAGATTGCTATGGGCTTTGCATTGGTTACCGTGTTGTTGACTTCCGGCTCTTTGAATCTGAGTACGATTGTTGCCTCGCAAGAGCAGGGCTATTTTGCGAGTATGGGCCTGAACTTTCTTTCTTGGAATTGGCTGCCGTTGCTGCCAATGTTCGTGATCTACTTCATCTCCGGTGTTGCTGAGACGAACCGTCATCCATTTGACGTAGTTGAGGGTGAATCTGAGATTGTTGCTGGTCATATGGTTGAGTACTCCGGTATGGCCTTTGCGATGTTCTTCTTGGCTGAATATGCCAATATGATCTTGATCGCTGCCTTAGCGTCCACGATGTTCTTAGGAGGCTGGTTGCCAATCTTTGATTTGCCAATCCTACGCGATATTCCGGGATTCTTCTGGTTGTTTGCTAAAACCTTCTTCCTCTTGTCTTGCGTTATCTGGTTGCGTGCAACATTGCCACGCTATCGCTATGACCAAATCATGCGTTTGGGTTGGAAGATCTTTATTCCCATCTCCGTATTCTGGGTAGTTGTCGTTGGCGCATGGGTTGTATCCCCATTGAATATTTGGAAATAAGTTGATCAATCATGTTTAAGAAAATTTCCCAATTCCTCGATAGCTTGATGTTGAAAGATATTTTGGTCGGTATGTCGATTACTGGTCGCTATCTCTTTAAACCGAAAATTACCGTTCAATATCCAGAAGAGAAGACGCCTCAGTCTGTTCGCTTCCGTGGCTTGCATGCGTTGCGCCGTTATGAAAACGGGGAAGAGCGTTGTATTGGTTGTAAATTGTGCGAGGCTGTTTGCCCTGCCTATGCAATCACGATTGAAACTGCTGAGCGTGATGACGGTACGCGTCGCACCAGCCGTTACGACATTGATTTGACGAAGTGCATTTTCTGTGGCTTTTGCGAAGAGGCTTGCCCAGTCGACGCTATTGTTGAAACCAATATTTTTGAATATTTCGGCGATAAGCGTGGTGATTTGTATTTCACCAAAGAAATGCTTTTGGCTGTAGGCGATAAGTATGAAAAAGATATTGCCGCTAACCGCGCAGCTGATGCGCCTTACCGTTAATCGAATAGAGCACAACGACATATGACATTCGATACCTCTACATTATTTGCAGCTTTCTTTTATGCCTTTGCTGGCCTTTTGGTGCTTTCAGCATTGCGCGTGATTACTGCACGCAATCCAGTGCATGCAGCACTGTTCTTGGTTTTGGCTTTCTTCTGCGCTTCTGGACTTTGGATGCTTCTGAAGGCGGAGTTCTTGAGCTTGGCCTTAATTCTTGTATATGTTGGCGCCGTGATGGTGCTCTTCTTGTTCGTAGTCATGATGATGGATCTGGATCTTGAGCACCTGCGTCGTGATTTCAAGAAATTCTTACCGGTAGCATTCTTGATGGGTGCGGTCATCGTATTAGAGCTGTCTATTGTCTTAATTCGTAGCTTTATTGGCACTAGCGCACCAGTACAGCCGATGCTCGAGGAAATGGCTACTAGCAATACGCAAGCTTTAGGCATGTTGATCTTTGTTGACTATGTTTATGCCTTCGAGGTTGCTGGCGTCATTCTGTTGGTGGCCATCATCGCTGCTGTTGCATTGACTCTGCGTAATCGTAAAGATTCCAAGTCCCAAAATATTCATGAGCAAGTAAATGTCAATGCTGCGGATCGTATGCGTATCGTGAAGATGGGTTCCGATATGGCCGCTAAGCAAGATGCACGCGGGGAGAAGAAATGACCATTACCTTGGCTCACTATTTAGTACTCGGCGCAATCTTATTTGCGACTAGCGTGATCGGCATTTTCTTGAATCGCAAGAACATCATTGTGCTTTTAATGGCAATTGAATTGATGCTCCTCTCGGTGAACATGAACTTTGTAGCCTTCTCTCATTATTTGGGTGATATGGCTGGTCAAGTATTCGTATTCTTTATTTTGACTGTGGCTGCTGCTGAGGCAGCAATCGGTTTGGCAATTTTGGTTGTTCTCTTCCGTAAGGTAGACACCATTAATGCTGAAGACCTTGACCATCTAAAAGGCTAGTCATGCAATTGACCTTAACTCTTCCTGTTCTCTGCGCAATTCCGCTGGCGCCATTGTTTGGCTCAGCGATCGCGGGATTCTTCGGCACTAAATTGGGTGGTAATCGCATTGGCAACGGTGCTTGCCAGTTCGTAACCATCCTTGGTGTGATGATCGCTTTCGTCTTGTCTTGCTTCGTGCTTGTTCAAGTGATGGATGGCTTCTATTTCAATGGCACCGTGTATCGCTGGATGCAATTAGGCGAGCTTAATCTGGATATTGGCTTCTTAATTGACCCGCTGACAGCCACCATGATGTGTGTGGTGACCTTTGTATCTTTGATGGTCCATATTTACACTATTGGCTATATGCAAGGGGAGGAGGGCTATAACCGCTTCTTCTCATACATCTCACTCTTTACCTTTGCGATGTTGATGTTGGTAATGAGTAATAACCTCTTGCAACTCTTCTTCGGATGGGAAGCGGTGGGTGTGGTTTCTTATTTATTGATTGGCTTCTACTTTGAGCGTCAATCCGCCGTATTTGCCAATATGAAAGCCTTCTTAGTTAACCGTGTTGGTGACTTTGGCTTCATTCTGGGTATTGGTTTGCTATTGGCTAGTACTGGCTCTATGAACTACGACGTAATCTTTGCTCAGAACACGGCACTTGCTGCGCAAACATTACCAGGCACCAGCTGGAATTTAGTTACCGTTGCTTGTATCTGCCTCTTTATTGGCGCAATGGGTAAATCTGCTCAGTTCCCATTACACGTTTGGTTGCCCGATTCAATGGAGGGTCCAACCCCAATTTCCGCATTGATTCATGCTGCAACGATGGTGACTGCCGGTATCTTCATGGTGTCACGCATGTCGCCACTATTTGAATTGTCTGATGCTGCTTTGAGCTTTATCTTGGTGATTGGTTCGATTACTGCGCTCTTTATGGGTTTCTTGGGCATTGTCCAAACCGATATCAAGCGGGTAGTCGCTTACTCAACGCTGTCACAACTGGGTTACATGACTGTAGCCTTGGGCGTATCTGCTTATCCAGTAGCCATCTTCCATTTGATGACGCACGCATTCTTCAAGGCTCTCTTGTTCCTTGCAGCAGGTAGTGTGATTTTGGGTATGCACCACGAGCAAGATATGCGCAAGATGGGTGGTCTCTGGAAGTACATGCCAATCACCTGCCTGATGATGTTGCTAGGTAACTTGGCATTGATTGGTACACCATTCTTCTCCGGATTCTATTCAAAAGACTCCATCATTGAAGCGGTAGCTGCTAGCCACATTCCTGGCTCTGGCTTTGCTTACTTCGCAGTGATGGCCAGCGTATTTGTCACGGCTCTCTATTCCTTCCGTTTGTACTTCTATGTATTCCACGGTAAGGCGCGCTGGGGCCATGATGATGCTCATGCCCACGACCACCACCATGATCATGCAGAGCAGGGCGATGACCATGCTCACCATGGTCTAGCTCCTGGTCAAAAACCGCATGAGTCACCATTTGTTGTGACCTTGCCATTGATCTTGTTGGCTATTCCTTCTGTGATCATCGGTTACTACACGATTACTCCTTTGTTGTTTGGTACTTACTTTGGCGATTCCATCTTTGTCGACATTGGCAAGCATCCGGCCATGAAAGAGCTTGCTGAAGAGTTCCATGGTCCGATTGCCATGGCAATCCACTCCCTGACATCACCAGTTCTCCTGTTGGTTGTGCTTGGTGTGTTGACTGCTGCAATTGGTTACCTCTGGGCTCCGAAGTTGCCTGGTGTGGTAGCTCAAGCATTTGCACCAATCAAGAAACTGATGGACAACAAATATTATCTCGACGATCTTAACCAGGCGGTATTCGCTAAAGGTTTGTTGTGGATCGGCGGCGTCTTGTGGCATCGCGGTGATCAACAAGCAATTGACGGCTTCTTGGTCAACGGTAGTGCGCATGCAGTAGGGCGCTTTTCCGCGGTGATTCGCCATTTGCAATCCGGTTATCTCTATCACTATGCCTTCGCAATGATTGCGGGCTTGGCGGTATTGTTGGCTTGGGTTTTGTACGCTTACCTGCCTTTTGTTCGCTAGGCCTTTGTTACTTAAGTAGCCATCATGATTCTTTCTTACGCCATCTGGATCCCGATTTTCTTCGGCATCATTATTTTGTTCTACGGATCAGAGAGGCCGACTGCTGGCGTTCGCTGGTTAGCTCTCTTTGGTGCTGTACTTGGTTTTATTGCAACGCTGCCATTGGTCATTCATTTTGATATTGCCAACCCTGGCATGCAGTTTGTTGAAAAGATTAGCTGGATTCCTCGCTACGACATTAACTATCACCTAGGTATCGATGGTATCTCCGTGTGGTTTATCGTCTTAACCGCCTTCATCAATATCTTTGTGGTGATTGCTGCATGGGAAGTGATTGATAAGAAGGTATCTCAGTACATGGCCTCATTCTTAATCCTTTCTGGATTAATGATCGGTGTCTTTGCCGCTCTAGATGCCTTGCTGTTCTACGTCTTCTTCGAGGCAACCCTCATTCCGATGTACATCATCATCGGTGTGTGGGGCGGGCATAACCGCATCTATGCTGCGTTCAAGTTCTTCTTGTATACCTTGCTTGGCTCATTGCTGACTTTGATTGCCATGCTGTATTTGTACAACGTAACCAATACCTTTGATATCTTGGCTTGGCACAACGCTCGCCTGGATATCGTTGAGCAAATCCTGTTGTTCTTTGCCTTCTTCATGGCCTTCGCTGTGAAGGTGCCAATGTGGCCATTGCATACTTGGTTGCCAGACGTACACGTTGAAGCGCCAACAGGTGGCTCTGTAGTGTTGGCTGCGATTATGTTGAAGTTGGGTGCGTATGGCTTCTTGCGTTTCTCATTGCCGATCGCTCCAGATGCGAGTCAATATTTAGGCCCATTTGTCATCTTCTTGTCTTTAGTAGCCGTGATCTATGTGGGAGCAGTAGCCCTGGTCCAGAAAGACATGAAGAAGTTAGTTGCTTACTCTTCAGTAGCGCACATGGGCTTTGTGACCCTCGGCTTCTTCCTCTTTAGCCCTCTGGGTATTGAGGGCGGTATTGTGCAGATGATTTCTCACGGTTTTGTTGCCGGCGCAATGTTCCTTTCTATTGGTGTGTTGTATGACCGCATGCACACCCGTCAAATCGCGGATTACGGTGGCGTTGTCCATCGTATGCCTGCGTTCACAGCATTTGCAGTGCTGATGGCAATGGCGAACTGCGGTTTGCCTGCTACCTCCGGATTCGTTGGTGAGTTCATGGTGATTTTGGCTGCGGTGGATTACGATTTTGTCATTGGTATCTTGGCAGCGACCGCATTAATTCTTGGTGCCGCTTATTCCTTATGGATGGTAAAGCGCGTATTCTTTGGTGCCATTACCAACAAGCATGTTGAGGAGCTAAAAGACCTCAATGCGCGTGAGTATTTCATGATGGCAGTGCTGTCCATCTGTGTGATCGGTATGGGTGTTTATCCAAAACCTTTTACCGACATCATTCATCCAGCCGTGATTAATCTGTTGCAGCATGTTGCTGTCAGCAAACTCTGAGTAAAAGCTAATGCAAGCATTTGACCTATACGCCGTCCTGCCTGAACTTGTTCTTCTTGTAGCTACTTGCCTCTTGTTGGTGGCCAGTGTCTATGTTCCAGAGCGTCAGCCAGCAACCCCTGGTGTAGAGCAAGATATTTTCCATGCCCCACGTGGTGTTGGTTTCGTTTACTTCTTCTCCATTATTTTGTTGGTCTATTTGATCTTTGCATTTTTGGGTCGTATTGGGGATGTCTCTGTCGTTGCCATGAATGGCTTATTTCAGTCCGACCCATTCTCCAATCTTTTAAAAGCTTGTTCATGTGGTGCGGTATTGGTGAGCTTGGTGTATTCCAAGCAATATCTAATGGATCGTGCCATGTTCCGCCCAGACTTTATTGTGTTGGCTCTGCTGGCTTTGTTGGGGCAGTGCGTACTCATTTCTGGTGCAAATCTTCTGACTCTCTATTTGGGTCTTGAGTTGATGGCTTTACCTACTTATGCTTTGGTAGCTATGCGTCACAACAGCGAGAAGAGTGTTGAAGCGGGTATTAAGTATTTCATTCTTGGCGCCTTAGCATCTGGTTTCTTGCTCTACGGCATGTCTATGTTGTATGGCGTAACTGGCTCGCTCGATTTAATTGAAATCTTCAGAACCGTTGCTGACCCACGCGTAAATCACCTGGTGATGGCGTTTGGTCTAGTATTTATTGTTTCCGGCTTGGCATTTAAGTTGGGTGTTGTGCCATTTCATATGTGGGTTCCTGATGTCTATCAGGGTGCACCAACAGCAGTGACATTGATGATTGCAGCTGCGCCTAAGTTGGCAGCGTTTGCTTTGTTATTCCGCTTATTGGTCAATACCTTATTGCCTCTATTGGGTGATTGGCAGCCGATGCTGGTCCTGCTCGCGATCCTGTCGCTGGTTGTAGGTAACGTCACTGCGATTGCGCAAACAAATATCAAGCGCATGTTGGCGTACTCTGCGATTGCGCAGATGGGCTTTGTGCTTCTGGGTATGCTTTCTGTATTTGATGATCATGCTTTTAGCGCCTCCATGTTCTATGCGGTTACTTATGTGCTGACCACTTTAGGAAGCTTCGGTCTCCTGATGATGTTGTCACGCAAGGGTCACGATTGCGAAACTATTGATGATCTCAAAGGTTTAAATAAGCGTCACCCTTGGTTTGCCTTCATTGGTTTAGTCATGATGTTCTCTTTGGCCGGCATCCCGCCAACAGTGGGCTTTGCTGCTAAGTTGGGTGTGCTAGAAGCCCTGGTTGATGGTGAGCATACATTCTTGGCCATTATTGCCGTGATCGCATCATTGATTGGTGCCTTCTACTACCTCAGAGTGGTTAAGGTCATGTACTTTGATGAGCCAAAAGAAGAGCATGCTGCTGAGATCTCTGGGTCAGGCTTTGCGCGTGGGCTGTTGAGCTTGAACGCCATACTTGTACTTGCTTTAGGAATCTTCCCTGCAGGCCTGATGTCTGTTTGCCTCGATGCAATGCGCCGTACCTTGTTGGGCTCATAAACATACTGCTTAACCGACTTCTGCTAGTGTTGGACAAATAAAAAGGCACCCGCAGGTGCCTTTTTCTATTAACGCTTAAAGCTATTACTTAGTCTCTATTGCCGCCTACGATACCTAACAGTGCGAGCAGGTTAGTGAAGACGTTATATACATCCAAGTAGATAGCTAATGTAGCCATGATGTAATTGGTCTCACCACCATTGATGATGCGCTGTACGTCAACCAAGATGAAGGCGGAGAAGATCGCAATTGCCAAGACCATCACCGTTAGCATCAAAGCTGGAAGTTGCAACCAGATGTTGGCTAGTGAAGCAACGATCAAGAGCAGTACGCCTACCATCAACCATTTGCCCATGCCAGAAAAGTCGCTCTTGCTCACGGTAGCAATCGTTGCCATTACGGCAAAAATAGCGCCTGTACCGCCAAAAGCGAGCATGATCAGGGTAGCGCCATTGCTATAGCTATTCAGCGTATAGCCCACCAAGCCGGACATCATGATGCCCATAAAGAAGGTGAACCCTAAGAGCAGTAGAACGCCTGCGCCGGTATCTTTGTTTTTCTCAATTGCCCAGAAAAAACCGAATGCCACCGCCATAAAGACGATAAAGCCCAGGAAAGGGCTGCCTGCCATCAGGTTTAAGCCAAAAGCTACGCCAAGCCATGCGCCAATAACAGTCGGAACCATTGAGAGCGCCAAAAGGGCGTAGGTATTGCGCAGTACGCGGTTGCGTACCTGAGGGGTGCTGATCGAGCTAGTTTGCCCAAAGCCGTAAGAGTTCAGATCACTCATATTGACTCCTTCTTCGTAGTGATTACACGAGCCCACGAGGGGCTGTTGTCAGTAAGTATAGACAAAATGGGGTAATTTCAAGCCCCCTATGAAAAAGACTACAAAGTGAAGGGTTATGCCCTGTAAATTCAATAGCTTAGCGACACTTGGATCAGGGTAAATACGGTCAGGCGATGTATAATTCGGTGGTCGCTGATTTCCTGGCGCGTTGTAGGAGGGGGTCGAAATGTTCGTCCTGAGTCCAATTCAGCGCCAATTCAGCTAAATCTTTGAAATTACTATTGGAGTTTTACATGGCTATTGAACGCACCCTTTCTATTATCAAACCTGACGCAGTAGCAAAAAACGTTATCGGCAAGATCTACGACCGTTTTGAATCTGCTGGTTTGAAGATTATTGCGTCCAGAATGGCGCATTTGTCGCAAGCTGAAGCTGAGCAGTTCTACGCCGTTCACGCTGCCCGTCCTTTCTTTAAAGACTTGGTGAGCTTCATGATTTCTGGTCCTGTAATGATTCAGGTATTGGAAGGCGAAGGCGCGATTGCTAAGAACCGTGATTTGATGGGTGCTACCGATCCTAAGAAGGCTGATGCTGGCACTATCCGTGCTGACTTTGCTGACAGCATCGATGCAAACGCTGTTCATGGCTCTGATGCTCCTGAAACTGCTGCTGTCGAAGTTGCATTCTTCTTCGCTGGCATGAATGTTTTCAATCGTTAATTCACGATTGCTAACGAATAAGCTATTTACTACATAAGTAGGCGCATTGACCTCCCCGCGCGTAAATCTCTTAGATTTTGACGCCGACCAAATGGCGGCGTATGTCGCGGGGTTGAATGAAAAGCCCTTTAGGGCGAAGCAACTCATGCAGTGGATACACCAGCGTGGTGTTTCTGACATCAACGACATGAGCGACTTAGCAAAAAGCTTTAGAGCAACACTGCTCGACAAAGCAGAAGTCCTTTCTCTCCCGGTAATTAAAGATGAGCATGCAGCAGATGGCACCCGTAAGTGGTTGCTAGATGTTGGCGCTGGTAATGCTGTGGAGTCTGTATTTATTCCCGAGGATGATCGCGGCACTTTGTGCATTTCTTCTCAGGCTGGTTGCGCAGTGAATTGCCGTTTTTGCTCAACAGGGCATCAAGGTTTTTCTCGCAACCTTACCTCCGGTGAAATCATTGGCCAACTCTGGTTTGCAGAGCATTTGCTCCGTACGGATCCAAATGCAGTTCGCCGTATTGAGAAATTCCCAACACCAGGCTGGGAACACACAGGCCGAGTGATCTCGAATGTAGTTCTGATGGGCATGGGTGAGCCTTTGCTCAACTATGACAATGTCGTGACTGCTTTACGTTTAATGCTGGATGACAGAGCCTATGGCTTATCGCGTCGTCGTGTGACCGTGTCTACCTCTGGTGTAGTGCCGATGATTGATCGCTTAGCGCAAGATTGCCCGGTGGCATTAGCAGTGTCATTGCATGCACCGAATGACAAGCTGCGCGATCAACTGGTTCCGCTAAATCAAAAATACCCATTAAGAGAATTGCTTGCCGCGTGTGAAAGATACTTACCGTTTGCCCCAAGAGATTTCTTAACCTTTGAATACTGCATGCTCGATGGCGTGAATGACTCTGATATTCAGGCAAAAGAGCTCGTGCGCTTATTGGCGAACATCAAGTGCAAGATTAACCTCATTCCATTTAATCCATTCCCAGAGTCTGGTTTGAAGCGCTCATCTGCACAGCGCGTTCATGCGTTTGCCAGCATCTTGCTAGACGCCGGTATGGTGGCAACGGTTCGCAAAACCCGTGGCGATGATATTGCTGCGGCGTGTGGTCAGTTAGCAGGTGATGTGGTCGATCGCACTAGAGTGCGTGAGAGGGCGGTGCATGACAAACAGATTGATCATGATCTACAAGATGATGCAGAAGAGCTCGAGGATGAAGAAGAGCAAGAGTATCAAGCCGAGCACCCTGTGCAATGGCTCAAAAGATTAGACGACTGATTTTGTAAAACAAGTCCAATGCGCAATTCATCCAGTAATCTTCCAAAGCTGCCTTTAGGTCCATCACCGAAGCGAGCTACTCGTCAGGCAACCGTTGCCTGGAAAACCAACATCATTACGATTGGTGGCGATGCGCCGGTGCGCGTCCAATCCATGACCAATACCGATACCGCTGATGCGGTCGGTACTGCCATTCAGGTAAAAGAGTTGGCACGTGCTGGCTCAGAGATGGTTCGCATCACCGTGGACACCCCGGCAGCTGCTGAAGCAGTGCCTTACATTCGTGAGCAGTTAGACAAGATGGATGTTTTGGTACCTTTGATTGGCGACTTCCATTACAACGGCCACACTTTATTGAATGACTACCCGGAGTGTGCCAAGGCCTTATCCAAGTACCGCATTAATCCCGGTAATGTGGGTAAGGGCGCTAAACGCGATCCGCAATTTGCGCAAATGATCGAGGCAGCTTGTAAGTACGACAAGCCCATTCGCATTGGCGTGAACTGGGGCAGCTTAGATCAAGACTTGCTTGCTAGCATTATGGATAGCAATGCAGCCCTGCCGATTCCCAAGACTGCACAAGAGGTCATGATTGAAGCATTGATTCAGTCGGCATTACAGTCTGCAGAAAAGGCAGTGGAGTTCGGCATGAACCCTAATCAAATTTTGTTGTCTTGCAAGGTTAGCAATGTGCAGGATTTAGTGGCCGTGTATCGCGATCTTTCGCGTCGCTCCGACTATCCATTGCATTTGGGTTTAACAGAAGCAGGCATGGGCAGCAAAGGGATTGTGTCCTCAACAGCGGCAATGGGCATCTTGTTGCAAGAGGGCATTGGCGACACCATTCGAGTTTCCTTGACGCCCGATCCAGGTGCGCCACGTGAGAACGAAATTATTGTTGCACAAGAGATCTTGCAAACCATGGGCTTGCGCAATTTCACCCCAATGGTAATTGCATGTCCAGGTTGCGGTAGAACGACAAGCACGACCTTCCAAGAGTTGGCTGCCAATATCCAGTCATACCTGCGCCAACAAATGCCGGTGTGGAAAAAAACCCATCCTGGAGTGGAGGCAATGAATGTTGCTGTGATGGGATGCATTGTGAATGGCCCAGGCGAAAGTAAGCATGCCAACATTGGCATCTCATTGCCAGGTACCGGCGAGACTCCTGCTGCGCCTGTCTTTGTCGATGGCGTTAAAGTGAAAACCTTGCGCGGTGAGAATATTGCCCAAGAGTTTCAAGTGATTGTTGATGAGTACGTTAATCAACATTACGCGCCGAAGTAAATAATAAGAATAAAACGAAATACATCAACACACATCATGACCGATCAAGCTAAAGCACAAAAGATTCAGAAGATTAATGGCGTTCGTGGCATGAATGATCTCTTGCCGGCTGATGCTGCGCAGTGGACACATTTAGAGCATGTTTTGCGCGACCTTACCCGTGCGTATGGTTATGAATTCTTGCGCACCCCCATCGTGGAAGCGACTGCAGTTTTTCAGCGTGGTATCGGTGAGGTAACGGATATTGTTGAAAAGGAGATGTATTCCTTTGAGGATCGTCTCAATGGTGAGCAGCTCACATTGCGCCCAGAAGGTACTGCCGCCGTAGTTCGCGCCGTAGTTGAGAGCAATCTTCTCTATGAGGGACCAAAGCGTCTTTGGTATACAGGGCCGATGTTCCGCCACGAGCGTCCACAACGTGGTCGCTATCGCCAGTTCCATCAATTTGGTATTGAGGCGATGGGCTTTGCTGGTCCGGATATTGATGCTGAAATCATTATGATGGGTCAACGCCTCTGGGATGAGCTTGGCTTGAAGGGCGTTCGTCTCGAGATTAATTCTTTAGGGCAGGCTAATGAGCGTGCTGAGCATCGCGCTGCTTTAGTGGCTTACTTTGAGCAGAATAAAGCGCAGTTGGACGAAGATTCGCAGCGCCGTTTGTTAACAAATCCTTTGCGCATTTTGGATTCTAAAAATCCAGCAATGCAAGATTTGATTGAGGGTGCGCCGAAATTATTGGATTTCTTGGGCGGGGAGTCACTAAAGCATTTTGAAGCTGTCCAAGCCTTGTTGAAGGCCAACAATATTCCTTGCAAGATCAACCCCCGTTTAGTTCGCGGTTTGGATTACTACAACCTGACGGTTTTTGAGTGGATTACCGAGGAATTAGGCGCCCAAGGCACGATTGCTGGTGGCGGTCGCTATGACCCTCTAATTGAGCGCATGGGTGGCAAAGCTGCCCCAGCCTGTGGTTGGGCTATGGGGATGGAGCGCGTTCTCGAATTAATGAAGGTTTCTGGCTCCTTGCCTGAGCCACAAGCTCAATGCGATGCTTTTGTCATTCATCAGGGCGGGGAAACCTTGACGGCCGCAATGATCATTGCTGAGCGCCTGCGAAATGCTGGCATCGATGTCATCCTATTCTGCCCTCCAGATGGTCAAGCGGCCAGCTTTAAGTCCCAGATGAAGAAGGCAGATGCGAGCGGTGCAAGCTATGCGGTCATTATTGGGCCAGATGAATTGGCTAAGGATGAGGCCCAGCTTAAGGATTTACGTAGCACCGGGGAGCAGAAGGCAGTAGCCTTGGATGGCGTTGTAGAGGCGGTAATTAATGCCATAGTTGGCGCCACCGAATAGAATTAAGACATTCATTATTAATACTGTATTTATTAGCCTGGATTGACATGCCTTTAGACCTAGAAGAACAAGAACAATTAGACCAATTCAAAGCATTTTGGCGAAAGTATCGCAATCTCATTACTGGTGTAGTGACTGCTGCTTTATTTGCCTATGCGGCTTATAGTGGTTACCAATGGTGGCGAACTAGCCAAGCTGCAGCTGCATCACAGTTATATGAGACGATGGTTACCGCAATCAATAAGGGCGACAAGGATCAAACCTTGCGTGCCGCCGATGATTTGCAAAAGCAGTTTTCAGGTACGCCTTACGCCGCAATGTCCAGCTTAGTCGCTGCGAAGATTGCCTCTGATGCTGGTGATTCAGAAAAGGCTATGGAATATTTGCATTGGGCTGCCAAGAACTCTTCAGACCAAGGTTATTTGGCTATAGCCAAATTGCGATTGACTGCACAATTGGTAGAGCAGGGCTCTGAAAAAGATTTTGCAGAAGCAGATGCGATCCTGAAAGAAAAACCTATTTCTGGTTTTGAGGCCCTCTGGTTAGAGCGGCGCGGTGATTGGTATTTGGCTCAAAATAAAACCGCTGATGCTCGTAAGAGTTATGAGGCTGCTTGGGTTCAGTTGAACCAAGCAAAAGAATTCCCTGAAGAGGCACGTCGTCTCTTGAAGGTTAAATTGGATGCTGTCGGAGGAGTGGCTCAGTGATGATGGACTGCAAACGTGTGGCAAAACTAAGTAGCTCAGCCCTAGTGCTGGGCCTAGTGGTGGCGGCCTTAACAGCTTGTTCTGGCGGCTCACGTGTGCGCAAGCCTGCTGAGCTTGTCCCGGTCAGCAATCAATTTGAATTGTCCCCCGTGTGGTCCACTAGCGTGGGCTCATCTGAGTCATTTAATTTTCATCCTGCGGTAGCCGGTGATGCTGTCTATGCAGCATCGCATCGAGGCAACCTTGCTAAGATTGATCTACGTACCGGGGAAAAAGTTTGGGAAGTATCTGTGCCGGATCGTTTATCGATTGGCCCAGGTTCTGATGGCCGCACTACAGCAGTTGTTACTACTAAGGGCACCGTTTATGCCTATGATGACGCTGGAAAATCTATTTGGAATATGAGTGTTGGTAGCGAAGTCTTATCTGAGCCGGTAGTTGCTGGCGGCGTAGTCGTCATTCGCACGCTGGACAATCGCTTTGTTGGGCTTGATGCGCAAACGGGTGCGCGTAAGTGGACCTACCAGCGTCAACAATCTGCATTGTCCTTACGCGTAGGCTACGGAATGCTTGCCGTTGGTAACGAAGTGATTGTGACTGGATTTGCTGGTGGTCGATTTGGCATGATTGCAATTGCAAACGGCGGTTTGGTTTGGGAGACTCCGGTTTCATTTCCAAAAGGCTTCTCTGAAATTGAGCGTCTGAATGATGTGACCGCCAAGCCAAGCATGGAAGGTGAAATTATTTGTGCTGTTTCTTATCAAGGTCGTGTAGGTTGCGGTCAAGCGCGTACGGGAAACCTTTTATGGTTCAAGGATTATTCAAGCTTTACCGGAACAGCGCAAAGTCCTGATCTGGTGTTTTCTTCCAATGAAAAATCGTATGTCACTGCGTTTGCAGTCAAGGATGGTTCACAAGTTTGGGAAAATACACAGCTGACATTTAGGGATGTTGGCGAGCCAATGGCAGTTGGTAGGGTATTACTCGTTGGTGATGCACAGGGTTATGTGCATGCACTTTCACAAGCAAATGGTGAAATGCTGGCACGCATTCGTCATGACAGTAGTCCAATCACAGCCGCACCGATTGCGGTGAATGGCCTCATCTTGGTTCAATCTCAAGGTGGCAAACTAGCGGCGTACAGTCCAAAATGAATCCAGTAATTACTATTGTCGGTCGTCCAAACGTTGGCAAGTCGACACTCTTTAACCGCTTAACGCGTTCACGCGATGCATTAGTGGCTGACTTCTCGGGTCTGACTCGCGATCGTCACTATGGCAAAGGCCGCATTGGTGAGCGCGCATTTATCTGTGTGGATACCGGCGGTTTTGAGCCAGTGGCTAAGACCGGCATCGTTGCTGAGATGGCCAAGCAAACTAAGCAAGCTGTTGCTGAATCGGACATCATTATTTTCTTGGTGGATGGTCGTTTGGGTATGGCGCCGCAAGACCGCGTGATAGCGGATTTCTTGCGCAAGACTGGTAGACCAGTCATCTTGGCTGTGAATAAAACAGAAGGTATGCAGGCTGGTGTAGTGACTGCAGATTTCCATGAGATGGGTCTTGGCGAGCCTTTCCCAATCTCATCGGCACATGGTGATGGTGTGCGTGGTTTGATCGATGATGCCTTGGATTCTTTAGGCGTTCCAGAGCCGGAGCCAGAAGAGCAAGAAAACGATCCCAATCGCCCCATGAAGATTGCGGTAGTAGGTCGTCCTAACGTTGGTAAATCCACCTTGATCAATAAATTGATTGGTGAAGAGCGCGTCATTGCATTTGATATGCCGGGCACAACGCGGGATGCCATCGAAGTTCCATTTGAGCGCAATGGCAAACCTTACATCTTGGTCGATACTGCAGGTCTGCGTCGTCGTGGAAAAGTATTTGAAGCAATTGAGAAGTTCTCCGTTGTTAAAACCTTGCAAGCGATTGCTGACTGCAATGTCGTGATCTTGATGCTCGATGCTCAGCAGGATATCTCTGAGCAAGATGCCCATATTGCTGGATTTATTGTGGAAGCAGGGCGTGCATTAGTGGTTGCCGTAAATAAGTGGGATGGTTTGGACGCCTACGTTAAAGAGCGCGCGCGTTTAGAGATTGCTCAAAAACTCCGCTTTCTGGATTTTGCAAACGTGCACCCAATCTCAGCCAAAAAAGGCACTGGCCTTAAAGAGTTATTTAAAGACGTTGATCTTGCCTATGCTGCAGCTATGGCTAAATTGCCAACGCCGAAACTCACTCGCATTTTGCAAGAGGCGATTGAGCATCAGCAGCCTAAGCGTGTGGGCATGGGCCGTCCAAAATTACGTTATGCCCATCAGGGTGGTATGAACCCCCCAATTGTGGTGATTCATGGAACATCCTTAAGCGGCGTGACCGATAGCTATAAGCGTTACTTAGAAGGCCGCTTTAGAGAGGTCTTTAAGTTGCGTGGTACTCCTTTGCGTATTCAGATGAATACTGCCAAAAACCCCTATGTTGATGCGGACAAGGGTAAAAAAGGCAAAAAGAAGTAAAAACAGCGTTACAGTTTTAGATGTGTTTTGGTAAAGGGGGGCTTGATTTTTTAATATCAGACCCCTTATGTTGGAGGTAGACAGTAGCAGTTGGCGGTAGATTGATTAACATAAAAAGCAAGACTCCCAAAATAGACGTAGCATATAAAAACCAATAAGGAGCAGTATGAATAACAGCAAAATCCAATTACTACAGGATCCTTTCCTCAATGCCTTGCGTAAAGAGCATGTTCCTGTCTCCATCTATCTTGTCAATGGCATCAAGCTGCAGGGCAATATTGAATCTTTTGATCAGTATGTTGTCCTTTTGCGCAACACCGTGACTCAGATGGTTTACAAACACGCCATTTCCACGATCGTTCCTGCTCGTGCAGTGGAGTTCCGTACGGAAGAAGTTAGCTCTGTATAAAACCGGTGTAGATGCGGCTCGTGCCGTTCTAGTAGGAGTCGATACAGGCCGCGAGGATTTTGCGGATAGCATGGCAGAGCTCAGCCTTCTAGCTGACAGTGCCGGCTCTATTCCTGCAGCTAGCGTGATTGCTCGCAAGGGTAAAACTGATCCAGCCCTATTCATTGGCTCCGGCAAGGCAAATGAAGTCAAAAAAGTGATGGAGGAGCAAGGTGCTGAATTGGCTATCTTTAACCATCCGCTATCCCCAACGCAGCAACGCAATTTAGAGCGTCATATTGGCTTTCATGTCATGGACCGTACGGGCCTGATTTTGGATATCTTTAGTCAACGAGCGCAAAGCCATATTGGTAAAACTCAGGTTGAGCTTGCCCAGGTGCGATATCGCATGTCGAGATTGGTTCGCGCTTGGAGCCACTTGGAGCGTCAACGGGGCGGTATTGGGGTCCGCGGCGGCCCAGGCGAAACCCAAATGGAGCTTGATCGACGGATGCTGGCAACCAAGGCCAAGCGTCTTGAAGCCGAGCTTGAGAAGCTCCAGCGCCAACAAAGAACCCAAAGAAGGGCCCGTAATCGCAAGGATGTCTTTTCGGTATCCCTGGTTGGGTATACCAATGCCGGTAAGTCGACATTGTTTAATTCCCTTACAAAAGCAGGGGCATATGCAGCAGATCAGCTGTTTGCAACCTTAGATACAACCTCCCGTAAGGTCCATTTAGATGGCGTAGGCTCAATTGTGGTCTCTGATACGGTGGGCTTTATTCGCGAATTGCCTCACCAGCTTGTGGAGGCGTTCAGGGCCACTTTGGATGAAACTATCCATGCGGACTTAATTTTGCACGTGATTGACGCCTGTAGCCCAGTTGCCAGGGAGCAAAAGGCTGAAGTAGAGGCTGTTTTGCGGGAAATTGGGGCTGATGATATCCCCCGCATCGAGGTGATGAACAAAATTGACCAAATGCCGCAAACCTTTACGGAGGGGGCGGTCTTGGTCCGAGATTCCGAGGGGGTTCCGAGTCAGGTTTTCCTCTCCGCCAAGACTGGCCTGGGCCTTGATTTATTGCGCTCAGCCTTAGCTGAATGCTCTCAAATGACTGATAGAATAAGGGTCGAGCAGAATCGTGCCAAGGTCCAAATGGATCCAGACGAGTTTTTAGCTCCTTTACCTGAACGACCAGAGACTTCTGAATTTAATCCGATTCCCAACCGAAAATATTCACCAAACGATGCGTAAATTTCTCGAGCTGTTTTCGGTCAATGATCCAGGCTGGGGCAATAGTCACCCAGGCGGTGGATCTAAGGATGCCAAAGGTGGGCAGGGTAGCGAACAATCTCCTCAAGCTGAACCCAGCAATTCAGAGGCTGAAAAGCAGGTAGAAGTTCAGCCGAATACAACAAGACCAAATAATCAGTCCACTAAGCCAGATGGCCCCCCAGACTTAGATGAGTTATGGCGTGACTTCAATGATCGCCTGAGTGGCATTTTTGGGGGCAAGAAAAAGCCTCAATCAACAGCAAGTAAACCAGCCAATAAACCCAATAGCACCGATATTCCTCCGCCATCTCAGCGCGGAAACAGTGGTGGTAATAATGGCGGTAACGGCGGCGGCATGAGTGCCCCCAATTTTAATTTCAGCAATCCTTTTGGCTCTAAAGCCACCGTCTTATTAGCTGCTGGTGGCGTAGCATTAATTTGGATCTGTAGCGGCTTCTTCATTATTCAAGAAGGTCAAGCTGGTGTTATTTCTACTTTTGGTAAGTACGACTACACCGCCAAGCCCGGCATCAACTGGCGGATGCCTTGGCCAATCCAATCCCAAGAGACGGTGAATTTGTCGGGCGTGAGATCTGTAGAGGTGGGGCGCCCTATATTAATCAAGGCAACCAACCAAAAAGATTCATCGATGCTGACCGAAGATGAAAACATTATTGATGTTCGCTTCGCCGTTCAATATCGATTGAAAGATCCCACTGATTATTTATTTAATAATCGCGATCCTGATGCTACCGTGGTGCAGGCTGCAGAGACTTCCGTTCGTGAAATCGTTGCTCGCAGCAAGATGGATACCGTTTTATATGAGGGACGCGAGAAGATCGGTATTGATCTAGCGACTTCTATCCAGAAAATTTTAGATAGTTACAAGACCGGCATCTATGTAACCAGTGTCACCGTCCAAAATGTGCAACCCCCTGAGCAAGTTCAGGCAGCTTTTGATGATGCCGTTAAAGCAGGTCAAGACCAGGAGCGCTTGAAGAGCGAAGGCCAAGCATATGCCAACGATATTATTCCGCGTGCCAAGGGAACAGCAGCTCGCTTGATTCAGGAGGCTGAAGGTTATAAAGCGCGTGTAGTGGCTACAGCTGAAGGTGACGCTGCTCGCTTCAAACAGGTGTTGGTGGAGTATGCAAAAGCGCCAGGCGTGACGCGTGATCGGATGTATATCGACAGCATGCGCGAAATGTATAACAACGTCACCAAGGTTTTGGTGGACACCACCAAAAACAATAGCCTCTTATACCTCCCATTGGATAAGTTAGTTGCCCAGGTGAGCGCAGAAAGCACACAAGTTGCAACCGGCCAAACGCCCGCCACTACAACACCTACAGGTTCTGTAACGGTGGGTGGCGCAACTGGTAATTCTGCTGCACCAAGCCCAAGCGCACCTAGTGTTGCGACTCCCAATTCGGGGTCTACAAACGTTGGTGATAAACGTGATGGCTTGCGTAGTCGCGATCGGGAGGCGAGATAATGAACGCTAATCGTCTCCTGGCTGGGATTGCTGGATTAATTGCCCTTGCTTATGTTTTGGCGTCGAGTATTTTTATTGTGGATCAGCGTAATTTTGCGGTGGTCTTTGCCTTTGGTCAGATTGTTCGTGTGATCGAGCAGCCAGGTTTGCAGTTGAAGTATCCAGCGCCATTTGAAAGCGTTCGTTTCTTTGATCGTCGCATCTTGACGATTGACAATCCTGAAGCAGAGCGCTTTATTACTGCTGAGAAGAAAAATCTCTTGGTAGATTCTTATGTGAAATGGCGCATTGTTGATCCCCGTAAATTCTTTATCAGCTTTAAGGGTGATGAGCGCTTGGCACAAGATCGCTTAACCCAGTTAGTTCGCTCAGCATTGAATGAGGAGTTCACTAAGCGCACTGTTCGTGAATTGATTTCTGATCAACGTGAAGAGGTCATGCAAGGCATACGCAAGAAGGTGGCTGATGATGCTGCTGATATCGGCGTAGAGATTGTGGATGTTCGACTCAAGCGCGTGGATTTACTTGCTGAGATTAGTGACTCTGTCTATCGTCGTATGGAGGCGGAGCGCAAACGCGTTGCCAACGAGCTGCGCTCAACTGGTGCGGCTGAGTCAGACAAGATTCGAGCAAACGCTGAGCGCCAACGTGACACGATTTTGGCTGAGGCTTATCGTGACGCGCAAAAGATTAAAGGTTCAGGCGATGCAAAGGCTACCGCACTGTATGCGGAAGCGTTTGGACGTGATCCACAGTTCGCACAGTTCTACCAAAGTCTTGAGGCTTACCGCAGCTCCTTCAAGGATAAGAAGGATGTCATGGTCGTTGAGCCCAATGGTGAGTTCTTTAAGTTCTTGCACAAAAAAAATTGAAAGTGAATATTTCAGACTATGAATCGTTGGTTACTTCCTGAAGATATTGCTGATGTTTTGCCAGCCGAGGCTCGCAAGGTAGAGACTCTGCGTCGTGCCATTCTGGATTTGTATGAGTCCTATGGTTATGAGTTGGTTGCTCCTCCAATTTTAGAGTTCTTGGATTCATTACTCACTGGCACTGGCTCAGATCTCAATTTGCAAACATTTAAATTGGTTGATCAATTATCTGGTCGTACATTGGGTCTGCGTGCTGATATGACTCCACAGGTCGCTCGTATTGATGCGCATTTGCTCAACCGCAAAGGCGTTACACGTCTTTGTTATGCAGGTTCTGTTGCTCACGCCCGTACCCCGGTGGGTAGTTCTGCTCGCGAAGAATTGCAACTCGGCGCTGAAATTTATGGCTGCGCAAACTGGGAAGCGGATTTTGAGGCAGTCACTTTGCTGTTGCAGACTTTGCGTGTTGCAGGCTTAAAGCAGGTTTATCTGGATCTTTCACATGCAGGTGTTCTTGAGGGAATACTGGATGGGCAAAGTCTTGAGAAGGGTGACATCGAGACCCTGTATGGCTTGCTGCAAAGTAAGGATCGTCCGCGCTTGGCTATCTGGGCTAAATGCCTGCCGACTACATCTGCAGAAGCCTTGATGGCTTTGACCGAATTGAATGGCCCTTGCGCTCAAGTATTGGCTAATGCCAAACAGTCTTTGCCAAAACATCAATTGATTGACGAGGCCTTGGCGCATCTAGAAAAATTAGCTGTAGCAACTGCCGCACTTTCTAGCGATGTTGAGCTCAGTATTGATCTGGCGGATTTACGTGGATACCAGTATCACAGTGGTGTGATGTTTGCGGCTTATGTTGATAAGCTGCCACAGCCAATTGCTCGTGGTGGTAGATACGATCATGTTGGCCAAGCATTTGGGCGTGCTCGTCCGGCCACCGGTTTTTCAATGGACTTATTGACCCTGGCAAACCTGGCGCCTGTAGCGCAAAGAAGGTCTGCCATCGTAGCGCCTTGGATGATTGATGCTAGCTTAGCTAGCAAGATCGCCGAATTGCGCGATGCTGGTGAGGTAGTCATTCAGGCAATGAGTGGTGATGCGGTAGAAACCGCTGAATATATTTGTGATCGTGAGCTAGTAAAGCAGGGTAGCTCATGGGAAATAAAAAAGAAGTAACTAGCTCTATCAATAACGTACTAATTCTGTAATTACCTTTTGGATTTTTATTATGTCTTCAAAGCAACAAGCTCATGGTCGTAACGTCGTTGTCATTGGCACTCAGTGGGGTGACGAAGGTAAAGGCAAAGTAGTTGATTGGTTAACTGACCATGCGCAAGCAGTTGTGCGTTTTCAGGGTGGTCACAATGCCGGCCACACATTGATTATTGGTGATAAGAAGACGATTCTGCGCTTGATCCCATCCGGAATCATGCACAAGAATGTGATTTGTTATATCGGTAATGGTGTTGTGTTGTCTCCAGAGGCTCTCTTTAAGGAGATTGGTGAGCTGGAAGCTGCTGGATTAGATGTTCAGTCTCGTTTGAAGATTTCTGAAGCAACGACATTGATTCTTCCATATCACGTTGCTATTGACCACGCTCGCGAGAAAAAACGTGGCAACGCCAAGATTGGTACTACTGGCCGCGGCATTGGACCGGCATATGAAGATAAGGTCGCGCGTCGCGCCTTACGCGTACAAGATTTGTTTTACCCAGAAAAGTTTGCCGCGCAATTGCGTGAGAACTTGGAATACCACAACTTCATGCTCACCAATTACTACGGAGCTGAGTCGGTAGATTTCCAAAAGACTTTAGAAGAAGCCATGTCTTATGCAGAGCGCATTAAGCCCATGGTGGTGGATGTTTCTAGCGCTTTATATGCAGCAGAGCAGGCGGGTCAAAATTTATTATTTGAAGGTGCGCAGGGTACTTTGCTCGATATCGATCACGGCACCTATCCTTATGTCACTTCCAGCAATTGTGTGGCTGGTAATGCAGCGGCAGGATCTGGTGTTGGCCCTGATTCACTGCAATACATTTTGGGTATTACTAAGGCCTATTGCACTCGTGTTGGCGCTGGTCCATTCCCAAGTGAGTTGTATGACTTTGACAATCCAGCAAAGCAGGACCCAATTGGCGTGCGTTTAGCTGAAGTAGGCAAAGAGTTTGGCTCGGTCACTGGCCGGCCACGTCGAACTGGTTGGTTGGATGCGGCTGCATTGAAGCGCTCTATTCAGATCAATGGCTTGTCTGGCTTGTGCATCACTAAGCTTGACGTATTGGATGGCTTTGAGACTATTCGTCTTTGTGTTGGCTACAACCTGGATGGTCAAAAACTCGACGTATTGCCGCGCGGCGCTGAAGCTGTTGCGCGTTGTGAACCGATTTATGAGGATTTCCCAGGTTGGAAGGGAACGACCTTTGGTATTCGTGAATGGGACAAACTCCCAATAGAGGCACAGAAGTTCCTGCGTCGTATCGAAGAAGTTGCAGGAAAGCCGATCGCTATGGTCTCAACAGGACCTGAACGTGATGAAACGATTCTTCTGCAACATCCATTTAATGGTTAATAAGGCTTTTTTATTTAACTTTTTACCTATTTAATTTACATACTTGTTTTGGGGTTTTTAAATGACTGCACGTACACAATGCAATAGCCTACAAGTGGCTACACCGCTATATCGTTTTATTGAAGACAAAGTCTTGCCTGGCACAGGTATTAAAAGCGCAGATTTTTGGAAGGGATTTGACGAAATCGTTAAAGACCTAAGCCCAAAAAACGAGGCATTGCTAGCTAAGCGAGACCGCTTGCAATTGGATTTGGATAAATGGCATCAAGCCAATCCTGGCCCAATCAAGGATATGCCTGCCTACCGCAAGCATCTGAAAGAAATTGGGTATTTGGATGAAGTTCCAGGCAAAGTACTGGGAACTACTAAGAATGTTGATGATGAGTTAGCTCTCCAAGCTGGACCTCAATTAGTAGTGCCAGTTTTGAATGCGCGCTACGCATTAAATGCTGCTAATGCACGTTGGGGCTCTTTGTATGACGCTCTCTACGGTACGGATGTTATCTCTGAAGAAGATGGCGCTACTAAAGCTGGTGGCTACAACCCGATTCGTGGTGCGAAGGTAGTTGCCTTTGCACGTAAATTCTTGGATCAATCTGCACCGCTGGCTAAAGGTTCGCATGTGGATGTCACTGCTTACTCGGTGGATGGTAATAAGTTGGTTGTTAGTCTTAAAGATGGCAGCAAAACAGGTCTTGCCGATGAGAAGCAGTTTGTTGGCTATCAAGGAGATGCTTCCGCACCTTCTTCAGTGCTCCTGCGCAACAACGGCGTCCATATTGATATCGAAATTAATAAGAGCAAGACTATTGGTGCTACCGATGCTGCTGGTGTGAACGATGTTGTCCTCGAAGCAGCGCTCTCTACTATTTTGGATTTGGAAGATTCGATTGCTGCCGTTGATGGCGATGACAAAGTTCTAGCCTATGAAAACTGGTTAGGTATTCTCAAAGGCACTTTGGTTGAAGAAGTGAGCAAGGGCGGGAAAACTTTTACTCGCACATTAAATCCAGACCGTAAATACACTGCCGGCATTGGTGCTGTTGATGCTAAAGATGGCGTGGTAACTTTGCACGGTCGTTCTTTGCTGTTCCTTCGCAACGTAGGTCACTTGATGACTAACCCAGCGATCATCACTGGCGATGGTAAAGAAATTTATGAAGGTATTTTGGATGCAGTAGTTACTGTATTGATTGCTTTGTACGACATTAATCGTCCAGCAACTCAAGCCATTGGAAATACTCGCAAAGGCTCTGTCTATATCGTGAAGCCAAAAATGCATAGCCCTGAAGAGGTTGCTTTTGCTGGTGAGCTCTTTGGACGTGTTGAGAAGTTGCTAGGCTTGCCTGCTGACACCGTGAAGCTAGGCATCATGGATGAAGAGCGTCGCATGAGTGCCAACATCAAAGCGGCGATTGCTGCTGCTGGTGCGCGCGTAGCCTTTATTAATACCGGCTTCCTCGATCGCACTGGCGATGAAATGCATACAGCCATGCATGCAGGTCCAATGATGCGCAAAGGCGACATGAAGACCAGCAAATGGTTAGCTGCCTATGAGCGTCGCAACGTTCTGGCAGGTTTGGATTGCGGCTTACGCGGTCGCGCTCAAATCGGTAAAGGAATGTGGGCGATGCCAGACTTGATGAAGGCTATGGTTGAGCAAAAGATTGTTCATCCTAAGGCGGGTGCAAATACCGCTTGGGTACCATCACCAACGGCTGCAACTTTGCATGCATTGCACTACCACCAAGTCAATGTAGCGCAGCTACAAAAAGAGATGGAGCAGTTAGATACAGCTGCTGAAGCTGAAGCTTTGATTAATGATTTGTTGTCAATTCCGGTGGTAGAAAAAGCCAGCTGGTCTAAAGAAGAGATCCAGCAAGAATTGGATAACAATTGCCAAGGTATCCTGGGTTATGTTGTTCGCTGGATTGATCAGGGCGTTGGTTGTTCTAAGGTTCCAGATATCCACAACGTAGGTTTGATGGAAGACCGTGCAACCTTGCGTATTTCTAGTCAGCATATTGCTAACTGGTTGTTGCATGGCATTGCTACTGAAGCTCAAGTAAACGAGACTTTGCAGCGTATGGCTAAAGTAGTTGACGGTCAAAATGCTGGTGATGCACTCTACAAGCCAATGATGCCGAATTTCAAAGACTCTTATGCGTATAAAGCGGCTAGTGATCTGATTTTCAAGGGTTTAGAGCAGCCTAATGGCTACACCGAGCCCTTGCTTCATGCATGGCGTTTGGAAGTTAAAAAGGCGCACGCTTAAGACTTTAGCTCTTTAGCTTCAAAATGGAATGGACTTGTCGATCGGCAGGTCCATTTTTCTTTTGGCCTCAATCTATTAATACCTCGATCAATTCATGTTTAGCTTTTTAAATCCCTTTGCCAAGCTTGCTAACACTCGCGGGAAAGCGCTTGGCTTTCATTTCAATGATGGGGGTAGGGAAGCTGCAGGCTTTAAAGGTGGAGCTGGCGACTGTGTAGTCCGTGCGATTGCGATCGCTGCTGATTTGCCATACATACAGGTATACGAGGATCTTCGTGATGCTAATGCCGCCTATGCTAATCAGCGCAATGATCGCTTGGCAAAAAGGCTAAATGCTAAAGGTGCTTCACCCCGTAACGGGAATCATCGTAATGTATTTCATGATTACATAGTGGGTCATGGGTTTGAATGGGTTCCCACAATGAAAATTGGTGCCGGCTGCCAAGTTCACCTGCTGGCCAATGAACTACCTTCCGGCAGACTTATTGTGAAAGTTTCTAAGCACCTGGCAGCGGTAATTGAGGGTGTTATTCACGATACCCATAACCCCTCCCGGGGTGGTTCACGTTGTGTGTATGGCTTTTACATCAAGCGCTAGAGGCGCGCACCAAAAGAAAAAAGCCTCCAAAAATTCAGAGGCTTATTTCTTATAAAAGACCAAAAATGGTCTAAAACAGGGCTAAATCAGTAATTAATTACCAATTTCCGCTAGTTCTACGGGATTTCTGCTCCATTACTTTGGCTTCAGAAAATGCTGCTGCTAGTAATGTGAAGAAGTCTTTGATAGCAAATAAAGGCTTCAGGTTAAAAACTGGTGCTGCGTGAAACTGTACTGAGTTTGAATGTGCCATGGTGAGCTCCTTAAGGGTTAACCCTAATGATACACCCAAATATTCTGCTTTGCAGCAAATTAATCAATTAAGTCTAATAAATGCTGGTGTGGCGGTACTTTTGGTCCCAAGCGTTTTTATAGGCCGTAGTCATACCAATCATGATGGACGTGGTCCAGGCCAAGGAAAATAGGCCGCTAAAGGAGATAAAGAATGCAAAGGATTTCCAGCCGACAAGTAATGTGTCGGACTCAAAACCTACGGTTGTATAGCAACTACCCGCAAAGAGAATGGCATCAATGGGGGCTTTCATAATCCCCAGGCCAATGATGAAGACCGCCCAAAAGAGGATTTCGAGCAGATGGATCATGGCTAGAAATACAAAGGTGGCGTAGAAGTGAAAGAAGACGCGGTTGTATTGATGTGCGGCGAGATTCTGCCGAGTGAGGCGCTCGAAACGCATGTAGACGTGGTTAATGGCGCTGCCATGAAAAATCAAAATACAAATGAGGCAAGCAATTCCCCAGGCGGCATCTCTCAGTAGGGGTAAAAAGGGAAAGTCTGTGAGGGCGGTGATGATGTTCATGAGGGTCGCAGACATTGATTTCTTGGTGGGTTGATAATGTCATATCTCCAATTTCATGTAAAGAAACCTTTGACCGAGCATCGCATGCCAGGAGGAAAACAGAAAGAACGCTTTTTCTTATTCTCTTTGGCCGGAATTCAGTTCACCCATATCCTGGACTTCATGATCATGATGCCTTTGGGCCCCGAATTTATTCGAGAGCTCAACATCAATACCCATGAGTTTGGTTTATTACTTTCTTCCTATACTTTTGCCGCCGCTATTGCCGGTGTTTTTGCCACCTATTTTGTAGACCGGTTTGAGAGGCGAGCGCTCCTACTCAGTTTGTATGCCTGTTTCATTTTTGCCACCTTGGTGTGTGGCTTAGCTCCAGATTACCATTCTCTTTTTATTGCTCGAGCATTTGCAGGTGCATTTGGTGGCATATTGGGTTCGCTGGTTCAAACCATCATTGCCGACTCCATTCCATTTGAGCGAAGAGGTAAAGCTTTGGGTACGGTTATGTCTGCTTTCTCGGTCTCGACTGTAGCCGGCGTTCCTTTGAGTTTATTTTTAGCCAATAACATTCCATCTTTGGGATGGCGAGCACCATTCATTTTTATTGCCTTGGTGTCGAGTCTAATTCTGTACTTGGGCTATCGGAATATCCCCAAGATTGCCGGTCATCTGGGGCATACCCACGAGGGAAGTCGCCTCAGTCAAATCTGGAATATTTTTGTCGCCCATCAGCATCTGCGCGCATTTATTTTTATGGCCTTGATTATGCTGACAGGGTTTTCTGTGATTCCCTATATTGCCCTCTACCTCACCTCTAATGTGGGAATTGATAACTCCTATATTTCTTTGATCTATCTTTGCGGCGGCATTGCTACGCTGATGAGCTCTCGCCTCATTGGCCATATGGCCGATCGTTATGGCAAGGTTAAAGTATTTAGAGTGCTAGCTATCATCAGCTTAGCTCCTTTGCTGGTGACGACCAATCTGATGCCGGTGCCGCTGTGGGTGGTCTTGATCAATTCCACCGCATTTTTTGTTTTGGTATCGGGGCGCATGATTCCAGCGATGGCAATTGTCAGTCAAGTAGTGGATGCCAAAATCCGCGGTACTTTTATGAGTCTGGTGGGTTCAGTGCAAATGCTGGCGTCAGGACTGGCTTCTGTTATTGCTGGCGTAGTCGTCACCATTGGTGTTGATGGAAAGATGGAGCACTACAACCTGGTGGGTTATGGGGCAGCCGCATGTGGCTTGCTTACCTTCTGGTTGGTGGGATATATTCATACTGATAAGCAGGCTCGTTAAGTCTGATTCATTTTTAAAAGAGAGATTGTCATGATTACATTTCAAAGGCCTGACGGCGCTGCAGTAGAGGCCTATTTAGTTGAGCCTGCTAATCCAAAAAATGCACCTGGCGTGGTGGTGATTCAGGAGTGGTGGGGTCTTGACGATGAGATTAAAAATGTCGCTAACCGTTTGGCAAAAGCAGGGTATCGCGCCTTAGTTCCAGATCTCTATCGCGGCAAACTCGCCCTGGAAGCGAATGAAGCTGAGCATCTCATGAATGATCTCAACTTTGGCGATGCTGCTAGTCAAGACATCCGCGGCGCGGTTCAGTATCTCAAGTCAACTGGTAGTAACAAAGTGGCTGTCACGGGTTTCTGTATGGGTGGTGCGCTTACGGTGTTATCTGCTGGACTTGTTCCGGAATCTGATGGAGCGGTAGTTTGGTACGGATACCCTCCGCTAGAGTATGTTGATGCATCAGCCATTGCGAAGCCGATGCTGGCGCATTGGGCTCTTCATGATGATTTTTTCTCGATTGCGGGCGTTGATCAACTTGAGGAAAAGTTCAAAACAGCTGGAGTCAACTATGATTTTCAGCGCTATGACGCTAAGCATGCCTTTGCCAATCCAAAATCTGAATCCAGGGGATTGCCGCCGCTGCAATACAACCCAGTTGCAGCAGAATTGGCCTGGGAGCGCACCATGACTTTCTTAAAAAATACCCTAGGTAATTAACCAGCCGTTCAAAGGTCAAAGCTCCGTGAAGTCTGATCCCGTTCTTAAAATTATTGAATCCATTAAAACCCGCACCGAATAATCTTTTACTCACTCATTTCCCATGCATCTCATTGCCGAAAACCTCGCAGTTGAAATTTCTTCTTATTACCGTAACCTAGCTTTAGGTCATGGCGTGATTCCCAAGATCTTTACCTTGGTGAATGGGGAGGGGGAGCAATACCTTTTTTTCATCGATGATCTCGGTATGGATAAGGATGAGGAAAATCAATTCTTGGCTTATATCGTGCAGGAGCATGAAGCAGTTTGTTACGCAAGAGGTACTTTGGTCATTTTGGAGAAGTCTCAGCAACTGATTGAGTTCGCGATCATCGACCAAGACGATGAGGAGGCGATTGTGTGTTCCGCTCAATTAACTCGGAACATTGACGATAAGCCTGTTGCACTGAGCGAGTTTGAAAAGACCTTGGCCCCTAAAAAGACCATCTTCTTTAGCGGTCTCTTTGGGCCTATCCAGCTTTCAGAGGCTAGGACGGAAGAGTTTGAAAGTCTTTGGGATGAAATGAAGCCCAAGATCTTGCATCGAACCATGGATATCTGATTTATCCCAGACCTCAGAAGCCTACTTCGGTTAATAATCTTATAAAAAATGCATAATTCGAAGCATGCAAAGCCCGCATCCGCTGAAGAGAAAGCTATTGAAGAGGCACCCGCTCTTCATGTGGGCCTTGATTCTTTGAATACAGATAAGATCGATGATAGACGAACTTCAGCACTTACTAAGCGTGAAATCATGGAGCAGTTATCCCGCGAGAGATTTCCCTGGGAGGAGTAAACCCCAGAAAGCTTGGTGACATACTATCAATCGCTCATTGGAAAAAATTTTGACACTATCTCATGCTGAAAAGCAGATCCGCATTGATTTAGCGGCAGCCTATCAACTTGCCGCGCTAAAAGGTTGGGATGATGGTATTTATACCCATATTTCAGCTTGCGTACCGGACGAAGCGGGCGCATATTTAATTAATCAATTTGGATTGCGCTTTGATGAAGTAACTCCAGAAAATCTTGTAAAAGTAAATGTACAGGGCGAAATTCTTTCTGGGCTAGGGCCGGTGAATAAGTCTGGTTTTGCAATTCATGGTGCAGTACATATGGCAAGGCCTGATGCATTTTGTGTAATGCATTTGCATATCGATTCGGTAATTGCCATATCTGCCCGCTTGAAGGGCTTACTCCCAATATCACAACATGCTTTACGCTTTTATGGCGATATGGCAATTCATCCTTATCAAGGGCTTGCATTGTCTGCTGATGAGCAAGGGCAATTGATTGCTACCTTTGGCAATAAAAAGGCATTGTTACTGCAAAATCATGGCGGCATTATTTGTGGATCAAGTATTCAGCAGGCTTTTTATCTAATGGACGTATGGGATAAAGCTTGCAAGATCCAGTTGTTAGCTGGTGCAGAAGAGTTCTTAATCACTCCTGAACCCAAAATTTGCCAGTTGACTTATGAGCAGTTATGCAGCGATGGGGATGAGGAGGGTCAGCATGAATGGCCGGCGTATCTAGGTTTATTGAATACAAAATAAGGAGATGACATATGCCATTAATTCAAATTCAACTATTTGAAGGTCGCAGTGATGATAGCAAACGTGAATACGCCAAAGCAATTACTGAGGCAGCGGTCAAAATTTTTGGATGTTCAGCAGAATCAGTTGACGTTATTTATCAGGATGTTAAAAAATCTGATTGGGCGACAGCAGGTAAGTTATGGAGTGATTAGTCTGCGCTAGCCGAAGGCCCCCTGATTTTCCAAGTAGCGCTATTCCGTGTAGGAATATTACATATTAAATCTATTCACTTCCCAGCTGCATTCTCTTTGAGGATGATGCCCTTGATGAATTCTTTTTTCTTATGGGGCCTTTATGAAAATCTGTGTAATAGGTGGTGGCGGAGCAATAGGCGGTTATCTTGCCGCTAAATTATCTGGAGCTGGCAATCAGGTCACAGTTGTCGCCAGGGGTGCAACCCTAGAGGCCATACAAAAAAACGGGCTCACTCTTTACATGGAGGGGGAGTCAAAGCCCTTGGTCACTATGGTCAAGGCAGTTTCTAGAATTACCGATGTCGAAACGCCAGATGTTGTGATGCTAGCTGTTAAAGCGCATCAAGTAGGGCCAATCATCGATGATTTAGCTAATATGATGGGCCCCAACACTGTTTTAATTCCGATGCAAAATGGGATTCCTTGGTGGTACTTTCAAAAGCTAGCAGGGGAATATCAGGATCATCCAATGGAAACGGTGGATGCTGATGGCTTAATTATGAAAAAAATTGATCCGCGGAATATTCTCGGATGTGTTGTCTATCCCGCTACTTATACTGAATCTCCTGGGGTTATTCGTCATGTAGAGGGTAATCGCTTTCCACTGGGCGAGCTCGATGGCTCCGTATCTGAACGTGCAAAAGCAATCTCGCTAATGATGGCTGATGCTGGATTTAAATCCCCCGTACTGGAGGATATACGAGGTGAGATTTGGTTGAAGTTGTGGGGCAATATGACGTTCAATCCAATCAGCGCTCTTACTCATGAGCATTTAGAGGGAATTTGCCAATACCCACTAACGAAAGACCTTGCCCGCAACATGATGGCTGAGGCCCAGACAATAGCTGAAAAATTAGGCGTGGTATTCAGGGTGGACATTGAGCGCCGTATTGCTGGAGCCGAAAAAGTAGGCAAACATAAAACATCCATGTTGCAAGATCTAGAGGCTGGCAATAGTTTGGAAATTGATGCGCTGCTGGGGTCGGTGATTGAGATGGGACAGATTACCAATACGCCTACTCCATGCTTAAGTACTGTATTTGCCTTGACAAAGTTGCTTAACAATAAAGTGCAATCATCGCATGCGAGCCTTTCTCTACCAATGGCCGCTTAAGCCTTAATGTATAGGTGAATACTGTTTATGATGAACTTTCCCCGCCAGTTATGGGCGGGGCTTTTTATTCTGATTTACCTGCTTCAATACCTTTCCACCATTCGCCCTTAAATTGGCCCTGAAGCCAATCAATGCAGTGACTTACTTTAGTTGGCACATGCTTTGGCGATGAAAATACCGCATGAATTTCTTGGGTTGGTAACGACCAGTCCTGCATGACGGGTTTTAGTACCTTATCTTTTACTGACTGGTGGGCTACATACCAAGGAACTGCTGCCAAGCCCATGCCAGCTCTAGCGGCAGCTAAAATCGATGACAAATTATTCGAGGTGAAGGGGCCTTTGACCTCAATAGTTTCGTTTTTACCTTTTTCATTTGTAAACCCCCAACGGTGATCGCCTTGTACGGTTGTGTAAATTAAGGCCTGATGATTGCGAATATCATCCGGTTTTTTGGGTGCTGGATATTCCTTGAGGTACTTGGGGTTTGCTACCAAGACCCATGGGTTTAAACCTAAAAATCGAGAGCCAAGCGAAGAGTCTGGCAAGCTACGCATGCGGATGGCCAGATCCACTCCTTGCTCAATGAGGTTGATGTATCGGTCATCCATATTGAGATTGACCTCAAGCTCGGGATGATGCCCCATAAATTCAAGAATAGAGGGCATGAGCACACGGCGTCCAAATGCAACGGAAGAGCTGATCGTCAGTTTGCCGCGGACCTTAGACTGCATAAGGGATGCCAGGTCATCTGCCTCTTCAATTTCTCTCGCAATGCCTTTGCATTTTTCGTAATAAATCTTTCCGATCTCTGTTGGTGTAACTCCTCTTGTGCTGCGGTGTAGTAGTAGCGTGCCAAGCCGTTTCTCCAGGCTTGCAACAAATTTAGTTGCGGTAGGTTGAGTGATATCTAAATCTTCCGCAGCCTTGCTAAACGAGCCTGTCTCTACAACACGAATAAAGAGCGAAATACCTTGTACGCGATCCATGATTTATCTTTTTAATTTGAATTAAGAACTTTTTACACTATTCCACCACGGAATACTAGATATAGATTTGGTGAGGTTCTCAAGTGACCCTAATTTGAAGATGATTCATTCATAACAAATATAGGAGACAAGTCATGGCAAAAATGAAAGCGGCAATGGCAGCAGTATTGGTGATGGAAAAAGAGGGCGTCACTCAAGCGTTTGGCGTTCCAGGTGCAGCCATTAATCCCTTATATGCGCAGATGAGGGAGCGTCAGTCGATTGCCCATGTATTGGCAAGGCACGTTGAAGGTGCTTCACATATGGCTGAAGGCTACACGCGTGCTGCCCCGGGCAATATTGGTGTTTGTATTGGTACATCCGGCCCTGGTGGAACTGACATGATTACCGGCTTGTACTCTGCGCAAGCCGATAGCATTCCAATTTTATGCATCACTGGTCAGGCCCCACGTGCCAAGCTGCATAAAGAAGATTTTCAAGCAGTTGATATTGCTTCAATTGCTAAGCCCTTAACAAAGATGGCAGTAACAGTTCTAGAGCCTGCATTAGTTCCACGCGTATTTCAGCAGGCATTTCATTTAATGCGCTCTGGTCGCCCAGGCCCCGTACTTATTGATTTACCAATTGACGTGCAAATGGCAGAAATTGAGTTTGATATTGATACATACGAACCATTGCCAGCTTATAAGCCTGCGGCCACTCGCAAACAAATTGAAAAGGCATTGGAGATGTTGGATATGGCTGAAAAGCCATTAATCGTCTCCGGAGGCGGTGTCATCAATGCTGATGCATCAGATCTATTAGTGAAGTTTGCTGAAATTACCGGCATTCCAGTAATTCCAACTTTAATGGGTTGGGGATCAATTCCCGATAGCCATCCATTAATGGCGGGTATGGTTGGGTTACAAACATCACATCGCTACGGCAATGCCACGATGCTCGCAAGCGACTTTGTATTGGGGGTTGGTAATAGATGGGCCAATCGACACACAGGCTCAACAGAGGTTTATTGCAAAGGGCGAAAGTTCATTCATGTAGATATCGAACCGACCCAAATTGGCAGAATCTTCACTCCAGATTTGGGGATCGTCTCAGATGCAAAACTCGCTTTGGAGATGTTGGTTGAAGTTGCAAGTGAAATGAAAAAGGCTGGAAAACTAAAAGATAGAAGTACATGGGCAGATGAGTGCCTGGCAAGGAAAAATTCCATCGAATATCAGCGTAAGACAAACTTTAGTGATTCTCCAATGAAGCCACAGCGCGTCTACCAGGAAATGGTTAAGGCATTTGGTGAGGACGTGACTTATGTCAGCACTATTGGTCTATCGCAGATAGCGGGAGCACAGTTTTTGAAAGTGTTTAAACCTCGCCATTGGATTAATTGCGGTCAAGCGGGCCCTCTAGGTTGGACTGTTCCAGCGGCCCTGGGTGTACGAGCTGCCGACCCAAGCAGAAAGATTGTTGCTTTATCTGGAGATTATGACTTCCAATTCATGATTGAGGAGTTGGCTGTTGGCGCTCAATTTAAGTTGCCATTTATACAAATCTTGGTGAATAACAGTTATTTGGGATTAATTCGTCAGGCGCAGCGCGGCTTTGATATGGATTATTGCGTTCAGTTGGCTTTTGATAATGTGAACGTGCCAGATAGCGCAGGAATTGTGAAGGGCTATGGCGTTGATCACGTTAAGGTTGTTGAGGGTCTGGGTTGTAAAGCTATACGCGTGGAGCGCGAAGAGCAACTGTCATCAGCAATAGCACAAGCAGAGGCTTGGATTTCCGAGTTCAAGGTTCCAGTGGTGATTGAGGTGGTTCTTGAGCGTGTAACGAATATTGCTATGGGCACTGAAATTGACAATATTAATGAGTTTGAGCCTTTAGCTCAATCTATTGAAGACGCACCTACAGCCATCCTTCAAGCTTAAGAAAAAGATCGATTTAAGGGAATATTTATGCCACTTTTTGCTGCAAATTTAACAATGCTATTTACAGAAGATCAATTTCTGCATCGATTCGCCCTTGCTCGAATTGGTGGATTTAAGGCGGTAGAGTTTTTATTTCCATATCCATATTCGAAGGAAGAAATAAAAACAAATCTGGATGCCTACGCACTGAAGCTGATATTGCATAACCTGCCAGCAGGGGATTGGGATACTGGAGAGCGTGGTATCGCATGTCACCCAGACCGGGTCGAAGAGTTTCGCTCTGGTGTTGCCAAAGCAATTGAATATGCTACCTATCTTAATGTCGGCCAACTCAATTGCCTTGCTGGAATAGCACCGGTTGGAGTAGACGATCAAGTGCTGCGCAATACTCTGGTAAGTAATTTGAAATACGCTGCCGAGCAATTAAAACAGGCAAATATTAAATTATTAATTGAGCCAATTAACACCTTTGACATACCCAGGTTTTATCTATCGCGAACCGAGCAGGCAATCGACATCATGGATGAAGTTGGTTCAGATAATTTATATCTGCAATATGACATTTACCATGCTCAGCGCATGGAAGGTGAGATTGCCAACACGATACAAAAATATTTACCCCGTATTGCCCATATCCAATTGGCCGATAACCCAGGGCGCAATGAGCCCGGTACTGGTGAAATTAATTATGAATATTTATTTGGGCTCTTAGATCGGATTGGCTACCAGGGTTGGATTGGTTGTGAATATAAACCTCTAAAAAATACTGCTGCCGGTCTTGAGTGGATGCATCGCTATGAGCATACACATCAAGACAGTATTTACACCTAACTTAGTTAATAACAAAAATAACAGGAATGAAGAATGAGTAATTTACATAAAATTGGCTTTATTGGGCTCGGAATCATGGGGGCTCCAATGGCGGGCCACCTAATTAAAGCTGGATATGAATTGCACGTCCATACGATTGGCAAGCTTCCGGAGGCTATAGCAAATTCTTCAGCAATTCTGGCTACTACTGCTGCCGAAGTAGCTCGCAATGCGGACATCATATTTATTATGGTTCCCGATACTCCAGATGTTCAGAAAGTATTATTTAGCGAGCATGGTGTTGCCTCTGGCTTGTCTAAAGGCAAGATTGTGGTGGATATGAGTTCAATCTCGCCAATAGCAACAAAAGAATTCGCTAAGAAGATCAATGAATTATCTTGTGAATATTTGGATGCGCCCGTATCTGGCGGAGAAGTGGGTGCAAAAAATGCAACCCTATCCATTATGGTTGGTGGTTCTGATTCGGTATTTGAAAAAGTAAAGCCATTATTTTCCTTGATGGGTAAAAATATTAATTTAGTCGGTGGAAACGGTGATGGTCAAACCGCGAAAGTCGCCAATCAGATTATTGTTGCTCTGAATATTGAGGCTGTTGCAGAGGCTCTGCTATTTGCCGCAAGAGCGGGGGCAGACCCTGAAAAAGTGCGGCAAGCACTCATGGGTGGATTTGCTAGCTCTAAGATCCTGGAAGTTCATGGTGAGCGGATGGTTAAGCGTACGTTTGACCCGGGGTTTCGTATTGAATTGCATCAAAAAGATCTTAATTTGGCGCTAAGTAGCGCAAGAGTGCTTGGTGTTTCATTGCCCAATACCGCTACCGCACAAGAGTTGTTTAATTCATGCGCAGCTCATGGCGGGAAGGCCTGGGACCATTCGGCAATGGTTCGGGCCTTGGAGAAGATGGCCAATTTTGAAATTGGACAAAAGAGTTAATTTCCCCATCCCGTACATGTTCAATAACGCGGAATCTCTTTTGGAGATTAGGAGCCCCAAAAGAATCAATAATGCAGAGCAGCTAAATGCTGAGGTTGCTTTATTAAGATCAATACTTAGCGCCGTCATCAAGGAGCAAGAAGGTGATCGTATTTATAAGGCTATTGAAGGCCTTAGGGAGGACTCTAGAATCCTGTACTCCCAGGATCCAGGAAGCTCTGAAGAAAGAATATCTCATATCTTGCAGGAATTATCGGGTGATGAGGTAAATCGGGTTCTCCGCGCATTAGCCTATTTTAGTCACCTGGAAAATCTAGCTGAAGATCGCTATCAAGCGCGTGAAATGCAGATGGAGGAGCGTACAGGTGAATTGCGAAATGGCAGTATTAAGTTGGCCATTGAGAGATTGCATGCTGCGGGGATTGACAATCAAAGTATTCACAAAGCGCTAGAGCTTGCATTTGTTTCCCCAATACTAACGGCACACCCTACAGAGGTGCAAAGAAAAAGTGTGCTGGATGCTGTTCGCGAAATTAGCAACCTACTTACAGAGCGCGAGCAAATGCTGTTGCAGGCTTTTGTAGCTTGCGTGGATTCTGACGTTCTTCTAGAACAGCAATTAGAGGAGAATGAACAGAAAATCCAAGCGCGAATTATTCAACTTTGGCATACAAGGTTGCTAAGGCGCTCCACTTTAACAGTTGCTGATGAGGTGGAGAATGCGCTGTCTTACTACGAGTTCACTTTTATCGGCGAGATTCCTAAAATTTACGCTCAATTTGAAGGGGCGCTAGGGAAAGAGGTGTCCTCAGCTTTTTTGAGAATGGGGCAATGGATCGGCGGCGATCGGGATGGCAATCCGAATGTGGATGCGAGCTGTCTTGAATATGCTATGCGCAGTCAAGCGCACCTCATAGGACAGCAGTACTTAAAAGAGATTGCGCTCTTGGTCAGAGAGCTCTCTATGTCTGGTTTTTTGGTTAATGTCAGCGATGAGCTGAAAAAATTATCACAAAAATCATCTGATGCAAATCCACACCGTATCAATGAGCCTTATCGCCGAGCCCTCGTTGGTATCGCCGAGCGAATTGGCGCAACTTTTAACGAGCTTGAAAATCCAATTGAAAGCACTCTCTCTCAATTGGCGTATTCCACTCCACAGGAGTTCATGGCTGATTTGCAAATCATTAGAGATTCATTGGCAGTCCATTCCCCGCAAGCATTAGCGGATCAACGTTTGAATACCCTCATTCACTCTGTACGTGCATTTGGATTTCATTTGGCAACAATCGACCTAAGGCAAAGCTCCGATAAGCACCAACAGGTAGTTTCAGAGCTGCTGAATGTGGCTCAAATTGAATCGAATTACGCCAACTTAAGCGAAGATCAAAAGCGGCATATTTTGATACGGGCATTAGGTGATGTTCGCCCTCTTTTAATAGCGGGGCATGACTATAGCGATTTAGTGAATTCAGAGTTGGCCATTTTCTCCTCTGCTAAACGCCTACTTGGTCTATATGGACGCGAATCGATTCGTCACTACATTATTAGCCATACTGAATCTGTAAGTGACTTATTGGAGGTCTTATTGCTTCAAAAAGAAGTTGGAATTTTCACAGGTACCTTATTGGGTGAATGCCAATCTCCCATATTGGTTTCCCCGCTATTTGAGACAATTGAAGACTTGCGTAACGCCACCCACATCATGGAAGAGTTCTATGCAATTCCTGGAATCTTAGGGATGGTAAAAAGATCTGGAGCGCAGCAGGATATAGTTTTGGGTTACTCCGATAGTAACAAGGACGGGGGTATCGTAGCGAGCAATTGGGAATTATATTGCGCAGAAGTTGCCTTATCCAAAGTCTTTATGTGCGGTGCTGCACAAGGCATTCAATTACGGTTGGCCCATGGAAGAGGCGGAACAGTTGGACGTGGCGGCGGTCCAAGTTACGATGCAATCCTAGCGCAACCAGCCGGAACCGTCGCTGGACAATTTCGTCTAACCGAACAGGGTGAGGTAATTAGCTCTAAGTATTCCAATCCCCAATTGGGTCGTCATAACTTAGAAATATTAGTCGCTGCCACTTTGGAATCTAGTTTGCTGCCAGCGAACAAAGATATCCCGCATGAATTTTTTGAGGCGGCTAGCTTGCTGTCAGCAACTAGCATGTCCGCTTATCGAAAGTTGGTTTATGAGACCGAGGGTTTCTCTGAGTATTTTGCTAACGCCACACCTATACAAGAAATCACCACATTAAATCTTGGATCAAGGCCATCTGCACGAAAGCTGGGAATGGCAATCGAAGATTTAAGGGCAATTCCCTGGGGATTTAGTTGGGCTCAATGTCGTTTGACCTTGCCTGGTTGGTATGGACTTGGCTCAGGCTTAGCTGAATTACTCCAACATCCCAGTACAGCTGAAAAGTTGGCGCTAACAGCATTGTTAAAAAGAATGTATTCGGAGTGGCCATTTTTCAATACCTTAATCTCCAATATTGATATGGCAATGTCTAAAAGTGACTTATCGATTGCCGCCATATATAGCGAGTTGGTAGCAGACGCTCAATTGCGCGAGCATATTTTTACCATGATTAAAGCTGAGTGGAATAGAACAACACAGGCGCTAGAGTTGATTACTGGCAATCAGTGTCGTTTGGCAAATGCTCCTCAGCTTGCTGATTCGATTAAGCGTCGGATGTCACATATTTATCCACTGCATCGTTTGCAGGTGGAGTTAGTTAAGAAGAGTCGCCAAGGTATAGCAGATGAGTCTAGTCAAAGAGGGATTCATATTGCTATCAATGGCATAGCCGCAGGATTAAGAAATACAGGATAAATGGAGATAGGTAATGACTGAAGATAAAAATACAAGCTTCTTGAGTAATTTGTTAAATGTTGCAATCGAAGCCGCAAAACCGAATTTTGTCGCTTTGAATGAGAATTTCCCCAAGCCAGCCAAAGGTCGGACTGTTGTCATTGCCGCCGGCAAGGCCTCGGGATTAATGGCAAAGTCATTTGAAGATGCCGCTAATTTATATTGGTCGCCAGAGGATTTTGCGCGAATCGAAGGCCGAGTAATTACGCGCTATGGACATGCAATCTCTTGTGAGCGTATTAAGGTGACTGAGGCTGCCCATCCTGTCCCCGATGATATGGGTGAGGTGGGCGTTCTACAAATTTTAGATTTGCTTAAAACACTTCAATCTGATGATCACGTTATCTGCTTATTTTCAGGTGGCGGCTCAGCGCTAATGGCCTTGCCTGCTGATGGAATTAGTATCGAGGATAAAAAGAGCGTAAACAAACAGCTGTTAGCATCGGGCGCCACTATTCATGAGATGAACTGTGTTCGTCGACATCTTTCGAAGATTAAGGGTGGCGGATTATTGCGATATTGCGGCAATGCTAAGGTAAGCACTTATCTTGTATCGGATGTCACCGGTGATGATCCGTCGGTGATTGCTAGTGGTCCAACTTTACCTGATAGCACGACTTGCAAGGATGCGCTGGATGTTATTGATCGCTTTAAGATTCAAATCTCTGAAAAAATTCGTCAAAAACTATTGAGTGGTGAATTAGAAACATTAAAGCCTGGCAATCCAATTTTTGATCGCACATCTGAGCCTGTAATTTTGGCCTCATCTGCCGATATGTTGAGGGCTGCAGAGTGGTATTCAAAGCTTAAAGGTGTAACGCCAATTATTCTATCTAGTGCCATAGAGGGGGAGGCGAAAGAGGTTGGGGTTACCTTAGGAAACATCACCTTAGAAATGGCAAAAATTAGAAATGAGCATACTGGCCCGTTGTTATTGCTAAGCGGTGGCGAGACAACGGTATCTGGTGCGAACTCAGGTCGAGGTGGCAGAAATACGGAATTCCTTTTAAGCTTTGCCAGTACGATTAAGGGTGAGTCTGGAGTTTATGCAATTGCTGTTGACTCCGATGGTATTGATGGATCAGAGGAGTCTGCTGGTGGTATGTATACGCCAGGAATGATTGCTGAAGCCAAGACTTTTAATCTTTCCTTATCTAATATTCTCAAGTCACATAATTCCGCCGTTTTCTTTGAAAAGTTGGGGGCCTTAATTAAGTCAGGCCCAACGCGTACCAATGTAAATGATTTCCGAGCAATCCTTCTAACATAATTTATTAATCATGGCAAAAGCATTAGAAGGGGTGAAAGTCCTCGACTTTACACACGTTC
>JAZKDF010000001.1:0-427430 GCA_040387715.1 Pseudomonadota bacterium | reverse complement strand
GAACGTGTGTAAAGTCGAGGACTTTCACCCCTTCTAATGCTTTTGCCATGATTAAAGTCCTAATAAGATTGAAATTTTGAATTAAGCCAATTTTACCAGCGACGGATTGCGGCGCAACATGGCATGCCTACTTATTGAGCACACCCAGCATCAGATGGCTCATACTGACTATTTAGCTGCCAGTTGAAGGATTTTCAAGCTCAGAAAGTCGCTTTTTGAGCATCCTTTCTTCTGCAAATCGCTCAGTCTCATCCCGAATCACCGCCGCCACACCATTGGCTTGATGTTTTTCGTCGAACAGCATCCCCACCGTAAATGCAATCGACAGGGTATGCCCATCCTTATGCTTAGCCGGCACTCTTAGGATGGAGGTGCCGTAACGCGTAGTGCCAGTCTCCATGGATTTACTGTAACCCTCGTTATGTCTTTGGCGCTGACGCTCAGGAACAATTAAATCCAAAGTATTTCCAAGCGCCTCTTCTTCTGAGTAACCAAAAATTCGGGTGGCTGCCGCATTCCAGAGAACAATCTTTTCATGGGCATCGGCCACAATTACCGCATCACCAATGCAATCGAGCAATTGAATCAAATCTATATTTGTTTTCATACAGTCAGTCTAAAGACTTTACATCGATCTGGGTAAAAAAAGGCGCTCACGAGGAGCGCCTTTGAAGCTAGAACAAATACTGCTTATTCTTATTAAACCGCTTTTGCTGCATGCAACTTAGCAATGTCATCAGCGCTATAGCCAAGGTCAGTCAACACTTCATTGGTGTGCTCACCCAATACTGGTGATGGACCAACTTCGATCTCCAAATCGGAGAACTTGATTGGGCTACCGATTGTCAAATACTTGCCACGAACTTTGTGGTCAACTTCAACAATAGAACCGCTCTTACGCAAGTCAGGTGAATTAGCCAATTCTTTCATTGAGAGCACTGGTGCGCAAGGAATATCGAACTTGCGGAGGATGTCCACAGCTTCGTACTTAGTCTTGTCCTTGAGCCACTCTTCAATTGTTGCGAAGATGTCAAAAATCTTGTCTTGACGTGCTTCAGCAGTCATGTAGGCTGGATCTGTTGCCCACTCTGGCTTACCAATCGCGCGAGTAATTGGTTCCCAAGCATGGCCTTGAATTGTGAAATAGATGTAAGCGTTTGGATCTGTTTCCCAACCCTTACACTTCAACACCCAACCTGGCTGACCGCCACCACCAGCGTTACCGCCACGTGGAACTACGTCAGAGAATGTACCGTGTGGGTACTGTGGATACTCTTCGAGGTAACCAATTTTGTCCAAACGTTGTTGGTCGCGCAATTTAACGCGGCACAAGTTCAACACGGCATCTTGCATTGAGCAAGATACTTTTTGACCTTTGCCAGTTTTTTGACGTTGCATCAATGCAGTCAAAATACCAATCGCCAAATGCATACCTGTATTGCTGTCACCCAAAGCAGCAGCAGAAACTGTAGGAGGACCATCCCAGAAACCAGTTGTTGAAGCAGCGCCACCAGCACACTGCGCAACGTTCTCATACACTTTTAAGTCTTCGTATGAGTGGCCATCGCTAAAGCCTTTTACAGAAGCCATAATCATCTTTGGATTCAATTCCTGGATACGCGCCCAGCTAAAGCCCATACGATCCAATGCACCAGGACCAAAGTTCTCAACCATCACATCAGAAGTCTTGATCATCTTCTCTAAAACTTCTTTACCTTCTTGAGTCTTAGTATCCAAAGTCAAAGAGCGCTTATTACCGTTCAACATAGTGAAGTACAAAGCATCTGCACCTGGGATATCGCGTAACTGGCTACGAGTTACGTCACCAGAACCTGGACGCTCTACCTTGATCACGTCTGCGCCGTACCAAGCCAATAGCTGAGTACATGCAGGGCCTGCTTGTACGTGTGTGAAGTCGATGATACGAATACCGTCTAATGGTTTAGTCATGTTTGATTCTCCTTAAAGTATTTCTTGTTTGTTGCTAAATTGATTCTTAAAAAATTCTGTGCCTATTGCCTCAGTATTACTTCTTACCAGCAGCAGTTGATGGGTTTAAGTTAGTTAAACGTCCACTTTCTGTACCAGCAGTTTCATCAATAACGGCATTAATCAAAGCAGGCTTGCCCTCGGCAATCGCCTTAGTCAATGCAGCCTCTAATTCAGCTGGGGTAGTTACGTAATAACCAACACCGCCAAATGCCTCAATCATCTTGTCGTAACGTGCATTCTTAACGAACACGGTTGGAGCAACATCAGCGCCACCAGTTGGGTTCACATCAGTACCGCGATACACGCCGTTGTTATTGAAAACCACAGTAGTGATTGGCAAGTTGTAGCGGCAAATTGTTTCCAATTCCATGCCGCTAAATCCAAAAGCACTATCGCCCTCAACTGCAACTGTTGGTAAGCCGCTAGTTACAGCAGCACCAATGGCGTAACCCATACCAATACCCATGATTCCCCAAGTGCCGGAGTCAAAACGTTTGCGTGGCTTGTACATATCCACAATTGCACGGCAATAGTCGAGTGTATTTGCACCTTCGTTGACCAAGTTCACATCTGGGTTCTTCTTGATCACATCACGAATAGCGCGCAATGCGCCATGGAAGTTCATCGGCGAAGCTTCTTTAGCAAGAGTCTCGGCCATCTTCGCCAAGTTCTTATCTTTCTTCTCGTTGATTGCGCTAATCCATTCAGCGCTTGGCTTAGGAACAGCAGCAATTCCTTTTAAGAGTTCACCAACAACAGATCCAATATCACCAATCAATGGAGCGTCGATTTGCACGTTGCTATCGACTTCATTTGACTGAATATCAATTTGGATAAATTTCTTAGGATCTTTGCCCCATGTCTTACCCTTACCGTGCGCAAGCAACCAGTTCAAACGCGCACCAACCAACATCACCGCATCAGCCTCAGCCAATACAAATGAACGTGCCGCAGAAGCAGATTGTGGGTGATTGTCTGGCAACAAACCTTTAGCCATCGACATTGGTAAGTAAGGAATACCAGACTTCTCGATCAATGCACGAATATCCGCATCAGCTTGAGCGTATGCAGCGCCTTTACCCAACAGAATCAATGGACGCTTAGCACCCTTCAATACATTCAAGGCGCGCTCGATAGCATCAGCCGCAGGGATTTGACGTGGAATTGGATCGATTACCTTGAAGATCGACTTCTTGGCTTCTTCCACTGGCATTGTTTGAGCCAATAGTTGTGCAGGCAAGTCCAAGTAAACACCGCCCGGACGACCAGAAACGGCTGCACGAATAGCGCGTGCAAAACCAATGCCGATGTCTTCAATGTGATTAATACGGTATGCAGCTTTGCAATATGGCTTAGCAGCGTTGAGCTGATCCATCTCTTCGTAGTCACCCTGTTGCAAGTCAACGATTTCACGCTCGCTTGAGCCGGAAATCAAAATCATTGGGAAGCAGTTCACAGTGGCATTGGCCAATGCTGTTAAACCATTCAAGAAACCTGGCGCTGACACAGTCATGCAGATACCGGGCTTTTGAGTCATGTAGCCAGCAATCGCCGCAGCGTTACCAGCATGCTGCTCGTGACGGAAACCAATGAAGCGCAATCCTTCAGCTTGGGCCAAACGGCACAAGTCGGTAATTGGAATACCAACGAGACCAAAAATAGTGTCTAGGTCATTTGCTTTTAAAGCATCAATAACGAGATGAAAGCCATCAGTGACTTGGGTATTTTGATTGTCTGTTGTCATAGAAATTTATAGTTGATTACACCGACCGAACGTACCGCCTGTTCAGCGCAATTTAGCTTTCGCCAACTGTCTCCGATTAAGTTATTAGTAGTGCCACGGGTAATCACAAGCATTCCCGTTGAGGCTGAGATGAATCTTAGGCTCGGGGATGCGGTTCATCATTGACTTCGGTCAATTTCCCCTAAAATCTAGAAACAACGGGGGTTTCTAATTAGACGAAGAGCTCTTTGTGCTTTGTTTTGAGGCGGCTCAATGTCTCCGGGGAGAGGTTGAGATAGGCGGCTAGCTCTTTTTTGGGGAGCAGCTCAAATAAGTCTTCGTATTTGCGCAAAAAACGCTCTACGCGACCTGGCGCATCGAGCATGTGCAAGGTAATTGTATGGGCCATGATCTCACTCATCAGGCGCATGACTTCAAATTCAAAGCTTTCTTTGAGAGGCTTATGGGCATCCAAAAATTCAGCCCATTTTTTGAGGGGCATACGAGCCACACGAGCCTTGGTCACCGAGGCAATGCTATATGGGGCGGCCGTCTTGAGGCGCCAAGCTGCATAGCTCGTTTCAATATCTTTTTCGATGGCAAAACGCAAAATCATCTCTTTTGCGTCAGCACTAGAGACAATACGCTTCAAGATTCCGTCCAGCACAAAGTACTGCTCCATCTGGTGGTCACCTTGATGCAACAGGATTTCTGATTTTTTGAGGTCCGATATCACTAAATGGCGCTCTAATTCGGCCATTGCTTCAGGATCTAAGCTTTTTAATACCGAGTTTTGGCTCAGCTGCAAACGAATCAGGTTTTTTTCGGGGTGCTTGTCTAATGCTGTCATGAATCCTTAGTCCTAGAGCTCATATTGTAGGCTTTTTTAGGGTTTTAGGCCGATTTGACCCAAGTCTGAGATAGAATTCAGGGGTCGTGGTGCTTTATTGCAGTGCAATAAAGTTAAACGGGAAACACTAAACGTGTGCTGCCCCCGCAACGGTAAGTAAATGCACCCTAACTTCACGGTGAAGGTGTCAGGAGTCTGAATAAGCCACTGTGCGCGTCAATTGCATGGGAAGGCCAGATTCTGAGATTTACTAGCCCGGATACCGGCCAAGACAGGTGGAATTTTGCGGACGGGGACCTTCGCGCGCCGATGAAGCATTCCCTGCCCAAACGGCAGGATGCCCAATTGACGCCTGAAGTCTCATCAAGTGAAATTCTGTTCGACCCAGCTTACGGGGAAGTTAGCTAGGTGATTCGAAGGCAGAAAGTTCATCATGAAACAGCAGTTCAGCAGCAAAACACTAGTCGCCCTATTTTGCGGCGCAGCAATAACACTCAGTTCAGCGGTATTTTCTCAAAGCAACCACACGGTCTCGGTAACAAACTCACCGAACCCTGACAACCCAATTATCGTTACAGCCAATCGCGCCCCAACCTTGGCAAATAACGTTTTAGCGGACTATGACTACATCGGGCCTGAGGAAATTCAGCAGGCAGGTCAAACTAGCCTGGTGCAACTACTTCAAAGGCAGCGCGGTGTTGAGATCACATCTGGCATCGGTGCGGGCGGATCAAGTGCAAGCGTATTTCTTCGCGGGGCATCAAACGGGCAAAGTATTGTGCTGATTGATGGTGTGCGTTCAGATTCAGCACTCAATGGAGGGCCAACCTGGGAATCTATTCCACTCCCGCTAATTGATCACATTGAAATCATTTTCGGACCCCAAAGCAGTCTATATGGGGCAGATGCCATTGGTGGTGTAGTGCAAATTTTTACCAAGGATGGTTCAGGCCCTGCAAAAGTTAGCGTCTCGACTGGATATGGGACATACGGAACGAGCGTCAGCGATGCAAGCATCTATGGTTCGACTGAGGGCGAACAAAAAATTAGCTACTCTCTGGGAGTAAGTCAAACACTATCCACAGGCTTCAATACTATCGCTAGCAATAACCCGTTTGCACTGACTGCAATGAAAACCGGATATGTGCAAGACGCGATCACTGGAAAGCTTTCTCAAGAGTGGAGTAAAGGACAGTCGATTGGAATTCAAATGCTCCAGAGCAGACTAAAAAATCAATCGCCTGGATTTAATGCTGGTGACTTTAGCAATAACCCAAGCTACCAATTAACGTATGCGGGTGCACCAGGCCCACAGCAAGTGCAAACTAATATTTCGCAGCTAGGTACCTACAGTATTTACTCAAAAAATCAAATTACCGATCAATGGAAAAGCTTCTTGCAAGCATCTCTTTCAAATAACAATGGTCAAGCTTTACAGGATCAAACTCCTTATAGCCCTGCATACAGCCCCATTACAAAAACTAAACAAAATATCTATACATGGCAGAACGATATAGCGATCGGAACAGATTTACTGCAAATTCTTGGGGAGCGTCGAACTCAAAATGTAGATACCACCCAGTACAACGGGTATGTTTATCCGTACACCAATCTCGAGAGTTTTAGTCAAAGCCGAAACACGAATTCAGTTGCAGGATCCTACCAACTTAAACGTGGGGCACATTTAGCAAATCTATCCATTCGTAATGACAGCATCACTGGATATGGCCCCCAAACAACAGGGGGTGCGACTTATGGATACTTTTTCACCAAGCAATTGCGCGCAAATGTTAACTATGGCACTGGCTTTAGAGCCCCGACCTTCAACGACCTCTATTACCCTGGATACGGCAATCCCAACCTAATGCCTGAGAAAAGTAAAAATACTGAAGTTGGATTGCACTATGACGCCTCTAGTTATGACATTCATCTCGTAGGCTATAACAACACTATTAACAATCTGATTCAGTACGGAAGTGTTAACTGCCCGCCATCCACTCTATCTGGTTGCGCCTCCAATGTTTCTGTTGCAAAAATAAGCGGAGTATCTATTGGAGGAGGCACTCGTCTTGGGAACTTTGTTTTGAAAGGCTCATTTGATCAACAAAGTCCAATCAATCAAACAACCGACCAAGTACTGGCTAAGCGAGCCCGCACATTTGGCAATGCCTCTGTTGAATACACCCACAATAAATTAATCGCTGGTCTCGGCGGAACCTTCTCTGGGCAACGCACCGACATCTCCGGAACAGATGCCACCAGTGGCAATGCCTACAACGGAGCTATGGGCGGATACTCAATCTTTAATCTCTATTCAAGCTATGAGATCGAGCAAAATTTGACAGTATTTGCACGCTGGAACAATATGCTCAATAAGCAATATCAACTGACTTACGGCTACAACACTCCTGGCTCGAATATATTTGCCGGCATCCGCTACGCAATGAAGTAATTCATGAAAATATTCACTCAACCTTCGACCCCGTCGCACTATTTGGTGGTCGGGGTTGTTTTATTTCTTCTAGGATTCTCCATATCTGCTTTTGCTGCACCAGTTTCAGTGGCGGATGACCGAGGGGTTGTAACGGTTTTTGATAGACCACCTCAAAGAATTATCAGTCTATTGCCATCAATTACCGAGTCTGTTTGTGCTCTCGGTAAATGCGGTAGCTTGGTTGGCGTTGATCGATTCTCAAATTGGCCTAAATCAATTAAGGACCTACCCAAGCTGGGCGGAATGGGCGATATCAACATCGAGCGGATTTTGCAACTCAAGCCGGATATTGTTTTACTGGAGAAAGCCTCCCCTGTAATCGCACGACTAAATGAATTGAACATCAAAACATTTGCGCTAGATGTGAAATCCATGAGTGACGAGGAGCGTGCGCTTCAGAAGCTTGATCTCGTGCTGGGAACATCTGAAAGCCCTCGCGTATGGAATCAAATTCAGAAAGAAATGATGCGCGCCAACAAGCAGCTTTCAGCTAAAGGTGAAAATATTCGCGTGTACTTTGAGGTGAATCCTGCGCCATATGCAGCTGGCAGCACTTCTTTTATTGGTGAAATTCTGACTCAACTGAATTTGATCAACATCATCCCAAAATCACTTGGGCCATTCCCAAAAATTAATCCTGAGTTTGTCGTTCAGGCTAAACCTGATGTCATCCTCCTAACTGAATCAATGGTGACTGATATTCAGAAACGTCCTGGATGGTATTCCATTCCAGCCATTTCCAAGAACAAAATTTGTGCATTTACTGGCGATCAAAACGACGTCTTGGTTCGCCCGGGACCTCGAATGGGGGAGGCTGCACTCATCATTTCCGATTGCATCCAACAGAAGATGTCATCATCTCGCTAATGCAAAACAATCATTTTCTTGGCAAGCTCTCCGGCCTGCTTATTCTGAGCGCATTGTTAGTGCTACTGGGGACTCTGCTCGGCAGCATGGGAGCCAGCTGGAATTTGCAGGGGGCAGATCAAACCGTTTTATTTGATATTCGACTTCCGCGATCACTGGGCGCCTATCTTGCTGGCGCCTTATTAGGACTTGCCGGTGGTATTGCACAAAGCCTGTTTCGCAATCCCCTGGCTGACCCCTACTTATTGGGAAGTGCATCGGGTGCCCTGCTTGGCGTAGGCAGCATTCTTTGTTTTGCGTATCTCGGTAACTCTTGGCTAGAAATCATTGGGCTTAATGGTGGTGCGTTCCTTGGGGCATTCATTGGTGTTCTCGCCTCACTAATTTTAGCTGGCGGCTATCGCAGCTCCTTACGACTCTTATTGTCTGGTGTAGTAATCAGCGTGATCTTAGGTGCAGCAAATTCTTTACTCACATTCATTCGTCCAGATCTATTTCAAAACATTCAATCTTTCATGCTGGGTAACACAACGTTACTAAATTGGTCTGGCGTCGAGATCATGGCTATCGCCTTATTGGTTTGCCTCATCATCACCCTCATCATCAGCCCCACACTCGATGCTTTATCACTCGGCGAGAATACTGCCCGCACTTTAGGCTTGCCGCTAGATCAATTACGCCTCGTGTTGATTGGCATTCTTGCTCTTGCGACAGGTTGTGCCGTTGCACAAACTGGCTTGGTAGCTTTTGTTGGCCTAGCAGCACCTCACTTGGTTAGGAAGCTTTCTGGCGGACGGCAACGCATACAACTTGTATTTTCATGTTTGGGCGGTGGAATCCTGTTACTCAGTTCAGATCTGATTGCGCGCACCCTCTTTGCGCCGATTGAAATTCCCGTTGGCGTAGTGACGGCAGTCTTAGGCGGCCTATATTTACTAGTTCTACTGAGACAAACGCCTGTTGGAGCGCGCTCATGAAAACCCACCAGCTCACCGTATATAGAGGCCCGTGTGCAATTCTCTCCGACCTGAATTTAGACATTCCACCAGGAAAATGGACCAGCATTATTGGCCCCAATGGCGCAGGCAAATCCTCTCTACTACAAGCGATAGCTGGCTTACTAAAGTGGGATGGCTCGATCACAATTGATGGTGTCAATATTTCATCGTTTGCCCAAAAAGATCTTACAAAGAAAATTGCTTGGCTAGATCAAGGCTCAAATACTCCAGATGAATTTGGTGACTCTCTCAGCGCGTATGACACTGTGATGTTGGGGCGCCTGCCTCATCAAGGTTGGCTACATCTACCCTCCAACGTTGACCATCTATTGGTTGAGAAAAGCTTGCAACAGACCGATGCCTGGCATTTACGTCACCGCCCCCTGCAGCAACTATCCGGAGGTGAGCGTCAACGGGTTTTATTGGCACGTCTTCTTGCAGTAGACTCCGACATCCTCCTCATGGATGAGCCGCTAGCCAACCTAGACCCCCCTCACCAAGCTGATTTTTTAAAATGGCAAAGTCAATTACTAGCTCAGGGCAAAACCTTAGTGACTGTTTTGCATGAAATTCATTTTGCGCTCCGAGCCGACCATGTGGTCATGCTTAATAAGGGCAAACTGCATTTCCAGGGGGCTAGCCAGGATCCCAGAACCCATCAAGCCCTAATAGCGCTATTTGATGGCCGCATTCGCCTAGAAAAACTGGGGAGTGATTGGGTGGCTTTACCCAATTAGGCTCAAAATCAGGGGTTTCACAAAGCTTTTTCCTAAGGCTACAATGCCTATATGTCCGAGTACTCACCTCATGTCCCAAGCGACCTCACTGAATCCGATTCAATCGACGCATCGTTGCATAGGTTGTCCAAGAAAATTCAAGTGATCTCCGATGCCGTAAAGGCGCTTCATCAAGACCGCAGTCAACTTGAGACCAAGATTGAGGATGCGCAAAAACGGATTCAGCATATTTTGAGTCGCCTGCCAGAACAGAGTGATGGGCGCCAAATGAACCTACTCGGTGAGCCTGTGACACCAACCAACCCAGAGGATGACAATGAGCCAACAACGCATTGAAGTAACCCTCGCCGGTCAAAAAATCACTTTAGCTACCAGCGCTGAACACGAGCCATTGCTTCGTGCAGCCTGCACACTGGTTGATGAGCAAATTCAGTTGGCGATTAATGGTGGTAACCGTAGCATTGAGCGCGCCAGCATGATGGCCGCATTGAAGATTGCGGGTGATCTCATCAAGCTGCAAGCTGCACCTCACCAAAATTCAGCACAGAGCACTTCATCTAATTCCAATCCTGAAGAGATTGCTCGACTCCAGAATGAAATTCATTCTCTAGAGGATCAAGTGGATGCTCTGATGCAAAGCCTTTCCCTGCCTGGTTCGCCAAGGCCAATAGTTCCTTGAACCGATGCGCAAGCATCAGGAACGATCTTTACATTGTGGGCGTGAGCGTTTTGAAACTTCACAGTGGCAGCTTCGCGCTGTTCACTCCCTGGGCTCCTTAATGCACCCGAAGCAAAGTAGCCGTTCCACCTTGAACCTTAGGGTTCAGGATGACGGCCTAGCGGCTAAGGCGGGGAATTCATGTCAATAGCTGATATCGCCATGCTCATGTTGTGCGGGAGCATATCGGGCTTCCTGGCAGGCCTACTGGGAATTGGCGGGGGAATGATTCTGGTGCCCTTCATGATCCTGGTATTCAATCACCTCGGGTTCGGTCAAAACATCATCGTTCACATGGCTATTGCAACGGGTATGGCAACCATTCTCTTCACCACCACCTCAGCCATCTGGGCGCATCACAAACATAACTCCATTGATTGGAAGTTGGTAGCAGCGCTTAGTCCCGGGTTAGTCATTGGAAGTCTTGTTGGCGGCAGTGAGATTTTCGAAGCAATCAACACTTCATGGCTTTCTTTGTTCTTCGCCCTGTTTATTGTTTACACCTCGATCCAAATGATCATCAATAAAAAACCTGCAGCCGGTCGAGAATTACCCGGCGCCGTTGGTCTTTTCTCCTTTGGAGCATTTACAGGCGTTATTGCCAGTCTAGTTGGTGCAGGCGGGGCATTTATTACCGTGCCCTTCATGCTTTGGTGCAATGTAAAGCCACACACCGCTATGGCTAGCTCTTCAGGCCTAGGATTTCCGATCGCAGCTGCGGCAACGATAGGTTATATGTATGGAAGCTGGGGAAACCCAAATCTTCCAGAGGGCTCTCTAGGATTTGTCTATGTTCCTGCAGTTCTCTGCATTGTGGCCGTCAGCATTTTTACCGCACCACTAGGCGCAAAAATGGCGAGGAAGCTCAATGTGGCTCAACTGAAGCGCATCTTTGGTGTGATGCTCTTTATGCTTGCGGCCTTCATGTTTAATGAAAGCCGCAAGGCATTCGGTTTCTAAGAAAGCTTTGCTCTTAGCTGGTGTATTGCTGACGCAGAATATTCTTCTGGACCTTACCCATCGCATTACGAGGCAAATCAGACACGATCTCTAAACGCTTTGGAATCTTAAAGTTCGCAATTTGCGTTTTGAGGGTTGCAATCATGGCCTGCGCATCTAATTTGGCACCCGCTTTTGGCACTACTACCGCCATCACCGCCTCACCAAAATCAGGATGTGGAATACCAATCACAGCACTTTCATCTACGCCATCCATGTCATCAATAAAGCTCTCGATTTCTTTTGGATAAACGTTATAACCACCTGAAATAATTAAATCCTTGCTGCGGCCAACAATGCAGAGGTAATCTTTAGGCGCTTTACCGCCATTAGCGTCACCACCCCACCGACCAACGTCGCCAGTCTTAAACCAACCGTCTTTAGTGAACTCCTCGGCGGTTTTCTCTGGCATGCGCCAGTAGCCCTTGAATATATTTGGGCCCTTAACCTGAATGCTGCCGATTTCATCAACACCACAAGGCTTGTTATTTTCATTGACGACGCGAACCTTGACGCCTGGCAAAGGTAGTCCAACCGAGCCACCCACGCGATTACCTTTGTATGGATTGGAAACCAACATGACGGTCTCGCTCATGCCATAACGCTCAAGAATAGGCTGACCAATCACCTCTTTAAAGGAGTTGAATGTTTCGGTCAGCAGCGGTGCAGACCCAGAAACAAACAAGCGCATATTGCGCGTGACACTCTTATTAAAGTTTTTATCTGCAAGTAGGCGCACATAGAATGTCGGCACACCCATCATCACAGTGGAATTGGGCATATGGTGAATCAATTGCGCCGTATCTAAACGCGGCAACCAAATCATTTTGCTGCCATTAATCAATGCACCATGAGCAGCAACAAACAAACCATGCACGTGGAAGATTGGGAGCGCATGTAACAAGACATCGCCTTTTTTCCAGCCCCAAAACTTCTGCAGGACTTGCGCATTACTTCCCAAGTTTTTATGAGTCAACATTGCGCCCTTGCTGCGGCCAGTTGTGCCGGAGGTATACAAGATGGCTGCTAAATCGTCATCCTTAACTGCAACCGTTTTGAACTTGTCGCTTTGGCCAGCAGCACGATCTAACAAAGTACCCTTGCGATCTTCATCTAAAGTAAAGACGTGCTTAGTGCCCGCCTTGAAAGCCACCTTGGATACCCAAGAGAAATTCTTGCTACTGCAAACTACAACTGCAGGCTCAGCATTCTCAAGGAAGTACTGAATCTCAGCTGCCTGATAGGCCGTATTCAGGGGCAGATAAACGTAGCCTGCCTTTACTGTGGCGAGATACAGAAAGAGTGCTTCAGGCGATTTCTCAACCTGAACGGCAATACGAGATCCTGCCGGCAGCTTGAGGCTCTTTAGAAGGTTGGCCATTTTGGCAGTAGCGCGCTCTAGATCACTCCAGGAGTAATACAACCCATCATGCGTTTCTAATGCACATGCTTGCTTATCTTTTGGAAAACCTTTTTCCAATAAAGAATATAAATTCATTCGAGCCTCAAATCCAAACCAGTAAGTTAAATCAAATTGTTAATCAAGCTTCGCGCCAGAGGCTTTAGCTACTGCTGCCCAACGCTTGATATCTGCAGATACAAATTTGCCGAAAGCATCTCCAGTCAAGGTTGGTGTATCTGAACCGTTATTAGTCCAAATAGTTTTCAACTCAGGAGTATTGAGTGCTTTTTGCACCTCCACAATCATCTTGTCAACGATAGGCTGGGGAGTCCCCTTAGGAGCGAATAGACCATACCAAGTTGACACTTCGTAACCCACTAAACCAGCCTCAGCCGCAGTTGGTACATTTGGAAATGCTGCAGAACGCTTCTGCGAGGCAACAGCTAAAGCCACGATGGAGCCATTTTTGATTTGCGCTGCCGATGAACCCAAACCATCAAACTCCACATCTACCTGACCAGCAATCAAATCTTGCATTGCGGGGCCTGCGCCACGATAAGGGATATGAGTAATAAAGGTCTTAGTCAGCATTTTGAATTGCTCACCAGCCAAGTGATGGGAAGATCCATTGCCAGCACTTGCGTAGTTGAACTTACCTGGATTCTTTTTCAAAAGCTCAATAAATTCTTTGAGGTTTTTGACTTGAACATTCTTAGGGTTCACAACAATGACTTGGGGTGGGCTTGCCACCATTGCTACAGGAACAAAGCTCTTTTCAATGTCGTAATCCAAATTAGGGTACATCGATGGAGCGATTGCATGATGGGCAGCGCCAACAAAAAAGCTGTAGCCATCTGGTGCGGCTTTAGCAGCCAAAGATGCACCCAATGTGCCACCAGCACCACCGCGGTTATCAATAATGATTTGCTTGCCCAACTGTTTCGTCAATTGTGCTGCCAGGGGGCGGGCAAAAGCGTCAGTGCCACCACCAGCAGGAAAAGGCACAACAAAGGTAATGGGCTTATTTGGCCACTCTTGCGCCATCACAACCAGCGGAGCAGCGCAAACTAAGAACAGCGCTTTTTTAAGGGCATTTAATGGAAATGCGGAAAATTTGCTTGCTTGAGTAAACATGATTGACTCCTTTATTTTTCACCAACTATCGCGTTAGTTTTCTTTTTACGGCTAATTTTGAACCCCTTATTCTAAGGGGACTTCCGCTTTTCATCAGAAGTTAGCCCTAGCGTTAATACTAGGGCGCCATTAAGCGGCCAACTGCCCTGGAATAGACAATCTCACCATTGGCAAAGCGCTCATGGTTATCCTCTACGCTTCCAAGGTCATAAAGATAGTTCACCATCAGACCAGCGGATTGGCGCAATCCTTTGCGCGATAAATCTCCAGCCCAGTTAACTAAATGCAATTTGGCGCCGTTGCCCAAGTGGAACTTCGCCACTGGATTGCCATCGCGGCCAGTGGAGGCTAACCCTAAATACATGCTTGCCAAACTCAACAAAGCCGCCTTTTCTTTCTCAGAGGCTGAATCAGGATGCCAGCCACCCGCCAATCGCTCGCTCCATGACTGACTCTCGAGCTTTAATACCGCCAAAGCGGCATCTCGCGCTACCTTAAGGTTCGGCTTCAATCTCTCGGCTGGAACGCCCTCACCCAAATTCGCGCCCGCAGCAACCCAATCCATAAACCCTGGAATCGGCGACAAAGTAACAAAGGTTTTTATTCCGGGGAATTCAGCATGCAATTGCTCTGCAACCCGCTTAATTAAAAAGTTACCCATCGATACGCCGCGTAGACCAGGCTCGCAGTTGCTAATGGAATAAAAGACGGCAACTTTATATTGCGATGCCTGATCGACTGTCTCTGCTTTTTTATCGACCAAAGGCGTAATGACCGTTGGGATTTCAGGCAGGAGCGCAACCTCCACAAAGATCAGTGGCTCGCTAGGTAGCTGCGGGTGAAAGAAAGCAAAGCAGCGGCGATCAGGCTGCAGGCGACGACGTAAGTCATCCCAGCCATCAATGGCGTGAACTGCTTCATGTTGAATTAACTTCTCAAGCACCTCTGCTGGGGACTTCCAGTCCACCTGATGCATTTTGAGAAAGCCTGGATTGAACCAAGAGGATAGCAAGTGGCGCATGTCGAAATCCACTGCTGCCAGCCCTGGTTTTTTGTCCAGCAACTGAAGTAAATCGCGGCGCATTTGCACAACCGCTGCAGTACCTTGACTAGCACGATTGAGGCGACGAAAAAATTCTTGGCGAGGAGATTCAGAAGCCTTTTGCAGTTGGATGTAATTGCGAGCATTAGAGTCAGCTACAAAATTTTGCGCCGCCTTCAGTACTGCATCTGCTTGAGGGTTGAGCTTCTCAAAAAGAAAGGTAAAAAAAGAAACGAGTTGATCTTTTTCTAATTTGCGATAGTTGTTGACCACATCATCAGCCATACTGAGCGCGTTGGACTCACCCCGCTCGGATATCAAGCGCTTAATGGCGTTGTTTGCCTTAGACAAATTTCGAGCTTTAGTTAACTTCTCCAGCATGGATGTCTTTCAATTGAAGTAGAAATGTTCGGGAATTGAGCAAATTTACCAAAAAGTCGATGTTTTACCGCGTAATCAAGCCAATTTTAAGGAATTGGCTACAGAAGACCCAGCTAAATCGATTTTTAGCTACTGATAAGTGCTGTTTTTCGTATTTACTCTCACTATAAGGTAAATTCCGAAAATAATCATGGGCACAGAAAGCCACTGCCCCATAGATAGGCCAAGACCCAAGAGACCTAAGAAGGCATCAGGCTCGCGAGCAAATTCCGCCAAGAAACGGCACATGCCATAGCCCAGCAAAAACAATCCTGAAATTTGCCCTACCCTGCGTGGCTTGCTGGAATAGATCCAAAGGATGACGCCCAGGCAGATTCCCTCACCCAGGAGCTGGTAGATCTGAGAAGGATGGCGGGGAATGGAGTCGACCATTGGGAACACCATAGCCCAAGGTAAGTCTGTTGGCCTGCCCCACAACTCGCCATTGATGAAATTACCAAGGCGGCCAAATGCCAAACCAAAAGGAACTAGTGGCGCAACTAAATCACTGACAACAAAGAATGAAACCTTGCGACGATAAGCAAACCAGAGCAATGCTAGCAAGACGCCCAAAAGGCCGCCATGAAAGGACATGCCGCCTTCCCATATCTTAAAAATGCTCAATGGATGAGAAAAATAGTAAGCAGGCATATAGAACAGGGTGTAGCCCAAACGCCCCCCTAGCACTACACCTAAGACGCCAGCAAACAATAGATCCTCAAGATCTTTATAGGACCATCCTAAAGATTGATATCGCGGTGCACGTATGCGTAGACGACCCAACAACAAAAATTGGGTAAAGGCCAAGAGATACATCAAGCCATACCAATGAATAGCAAATGAGCCAATACGAATTGCAGCAGGGTCGAATTCTGGATGAATCAGCATACTTGAAGGTGAGTAAAGATCATGCCTTAGATTGATCGAAATTATGTAACTCATACCCCAAATCACGATAGGCTTTATATCGCTCGCGACCTGCAAGGCGCTCGGCTTCATTGATGGTGACAACCTCGACAACGCGAGGGAAGCGGGCAAGCAAGCCCGGAACATCCGAAGGCATGCTCACTCCTAAGTGAATCAGAACATCAGCATGAGGAAGTTGAGACAAGGCAGGTGATAAGAAATGATCCGTCAGCAAAATAGGTGTATCCGCTGCCGCCTCATCCTCAATAAAGCAATGAGGCAAGAAATCCGTCGCACTAAATGTCCACAGAAGTTCATCTAACCTTTTCAGATCCGCCTTCTCGCCCACCATCACAATATGACGCACAGGCTCGCCAGCAGGTGTGGCACTCCAGATCTTGCGCGTTAAGCGACAAGCGTATTCCAGCTTATCGCTCACGTTGCTATGAAAATCAATACGGGCCATGAATTGCTTTCTGTACTTACTTTTGATCTAACAAGTAATTCACAAGCAAAGGCACTGGGCGCCCAGTCGAACCCTTAGCTGCGCCACTCTTCCATGCGGTACCAGCAATATCGAGGTGAGCCCATTTATACTTTTCAGTAAAGCGCGATAAGAAGCAGGCTGCAGTAACGCTACCTGCCGGGCGGCCGCCAATGTTCGCCACATCTGCAAAATTCGACTTCAGCTGCTCGTGATAAGCCGCATCCAAAGGTAAACGCCACACGGTATCTAAGGAAGCATGGCCAGCCTTGGTGAGCGCATTAACCAAACCCTCATCGTCGGAGAACACGCCACTATGCACATGGCCTAATGCAATGATGCAGGCGCCAGTTAAGGTGGCCACATCAATCACAGCCTTGGGCTTGAAGCGCTCAACATAAGTTAAGGCGTCACACAAAATCAAACGGCCCTCAGCATCGGTATTCAAAATCTCAATGGTTTGCCCTGACATGCTCTTCACAATGTCACCTGGACGAGTGGCTTGCCCGGATGGCATATTTTCACAAGTAGGGATCACGCCGATGACATTCTTTTTCAACTTCATTAAGGCAGTTGCATACATAGTGCCAATCACCGATGCAGCACCACACATGTCGTACTTCATCTCGTCCATTGCCTCGCCAGGCTTCAAGGAGATTCCACCGGTATCGAAGGTAATGCCCTTCCCTACCAACACAATTGGAGCCTCACCCACTTTTCCACCTTGGTGACGCATCACAATAAATTGAGGAGGTGTGTCAGAACCTTTGGCTACTGATAAAAATGAGCCCATACCCAAGGCTTCGATTTGCTTGCGACCCAAGACTTCAACTTTGAGACCAGTTTTTTTGCTTAAGCCTTGCGCGGCTTTACCCAAGTAAGTCGGCGTACAAATATTCGGCGGCAAATTACCCAGATCTTTAGCCAAGTTCATACCCTCAACCATTGCCGCACCTTCTGGTACTGCGGCCTTTAATTCTTTGGCACAACCATCATTGCCCGCAAAAATAAGGTGGGCAAAAGTATCAGCCTTGTCTTTAGCCTTGAACTTCATTGCCGGCTGACGCACTCCAAAGCGATATGCCTGGTCACCCGCATATTGAATTGTTAAGCGCACCTCTTCAGCCATGAAGTCGGCGCGATGCCCCAAGGCAAAACTTGGAATGAACCACAGGGCGGTTTGGATCGAGCTACCGCTTAACTGTTTCAAAGCTGCACGAGCAATTTTTGAATAGGAAGTAAGGCTTCGGGCGCTAGCAGAAGCAACATCTCCCAGCGACACCAAGAGAATGCGCTTTACCTTTACCCCAGATGCAGCCCAAGATTTTTCAGCACGAATCACGCAGGTAGCGGCCGACTGACCATCCAGATCACCCACCAGATTTGCATGAGCAACTGAGCCTCCAAGCAAGCGATCCAGCTCGACCAAAAGCCCAGACTTTGATTTGCCAAGCGCCAAAGCATCCAAATCGGCCTTGGAATAGGCCAAAACTAGACAATCGGAGCTCTGCGCCAATAGAGTGGCCAGACTTGCCTTAAGCTGCTTAGGGTTATTGATGTCAGCTTGCGCGAAAATCTTGGTGCTAAATTGAATAGTCATGATGTCTTAGGGTATTTTTAAGTCAATTCAAAGGGAAAAATGGGTGTTTATCCATTATCCTCCGAGATGCAGGTTCACATCTTGAGTGAACCAATTACAGCCAACTCATTATCTATTCATGATTTTTCACCAAGCCCTTCGCCGCGAACTCAGCTTTACGACTGGTGGCGTTTTTTTGGTCTTGGTCACCATCATGATTACTACCCTGGTCATTCGAATTTTGGGCTTTGCAGCCAATGGGGCCGTCAATCCCGAGGATGCTCTTGTTTTAATAGCCCTTGCCACCCTAGGTTACATGGCGGTTTTACTCACCGTTTCACTATTTGTAGCGGTCTTAATTGTGCTGGTGCGCTGGTACAAAGATTCTGAAATGATTGTTTGGTTTGCCAGCGGCCTCAGTATTGCTAGCCTCATACGACCAATTTTGCACTTTGCGGCACCCCTGATTGTCATCATCGCCTTATTGGCCCTTTTTGTTTGGCCCTGGGCTAATCGCGAGTCCACCATCATCAGCCAACGCTTCCAGCAACGCAGCGATGTTTCCATGGTTGCTGCTGGTCAATTTAAAGAGTCAGCTAAAGCAGATCGCGTATTTTTTATTGAAGAACTAGATGTCGATAAAAGCGAAGTTAAAAATATCTTTGCTGCCGAAACCAAAAATGGACGGCTGAGTGTAGCTGTCGCCTCCACGGGATTCATTGAACGTGCGGAGGGTGGCGGAAAATCCATCGTACTCAATAATGGCCGTCGTTATGAGGGGCTGCCCACACAACCTGATTTCAGAATCCTGGAATTTGATGAGTACAACACCCACATTCAGAGCAAAAGCGCGCTCGATCCAGCGCCGCGTGACCGTGAAAAAACAGTCTCTGAACTTTTGAATGAGCCCGATATAGCCGCCATCAATCCGAATCGCGCCGAATTACTCTGGCGCATAGGCTTACCCTTGATGGCATTGGGCTTGGTATTGATTGCTATTCCGCTCGCCTATGTCAACCCAAGGCTAGGTAACTACACTGCGATGTTTTATGCGGTGCTGATTTACCTTATCTATAGCAACCTTCTCAATCTCACGCAAAACTTTGTATCCCAAGGCAAGGTAAATGTTTTTATCGCAGCCTGGCCAATTCATGCCCTAGCCTTTGGTACCGCTTTTTTACTGATTCGAAACCGTATCAACCCCTCGTTGAAATGGTGGCGCCGTCAACTACCTTCATTCTTGGCAAATAGATGAAATATCTATTTCCTTACATTTATGAACGCTACCTCGCCAGGCAGATTTATGCCGCCTTTGGCTTTATCCTTTTTGCCTTGGTCGCCCTGTTTTTATTTTTTGACATCCTAAGTGAGCTCGGCTCAGTAAAGGGTCAATACACCCTGCCGCTAGCCCTGCTACATGTCTTATTAAAAGCGCCAAGCCGTATTTCAGAGATCATTCCAATCGCCAGCCTCATCGGAAGTATTTATGTATTTGCCATGCTGGCAAGTCAATCAGAATTTACGATCCTCCGTATTGCTGGATTGGATATACGCAAGGGCTTGACCACCTTAGCTAAGATTTCATTACCCCTAGTTGTTCTGACGCTCGTGATGAGCGAATGGCTTGGTCCTTATACCGAAAGCCTATCTGATCAGATCCGCATGAAGGCTCTTGGATCATCCTATACCTCCCAATTTAAAACCGGAGTTTGGGTAAAGGATCACTTGCGCGATGAGGATGGTAGCGGGCCAATTCGAACTGGAGTGCGCTATGTCAACGTGGGGAAAATTGAGCAAGATAACGAAATCAAAAATATTCGCATGTATGAATTCGATGACGCCTATCGCTTACTCTCGATTCGGAGTGCCGCATCTGGGCGCTTTGATCATTCGGGAACTTGGGTTCTAGATGACGTAACGGAAACTCGTTTTAAGGAAACCCAACAGGCTGATCCACTAAACCCCGTCTATTCAGCGCAAACATTCACCCACCCCATCGTCAGCCTCAGTTCTGAAGTTACGCCCCAAATTTTGAGCGTACTCCTGGTCAGCCCAGAAAAAATGTCTATTTTTAGTTTAGGTCGGTTCATATCTCACCTCAGAGACAACAAGCAAGATGCACAGCGCCATTCGATTGCATTTTGGAAAAAAGTGATTTATCCATTTACGATCTTTGTGATGCTGGCATTGGCTTTGCCATTTGCCTACCTTAAGGTGCGTGCCGGTAGCGTCGGAATTAAGGTATTCGGCGGCATCATGCTGGGCATGAGCTTTCAACTATTTAACTCACTCTTCTCCAACGTCGGACTCCTGGGCTCTTGGCCGACACTACTTACCGCCCTCACGCCCCCATTGCTGTATTTCATCCTGGCGATTGTGGGTTTGCGCTGGGTCTCTAGGGCTTAATACCTAAAAATCATATAGAATCTAATCTGTATATCGCGGTTGATATAAAGAATGGAATCCACATGAATTTGCACCAATTTCGCTTCGTTCGTGAAGCAGTAAGACAGAGCTTCAATCTCACTTCGGCCGCTAAGGCGCTGTTCACCTCGCAGCCCGGCGTCTCCAAGGCCATTATTGAGCTGGAAGATGAATTAGGGGTGGAAATCTTCCGTCGCCACGGCAAGCGAATTCGCTCGCTTACTGAGCCAGGCAAACGCATTCTCACCTCTATTGAACGCATCCTGGATGAAGTGGAAACCTTGAGAAGGGTAGGCAAAGATTTTGCCAGCCAAGATCAAGGCAGCTTTGTCATTGCCACCACCCATACTCAAGCTCGTTACGCCTTGCCTAAGGTGCTGACTGAATTTACCAAACGCTTCCCCAAGGTTCGCGTAAGCATTCAACAGGGAAATCCAGGCCAAATTGCAGAGCTTTTAATTCATGATCGTGCGGACATTGCAATTGCAACTGAAGGCATTGCCAATACTGCTGGTGTGCTGGCACTTCCAGGCTACCAATGGCAACACGTCATCATGGTGCCTTTAAGTCACCCACTCCTGAATCAGTCAACCATCACCTTAGAAGAAATAGCAAAATACCCGCTAATCACCTACGACAAAGCCTTTGCGGGCCGCAGCAAGATTGATGCGGCTTTCGCACAACGCAATCTCAGCCCCGATATTATTTTGGAGGCAATCGATGCGGACGTGATTAAGACATACGTAGAGACGGGAATGGGCGTGGGAATTGTTGCTGGACTAGCCTATGATGCAGATCGAGATCGCAATCTGCGAGTCATCCCAGTTGGACATTTATTCGGCAATAACGTTACGCATCTGGGCGTAAAGCAAGGCGCTTATTTGCGCTCCTTCGTCTACACCTTTATCGAACTATTCTCACCTACATTGACCAAGAAGATTGTTGAGCAGGCGATGAATAGCGAGTCAGAAACTTACGAGATTTAATTCTCACCAACCCTGAAAATAAATTCAACGATGGTAGATCCAATTAAACTCGCTAATGCAATAAACCTGCATCAACAAGGCGAGCTAGAACAAGCAAATGCAATTTACTCTTCACTCCTGCTAACGACACCAAATCACCTGCAAACCCTCTGCTTGAGTGGGTCAATAGCACTCCAGCTTGGTGACCATACTAGGGCCATTCAGCTCTTCACAAGAGCCAGCCACCTCAACCCAAACCTATCAAGCATTTATATTCAGCTTGGAATTTGCCATTCAGCAATCAATGAATTGGAGATTGCGAATACATACTATCTAAATGCGTCACGACTATCGCCAGATCAAGTTGATCCGGTAGTTAATTTAGCGAACAACCTCACAAAATTAAATCGCTTTCAAGAGGCATTTGATTTCTATAAAAAAGCACTCTTGCTGTCCCCCAATTCAGCAGTCATTCATTACAACATTGGCACCATGTTTCTTAAATCAATGAAGCCTGAGGATGCTCGACTTTGGCTAGAAAAGACTGTGGCGCTTCAGGAAAACCATGCGGCCGCCTGGAACAGCCTTGGCGTTGCCCGAACCGAATGCGGCAATCTTGAAAGCGCAATGGAGGCCTACAGCACGGCCAGCAAATATGATCCCAGTTTAATAGAGCCCTACTTCAATAGTCATGCAACCTTAATTGATTTAAAAAGACCCAAAGAAGCAATTTCAAAGTTAGAGCAAGCGTGCAAACTTGCCCCTCTACACACTGGATATCTTTTTTTTCTGGGTATGCTAAAAGAATATTTTTCAGAGGGGTTGCCAGACACAGCACTACTAGACTCTCTTGCTAAAAATGAAGATGTAAAACATGAATTAGAGTCTTGGCAGTATCTCAAGTCCCTTGATCTTCGACCGGCCACTTTGGTTGGCACGAATACAAAAACAATTGATTTGGCACTCAAACAAGCATCACTTGATGGATTAGTTTTGGAGTTTGGGGTCTACAACGGAAAATCCATTCGGAATATTGCAGCCCTAGTGAATTCAGCTGTTTATGGCTTCGATAGCTTTCAAGGCATCCCTGAAAACTGGAATGATGAGCCGACTGGTAGTTACAGCGCAAATGGAACCCTGCCAGAGGTGCCCAGCAATGTAACGCTATATCAGGGCTGGTTTGAGGACACTATTCCCCAATTCATTCAAAGTCACAACGGTCCCATTCGGTTTATGAACATTGACTGTGACCTCTACAGTTCCACAAAAACGATATTTGATCTACTTGGACCCCAAATTATTCCGGGGACAGTAATCGTTTTTGATGAATTTATTGGATATAAATCTTGGAAAAACGACGAATTTAAGGCATTTCAAGAGGCTGTTACTCAATATCAATGGAAATACCAAGTCCTAACTTTTAGCTTTGCAAGCAAGCAAGTTGCGGTAAAAATCATTTAGGGACGAATAAGGAAGGGTGGTGCCCCGGGGCGGACTTGAACCGCCACGCCTTGCGGCACCGGATTTTGAGTCCGGCACGTCTACCAATTCCATCACCGGGGCAGGTGTTTGCAGTGGAAAAACTGCATTGAAGCGAACTAAGAGGTGAGAGTGTAACAAAAAAGTTGCCAGACCCCCATTCTTGATCTGAGAAGCCCTTAAAATGAGGTCTTCAAGCCACATTACTCAAAAGGACTTACCCGTATGGCCGGCCATTCGAAATGGGCCAATATTCAGCACCGCAAAGGACGTCAAGACGAAAAGCGCGGCAAGATTTGGACCAAACTCATCAAAGAAATCACTGTTGCGGCTAAATTAGGCGGCGGCGATATCGCCACTAACCCCCGTTTACGCCTAGCAATTGATAAAGCTAAAGATGCCAATATGCCTAATGACAACGTGCAACGGGCAATTCAGCGCGGCACTGGCTCACTAGAGGGCGTGAACTATGAAGAGATTCGCTATGAAGGCTACGGCCTCAACGGAGCAGCCATCATCGTTGATTGCTTAACGGATAACCGCACTCGCACCGTAGCTGAGGTGCGCCACGCATTTGCAAAAAATGGTGGAAATATGGGTGCAGAAGGTTCTGTTGCCTTTATGTTCAAACATTGCGGTCAAATGCTGTTCGCCCCGGGCACTAATGAAGATCTGCTGATGGAGATCGCGCTGGATGCCGGTGCAGAAGATGTCATCACCCATGATGATGGATCGCTTGAGGTTCTCACCCCAGTGCCTGATTTTTCAAAGGTACAAGATGCGCTAACCCAAGCAGGCTTAAAAGCAGAATTGGCTTCTGTGACGATGCGTCCAGAAACTGAAACCGAACTCGAAGGTGATCAAGCCGAAAGCATGCAAAAACTATTGGATGCACTTGAGAATCTAGATGACGTTCAAGAAGTTTTTACAAATGCATCTCTGTAATACATCGACTCTATAAATACTATTCATCAACACATTTCTTAGCTCTTTATGAAAATTCTTTTAGTCGGATCCGGTGGTCGCGAGCATGCATTGGCATGGAAGCTAGCCCAATCCCCACAAGTTCAAACCGTCTACGTGGCCCCTGGTAATGGTGGCACCGCTACTGCAAAGCAAACAGCAGCTGGCATTCAGAATCTCCCCATCTCGGATCTTCAAGGACTTGCAGACTTTGCTAAGCGTGAAAAAATTCATCTCACTGTAGTTGGCCCTGAGGCTCCACTAGCCGCCGGCATCGTGGATGTATTCCGCAACAATGGCCTGCGCATCTTTGGACCAACCCAACTGGCGGCCCAGTTAGAGTCCTCAAAGGATTTCTCTAAAGCATTTATGAAGCGCCACGGCATCCCAACTGCGGAGTACCAAACATTTTCAAATGCCTTGGAGGCACATGCGTACATTGACGCCAAAGGCGCGCCCATCGTCATCAAAGCCGATGGTTTAGCTGCTGGCAAGGGCGTGGTTGTAGCCATGGATCTAGCTGAGGCCCACGCGGCTGTCGACATGATGCTTGCCGACAACAAGCTGGGTAATGCAGGAGCACGTGTAGTCATTGAAGAATTCCTGACTGGTGAAGAGGCGAGCTTCATTGTTCTCGTGGACGGCAAACATGTTTTGGCTCTCGCCACCAGCCAAGATCACAAACGTTTACTCGATGCTGATCAAGGCCCTAATACCGGCGGCATGGGCGCCTACTCCCCCGCCCCAGTTGTTACTCCGGAAATTCATGCGCGCGCATTACGCGAGGTCATCATGCCTACCGTTAAAGGCATGGAGGCAGATGGTATTCCTTATACCGGCTTCCTCTACGCAGGGCTGATGATTTCTCCTGACGGAAAAATCAAGACTTTGGAATTTAACTGCCGTATGGGTGACCCAGAAACACAACCCATCATGGCGCGCTTGCAGAGCGATTTAGTGAATGCACTTGATCATGCGGTTGATGGCACCCTCAATGAAGTTGAGCTTGAGTGGGATCGTCGTACTGCATTGGGTGTGGTGCTCGCAGCCCACAACTATCCAGACACTCCACGCAACGGCGATGTCATTACTGGCATACCGGCCGATACTGAAGATCAGTTCACTTTTCATGCGGGCACCAAGTTGCAAGATGGCAAACTACTCACCTCAGGTGGTCGAGTTATGTGCGTAGTTGGCCTATCCGATACCGTTCGTGGTGCACAACAAAAAGCCTACGATGCTATCTCTCAGATTCAATTTGATGGCATGCAATATCGCAAAGATATTGGCTATCGCGCAGTTAAATAACTTAAGCAATTCATACCACCCAATACGAAGATCCTTGAACCTTGTCATCGACTGAACATACTCAAATTAATATTGCAGACTTAAAAGATTACTTTATAGGCCTGCAAGATCGCATTACTTCAGCAATGAGTGCGCTCGATGGCAAAGCATTTATGGTGGATGCCTGGGAAAAGCCAGAAGACAGCAAGCTAAAGGGATATGGGCGCACCTGTATTTTGGATGGCGGCAATATCCTAGAAAAAGGTGGAGTGGGTTTCTCACATGTGCGCGGCGATCAAATGCCTCCATCTGCATCACATCATCGCCCAGAGGTTGCGGGGCGAAGCTTTGAAGCCATGGGCGTTTCCTTAGTCTTTCATCCAAACAACCCTATGGTGCCAACCACTCACATGAATGTGCGCTGCTTTATTGCGCAAGCCCCCGATAAAGAGCCGGTGTGGTGGTTCGGTGGCGGGTTTGACCTTACTCCTTATTACGGTATTGATGAGGATTGCAGGCACTTTCATCAAACAGCAAAAGATGCTTTAGATACGTTTGGTGAAGAGCTATATCCGCGCTTCAAAAAATGGTGTGATGAGTATTTTTACTTAAAGCACCGAGAAGAGCCCCGCGGCATCGGCGGCGTCTTCTTTGATGACTTTGATGACCTGGGATTTGAACAAAGTTTTGCAATGACACGTGCTGTTGGCGATGCCTTTATTGATGCTTATCTACCGATAGTCGAGCGTCGCTACAAAGAGAGTTTCACTGCTGAAGAAAAAGCATTTCAAGAATACCGTCGTGGTCGTTATGTGGAATACAACTTAATATTCGACCGCGGCACTATTTTTGGCTTGCACTCTGGTGGACGCACGGAATCTATTCTGATGTCGATGCCTCCGGTAGTGCAGTGGTGGTACAACTGGCAGCCGAAGCCGGGCACGCCTGAAGCAAAGCTGTATGACCACTATCTTAAGCCGCGCGACTGGCTGGCCTAACTTGATTTCAGCGCATTTGGACACACCCCAAAAAATTGGCATTCTAGGTGGCACGTTCGATCCACCACATCTTGGCCATCTTAAACTTGCCATGCATTTTGCAAAGGCCCTGCATCTCGATGAGTTGTTACTAATCCCTAGTGGGGAGCCTTGGCAAAAAGACTCCGGCATTACACCTGCAGAAATCCGCCTGCAACTCACTGAAGCGGCAGGTGTTGACCTCGCTAGAGCATTTCTATATTTAAAAATACCGACCCACATTGGTGTTGATCGCATCGAAATTGATCGGGCAGGCCCAAGCTACGCCATCGATACTGCCAAAGCCCTGAGAGAGCGTTTTGGGCCTCGGGTCAGCTTAACTTGGTTAATGGGGGTCGACTCCCTCCTTAACCTTCCTACCTGGAACTCGTGGGATCAATTACTTGGCTTTGTGAATTTCGCAGTAGCCAGCAGGCCACATCACGACCTTTCCAAGGAAATAGGCACTGAAATTCAGGAATTACTAGAAAAGCATCAATGTATTGATGCAGACACCCTTGAAAAAAGCCCATTTGGCCGCATCTACCTAGATAACAGTCTTTTAGTAGACCTTTCATCAACCGAGCTCCGAAATCAGCTTAAAAGCACTTCTCGTGGCGCCATTGCTTCCGAGCATATTCCGTCTCACGCTTTAGAAATCATTACAAATCTGGGCCTGTACAAATAATCAGGCTAAGATCACCCCTATATTCAAAAATCTCAGAAAAAAATATTAAAGAAACTATGGACTTAACAAAATTACAACGTGTCGTGATAGATGCCTTAGAAGACGTCAAGGCGCAGGATATTCGTGTTTACGACACAACTAAACTCAGTGAACTGTTTGACCGCGTCATCATTGCTACCGGCACCTCGAATCGTCAGACGCGATCTTTAGCGATGTCCGTTAAAGAGGCGGTCAATGCTAAGGGCGGAGAAGTGATCTCGGTCGAGGGCCTAGAGACTGGTGAATGGGTACTCGTCGATTGTGGCGATATCGTGGTTCATATTCTGCAGCCTGCACTACGCGCTTACTACCAGTTAGAGGGAATGTGGGGCGCCAAGCCAGTTCGCGTGAAGTTGGCAGCCGACAAGGGGCTGGTGAAGGCAAGCGAGCCAGACGACGACGAATGATCCCCTAGCGATGCGCTTAACGATTGTTTCTGTTGGTCACAAAATGCCAGAATGGGTTGCAACTGCAACCCATGATTACATTAAGCGTATGCCCGCGGATTGCAGCATTGAAATCAAAGAGATCAAGCCTGACCTCACCCCAACTAAAGAGGCGGTAAAAATTGCAGCAGCCATTCCCAAGGGATCTCGGGTCATCGCCCTCGATGAGCGGGGTAAAGATCAGACTACGCAAAATCTAGCGACTCAGCTGGCAAACTGGCGACAAGAAGGTTTTGACATCACTTTTTTGATTGGTGGTGCTGATGGCTTAGATCCAAGTCTCAAGGAGAGCGCTCAAGCGATGTGGCGCCTCTCCAGCCTGACGATGCCACATGCAATGGCTAGAGTCTTATTGGTAGAGCAACTCTATCGAGCCTGGACTATTTTGCAAGGTCACCCCTATCACCGCGAGTAATTCACACATGTTTTCTTATATTTACCTTGCATCACAAAGTCCTAGGCGCCAAGAATTACTCAAGCAAATTGGCGTCCAATTTGAGATGTTGATTGCAGAGCCAGGTGAAGATACCGAAACCCTTGAAGTACCCCTACCCAATGAAAAGGCGCGCAATTATGTTGAGCGAGTCACATTTACCAAAAGCGCAGTTGCATTAGCGAGATGGCAAAGCAGTGGGAAGCCTTGGGCGCCGATTTTATGCGCCGATACTACCGTTAGCTTACCCGCCAACCCAGCTGGCGAGATCCTCGGAAAACCTAGCGATGCAGCCGATGCTGCACGCATTCTGGAAATGCTGAGCGGCAAAGTGCATGAAGTGTTAACCGCAGTCGTACTCACGATTGACCCAAAAACGAATCCACTATGTTTAGTGCAAGTTTCTGAGGTGGAATTTGCTCACTTAACAGAAACACAAATTAACAGCTACATTCAAAGTGGCGAGCCATTTGGTAAGGCTGGTGCCTACGGTATTCAAGGGCTTGGAGGCGCTTTTATTCCCTCAATTAAAGGCAGCTATAGCGGTATCATGGGATTACCCATTTTCGAAGTTAACCAATTATTAGATTTCGCTAAAGTTGCCCGCATATGAATGAAGAAATTCTGATCAACATCACCCCCCAAGAAACACGGGTGGCATTAATTCAGCAAGGCGCTGTTCAAGAGCTGCAGATTGAGCGTACCCGTCAACGCGGCATTGTCGGCAATATCTATTTAGCAAAAGTAGTACGTGTACTGCCTGGCATGCAGTCTGCCTTCATTGAGATTGGCTTAGAGCGCACTGCATTTATGCACGTTGCCGATATTACCCAGAACAATCCCCAGGCACAAATCGAGAAATTGCTCTTTGAGGGACAGAATGTTTTAGTGCAAGTCCTTAAAGATCCCCTGGGAACTAAAGGCGCACGCCTCACTACCCAGCTGAGCATTGCTGGCCGCAACTTAGTGTATCTGCCGCCAGCCGGCACAGATGCGGCAACCGAAAAATACATTGGCGTATCCCAAAGAATTGATCGGCCTGAAGATCGCGAAGCAATCAAGGCACGCCTTGCAGGACTCATGCCTGCCAATGAAAAGGGTGGAATTATTGTGCGCACTAGCGCACAGGATGCCAGTGATACCGAGCTTGAGCATGATATGCACTACCTGCGCACTACCTGGGAAAAGATTCGTGAAGCAGTAAACCATCAAGCTGCACCTAGCTTGCTGTACCAGGACCTCAGTCTGGCCGAGCGGGTATTGCGCGATGTTGCTGGCGAAGAAACCACAAAAATTCGGGTGGATTCTGCTGAGAACTTCGAAAAGCTCAAAGGGTTTGCGACGCTGTATATGCCTAACCTGTTGGACAAACTCACACTACATCGTGGCGAGCGCGCCCTATTTGACTTATTTGATGTGGATGCTGAAATCAACAAGGCGCTTGGTAGAAGAGTGGATCTCAAGTCCGGCGGCTACCTCATGATTGATCAGACAGAGTCCATGACTACGATTGATGTCAACACTGGAAGCTATGTGGGTGCACGTAACCTGGATGACACCGTATTTAAAACCAATCTGGAAGCCGCTCAGGCCATTGCTCGCCAACTACGTTTACGCAATCTTGGCGGCATCATCATTATCGATTTTATCGACATGTTGAGCAAAGACCATCAAGCATCGGTCTTACATGAACTCAATCGTAATCTAGAGCGCGACCATGCTCGCACTTCGGTGAGCGAATTCTCCTCACTCGGCCTCGTGGAGATGACACGCAAACGTACTCGAGAATCTCTCGCCCACATCACCTGCGAACCATGCGCCACCTGCCAAGGCAAGGGTGAAGTAAAAACAGCGCAAACTATTTGTTACGAGATTTTGCGAGAGATTGTGCGCGAACACCGCCAATTTAATCCCCGTGAATTTAGGATTGTTGCCGCCCCAGATGTAATCGATCTTTTTCTAGAAGAAGAAAACCAATTCTTAGCGCAGCTGGGTGACTTTATTAGCAAGCCCATCAAACTGCAGGCAGAGGGCACCTTTCGCCAAGAGCAATACGATATCGTTCTCAGTTAATGATTGATTAAGCATTCGAAAACTGAATGCGATGGAGATTGGCATATAAGCCATCTTTAGCAATCAACTCGTCATGTGAACCATTTTCAATCACATGACCATGTTCTAGGACCACAATCCGATCGGCATGCTCAATAGTGGATAAGCGATGTGCAATTACCAAGGTAGTTCTACCGGCCATCAAACGCTCTAAAGCATCCTGCACTTGACGTTCTGATTCGGAATCTAGCGCTGAAGTTGCTTCATCCAAGATCAAAATTGGCGCATCTTTATAAATAGCTCTCGCAATCGCCAAACGTTGACGCTGGCCACCGGATAAGCGGTTGCCGTTATCACCAATTTGAGTATCAATTCCTTCAGGCATTTCTTTCATCAGCGGGGATAAGCTCGCCGCCTCAAGTGCCTCCATCACACGTCCGCGGTCAATGCCTTCGGGACCCGCAGCACCATAGGCTACATTGGCTGCAATAGTGTCATTAAACAAAATAACATCCTGACCCACAAAGGCAATTTGCTTACGTACATCCGCAAGCACAATGTCCTCTAGCGGAATATCGTCCAAGAAAATTTGCCCGCTTGTCGGCTTAAAGAAACGCGGCAGTAAATTGACCAAGGTAGATTTGCCACCACCAGACGGCCCGACAAAGGCAACCACTTCACCGGGTTGAATATTTAAATTGACGCCAGTGAGCGCATCCTTACGTACAGTCTCTTGCTGGTAAGAGAAGCCAACATCTTCAAAGCGGATTCCACCCTTTATCTTGCCCAAAGATTTCATACCCTCCTTGCGGGATTCATCTTCCTCAAAAGGTTGATCCATGAGCGAAAAAATCATCTCTGCAGCTGTTAAGCCACGTTGCAGGGGTTGATTAATGTCGGCCAAATGTTTGATTGGTGAAATCACCAACATCATGGCAGTAATGAAAGAGGCGAAACCACCAACAGTAGTTCCCTCAGAGGCCGATTGCATCAATGCAATGACCAGCACAATCGACAGCGCCATCGAGGCGATCAGTTGGGTAATTGGCTGATTCAAGCCACCAGCTACTGCTGACTTCATAGCAAACTGACGCAAACGCTCCGCCTTGTCCATGAAACGGCGCATCTCATATTCTTGTGCACCATGCACCTTCACAATTTTGTATCCAGCTGCAGACTCTTCAACGATATAAGCTAACTCACTAGTCAGTGTCTGCTGCTCGCGATTTAAAGATCGCAGGCGCCTGTTGATCTTACTCATGATGAAGGCAATCACAGGGAAGATCACCAGCACTACTAAAGTCAGCTGCCAATTTAAATAAATAAGATAGCCAATTAATCCAACCACGGTAAGTGAGTCTCGCACCAAGCTAATCAACATGCCACCCATGATGGAGAGAACGTTGTTCACCTCAAAAACAACTGCATTAATTAAATTCGATGCAGAGTTCTTTTGGAAAAAAGTAGTTGATGCATTTAGTAGCGTCCGAAACATCTGCTCTCGTAATTTGAGCAATACCGCATTAATCACGCGAGTTAACAAATAATTCGATAGGAATTGAGCCAAACTACGAACAAGAGCCAAGCCCACCAAGAAAACCGGCACCTGCCACAACTTGCTATTTAGCTGTCCAGTAAATCCCCGATCCAGCAAGGGTTTCATCAGTGCTGGAATAGAGGTTTCAGCCCCGGCCACCAGGGCCATGGCCAATAGAGACCCAATAATCGTCCAGATATGGGGCTTGAGGTACTGAATTAAGCGATTTAGGGCGGTGCGGTCTTGAGCATTCATATAATGAATTATGCCCACCTTATCCGTCATACTCATCACTCGCAATGAAGAGGCCAATTTGGCCGATTGTTTGGCCTCCCTAGAGGGCATGGCCCAACAAATCGTGGTGGTCGATACGAATAGCACCGATAGCACCCTAGAAATCGCCAAAAATCATGGGGCCATCATTGCCCAGCCGGCGGATTGGCCTGGATTTGGACCTCAAAAGAACCGCGCTCTAGATTTGGCAACTGAAGAATGGGTTCTCTCCTTAGATGCTGACGAGCGCCTTACCCCAGCCCTTCGAAGTGAGATTTTGACTGCCATTCATCACTCAGCGCATGTCGACTGTTTTGCGATTCCACGCCTCTCTTGGTATTGTGGTCGCTTCATTCGTCATTCCGGCTGGAGCCCAGATTACGTCGATAGATTGTTTAAACGCGGCACCGCCCGCTTTTCAGACGACCTTGTTCACGAACGATTAATTCCAAATGGTCAAGTAGCAAAACTGAAAAATCCCCTACTGCACTTCAGCTTCATGAATTACTCACAGGTTCTTCAGAAGCTGGATCGTTATTCAACGGCGTCAGCTGAGCAAGCATTTGCCAAAGGAAAAACAAGCAGCCCTTTAAAGGCAGTTCTACATGGCGTCTGGGCCTTTACTCGTACTTACTTCATACGCCTGGGTTTCTTGGATGGGCCCCAGGGCTTTGCTTTAGCGATTTCTAATGGGCAAGGGACCTACTATCGCTATATGAAGTTATGGCAATTGCACCAAGAAGCAAACCCCAATAATTCTCTCGGCAAATGATCTCCGTTCTTCTGGCGACCTACAACTGGCCGCAAGCCCTCAAACTCTGTCTTGAGTCACTTGGCGCTCAAACAGATTTAGATTTTGAAATCATCATCGCCGATGACGGCTCCACCTCAGACACCAAAAATCTCATAGAGGCTACCCAAGCTCATTTCCCAGTCCAAATAACGCATCTTTGGCAAGAGGATCGGGGATTTCGCAAGACCCGAATCCTCAATCAAGCGATTGAAGTATCACGCGGCGAATACTTGGTATTTCTAGACGGTGATTGCATTGTTCAGCCTGATTTCATTGCTCAACATCGAAGCTTATCCGAGACGGGTCACCTAGTTACAGGTAGTCGCATCTTACTGAACGACAAACTCAGCAAAGAATTGCTTGCATGGTCACACTGGGATTTTAAGAAGTTTTCTAGCAGCTTATTGAGCTATCGACTATCTAGCGGCATCAATAAATATTGGCCCCTCAAAATCAAGCTAGGTAATGGCGCCTGGCGTGACTACAAGAAATTTGTGTGGCGCCGTATTAAGGGCTGCAATATGGCCTGCTGGAAAGAGGATGCTTTGGCTATTGGCGGTTTTGATGAGAGCATGACTGGCTGGGGACATGAAGATGCTGATTTTGTTTTCAGACTCCAACAAAGAGGCTTGATTCGCAAATCCGGGTCTTGGTCTACCGAGGTACTCCATCTTTATCATCGAATCAACGACCAATCCAATGCAGCAGAGAATGCGCGTCGCGTCCGTGAAAAAATTCTGGCTAAGGCTGCATAAGCAGATTGAGTTACATTAAGCCCATGACTGCATTCTCAGCGCTAAAACCTAAAAAAGTGTTATTTATCGCGACTCGCCAAATTGGAGATGTCTTGGTAACTACACCCCTCATTTCACAAGCGCGAGAACTTTGGCCTGATGCTGAGTTTCATTTTTTAGGCTACCGCGGTAAGCTTGAAATGCTCAAAGGCAACCCCGATATTGCCCAGATGATTGAAACATCGGACCGACCTAAACTTAAAGAGTATTGCTCCTTATTTTTTAAGCTTTTCCAGCGTTATGACCTAGCAGTAGTCACACAACCTAGTGATCGTGCCTATGTGTATGGCCTGGTAGCAGCCCGTCACAGGGTCGGCATTCTAGGCGGACATCCTCAGGGTCTCACCGACCAAGATAAAGCCAAAAAAAGTAAAAGTGATAAACAAAATGCCTGGAAGAAAGCTATTTGCTTACACACAGTTGATGTAGATTATTTTGCACAACACGTGATTACTGAAAAACTGCGTCTGCTCGAGATCTTTAACAAAAACCCACAAGAATTATTTGCCAAAGCAGTATCGGTAACCGCCCCCGCTGGCGACCCAATCACGCCGAGTATTGCTGGCCAACTTCACTCGCCTTACGTGATGGTGCACCCCGGCCCATTAACAGCCTACAAACGCTGGCCTCTGGCTTATTGGCAAACATTGATCGCCTGGATTGCAAAACAAGGTTGGCAAGTTGTGCTGAGCGCATCTCCAGCCAAGCAAGATCTTCAACTCAATCAAGATATTCTTTCTTTGCTTGACCAAGAGACGCGCAAGCATGTGATTGATACTGCAGGCTTACTCTCCATTCCACAAACAGGAACCCTCATTCGCGGAGCAGTAGCCTATGTTGGGGTGGATACCTCGATAACGCATTTGGCGGCAGCCTGCAATACACCCACCATTGCTTTATTTGGCCCAACACCACCCACCAACTTTGGACCGTGGCCCAATGGCTTTATTGGCATGCAGCCTTATCAATTAAGAGCTCGCTCACAGACCGTTGGCAATGTCACTATTTTGCAAGGTCCTGGTGCATGCGTTCCCTGCCGCAAAGCAGGCTGCGAAGATCGCGCAAGTAGTAAGAGTGATTGCTTAGATCAACTAGAGCCAAATCAAGTGATCGATGCGCTTCAAGCTGCAACAAATATATAAGCCACTCTAGTTGGCTTTAGTAGCGCTGATTTAGTGGTACTGAACCTGAACGGTGTTGGCTTGCTTGGCCGCCAAAATTTGATTCAAGCTATGCAAACAAGCATCGTCCGGATATATCCGCAACTCTTCCGGGAATTGCATCAGGCAAGCGCCGCCACTAGTAGTTACCGCTGCCGTTAACATCAAACCCTTCAAACCCTCGCTAGCGCTTGGCATAGAGGCTGCCGCAGGCCCTAACTTTGGATCCCGCACTCGATTGCTCATCAGGTAAGGTCCAATTTGGCTGCGCAAGGATTTGAGATCAATTGCGGAGTCGATGCATAAATGCACATTGCGTGCAAAACGCATACGGGCACCGGTGATATCCATCACCGCCTCAGACACAATGCGCATGCCACCAGAAAATTTATCGGGAGTAACGTTCACCTTAGCAACCAGTAACTCATCTTCCTTAAGCCATGAGCGATTCGGCTCATACACCTCGCTATACAGAGTTACTTCGATCGCAGCCGTGCCATCATCAATCGTGGCGATCATCATGCGGCCGCGCTGACCAGTGAGCATTCGAGCGGAAGTGATAATGCCTGCGATCAACTGATCCTTACCCTCGGTCACCTTGACTAATGGCTGGCGAATGAAATGCGCAGTCTCATCACGATACGCATCAAACATGTGACCCGTGAGACAAAGACCGAGAGCGCTTTTCTCATCCTGAAGGCGCTTCTTTTCAGACCAGGGTAGCTCGCGGACCAACTCCGGCAAGTGACGATCTTCCTCCCCTGCCACCTCAAACAAACTCACTTGGTTGATGGAGGCTTCAGCTTGTTCAGCCGCCTCGATTGCGCGAGCAAGAGAGGCCAATAGAGTAGATCGAATATCGTAAAGATTTCCGCCGGCGGGAATAGCGTCTTTGTATAAGCTATCAAAGGCACCGGCACGCATCAAGGCCTCAATGGCACGACGGTTCACTTGCCTGCGATCAACGCGCGCACAGAAATCAAATAGATCCTTAAAGGGTCCACCGGCTTCACGCGCTTTCACGATCACCTCGATCGCCGCCTCACCAGTACCCCTTACAGCGCCTAAGCCGTAGCGAATATGGCTGATTGGAGAATCGGGGGCAGCGTCTGGTGCACGTAGCGGTGTGAACACATAAACACCCGTATTTATGTCTGGCGAGAACACCCGAATCTGATTGGCCAAACAATCGTCATACAGAATCTTCACCTTATCAGTGTCATCCATCGCGAGCGATAAGTTGGCTGCCATAAATTCTGCAGGGTAGTAAGCTTTTAACCAAGCCGTTTGATATGCCAAGAGCGCATAGGCAGCAGCATGAGATTTATTAAATCCATAGCCCGCAAAGCGCTCCATTAAGTCATAAATCTCGTTGGCTTTACTTTCGGTAATACCACCAGCTTTGGCGCCATCACTAAAGATCTTGCGATGCTGCGCCATCTCTTCAGGTTTCTTCTTACCCATCGCACGGCGCAACATATCTGCGCCACCCAATGAGTAGCCGCCAATCATCTGCGCCATCTGCATCACCTGCTCTTGATACACCATAATGCCGTAGGTTTCTTGCAGAACCGGCTCAATACGCGGATCTGGATACTCTACTTTTTGACGTCCATGCTTACGCTCAATAAAGTCAGGGATCAAGTCCATTGGACCGGGACGGTAGAGCGCAACGAGCGCAATAATATCTTCGAAGCGGTCGGGCTTAGCTTCACGGAGCATGCCTTGCATGCCGCGACTTTCTAGCTGGAAGACGGCGACCGTATTGGCGTTCTTTAAAACCTCGAAAGCCTTCTCATCATCGAGCGGGATTTCACCAATATTCCAATTCTTGCGGTCGACATGTAGAGTCTGAATCCATTTCTCAGCAGCGGCCAAAATAGTCAGCGTCGTTAAGCCCAAGAAGTCGAACTTCACCAGGCCGATTGCCTCTACGTCATCTTTATCAAACTGACTAATGACTGAACCGCTCTCTTGATCTTTAGAGTCTTTTGCCTCTTGGGTGTAGAGCGGGCAAAAATCGGTTAGGCGGCCAGGGGCAATCAACACACCACCAGCATGCATACCTACGTTACGAGTCATACCCTCCAACTGCTGCGCGAGAGATAAAAGCTGGCGTACTTCGTCCTCATTCTTTTCGCGCTCGCCTAATTGCTTCTCTTCCTTCTTGGCCATTTCAATAGTCATGTATTGACCTGGCTTATTCGGAATCAGCTTAGCAATACCGTCAACGAAGTTATAACCCTGTTCGAGCACGCGCCCAACGTCACGAATGGCTGCGCGTGCAGCCATCGTTCCAAAGGTGGCAATCTGACTCACCGCATCTTTGCCGTATTTATCTTTTACGTATTGAATAACGCGATCGCGCCCATGCTGACAGAAGTCAATATCGAAGTCGGGCATCGATACCCGCTCAGGATTTAAGAAGCGCTCAAAGAGTAAGTTGTAACGCAAGGGATCTAGGTCAGTAATACCTAGTGAGTAAGCAACTAGTGAGCCAGCGCCAGATCCACGACCCGGTCCAACTGGCACGCCATTGTTTTTTGCCCAGTTGATGAAGTCCGCAACAATCAAGAAGTAACCTGGAAAGCCCATTTGAGCAATCGTCTTCACCTCAAACACGAGACGCTCGTGATAGCGAGCTTCTTCCTTGGCACGCTCTTCCGGATCGGGAAAATTGCGCTCCATATGACGCTTCAATCCAATCTCAGATTGCTGCAATAAATAATCGTCGAGCGTAATACCCGGTGGTGTCGGAAAGTCCGGTAAACGTGGCTGACCTAGCGTTAAAGAGAGGTTGCAACGCTTAGCAATCTCTACCGAGTTTGCGAGCGCAACCGGTAAATCTGCAAAGCGCTTTTCCATCTCCTCTTGAGATAGGAAGTATTGCTCTTCGTTAAATTTCTTGGTGCGTCGAGGATTACCTAAGAGCTCACCCTCTGCAATACAAACTCGGGCCTCATGTGCTGTGAAATCACTCCTTTGCATAAATTGCACAGGATGTGTAGCAACGATTGGTAAATCCAATTCACTAGCAAGATGGCAGGCAAGCTGTAACTGCTTCTCATCCTGAGGATGGCCGCCACGCTGCACTTCGATGTAAAAGGCATTCGGAAATATCTTTGCCCAATGCTTAGCAGCATCTTTAGCCTGATCTTCTTGGCCAGCCAAGAGTGCAGCACCAACATCACCCCAGCGTCCACCAGAGAGGGCAATCAATCCATAGGCAAGCGTTCTTTTTGCTGCCTTATCTTCAGCCTTAGAGGCTGGCTCACTAAACCACTTTAAATCCACCTCGGCTCGACCACGCGATTGATTCTCTAGGGAGGCCTTACTTAATAACTGACACAGATTGAGGTAGCCAGAATGGTTTTGGACTAGGAGTAATAAGCGATAGGGCTGGTCAGGATCTTGGGGGTTGCTGACCCAAACATCCGCGCCCGCAATCGGTTTAATTCCGCCGGAACGTGCGGCGGTATAAAAACGGACTAAACCAAATAAATTACTGAGATCGGTGAGCGCCAAGGCCCCCATGCCGTCTTTTTCAGCTGCAGCCACCGCAACATCAATGCGAACGACGCCATCCGTAATTGAAAACTCGGAATGGACGCGTAGATGAACAAAACGGGGTGAAGCCATGAGATCATTTTAGCTGTGCCGAATCCTAAAAACCCCTCATCCCCAGCTGACGGCTATCGCGGGCGATTTGCCCCCTCGCCTACTGGCCCGCTTCATGCGGGATCGCTCGTTGCTGCCCTAGGAAGCTGGTTAGATGCCCGTAAAAATCATGGGAAATGGCTGCTCAGAATCGAGGATTTAGATACTCCCCGCTGTATTCCTGGGGCAGATCAAGAAATCCTGCGCCAATTGCTTGCCTGCGGCCTCTCCTGGGACGAGGAGCCACGCTGGCAATCTAACCACCAAGATCGCTATAAAAAGGCTCTAGAGCGCTTAAATGGGCTCCAAATAATCTATCCCTGCAGCTGCTCCCGGCAAAGCATCGCAAACCTCCTAGAGGCTCGCGGTGTGACCACGCCCCGCAATCAAGAAATGGTGTATCCAGGCACCTGCCGACCCCATCCAATACAGTCAGATCAGAGAACAAATGCGTTATTTAGTGATGTAGCTTGGCGGCTTAGTCTCCCGCCAGAACTTATCCTGGAGTTTGAAGACCTCATTCTTGGCAAGCAAAGTCAGGACCTCAATAGAGAGGTGGGGGATTTTGTGCTGCGGCGCCGAGATGGCGTATTTACCTATCAGCTTGCTGTCGTAGTGGATGATGCCGAGCAAGGCATTACCCATATTGTGCGTGGCGCGGATCTACTCAACAACACAGCAAGACAAATTCATCTGCAGAGCGTCTTGGGATATGCAAGCCCGAGCTACCTCCACCTACCCCTCGTACTGGATGAGCATGGTGAAAAACTCAGCAAGCAAACTTTAGCGAGCGCCATTCATACTGAGAATGCGCAGCAGGCTTTACAAGAATTGCGTAAAGCCGCAAGGCATTTAGGATTGGGAGACCTGCCGGATGGAAAAGCAACTTCGATTGCTGAGTGGCTTTTGGCAGCCACCCAGGCTTGGGATAGAAAAATTATTTCTTCTTAAAGCCACCGAGCAAAGCACCAACGGCTGGTCTTGCAGGGGTGATGCCGACTTTTTTCTCTTCAGGATTTGCAGATTCTGAGGATGGCTTAGGGGCAGCGCTAGGCTCATACGGCTTATAGAAAAATGGGTCTGACATTTTGGCCGGCGCATCCGCTCTCGATGAGTTCCTGCTTGGCGCAGGGCGTGAGCTACCTTCAGGCAATGGTTGAATATCCAACTTACGCTTCATCAACTTTTCAATATCGTCGAGCAAGCGCTTTTCACTAGCATCAACCAAAGCAATCGCATCACCTTTGCTACCAGCGCGACCTGTACGGCCAATACGGTGAATAAAATCTTCCGCATTAAATGGCAACTCGTGATTAATCACACAAGGCATAGAGGGGATATCAAGACCGCGAGCCGCAACATCAGTTGCTACCAAAGCCTCGATCGCTCCAGACTTAAAGGCATCCAAAGTAAGTGTTCGCTCACCCTGACTCTTATCCCCATGAATCGCACCAGCCTTGATGCCATCGCGCTCCAATGAGCGAGCCAATCGAGCACAACCTAAACGGCTATTAGTAAAGATGATGCACTGGCGAGACAGGCCTTGACGAGTACGCGCTTCAAGCACTTTCACAATCGCCTGTTGCTTATCGGCACTAGACACCATATGCACTACTTGCTTAACGGTATCCGCTGCGGCATTTTGACGCGCCACCTCAACAGTGACAGGTGTACGCAAATAACTTTGCGCTAACTTCTTAATTTCTGGTGAGAACGTTGCTGAGAACAATAGAGTTTGACGCTGGGCTGGAATCAAATCAATGATGCGCTGCAAGTCAGGCAAGAAGCCCATATCGAGCATGCGATCCGCTTCGTCCAGCACCAGAATTTCAACTTGTGAGAGATTGGCTACTTTGGATCCAATGTGATCCAGCAAGCGTCCCGGGGTGGCAATTAAAATTTCCACTCCGCCACGTAATGTAGCCACTTGCTCTTTCATATCCACACCACCGTAAACCACGGCAGCACGCAAATCAGTGTGCTTGGAATAGCTTGCTGCATTCTCAGCAACCTGAACAGCCAACTCACGGGTTGGCGTCAATACCAAAGCACGAATTGGATGGCGAGCAGGTGAAGCACTGCTACTAGCGTGACGCAGAATCTTTTGAATAATCGGCAGTACAAAGGCAGCCGTCTTTCCGGTACCGGTTTGGGCCGCACCCATCAAATCACTTCCGGCCAAAACGTGCGGAATAGATTGCGCTTGAATCGGAGTTGGGGTGTTGTAACCCTGCTCAGATACCGCTTTTTGAATCTTTGGATCTAAGCCAAAGTCAGCAAAGGTAATTGTTGCTGGGGTGGCGCTACTCTCGGTAGCGCCGGTAGGGGAATTTATTTCAGGAACAGTATTTGTCAAGGTAACTTACAGAATGGCTGCAATGCCGGCCTTTGCGGTTTCGGCATCCTCAGTCGATTTAACGCCGGAAACGCCGACTGCGCCGATGGTAAACCCATTTACCTCGATATTGACGCCACCTTCCAACATGCCCGAAATGTGCGGGGCAGATAAAAAGGAAATACGTCCGTTATTAATAATTTCTTCATACACACGGCTCTCGCGTTTACCCATTGCAGCAGTGCGTGCTTTTTCTTGAGCAATGTAAGCAGAGACAGGTGCGCAACCATCGCGACGAGTTAAACCCAACAGGTGTCCACCATCATCACAAACGGCGATAGTCACTGCCCAGTTATTTGCTGCTGCATGCTTGTCTGCTGCATCCAAAATCTTTTGAACATCAGCCTGGGTTAAATACGGTTTAGTTGCCAACATGATTAATCTTTCTGTCTCTTAATGCTATTGATATATAGGGTTAATTATAGGTTGAGTCTGTAGACCAAGCCTTACTTTAGGTACTCTTGGGCCGCAACCACGCCACTGGCCTTGGGTTTGTAGCCAATAGCGCTAAAACTCATCTCTACCCCACTTAAAGCGGCCATCAGGCTCAATTCGTTGCAATCGCCCAGGTGGCCGATACGGAAAATCTTGCCTTTGAGCTTGCCTAAGCCAGTTCCAAGCGAAAGATTGAACTTTTCTAGGGCATGCTTACGCAGGACATCCGCATCCATCCCCTCTGGAACCACGATTGCTGTTAATACTGGTGAATAGGCATTTGGGTCCAAACACTGGTTCTCAAGACCCCAAGCAGCAACCGCACGACGACAAGCTTCTGCCAAACGTTGATGGCGAGCAAAAATAGTGTCCAAGCCCTCGGTCTGCATCATGTCGATTGCTTCATGCAAACCGTACATCAGATTGGTGCTTGGCGTTGTTGGCCAGTAGCCTGTTTTGTTCGATTCTAAAATTTCGTCCCACGCTAAATAGGCTTTGGGAATTTTGCTATGTTTGCTAGCTTCAATCGCTTTGGGTGACAAGGCATTAAAGCCAATCCCTGGAGGCAACATCAAGCCTTTTTGTGAACCAGAGACGGTTACATCAGCACCCCATTTGTCATGCTCATAGTCCGCCGAACCCAAGCCAGATACGCTATCTACGAGCAAGAGCGCTGGATGTTTCGCATCATCAATTGCCTTGCGAACCGCAGCAATATTGGATGTCATGCCAGTAGAGGTTTCGTTATGCACCACGCAAACTGCTTTAATTTCATGTTGAGTATCTTTACGTAAGCGCTCTTCAATGACTGCCGCATCTATACCCCAGCGCCAGGTATCTTGACCAGGCTTTCCAATTACCTCAACTTCGATACCAATCTTTTTAGCCAAAGCACGCCACAAGTTTGCAAAGTGGCCGGTTTCATAAAAGAGTACCTTGTCGCCAGGATTGAGCACGTTGACTAAAGCGCCTTCCCAAGAACCCGTTCCTGAAGCGGAATAAATAATGACTGGTTGCTCAGTCTTAAAAATCTTCTTGATGCCATCTAAAACCTTGAGGCCAAATGCACCGAATTCAGGGCCGCGGTGATCAATCGTTTGATAGCTGATGGCCCGCAGAATGCGTGAAGGCACTGGGCTGGGACCAGGAATGTGTAAGAAATGACGCCCTGAGAGGTGGTTATCTAGTTTTAGCATGCTGTGTCTCGCTTGGTTTTTGTAGTTAATCTTGCAAACCAGTGTAAGGTACTTTTTAGCAATTTACAATTTTGTATGCAAAATATTTATTAAATAAGTAAAAAATAAGCTATTTATGGCGTTATTTAGGCTTATTGATGAGTTATAGTAAATATGTATACAAATTTAAGGCATTTCAAATGATGCTCACAGCACCACCAAATACCCAAAACCTACACGAAGCTACCTTCCAAAAGCTCCGATCCTTATTGGTGGAGGGTGCAATCACTCCCGGCAGCAAACTGAATGAACGTGAACTAGCAGAGCAACTCAATGTTTCTCGCACCCCTATTCGGGAGGCGATTCGTCGCTTGGCTGCTGACGGACTGGTTGAGTTAATTGCCAACCGCGGTGCGATCGCAGTTCAATTAACGCGAGACGACATCATCCATACCTTTGATGTGATTGCAAATTTAGAGGGCTACTCTGGAGAGCTGGCGGCGCAAAATATTAGCGATCAAGCGCTCATCGAGCTAGAGGCGCTGCAATATGAAATGATGGCTTCGTATGCGCGCAGAGACCTCTCTAGTTACTACAGACTCAATCTCAAGATTCATCAGGCCATTAATCACGCAGCGAACAACCCAGTCTTAAGTCAACTATTTACTCAAGTCAACGCTCGCATTGAGGCACTGCGCTTTCGCTCTAATCAGGATGGCGTCAAATGGGAAAAAGCGGTCGGCGAACATCAAGAGATGTTGGATGCATTAAAGGCGCGCGATAGCGTTCGTATGCGTAAAGTCATGATGCAGCATGTCATGAATAAGCGTGATGTCGTTATTCAATTGGTAGACACAGAATCTCACGAGAAGGTTGCAGCATGAACAAGCCACTGGATTTGCCATTACCCGAATTCGTTGCCAATAAGGCAGAGTTAGCCAAACGCCTGAGACAAGAAACTTCTGGCGAAGTCATGACGGACATGGCTAGTCGGGGACGTTATGCAACGGATGCATCCATCTATCAAGCTATGCCTGTTGCCGTCTTTGTGCCTAAAACCGCTGAAGATATTGCAACAGCCATTCAGATTGCAGCTGACTTAGATGTCCCAGTTTTGCCTCGCGGTGGCGGCACTAGCCAGTGTGGGCAGACCACTGGCACAGCACTTGTTATCGACAACACGAAATACTTTCGCAAACTATTGCATGCGGACCCAGCAAAGGCTACTGCCATTGTTGAGCCCGGCATTGTTCTAGATCACCTCAACGCCGCACTCAAGCCCCACGGCCTCTGGTATCCCGTAGACGTATCTACTGCTGGACAGGCAACGATTGGCGGTATGGCCGGTAATAACTCCTGCGGTAGCCGCTCGATTGCTTACGGCAATATGGTGCACAACGTTTTAGGAATCGATGCCTGGTTGGCGAATGGGCAAATGGCCAGTTTTGGAAATTACGCCAATAGTTCTGGCGCTGCAAAACAACTTGGCGATTTTGTAAAAGGTCTCGCCAATACACTCCAACCAGAAATCGAAGCGCATTTTCCAAAAGTATTGCGTCGTGTGGCTGGATATAACCTCGATGTCTTCCACCCACAAAGTGAGCGTCCCTATACTCAAGATGGCAGCGTCAATTTAGCGCACCTCCTAGTAGGTAGCGAAGGTACATTGGCTTATTTCAAATCACTTGAACTCAAGTTAGCGCCATTGCCGCAACACAAAGTACTTGGGGTAGTGAACTTTGCCAGCTTCTTTAAGGCAATGGATAGCGCGCAACATATCGTCAAGCTCGGGCCTACTGCTGTTGAACTAGTGGATCGCACCATGATCGACTTGGCGCGTCACAACCCAAGCTTTAAGAAAACCATTGAGACCGCCCTGATTGATGCCGGCGCTCAAACCCCGGAGGCCATCCTATTGGTGGAGTTTTCAGGGGAAGCGCATGCGCCCCTGCTCGAGAAATTAAAGTCCTTACAAAGCCTGATGGGTGACTTAGGACTTCCGGGATCAGTTGTTGTCATGCCTGATGCTGGCTTACAAAAGAATCTATGGGAAGTGCGTAAGGCAGGCCTAAACATCATGATGAGCCTCAAAGGTGATGGCAAGCCTGTGAGCTTTATTGAGGACTGCGCAGTTCCGTTAGAGAGCCTTGCTGAATACACCCAAGCACTCACCGATGTATTTTCTAAATACGGCTCACGCGGGACTTGGTATGCACATGCTTCAGTAGGCACCCTCCACGTCCGCCCGATCCTAGACATGCGTCGCGATGGTGCGCAGAAGATGCGTGCAGTTGCCGAAGAGGCTTCAGCGCTCGTACGCAAATACAAGGGTGCCTATAGCGGCGAGCATGGCGACGGACTCTGCCGTGGCGAATGGATCTCTTGGCAGTTTGGCCCCAAGATTACTGAAGCTCTCCGTGAAATCAAACAGGCATTTGATCCCAAGGGATTATTTAACCCTGGAAAGATTATTGATCCACCCAAGATGGATGATGTGAGCAACTTCCGCTATCCACCAAGCTATAAAGTCATTCCACTGAAACCGGCCTTAGATTGGTCCGCTTGGAATGTGCAAAACAATCCCGTTACTGAAGAAACCAGTGCACCAGGTACTGGTGGCGATCCTGCAATGGGCCTCGCTAAAGCAGTGGAGATGTGCAATAACAATGGTCACTGTCGTAAATTTGATGCAGAAGTAATGTGCCCCAGCTATCGAGTCACTCGCGATGAAAAGCACCTCACCCGTGGTCGCGCTAATACCTTGCGTCTCGCACTCTCGAATCAACTGGATATCCAGGATGAAAGTTCGCCCCTCGGAAGTGATGCCATTCAAGAAGTGATGGAGCTCTGCGTTAGCTGCAAAGCCTGCCGCCGTGAGTGCCCTACCGGCGTAGACATGGCTAAGATGAAGATTGAGTTTCTGTCGGCTTATAAAAAGCGGGTTGGCCATACGATGCGTGATCTAGCCGTCGCCTATCTACCCAAATATGCCCCGATCATTAGTAGCATCCCAGGGCTTCCTGCATTACTCAATCTTCGCAATCACATTGCACCAATTGCCAAACTACAAGAATGGCTGATGGGCATTTCTGCACAAAGGAGTTTGCCAATCTGGAAAGCGACAACATTCTGGAGCAATCAGCATGCGATTGCACCATATCAATTTACGCCAGCGGAGCTGAGTAAGCCTGATATAAATGGCAATAAGGGTGTGGTACTTTTAGCTGACACCTTCAACGCTTATTTTGAAGATGAAAATCTACAAGCAGCTCTGGCTGTACTCAAGGCCGCTGGATATCGCGTTCACATTCCACAGAAGGGTCTGGATAAACCAAGCGCTGACTCAAGCACAACAAAAAATACCTGCTCTAAAGAATTCTGTTGCGGTCGCACCTACTTGGCCGCCGGCATGGTGGATAAGGCCAAGGCCAGCTTAGATGAGTTGGTCAATCATCTAGCTCCTTTTGCAGAAAAAGACATCCCCATTATTGGCCTCGAGCCTTCTTGTCTTTTCACGCTCAAGGATGAGGCATTGGTGATGGGCTTTGGTGAGCGTGCCATTACCGTGAGCAGGCATGTGCAACTCTTAGAAGAGTTTTTAGCTAGTGAAGCAAAAAGTGGCAAGCTCAAGCTGCAATTAAAACCAGCCTCACGCCCCGTGTTATTTCATGGACATTGCCATCAAAAATCATTTGCCGCTGTTACACCGGCAATGGAACTCTTGAGGTTAATTCCCAATGCCGAACCCAAACTCATAGAGTCTTCCTGTTGTGGCATGGCAGGTAGCTTTGGTTATGAAGCTGAACATATTGAAGTATCCAAGCAAATGGCGGAAGCTAGCCTGTTGCCTGCAATACGGAAAGCGCCAGATAGCTGGGTAGTTGCGGATGGTACAAGTTGCCGTCATCAGATTGCGGATGGCACCCAAAGAGACGCGGTACATATCGCCAAAATTTTGGCGGCCCATCTCTAACAAACCACTAAATTGATTGGCTTAGCGCATCACGCCGTAAGCTAGCATTAAGAGGGTTCCAGTCAATAAGGCTGGAACGAGTCTGCGTGTCGGCCCAGAAACCATCACACCAATGCTGAGAACACAAATCAGAATCCGAATCCATACAGGTACGGTTGCCAAGAGGCCAAGCGGCATCAAAATCATCCTGACAACCAAAGCCGCAACCATCGCATAAGTCACCGCTGCTAGCCAACGAAAGATCTCGCTATCTTGATTAATCCGTTTTGCGAGCAAGACACCGATCGCGCGGCAAAAATAGGTTCCGATGGTGGCGCCCGCTAAAGCAATCCATAAACCCCATCCTTGAAGAGCGGCATTCATCAGCTGATCACCCCTGCTTTCTTACGCAGTACTTTGCAATCAAAGAAGTAAGCTGCCGTTCCTGCTACCAAGCCAGTAGTGAGCAAGCTGGTATCTCGGTCCAAGATAAAGAAAAAAGGTCCGAGCACAAATCCTAGGCCGATCGCAATACGATTAATCCAAGGCTTTACCTCGGTAAAGGTCAGCAAAAAGAATAGGGGGTTAATGAAAACCAGGCCAAGCGTAATTGCTGCGGGAACCATACCCGCTAGAAAATACCCCAAGATAGTTCCCGGAATGGAGATCAACCAACATAACAATCCTAAGCCAACAAAGTAACTCAGGCGATGCTTTGCTTCCATCGTCTGAAACTCGCGCATCGAGATAGCCCAAGCCGTCATTGCCAACAAATGGACCGAAGCGTAGAGGCGATGATTGCGATCTTTCTCGTGGAACTGCGGAAAGAGGGTTACTGTCATCGTAATGAAGCGAGTGGATGTCAGAGAGACGGCCAATATGATTGCCAGAACCGATGATCCAGTAATCGCCATCTCCAACAAAACCACCTGACCAGGTAAGGCAAACATTAAGAAGCTAGTCGCCCCAGTAAACCAAGCGTCTACGCCATTGGTTTTGCCCATCGCCCCAAAGCCCACCATGCCAGCAAATAAAACCATCGCTGGCGCTCCTGCAGCATCACGAATGCCAGCCCAGAAAGCGTCACTACGATTTTTAAAACGCTGCGCCGCCGAACCCTGTAGGGCGATTTCGCTAGGGTCTATATAGGGTTGATCGGCTGATGACATGGACTCATTGTAAGTGAGATGGGGATGAAATTGGCAAGGCGGACTTAAGAATCTAGTGCCCATTGAATATGCTCGACCACCAAGGCATCAGATGCGGGCAAGGCATCACGTAAGGCATTTCTCAGCAACCCTTTATCCGACTCAGGCACGGTGCTATCAGCCAAGGCATTACCCATCGCTACCGCCAAATTTCTGCGCCAGCGGGAGTAGCCGATACGACGAATGGCACTCCCCTCATGACGCTTCTCAAATTCTTCCTCAGTCCAAGACCAGAGTTGCAAGAGGCTTGCTTTGCCAAGGCCATGGCGCTCAGCAAAGTCCGGCAAGGCTGTACGTTGTGCAAATTTATTCCAAGGGCAAATCAATTGGCAGTCATCGCACCCATAAACGCGATTGCCCACGGCCCTTCGAAACTCCACTGGAATGGCGTTCGGATTTTCAATCGTTAAATACGAGATGCAGCGTCGCGCATCTAATTGGTAAGGTGCAGTAATGGCTTGCGTGGGGCAAATATCCATGCAAGCTTGGCAAGTACCGCAATGCGCCTCTTCTTCTTGATCAATCGGCAGTGGAACGTCCACCAAGATTTCACCCAGAAAGAATGTTGATCCAGATTCACGATTGAGTAGTAGCGTGTGCTTGCCCCGCCAACCCAAGCCCGCTTTACGAGCCAACTCAACCTCCATCAATGGCGCTGAATCCGTAAACACGCGATAGCCAAATGATCCAATGTGCGCTTCAATCCGTTGCGCGAATTCTTGCAAACGATTGCGCATCACCTTGTGATAGTCGCGCCCACGGGCATACATCGATACCACTGCTTGAGCCGGCTCAGCCAATCGTTGCCACTCGCGATCAAAGTTGATTTCGGGCGGAAGGTAATTCATGGAGACGCAAATCACCCTGACAGCCCCTGGAACCAGCGCACCGGGATCGGAGCGTAAATTAGCATGTTTAGCCATGTATTCCATCTGGCCATGGCGACCCTGCTCCAACCACTCATGTAGCCTCTCTGAAGCCGCTCCAAGGTGCGTATCGGTAATGCGTAAGCCATCAAAACCCAAATTACGAGACTGATCATCTAGCCATTTACGAAGATTGGCCTGGTCAACAGAGTTCGGTATTTTGGAAGAAGTCATTGGGAATACAGAATGTAGCTTAATAATTGAATAAACTAGGCAAATGGCTCAGAATTTATTTACTCAACATTGTAGGCAGGAAGCAGATACAACTGCTTTGGCACAAAAGCTTGCCTTCAGTCTTAGCCATCTTTTTCAAACAACGGAGAGTGCCCACCTCAATATATCCCTGGAAGGCGATCTGGGAGCCGGTAAGACCACTTTTGCCCGCTACCTAATACAGGCTATGGGATATAAAGGCAGGGTTAAGAGTCCAACTTACACCTTGTGCGAGCCCTACCCCGTTCAAATCAAAAGCAGTGATGCAAATCACGCAATCTGCATCACCGCCCATCACTTTGATCTGTATCGCATGAGAGATCCACTAGAGTGGCAAGAGGCAGGCTTTGCAGAGCATTTTGATGAGCCTGGATTCTGCTTGGTGGAGTGGCCAGAAAAAGCTGAGGGTACGCTACCCGCATTTGATATTCAGATTCAACTCAGTTCGGCAGAGGATGAAAACGCAAGAAATATTAGCCTCCAGGCAAGCTCAGACCAGGGAAGAGCTGTTGTAGAAAAAATGCACTCCCAATAGAAATGAGCAAAACTCCTATCAACCCGTCCAGAAGAAAGCATCTCCAGAATTCAGCAAAGATGCTGGGCTTCATCTTTTTTTTCAGTGAGGCGGAAATTGCCTGGGGCGCCAAGATCCTAGGTGTGCGTATTTGGCCTGCAGAGGATTACACGCGCATCACGCTCGAGTCGGATAAAGCGTTGCCCATTACCCAACAACTACTCACGAACCCTGATCGCTTAGTCGTTGATGTGCAGGGTATGGAATTAAATGCCACTCTGAAAGATTTGGTAGCCAAAGTAAAACCAAATGATCCTTATGTTTCACAAATTCGTGTAGGTCAATTTCAACCCGGCATGGTGCGCCTGGTATTTGACCTGAAAGAACCTGTGAAGCCACAGCTATTTACGCTGGATCCAATCGCAGAGTATCAATACCGCATGGTTCTAGACCTCTACCCAGCAACTCCGCCAGACCCCTTAATGGAATTGGTAAAGAGTAGCGCCCGTAAAGAAAGCGCACTAGAAAAAGCCAATGAAGAAGTCGACCTGATTGCGCAGTTTGCAAAAAAGAAAGAGAAAGATGCTCCAAAGGCTCCAGTAGCTCAAGCAATTCCCGATGTCAAAGAACTTCCCGCTCAAGCGAAATACAAACGCCTCATCACTATTGCAATCGATGCCGGCCATGGTGGAGAAGATCCGGGTGCTATTGGCGCTATGGGCTCCAAAGAAAAGCATGTCGTACTCTCTATTGCCAAGCGCCTTCGCGACAAGATTGAGAATGACCCCTATATGCGCCCATTTCTGACTAGGGATGGGGATTACTTTGTACCCCTTCATACTCGCGTACAGAAAGCACGACGAGTGGAAGCAGATTTATTTGTCTCCATTCATGCGGATGCGTTCATAGAGCCAAGAGCTAAAGGTGCCTCAGTTTTTGCACTCTCACAAATGGGAGCCAGTAGCACAATGGCACGCTGGATGGCCAACAAAGAAAATGCTTCCGACTTAATTGGCGGTATCAACATTAAGACGCAAGATAAGCAAATAGCAAACCTATTGCTAGATATGTCCACAACCGCCCAAATTAAAGACTCACTTCAGGTTGGCAGCTCCATTCTGAAGCGAATTAGTGGATTTGCACCTCTACACAAAGGAAAAGTAGAGCAAGCGAGCTTTGCGGTTCTCAAGGCCCCTGATATCCCCTCAATCTTGGTTGAGACCGCCTTTATCAGCAACCCGCAAGAAGAAGCCCGCCTAAATGACGATGTCTACCAAGATCAAATTGCTGAGGCCATTTTGAGGGGAATTAAGGACTATTTCTCCAAAAACCCGCCGGTTGCCAGACGAGCAAACGCATAGCGCTCTTGTAATTACAAGGCGCAGAGGGCAAACCCAGGAAACCTAGGGAAGCCAAACCAAGTTCTTGCTATAATTTCGTTCTTACTGGGTCGGTAGCTCAGTCGGTAGAGCAGCGGACTTTTAATCCGTTGGTCGCGAGTTCGAATCTCGCCCGACCCACCAGTAATACAAAGGGATCACAGAAATGTGGTCCCTTTTCTTTTACAGGCTTTGTGCCAAGTTTGTGTCACAAAGCAGATTTCCAACTACAGCAGCATGTTGCGCCAACTGCGCAGGTGCTAGGTGCGCATACCGCCGAACCATCTCAGAAGACTTCCATCCGCCCATTTCTTGCAGAACATATAAAGGAGTGCCGTTTTGCACCAACCAGCTTGCCCACGTGTGCCTCAAGTCATGCCATCTGAAATTCTCGATTCCAGCCCTCTTTAAAGCATTACGCCAAGATTTTGTATTTGCCTGCTGAACCGGCTTTCCAGCATAAGTAAATACTCGATCTTTATGTTTTCCCAATTGACGATGCAAGACTTGAGTAGAAAATTCACTAAGCGAAACATGAATATCCTCTCCGGCTTTTGCCTTATCGCTTGGAATCCAAACAGTACCTCGCACCAAATCTACTTGCGGCCAGGTTAACTGCACTACATTGGCCTGCCTTAAACCCGTTGATAATGCAAAAAGGGTTATTTCCTTTTGGTGCAAAGGTAATTCCCCTAACAAAACCTTTGCCTGCTCAGGAGTTATCCAACGCACCCTACGTTTTGCCTCTTGATACATTCTCACCTTGGGGGTCCGAATAATCCACTCCCACTCAAAACAAGCCCGCCTCAAAATTGCACGAATCAACGCAAGATACCGATTTGCAGTGGAACCACTGGACTCATCTCTCTTTACTTCACCGATAGCCGATATGTCATCACGTGAAATTTCTGACAAAACCCTTCCCCGCAAATACTGCTGAAGCCAAGCCAACTTTCTCACATCCTCAAGATGAGTTTTCTTGTGACTCATTTCAGATAACCACTTCACGCCAGCTTCATCCCAAGTGTATTTCGGTTTATTACCAACCACCTGAACACTCCAGTATTCGGCCTTTAATTTGTCATGGAATTCTTGCGCTTGAGACTTATTTTCTGTTTGAGCAGAGCGTCTAATTCGCTCTCCCCGTGGGGTGGTAAAACTGACCCACCACGTACTACTGCGTTTAATGAGTGACATATACTTTCCTTTCTTGTTGTCACCTGTAACGCTTGCTCTCGGATAGCGTACAGCGAACGAATGTGCAATGCAAGATCATCATCAATAAATACCCAGCATTTGCCAATTTTTGCCCCCGGAAGAATCCCCAGCTTAGCTCTACGGCGCACTTCTTCCTTGTGCATCTTGAGAAAAATAGCGGCCTCCTGAAGGTCTAATGTGCGCATGCTAAAAATGAAATGAATTCTTCTTTAAAGATCGAAGGAATGCGAGCGGCTCTCTTGCACTAGCTCAAGAGCCGATTCTTTTACATTTTCGCGACCCATGGACTCTGGAAGTTGGTATTTGTCGTCCGTATAAATCTCCACCTCAGACCTAGCCCTACTAATGGCTACATAGAATGCATTTTCATTAGATGTGGCACTAGCCGTATCAGCCTCTATCAACACTCTTTCTGAACTCTGGCCCTGAGCCGAATGAATCGTGGTGCAATAGGCATAGTCAATCTTTTGAGGTTGGCTAAGATCCAGTGCAATGACATCTCCATCCATCTTTTGCATCGTCATTAACTGCTTTTCTTGGTCAATACTTGCCACTAATGCACGATCTCCGTTGGTAACGCCCATCGCATAGTCATTGCCAGTAAATCGAACCACATCTCCAGAGGAAAATTCTCGATCTATTGCCTTGTAAGCAATCATGTTAGTTTGTACAGCAGGCCGCCAATCAACTTGCACCCCGTCTGATCGCTCCAATTGGACAAGACCAGCATCCCCATGCACTACAACTGCCAAATCCCCCCGACTCAACCCAAGGGATGAAAAGTCTTTTTTCGCCTCGATCACATCTCCGGGCTGATAAGAAGTGCTCATTTTGGCTTGGGCTTGCGTTAAATCCTTGCGCTCTAATGTGGCAACCTGAATGCCATTGCCTGCCAAATCTAATTCTGAGCGAATGTTTTGATTAATTGATGTGCAAGCATATTTGGTACCTGCAACCACTAAGGTTTGAGACCGTTCACTCTCAGCTAGAGCGGCATAATCTTTTGCAATTTGCTCATATCGACTTCGATCATCAGTTATCTCATGAATATGCTTTTCTAAAATTCTAATGGCGCTACCAATTTCCCCTTGCGAGGCCATCTCAACTGCAAGACGCAAAGATTGATCGCTTTGCCTAATAATTTCCCCCACCTCCACCCTTGAGATTCCAGATTCTTGTAATTGCGCAAAAGGCTTGCCAGCTTCAACCGCTTGTAATTGCTGGGTATCGCCAATCAAGACCACTCTTGAATTACTTAACTCGGCCGCCCGAAAAATAAACTGCATATCCTTGGCTGATACCATTCCCGCCTCATCAACCAGCAAAATAGTTTTTTCATTTAAATTCGAGCTCTTGGACGCCCCAAACGATGCAATCGTTTGTGAGTCAATGCCAACTTTCTCCAGCTCCTTAGCGGCCGCAGCTGATGGAGCTAATCCACGAACTTCGTAACCCTCCGCCTCCGCCAAATTCTTTGCGACCTCCAACATGAAAGTTTTACCCGTACCCGCTGAGCCTTGTATGGCAACCACCCTATCTTCGGTATTTAAAATTAGCCGCACAGCAGCCGATTGGCCTAAGTTCAATGATGTATTTGACAAACATTTTGAGGTGACCTCATTAGGTGCAACTGGAGTAAGTCTGTTAGAACCTCTTTGAGCAATGGAAATAATATCGAGCTCCCGCTTGAGTGCAGCTTCAGTTGTATAGCGACTCCCAGAGGCAATTAATTCACCAACTTCAACCCTCCTCTCAATCTCCTTCTGAATTGAGGTTAAATTAGTAACGCCTATACCGCGCTCTAATGCAGCCCTCATTAGTGCTGACTTTTCAACAATAGACTGCCTCTCGGTCGTATGCTCAATTGCAAAGTCAATAACATCCTTAACCCCAAATGAGTCCGCCTTACAACTCATCTGCGCGGAGATCGAAGGGCTATAGTCAACTCCAAATTCTTGGCTTTTCTGGATCCAATCATTCATGAGCGCCTCGCGGTCAACGACGCCTTTTTTGTCACGTGTCGCAAGATTCGCCACCTCCCTCTCTTTCGAGCTGGCGGTTTCTCTTGTCAAACCGCGGTCTGACAGCATTGCCTCTATTTGCTGACTGCGAGTGCTAAATGCCTTGACTTGTGCCTCGCTAATATGAGCCAATTCAAAACGCCCATCAACGTGAGTCACACGAACTTCATAACCCATTTTTTTGACTTCTTGCGCCAATTCAGAGCGATATAGAGCGCCCATCAGCATTTTTTGGCGATATAAATCTGTTTGCTCCAGAGATCTCCATCCCCCATCTGGTCTTTGGGTAATATTTAAAATCACCGCATGAGTATGTAAATTAGGATCGTTGGCGCGGCTCAAATCATGCAAAAAAGTGGCAACCGTTAAATTTGCACTCTGCTCTTTGACGGTAACTCCATCACTGGTTATCCGATATGCAGCTAGAGTTTGGGCATAATCTAAAGCTCTAGAGGCTGCTAATTCATGGGCGGCAATAAGGCGCTTATCACCCCCAACTAAGGACTGCATCGAAATACTCTTGGGTGCTGAGAACGTGAAATCTAGCGCACCACATCTAGATTTCCCAACATTATGAATCTCGGCTCCATTGGGTAGATTTCCGTTAATGAGATTTCTAAATATCTCAAAATCCACCTGCCCACTCAATCCAAGCGCTCCTGCCCCTTTTCCCTGCCAACTAGATGGATCATCTCGGAGATAGTAGTCACTAGAATCTTCGTAGTAATTTGCTGCCGCTGCCCCGCTTGACACTTTTGAAATAGTTAGCATGCATTACTCCAATATGGCAGGGGCGACAATAGGAAAATTGACTGGGGTAATTTGAATGCGGGTCGTATCCGCACTTTCAGCCAGAGCCAGATATCCAGTCAAGTTTGGAAGTCCCGTGATTTGACTTGCAATCACAATTCGCTCGGAAACCCTCTGCGTTGCAATACTTTTGGTGATTCCGCCTGGCCCATCTGAGCTTGAGTGCTGCCGCCTGTCAATCTCTGCCTCTCCCAAACTTTTAGACAGAGTTTCAGCAGTCTCCGGGTCCGCTTTACTGACAGCCAAAACGACTAGATTTCTAAAACAACTACGGAGTACGATGGCTGAGTCATGCCCATAAACACGATCTAACTGCGATGTACTTTGCAAGCAAGCTACAACACATAAGCCATGCTTTCGCCCTCTTGTTAGGGCACTTTCAATCGAATTTAGTCGCCCCAAAGCACCCAATTCATCCAAAATGAGCCAGATGCGCCGATCTTGATCTGCGGGAAGAGATAAAACTGCATTAGAGGCAATATCAATCCAGGTGCTAATTAATGGCTTTAAGGCTGTTTGCATGTCTTCGCGCCAGGTTAAGAATAAATTTCCCGACCCTGAAATCAACCAATCGCGAATACTAAAATCACCTGGCTTTATATACTTATGGGGATTAAGTTGTGTCGTGAGGATAAAACGTGTTGAAGCCAAAGCTTTTGCGGCGTCCTTATCAAATAAACCCTGAGCCGGCGTTCCGACCAACAAGGCAGCCAACTCATCCGATTTGGCTATGGTCAACCAATACATCAATCTTTCGGTTGCGCCCTCTCCGCGTTTCATTAGGGCCTGCATTGTCTCTGCACATAGCACCCGCGCGTAATGATGCCACTGCATATCCGACCCCTGCGCCTCCGGCACAATTGATCCAGAAAGACGCTCATAATCAAAATCCGTTCGGATCTCATTAAATATTGACCAGCCAGATGACCTTTTGTCAAAGGGATTAAGAACCAAATCCCCTGCCCGTGAAAACAAACTAAGGTGCCTTCCACCAGGATCGCAAACGATCACCCTATCGCCTCGAGGAATGGCGGCGTTCAGAATCTGATCCACAAGCGTTGTTTTGCCAGTACCAGTTGAGCCCACCAATAAAAAATGTAATGGCTCTAGTTTTCGAGAAAGAGGTATGCCGCCAAAGACAATTTTTTGATTGGCAGAAGATGGGCCGAAAATACTATTTATAAGCCCCATATCAAGCCCCCTTATTGCCAAGGTTAGATCCGCGGCGATATTGATCACCACGTTGGTGCCACCAAATATGAATCAAGGAAAAAATCAAGCTTGTTGCCAACACCCCAATAACCATTGAACACCATACAAGCAATGGCTCGATAATTTTTATATGCGGTAAAAATTCCCAAGTCAGATGACCGAATAAATCCCAGAATGCAATCCCAAAGAGATGGATTAACGCCCAACTCCAAACGGAAAATGCTAGGAGCGCAGATATACCAAAAAACCAGATAATTCTGAAAAAATAGATCTTGAAGGTGATGAAAATTGGATCATGCTTGCTCATAGTCTTTTCCTTGCTGGATAGTAGTTATTTAGTTGAGTTGAAACTCGAGAGAGAATTTGCGCATTTCGCTCAGACACGAGCTCTCGCACCAAAAGTAGAATTTCGACAACAAATGGCTCAAGCTCCTGGACTTCTTGGGTCGAGTTAACCGCAGCTGGAAGGTGCAATAGGTGCGAGTCAATCCTGTCTAATAGAGCTTCCTGAGCAATTGCTAGCCTGCCAGAGGCTAAAACAGAGCGAACATGCTCACTAATAGTTAAGCCCAATTTATCTGCGGCGACCTTGACCAACTCATACTCTGAATCGGGTAGCCTGGCTCGTAGATGCTTTGTTTTCACTTTTGCACCTCCGAATTTTTGCCACTTCTATTGATTTTGTGCTGGGGCGTATTTGTAGATCCAAGCATTGGTACGCCGCAATTCGGAGATTGCACTGGTGTGTATCTTATTAAAGTTTTAATATTCATTTGAAACCCTCTTTTCTTTTGGAGGTTTAACAATATTTGGAAATAAACTTTTTTTTAATACAACCTACTTAAAGATAGGTGGCACCATCAAAACCACAAAAAAACTTCCGACAAATTCAACCGACAAAAGATATATTTGGCCGATTGATTCGCTGAGGGCGATTGCTTGGTATGAGTTCGTAATTAGGGAATCTGGGTGCACCTCAAACTATCAGCTAGAAAAGAGATTTGGTGGACGCCAATCTAGATGGCTAAACTACTCAGATGGGAGTCAACCGAATGAGGTTTTCCTCGATAAGATAAATAACTTAATACCCGGCTCGAAGGATATTTATTTATCAGGGCCAGAAGGATTAAAGTTGTGGCCAGCCTTGTCAATTGATGCCACTAGCGCTTTAAAATTGATCAAAACCTGTGGCGCAGGGATAGATAAAGAAATTGCTCGATTTAGATTAGCGGCCATTGAGGGAACAATTCCAAACAATACATATGCTGCATATTCAGAAACCAATCTATATGAACTCAAAATGAGGTCCCTAAGTAACAAGCTAAACCTATTACTTGGTAAAAAATTGACTGAATTGGCGCTGAGTATTCTTGAGGAAAAAATTGAACCTTATAGGGAAATAGCTAAATCAACTGACTATAGGGAATTTATTGATTTCATAATGGACCACAATTATTCAAAACAAATTATGGATAAAATTTCTCTAGATGAGGAATGGAGAAATCTTCAAATGAACACCATAAAGAAAAAAGGCGCCAGAAAAACGGATTAATCCCTGAAAATAATCATTAGGCACACTGACAGCCTTTTAAAGCCAATAATTTAATCGGGGAAAATGACTATGTTTTGATATTAATACTTCTAATCTAATAATTTCTATCTCGAGGCCCTGTTAAGCAACAATCCAAACCCCATCACATCTACTCAAAGATAGTCATCGGCGGCTGTTATTAAATGGATTAAGTCATCCCTGAGGGCCTCCCATGCCTTCAATGTAGGTATCAATAAACCCTTTAATCTTTTCTGAGACTCGCTCTAAGATCGATTTACTTTCCAAAATCTTGGGCTCAAACGCCAATGCAGCCTTAATTTCTTGATTGCGCGGAAAGCGATTAGCAAACTGGTAGTTTTGAAGCAATTTTTTGAGTTGCTCTGGTGCAATTTTTTCTTCAAGACAAAGCTGCTGGAATGCCTTTTCTTTATGCTCATCCCAATACGCTTCAAACTTGGCTACGACATTATCTTCAGGCTTAATCTTAGGCAGGTTTTGCTCAATAAACTCTTCAATGAGTTGACGCTTACTGCGTAGCTGCACTTCACCAGAGACCATGTCCATGATCTCTTTTTGACGCTTCTTGGCTTCTTTAGGGTCAACTTGATGGATGCTCATTAATAGGCTGAGGATGTAGGCCACATTAATCTCATCACGGTGAACGAGGCTGAGTTCAAAATCAATCTCTTCTAAAACGGAAACCTTTTCTGGCTCCTTGTCCTTTTTGACTTTGTCATGCACATCAAGGTACTTGCTCTTGTAATCCTCAAAGGATTGCTCCGGAAGATTCAGATCTGTATCTTTAAAATCAGAAAAAGTAGTGAGGATATTTTTGAGGCGCAGTAATTCTCTAAAGCGCATCACAAAAAGAAGTTGCGCATTTTCATCTAGTAAGGCGTCTACGCTGCCTACCGTCGGAGTAATTTCTAAGAGTTTTTCAGTGGCAGCGTTGTATTTCGCGACATAGTCTTCATAGGGGTCGAGCAAAACGACTTCTTTAGCCCCTTTATCTGAGAATAGGGCAATGGCCTCATCCGTGGCTTGCTTTAGATTTCGAAAGCAGATGATGTTGCCTTGGGATTTCTTTTCATTGAGAATGCGGTTGGTTCTGGAAAATGCCTGAATCAGCCCATGGTATTTAAGGTTCTTATCCACATACAGGGTATTAAGTCTTTTGCTATCAAAGCCGGTGAGGAACATGTTGACCACTAGCAAAATATCAATCTGGCCTTGTTTAACGCGTTTGGCAATATCTTGGTAGTAGTTGTAAAAGGATTCACTATCTCTGGTGGAGTACTTGGTGCCAAACATGGTGTTGTAGTCAGCCATAAAACTATCTAACTTATCGCGGCTGTAGGGATTGATCTTGGCTACATCAATTGTCGGGCTCTCTTCAGCGATTAATCCATTGAGGCCATTGGCTGTGGGATCTTCCTCATTGGCGGCATAACTAAAGATGGTCGCAATTTTGAGGGGTTTTCTTGAGGGCGGCAATTCAGATTGCTTTTGTTTAAAGAGTTCGTAATAGCTAATGAGGTTTTGCACGCTACTGACGCAAAACATTGCCGTGAAATCAGGATGTTTCGTTTTTTGACGATGGTGCTCCAAGATGTAATCGGTAATCTTGCCAAGGCGTTTGGGGCTATCTAGGAGTCCCTTCGTATCAATGGCCTCCACTTCAATATCGATTTCACTACCCGAGTTTGCTCTATGGTACTTGCCAACATATTCCACGGCAAAGCGCAGGACATTCTCATCCTTAATGGCATCCACAATCACGTATTGATGCAGGCAATTACCAAAGAGGTCTTTAGTGGTGCGTTGTTGCCCGGTACTGCCAGATGCGTTCTCAGCCAGAATAGGCGTACCCGTAAAACCAAACATCTGAGCATTTTTGAAAAATGCTTTGATATTGCGGTGGGTATCACCAAATTGAGAGCGATGGCACTCATCAAATATAAAGACAATCTTCTTGTCTTGTAAATCTTTGACCTTAGAGAGGTATTTTTCGCCAGTAATGGCGTTATTAAGCTTTTGAATGGTGGTCAGAATGAGCTTATTGGTGTCATCGGCCAATTGTTTTACTAAAGAGCGGGTGTCCGTGGTGGCATCCACGCTATCTTTGGCAAAGGCATTGAACTCTTTAGCGGTTTGATAGTCTAGGTCTTTGCGGTCCACTACAAAGATCACCTTATGCACTTTAGCCATCTTGCTGATGATCTGGCTGGCTTTAAATGAGGTGAGCGTCTTGCCTGAACCCGTGGTGTGCCAAATATAGGCATTGGCCACGCTGGTTTTGACTTGCTCAACGATGGCTTCAGTTGCAAAGTACTGATAAGGGCGCAGTACTTTGCTAATTTGATCTTCTGTCAGTACCGTGTACTGGGTGATCATCTTGGCAATATGGCAAGGCTTTAAAAACTCAGAACTAAATTCTTTTAAATCAGAGATGCGATTATTTTCTTTATCGCTCCAAAAGAAGGTCTGCTCAAACGAGTCTCCTTTGTTGTTGGCAAAGTACTTGGTATTAACGCTATTGCTGATGATGTAGATCTGGACATACTGAAATAAGCCATTGCCGGCATCGTAAGAATCATGCTGATAACGCACAATCTGGTGAAAGGCTTGTTTGAGCTCTACTCCACGGCGTTTGAGCTCAATTTGCACTAAGGGCAGACCATTAATCAAAATAGTGACGTCATAGCGATTTTTGCGTCGGCCTTCCATGGTGATTTGGTTAGTGACCTGGAATTCGTTTAAGCACCAGTCATCACTATTAATGAAGCTAATGTAGGCTACATCGCCGTTATCGCGCTTTAAGGCATAGCGGTCCCGCAAAATCTTGGCGCGCTCAAATACGCCGCCCGTATTGAGATGGTTGAGAACCTTTTCAAACTCAAGAGGGGTAAAGATAATATTTTTGTTGTGGATCTCTAGCTGGCGCTTGAGATTGGCGAGCATGCCTGGTTCATCATCAATCTTGATCCGGGAATATTCCATTCCCTCTAGTTGTTCAATTAAGGCATTTTCTAAGGCAAGTTCAGACTGGGTAGACATAGCGCCTTTAATTAAACAAACATCTGTTGCAAGAGACCTTGCTTGTATTGCTTGGCAGCTTCTAGTTGGGATTTGACGTTGGTGATCTTATCGTCAATGGTGGTGAGGAAGTTGGCAATCTTAATCTGCTCATCCTTTTTTGGTATGCACAGTTCCGTTTTTTTTAATTCAGTTTGATTGATGCTAGCTTGATTAACTGCTTGATTTGCTTTTATTTCAAATGACTTTTTGAGTTTCTCTGAGCTTAACAGTTGATATATAAATTTTGGCGCATTGCTAGCTTTATCAATTCTGAGTCTTAATAAGTTCATGCCATGATAAAGGCCGTATTCCTGATCCACAAAAGCAACCTTACCTATATGAGAAAGGCTATTAATATTGCTGAAAAGAATATCCCCAATATCTAATTTGTATTCTGAAATATCGGAATTAGTATCGATGTAACCAACTCTATCAAGGTCAATAGTTTTATTAGAGATTGTTTCTATTCGGGTTACCTTGTAACCTAAATTAGATTCATTTTGGTTGGCGCTTAAGCCGTTTGTTATAGAAAGCACAACATCATTTAGCGTTTTTATTTCCCAATCAGCAAACTCCCGCCCCTCGTCATCTTTAAACCTCAATTCCTGACTAAAGATTTTCTGCATTACCCCTTTTTTATAGGAGGAGAGTAATTGATGTTTCTTGGTAAGTTGGGAGATCTTGGTGTCAACGGCTGTGAGGAAGTTGGCGATTTTGGTTTGTTCTTGGAAGCTGGGTTGATTAACCATCAGATTTAAAAAATTAGGCTGAGAGATGTTCTTCATGCTACCGCTTGTTCCTGTCGCGATAGAGCTCAGAAGAGCCTTCATTTTTTTGGTCGTCAACTGATGAGATAACCATTTTGTTGAGTTATTAACTTTGTCACCAATTTTGATTAACCATAGCCGATCCGGCACAAATAGATTTCGATAATCTTTTGACACGTACCCTATTTCACCAACCAACATAGGGGTGTTCATTCGACTTACTAAAATTGAATCTTTAATTGGATTTATTTTGGCTCTATGAACTTCGGAATCAATTATTTTTTTATTTTCATTTTCATTGAAGAAGCCGTCACTCACGCAGCTTGTCTTTAGAATCCCCGTCTCTATTTCACCTAAAATAGGTCGATCTTCTGAGTTAACGCTAACCCCCGATTCAAGGCATCCCACAATGGAGCCAAGCATTTTATGAAAATAGTCGCCTGAAAACTCTCTAAACCGAAGTGTTGGTGCTGACATCTTATTTCCCCACTCCTGTAAACGGCGGCTCAATACCAAGCTCTTTACAAAAATTGGCAATAGTCTTGTCCGTTTCTTTACTTTCTTGGTCTAGTTGAGTCAGTTGTTTTGAAATAGCCCCCAGATCAATAGACTCTTCTGCTTCAAACGTATCGACGTATCTAGGGATGTTCAAATTCCAGTCATTGGCCTTAATAGACTCAATCGTGGCAAGCTGACTGTATTTATCTTCACTAGATCTAGCTTTATAGGTATCGACAATCTTTTGAATATGTTCTGGGCGCATCACGTTGGAAGTCTTCACCTTCTCAAAGTGATTGGAGGAATCAATAAAGAGAATGTCCTCAGGATTCTTACGACATTTCTTAAAGACGAGAACGCAGGTCGGAATGGAGGTGCCATAAAAGATATTGGCTGGTAGCCCAATGACGGCATCTAAGCAATTGAGTTCTTCAATCAGGTATTGCCGAATATGCCCCTCAGCTCCCCCACGAAACAACACTCCATGAGGCAGAACCACCGCCATGGTGCCTTCTTCAGCCAATTGATAGACCATGTGCTGCACAAAGGCCATATCTGCTTTGGAGCTTGGAGCCAATCTGCCATAGACGCTAAAACGGTCATCACTCATAAAGAGAGGGCTGGCACTCCAATTGGCAGAGAACGGGGGGTTAGCCACAATCGCATCAAAGCGCAGTTCTCGGTGCTGGGGTCTTTCAAGCGTGTCTTCTTGCTTAATATCAAAGTCTGAAAAATGAACATCATGCAAGATCATGTTCATGCGGGCTAAGTTGTACGTCGTGCGATTGAGCTCTTGCCCGTAAATCTTGCCTACTTGCTTAGCTTCTTTTTTAACTCTTAAGAGTAGGGAGCCGCTGCCACAAGTGGGGTCATACACACTCTTCAGATTTTGATTATTCGCTGTAACTAACTTAGCTAGTAGGGTGGACACAGGTTGCGGGGTATAGAACTCCCCAGCCTTCTTACCAGCACCACTGGCAAATTCACCGATTAAATATTCATAAGCATCGCCCAGAACATCCGCAGTCGAATCGGCCAAATTAAAGTCAATCTGGTCTAAGTGAGCCAATACCTTAGAAATCAGATCATTCTTCTCTTTCTCGGTCTTGCCCAGCTTAGAGGAGGTGAGGTCTAAGTCTTCAAAGAGGTTTTCAAACTCTTCTTCACTGTCGGTACCCAAGGTACTTTGTTCAATATTCTTGAGGATCTTAGTGAGATCGCCCAAAATAAAGTTATGACTATCGCCCTGTTTGTCGCTGTCATTTTGATTATTGCCTTTAGAGGCAATCGCATGAAAGAGTTCATTGGGTCTTAAAAAGTAACCCAGCTCATCTAAGGCTGCGCTCTCTAGAGCCTCTATATAGGCTTGGTCTTTTTTAAGGGCAGGATCTAGATTGGCAAATTGAAGGTTTTCTTGGGCTAACTGGAGATTGGCAAAACGTTCAATCTTCTCTGATAGGTACTTATAGAAGATAAAGCCCAGAATGTAGTCCCGAAACTCATCAGCCCCCATCTTGCCCCTGAGGGTGTTGGCAATATTCCAGAGTTGTTGTTGGAGCTGACGGCGTTGTTCTTCGGACATTTATATATTATTTGAAAGATTTTTATATTACCCACATATTAATGCCTGCTGTATAGGTAAAGGCAAAGACCTCTCCCAATTTTGTCCGCAAAAACCATATGGGCTTTAGGAAGATCGAATAATTCAATTAATGTCTTTGCCACCCCTTAAATAGGGGCCACAATAAAACCCCGCTACCCAATGTTAGATTAAGCAGTCATTTCATTGACGAATCTTTTGCATTGCCGATTCGAAAGGAGCCACCTCATTTTTAGTGGTCCAGAGCGCCAAATTAATGCGCTAGTTGAAAATAAAGGGTGCGGTAAATAATAAAATCGCGAAGAGTCAGATTCCGCCAGATCTGAAGTAAAACTAACTTCACCAAATCAACCTCTTCCAGCCATCAACCCCAAAAGCGCCTTCCCTAGAAATTTCTTTTGGAGGACATCTTAGTTAAGTCAATAGAAATATAATAAAAGTAGCTATCCAATCAATCGGCGCCATATTTATCAAATAAGAAAACATTCAAAGCCTCCATAACCTATATTAAATAATATGGATGACGCTCAAGTAAGCTATGCAGCATCAAGAAAGAATTATTTTGGGGCAGGATCGTTTTGTGCTGCACGTCTCCGGTCATAAAAAGATTGATTGTCTTTAAATATATCGCCATCGGATATTTTGTAATAGTTTTTATTGCTTAAGTCATTAGGAAAGTTGGGCGAGCAAACAATCTTAAGCATGTCTTCGCCAACAGAACCAGGGATTATTGGTTCTATGGGGCCCACTTCTGGAAAAGATTTAATAAAATCTCCATTTTTTCCATACTGCGATTCAAATGTATTTTGAGAACTTTTAGTTGAGCAAAAATATGTGTTTTTCGAAGCGTAAGAGTAAACCCCATGAGATATTTCTGATTTGGTATCTTTGACGGTCTTAACCCAAAGAGTGATATTGCCATTCGACTTGACAACGCTGGACCGATCAAAGTAATACGCTGCCGTATTTGAAAACGCATTAGTACCATACCAATCAGCAGCTTGGACTACAGATCCATAAGTAATCATCGCTAGTACGACTGTCTTAAGAATAAAGCTTTTTTTCATAATATTTTTCTTATTTATTTTGACTGCTGTTGCAGTAAATTAATCTCAAAAGAGTTAAATCTTGGTGTGAATTCTTCAACTTACACTCCAAATAGGGGGCGATAAATTGAACGACAAAAACAGCCATCATCTCAGGAGTCATTTGCTCCTCTTATGAAGTGAGGGAGCGACCCGATCTAATTCGCTAGAGGGGACGACTGTTATTGACCTACGCCACCCTTAGTTTGGGACTGAGTTTCAGACATCGTGTATTTCACTACGATCTTGTCTTTGTCAAAAAGGATTGCAAGCGTCTTGGTATTTACATCAAATCCACGGGCAAATAAGTTAACGATAGGAATGTAGTTAACTCCTTGCGCACTCGCCCGAGAGAAGGCGTAGTTATAAACATCATTGCCACCATCAGTAAAACTAGTGGTATTTGGCTCTCCAAAGAGTTGCTTTACCTGCGCTTGAGTCGTTTTGCCCTCAGTAATATTTTGCGTGACCGACTCTTTAGTGTGCTCGGATAACTTTTGATTGCCCGCTGTTCCGGCGCAGCCTGCAATAACTGCGGAAAGAAGGATTGTGGCTGCCAATAGCTTGAGTTTCATATTGCCCATTCAGAAATTGATTGAGCCTTAAGATAATCAAGTTCACATGACTTAGCTATAGCCTATATTAGGGAGGGGGATTACCCTATGCTAGTCTGGATGCTGAAATAGATTCATAAATGCCACCCCCACCCAATGCGATTGCATTATGAAAAATTACAATGATTTATGCTGCAACCATTCACATTAGCTTTAGGCGGTAATCGCACCTTAACTGCCTTCGCCAATCTTTACCAGCTTTTAGGCCTTGTAATTTCCGTACCAGGGATTGGGTTAGGCAATAGGCTCCGCTCTAAAGCCCAAGGTCTAATAATCTTCACAAAGCTAGCGTATTGACGAAGCTGCCAAGAAGTATTTCTTTTGGGCGCCCCAGGCGTGATTAACCCTAAAACCTTTTTATGCTGCTCTTTGACCAGCTTAAGGGCGGTGGCCAAATCAGAATCATTAGAAACAATGACAGCGCAATCATAGGCATCTGCCCATGCGTCGTTGAGTACATGCAAAGCTAAATTTACATCCGAACCCTTTTCTTCGGTTTTAAATATTTGAAGCTTGTTTGGAGGGGGGTTAGCATTTTCAGCAAAAACCTTGTGCCGCAAAAAATGTCCAAAATGTATTTCAACTTCAGGGCAATGGGTATTTAGTGCTCTAAAGTAAGTATCCTGCCTAATGTTGACCTGCGGATCACGGTCAGTGGGCTGTACTCTTGCTGTGAAATACTTAATCCGGACGAGATGGTTTTCTTCGCCCAGTACGGCTTTAAATAGTTTTGTTAAATCTAGCCACTTATAAGGGCCATCTTTAAGTTGTCCATAGTAAAAATTGAAGCCATCAATATAGACAATGGTTCGTAGTTTTGACTTAGCCACAAAAACCTCTTCCAGAAAAAGCAAGGGCCTCCGAAGAGGCCCTGCACCTGACAGTCGAAACCATCAGGGTAGTAGTGCATGAATAATAGTACTTATTGAAGGATAAAACAAGGGGAATCAGACTGTTAATTAACTCATCACCCCCTGGAAAAGGATGCCCAAGAAAGTGTGCCTAATTTGTGCCAAATTATTCATATTTATAGATAAATTGCGATTGTGTGACACTGATAATCAAGGTGAGCAAGCATTACAAGTCATTGTTTTTATTGGCTTAATAAAAGTTACTGTGCGTCTTTTAATCCGTTGGTCGCGAGTTCGAATCTCGCCCGACCCACCAGTATCAAGAAACCCTCACTAGCAATAGTGGGGGTTTTGTCTTTATAGGCTGGCGAAATGTAGTGACTGCCAGGAACAATGCGGAATTTTGTGAACTTTTCGAGTGGGGATGGTGGACGCTGAATGAGACTAAGCATCTCGAAACGCGACACCTAACGCCCTTTTCCGAAGGTATAACCAAGAGCAAGGGTAATTAGCGGCAAAAATATAGCCCATACCGTTTTTATATCTTCGACAAAATTACCATACCCAGCAACTTCGCAAGAAAAAGATCGGAGATATAAGGCAAGTGTAATCAGACCTCCAGCAATTAAACTCCAACGAATGGTTATCCACACAATTGAATTACGAGCATTCTCCCCGGTTCCAATTTTTTTACTAATTTCACCCTCGGTTGCGTTTCCACGTATTTGCTTTGTAGTTATTGTAGATTTTGATGCAATCAATTTATCTGACATTACGCATCCCCCAAATAAAAGGCGAATTCGAATGAACGTTTATTTTCTGAGGCGCTGGGTACAAAAACATAATAAGTCATATAGAGACTTTTATCGTTTATTTTCCCTATTTCAATTGGCGTAAAAACACCTTCACCCAAACTATTGTTGTGATTGATTAGCTCCATCCTTAATCTTCCATCCACAACATTTCCTACGTATTTTGGGGCCGAATCTCTTTCGCTTATAAATACAATCTCAATAACTAGTCCGTGAATTGATATTTCAAACCTTGGCTCATCAAGATGTACCAAACCTGATGAAACCAGCTTTTTATTTCCTACTATTACCTCAAAAGTCATATCACTTGCTAGAGACGTGTTCATGAAACCCCCTGATAGTATCGGTTAATTTTTTAATATTACGCTGATTTCGTTAAATTTTCTATATAGTTGCATAGCTAACCAATATCGATTACACTACCCTCATGTTTGAACAATGCCTCTATTTCAATACCACCAGCCTAGCTCGCCAGCTAGAGCGAGAATGGACTAGTGCATTTAAGCCTTTTGGACTCACGCCTTCCCAAGCATTCATGCTCAGAGTGGTACTAGATAAAGCCCCGTTATTACAAAGTGAGCTGGCTTTGGAGATGAATATCAGCCGCCCTACCGCTACTAGAGGATTGGATGGCTTAGAGAAATTGGGCTTAATTAAGCGACTGGCCTCTCAGAAAGATGGCCGGGAGCAAGAAATTCATCCAACCAAGCGGGCTGTAGAAATGAAGGATGCAATCAATGCTGCCAGTGGTGCAGTTACCAAGCGTCTTAAGAAAGTATTGGGCACAAACCATTTTGAAGATGTTGTTGGACAACTTCGGGGTATCAGCTCTGCCCTAAAGTAATGGGAACCTTTTTATTTCCCAAATAGTTGCATAGCTAATTAGTTTTATTGATTTGATTTATTAATAAAGGAGAATTACATGCCAATCTTGAACGTTAAAGTCAGCGGACAAAAGAATATCGCTACGACTAAAGCCATTAATGAGCTACTGCTGGATCTTACCCACCGTATTCTGGGTAAGAAAAAGGAAGTTACCGCTATCGCAATTGAATACGTAGATACAGATTGCTGGTTTGTGGGTGGCAAGCTATTAAGCGAGCAAGGCAAGAACAGCTTTTACTTTGACATCAAGATTACCGATGAGACCAATACCAAAGATGAGAAGGCTCAGTACATCAAGGAGGCATTTGAGGGTTTTGAACGTATCCTAGGCAATATTCATGAAGAGAGCTATATCTACGTACAAGATGTTAGGGCTGCTAGCTATGGATATGGTGGGAAAACTCAGGAATATCGATATCACCGGTAGAGGAGTGTCGTGTTTCCGGAAACTTGTGGTGATATGTCGGGTAAACCGACAAATCAACAAAGTAGGAATCGATTGCCTCAAGAAGCAAAAGTTAATACAAATCCATCAATTTATTGATGACTTAATTATCTCCTAATGCATTCAAAATATTAGCGCGATCCCCATCAAGTGCAGGCGGATTTTTGTTTACCTTAGAGACAAATGATCCAATATGAATTGGGTTACCTGCAACCGTCAACTTACTGCCATTTTTAGAAAAAACATCTAATAACATCTCACGTTCGTGTATCTGTGGACTCTCCAAAACTTGAGCCAAATTATTGTATTCACCTGTTGGAATATTATTTTCCATTAACAAGTCAATCCAGTGCTTGCAGATTTCATCTTGCAGGCGTTTTTCAAGCTCCACTTTTAGTTGATGATGATGCTCGCACCGCATTGGATTTGTAGAAAATCTCTCATCCGTTTTTAAGTTGGATAGATTGAGAATGTCGCATAAGCGTTGAAACAACATGTCATTGCCTGCAGCAATTACCATCCAGCCATCTTTTGCCTTAAAGACATCAAACGGAGTAATTGAGGGGTGGCGGGAGCCAATGGGCTCAGGAATACGTTTATCTACCTCAAAGCGAGCAATTGAGTTTTCAAGCAAAGCAACTTGGCAATCGAGCATAGCTACATCTACTCGCTCGCCTTTACCTGTTCGCTCTCTTTGCAATAGTGCAGCTTGAGTACCAATCATGGCATATAAACCAGCACCTAGATCCCCAATGGAAACACCTACTCGGGTTGGAGGACCGCCAGGTTGCCCTGTCAAACTCATAATGCCGCCCATGGCCTGTACAACCATATCGTATGCAGGCCTTTTGCTATATGGGCCAGTTTGCCCAAAGCCAGAGACTGAAGTAAAGATCAATTTTGGATAACGTTGATGCAATACTTCCCAGCTATAACCCAACTTTTCCATCGTACCTGGACGGAAGTTTTCTACTAATACGTCAGCCGTCTCTAATAAAGATTCAAAGATCTTCTTATCAGCCTCAGCTTTTAAATTCAATGCAATCGATTCTTTATTACGGTTAACCGACATGAAATAAGCCGATTCACCATCTAAGAATGGGCCGATTTGGCGTGAGTCATCGCCAATATTAGGCTGCTCTACCTTAATGACGCGAGCACCAAGATCTGCCATCAGCAATGTACAGTAAGGACCCGCCAATACCCTGGTTAAATCAACTACCGTGATTCCACTTAAAGGACCGGCACCTGCAGTATTCGCATTACTCATTCGACTTTGGCTCCAGTCTGCCCTAACAAATCTTTACTCTTTCTACCTTCACCAATAGAGAGCATTAAAAAGTCGGTTTGTGACTTTGATGGAGCAGCGTTATTACCAGATTTCTCAAGCTTTGCCTTAACTTCAGGATCATTTAATGCAACCATACTCGCGTCAAATAATTTCTTTGATACATCCGCAGGCAAGCCTGCTGGGCCATACAAACCAAACCAGAATGTAAAATCCAAATCCTTTACTCCAGCATCTTTCATTGATGGAATATCTGGAAAAAGTAATGAGCGCTGCTGAGTCGTCACTGACAGTATCTTTAGCCGACCAGACTGGGCCAAAGGCATTACCGAAGGAGGTGTGCCAAAGCTAATTTGAACATCGCCCGCTGCAAGTGCTTGCAATGAAGGTGCGCCACCCTTATAAGGTATATGCATGAGTTTTGTATTGGTGGCCTTTTCAAACTCCAGCGCCGCAAGATGGGTTACCACTCCCACACCAGATGATGAATACGTTACTTTGTCAGGATTTTTCTTGGCATAGGCAATTAACTCTTGAGTATTTTTAACAGGAACATCTTTATTGGCAGCAAGCATCATCGGAGCTAAAGACCAGCGAGTGATTGCTGTGAAGTTTTTAACTCCATCATATTTGACGCTTTTATAAAGATATTGGTCAGAGCCATACAAACCAGGTCCCGCCAAAAGCAATGTATAACCATCTGGCGCAGCCTTAGAAACGTAAGCAGACGCAATTGTGGTGCCAGCTCCAGGCATGTTATTGATAATGATAGGTTGCTCTAAAACCCTTGAAAGTTTATCGCTAACAATACGAGCTACAGCATCAGCCCCACCCCCTGGAGGAAAGCCCACAACCAAAGTAATTGGCTTTTGCGGATACTCCTGCGCAAAGGCTGGATATACACTTCCGACAATTAAGGCTGTTGTTATAAGTAATTTCTTCATAGTCTCCTCCTAATTTCTATTTACCCGCGAACTTTGGCACTCTCTTTTCTTGCCATGCTAAAGCCCCCTCTTGAATATCACTGGATTGCACGGATTGTTGTACTAGTGCATCAATCGTTTTAGCATCTGCAACATTTCTAGCAATTTCATTAATCGATTTCTTCATGCCCAACAAAGCAATTGGGGCCTTATCAACTAACGAATTAGTTAATTTAGTGAGTCCCTCATCTAGACTCTTTTGATCTAAATACAGCGAGGTTAAAAACCCAGTTTCCAGCATTTGTTTTGCATCTAACTTTTCACTTGTTAGAAATAATCTTTTAGTCGTATCAATCCCAAGTCGGGTTACATACCGCTCTAATCCGCTTTGATAAAAATGCAGTCCTAGGCGAGCTGCTGGCATAAACATCTCAGTTGCTTCACTGCCCAACCGAAAATCGCAGGCCAGAGCCATGTCAGTAGCCCCACCATAAATACCGCCTTGGACTGCAGCAATCGTTACAGCCCTACATGCTTCTAGTGCATCAACCATCTCACCAAAGCTCACACCCTTAATTTGGCTACTCTTAATCACTTCTGCAATATCAAATCCGCTACAGAAGTACTTTCCCTCGGCCCGCAACACCAGAACCAATACTTCGTTACTTGCATTGACAGCATCTATATGACTTCGCAAAACCCCTAAATCTTCAGGGGTGAGCTTATTAGCCGAAGTAGGTCTATTTAAGGTGATTGTGGCTAATGGACCATTGATCACGAGTGATGGCGAATTAGATTCTTTAGGGTGTACATTTTGCATATCAACTGATATTGTTGATATATCAACCTCCCTACAACCAGTAGAAACCCTAGAGCCCATGAATACCCAACAAAGCGTGCGCAAGCGGATTGAAAATGAATTTCGTGAAGGAAAATTAGTGCCAGGCACAGCATTAGATGAGCGCGCCTTAGCTACAAAATTTAAGACTTCCAGAACCCCAGTCAGAGAAGCGTTGTTACTTCTGAGCGCTCAAGGATTAATCGACATCATTCCCAGAACAGGAATCTATGTCAAAAAACTTACTGCCCATGAGTTGATTGCAATGATGGAAGGATTGGGTGAGCTAGAGGGTGTTTTAGCTAGGTTGGCTGCACAACGCATTAATACTCAGCATACAAAAGAGATTAAGGACGCAATCAAACAAACTGAGAAATTTGCAAATTCCCAAGATATCAGCAACTATCAGTTAGCAAACGCGCAATTTCATGATGCAATTTACAGGGCAAGCGGCAATCCCTATATTGTTGAGCAAACAAAAGCAGTGAGATTGCAGATTTCCGGATATCGTAGGCATTTATTTGAAAAGCCAGGGCGCCTAAAAAAATCGCAGCTCGAGCATAAAGCGGTTGCTGAATGGATTTTGAAGGGGGAGGCAGATAAAGCAGCCGATGCTATGAGAGAGCACATATCATCCGGTGGCAAAGCTTTTGCTGACTTAATATTGACTAACGAAATCTAGGTAGCCGGACCCTTGCTTAAAGTAACGCTCAAAAGCTTGAAATCCGGCCTAGAGATTCGAACTTTGCACCAATATGTAATCGCACACTCAATCGCACAGTCATTTTTTTTGCCCTGTAGACCATTGTTTTATAAAGGATTTTGAAGAGCCGCGACTTCTTTTAATCTGTTGGTCGCGAGCTCGAATCTCGCCCGACCCACCAGCAATACAAAAGCCACCTTCGGGCGGCTTTTGTATTGCTGGATTCACAAAACTCTCAAGGGCCTAAGATAAAGCAATTGATTACGCCTGAAGGGGGAAAGCGCTCGCATCCACCTCTAGCGAATTTGGGTCGAGGCCCATCCAATATCCATAAAAACTTGTGATATCTTGTTCTCATAAAAATACTTTAACCATCAAAGTAATCCATTATTTAAAGGCAGCGCTATGAACCGCAATACTAAAAGTTTGATTGCAGCAACTTTTCTGCTGTTCGGATTGATATCCAACGTCTTTTGCCAGGACTTGGTATATATCAATACAAAGGCAGGTTCAAGCCGCCTATTGAACTCTGACTATAACCGTCAATATTTTTCACTCGCTAGCTATGTCGATACTCAAGAGCGCACTACCTTTTGTGGAATATCATCGATGGCAGCCACTCTAAATAGTCTTCCAAAGATGGTTCGCCCGATCACCCCAGAACTTGCGCCTCACCCATTCTTTACAGAAGAAAGCATCTTTAACGAAGCAACCACTAAGATTAAGAGTCGGGATGATGTACTAAATGGTGGCTTAACTTTAGAGCAAATACGTCAATATTTAACTGCGCTGGGAGCAAACCCCAAAATTTACTATGGGAGCGATCTCACAGTTGATCAACTCAGGAATATAGTCAAATCTACACTTGCCAATCCAAATCAACGCGTGATGGCTGACTTTGATCGGAAAGTATTAAACCAAGCAGGGAGTGGACATTTCTCACCGATTGGCGCCTATGACTCTAAATCAGATTCAGTGTTAATTTTAGATGTAGCTAAATTTAAATATCCGCCATTTTGGGTCAAGACTAGTGATTTACTAGCTTCATTAAAAACAATTGATTCTGATTCTGGAAAATCCAGAGGTATCGTTCAAATTACAGTCGAATAATTGTGACGACGTAGCCAAAATGGCTGATCAGCCCAACGAGTCTGAATACCATAGTAGTAAGCCCTTTGGGATTGGTATTCTTCCCAAAGCTGCTGCTGTTTTTCGTTGTATTGTTGAATATAGGGATTATTAGCGCCTAAGGTATTGCCGGACTCATCCGTCAAAGCATAATGAATTAGGTGGCCAGCGTGACTACCTGTTCTCAGTGCCTTATCAATACCCTGCGATGACAGCGGGTCATAGGCCTGCGCTGCATCCCCAACCGCCATCCAAGCATCTCCGCAGAATTCACTTAAACGCTGACCATTAGCAGGCGCGCCCCGAATTACTCCCGAAGCCTGATATGCACCATTCTTCAGAAGAGGTGCAATTTGGCTGGTCTCACTAAGAAGTTCATCAAAACCCCCTAAGGTCCCAGCTTTTTTACCATCTGGCAAGTCTCTATCTGAATAAAAAACAACTAAGCGCTTATTTTCGGCAAGGTCATCACCAGGCACCCGATTGCTGTACCACCAGCCATTCTCCACAGCCTCAATACGAGTAAAGCAGTCATCATCCGCTACATCACTAGTAAACCATTGTGCATAGGCAAATAGCTTGTCTTCATTTTCAACGACAGGAATACCAAGCATCTTGCTAAGCACCGCGCGACGACCTGAGCAGTCGACTAAATAGCGTGCGCGATGATGCTCTACTTTTGATGGGGAATTAAGGATAATATCCCAACTAAATCCAGACTCAGAACTACGAGCGCACGACTCAAAGCTGATTCCCCTCTGCAAAGATGCGCCTAGCTCTAACGCGCGCAAACGAAGCGCCTCATCAAAAGCAAGTCGGTCAATACATAAACCAAATCCTTTTGCAGTAAAAAAGAAATCAGCATGATCCTGTTGCTCACCAGACCATGTGGAAATATTACCGGCCGTCTTGAACAGGCCAATAGCTTTTCGATCGGGAGAATCTAGATCACCCAAGAAGTGACTCACGATATCAACTGAGGCGGGTGGCAGAGACTCACCTAATTTATATTTAGCCGCCACCTTCTCATCGATCAGTAGGACTCGCTGACCCAGGGATGTCAACGTAATAGCAGTTGCTGAGCCTGCGGGTCCGGCGCCAATAATGACGACATCCCAATCCAATCCAAAAGCGTCAGCTAAATTCAGCACTGCCCATTACTTCTTTTTTACTGGCGGCCGATTCAGCTCCGGGCTTCGCTCTTGCTCAGTAAAGACAACCGCACCATTGTCCTTAACAAAGCTGCCGTCCTTCGCTTTAATCGGCAACACCATACCCAACTTTGACCAGGCATACGCCATTTGATTAAAGCCATCAGTATCTGACAATGGCTCGCCATCTGCGTCATAACCCCTGAACCACTCTCTATAAGTTCGAGTTTGATTCTTCTGATCGTACTCAAAAACTACATCTGGGCGCTGAGTTGGCCACCAGGCACTATTACATGACCAGAAATCACCATGCCATGGACTGGACATATAGGCTGCCAACGCTCCAGGCTCTACATTCTTGCCAACCCGAAATGCTTCAGCAAAAAACTCTCGGTAAATAATTAAATAGGGGAATTCAATTCCGGGGTGAAAACCTCCACCGATAGTAGGCTCTAACGCGGAAGCATCAAGAGCGCGCGGCTGATCTTTTGTGGGTAATTTTTCCAATTCGAGCGGCTGCTGCAAAACTCCAACCTCAAAATTTCCATCAGCCCATTCTTTAATATGATTTAACTGAATTGCGGTAAGGGCTAAAAATTGATTGGGGAAATGATTTCCCAGTTGCTCATTTTGCTTTGGCTTGCCAGCGGTTCCCCACAATATAGGCATGAGGTTATCTTGCTCAGCCCTTTTGAATTCATCATTTTTCCAGCTGGTCGGTTTTTGCGGAGGCGGCGGCATTAAAGAGTCGACTAAGCGCCCATTCTTGCCGGCCGGATGGCGCATTAAAGCATAGACCATCTGCCGCATAGATTTACCCTTCTCAGAGGGATCCGTAAAAAAGGCCATATAGGTTGGACTTAGCAGATTACCCGCTTGATTTGGTCCATGCGCTGCATTTCTATGGGCCTTAGCAATACCGGAGGCTTCTGCACTCACCCATCCATAATTTACAGCGTTAGCAAAAATGGGGTAAACGTCTCGATAAAAGTTGGTTTTTTGTTTGGCGTAGGGGTAAGCCTCTGGGAATGCCTCATACACACGATCTGTAATGGAAACTACGTGATACATGTATGGAGAAAATTTTGGTGGTGCCGTAATAATCCAGGCTCCAGCCGCTGGATTTCGAGTTCCCTCATCCGTTGCAGCCTTCACATTGTCTCGAGTGCTTAAAACGGTGCCATCTTTTAATGTAATGGTTACATCAATTTCACCACCACACGTATCATCCCACCAACCCGGAACGTTAAAGTAAGCAAACTGATTGGTTAATGGATTCTTTCCATTGTCAGGGCCATTGGGTGGATTGATGAATTCACTAGGATTAGATAGAGCTACCTTAGGTGTTGTAACGCAAGCCCCCTTGCCAGGAGACGGAATAAATAACAGGCGATCTTGTGCATCAAGACGTAACTGCCCAAGCTCAATTCCTTTAGCAGGCTTATAAGTTACTTCGACATCTTTAGAAATATCTTTTGGCGTAAAGCCCTCATATCGCAACTGCCCTGGCAACAAACCTTTTTCGATGCCGGTAAAAATATCACCCTTCATAACGACTGGCCCACTTTGGCCTGAGGCAATGGTTTGCACTCCTGGATCAATAATTAATTGATTGCGCTCAATTGGTTTCTTGCCCGGTTGAATGGATGGGTTTCTTAATTGGGTTGGGTCAAAAAGATATGCACCCTGAAAAGCATAGTTTGCCGCTTTCATATTGCGGACGTGAACACGCCAGCTCAGAGATTTGACTAGGTCAGATTTAGATGTGAGCTCCTCAATCACGTTACCCTCAGCATCGTAGGCATATACGCGATAACGTTGCGCCTGCCTTTTTAACTTAGATTTGCTATCTCGATAACTACCCCCTTTGGGTCCGGGACCGTTACTGCCTCCTGGATCTACAACAAGGCCTGGAGCTTCGGGGCCAATAAAAAACTCATCACTATCACCCATGCGGGCCATACCAATACCAGGGTGAATACGAATGCTCTTGATTTTGCTAGACACTATTTATCCTTCAAATAAATTAATCTTCACCACCCTAAAACCCAGAATGAAAAAGGTATCAGCTGCTTAATGAGGATTGAATAATTTTCCAATCAAGCAAATTCATGGAAGTGACGGTGTATTGATTGCCAAAATTTTCTATTTTGGCTTGGGTTGTTGCACCAGATTTGGAATAGGAAATGAGTGAAAAACCACCGCCAAAACTGGCCTTAATGGATTTCTCAATGGCAGCCTTACTTGCGACAGAATCACTGCTAGCAATTGCAGAAGCAGAGCCCATTAGAGCAGCGGTAGCTGCAAGACTTTTTATAAAATCCCTACGCGTGAAACTCATCGCCACCCCTTCCACTTGCAATGCGCCAAATGGCATATTTGATAGTTTTCACTATAGCTTAAATTAATCTAATAGGGGTTAAAACGGAAGTTCTGAAAGTACGCCTAGAATCCAGTCAAATTCATTTCCCAAGAAGCGTAGATTGATTAGCCCTCCTGCTGCAGACCAATTAAGTAGCCGGCCGAGAGCCCGAAACTCAGGCGGCCCATCGGCAATACTAAAGCTCTAGATTGGATATTAGGCCGCTATTTCAGGAGTACAGATGGTGAGGCCGGTATGCTGCCCGGGATCTTTTGAAGCGACATCAACTGGGATAGCAATTTGATTGCTAAGGGCGAATAACCATTATCTACACTAGGAATGCTGTAAATATCGCCATCCAAACCTTCAATAGTTGCAAATGCTTTCTGCGTTGGCTTATCTTTGTTAACAATTAACAATGCATTCTGATTCAGCTTACCTCTATTGCTATTGAATGTAGTTTCCGTTGAAGGCAAGGTAACCAAGTAAGGGTTATCAGAAAGTTGAGCCCTCACAACTTGCCCCAGATACTCAAAAACATTATTAGTAGAGCGAATGCGAACAATCAATGTCGGCTGACGCTTCTTTGCCGCACTAGTTTTTAATAAAACTTCGGGAGCACTCTCTTCGCAAAAGAGTGTTTGACCATATTTTTTTGCAGGCAAGTAATTGGCGTACTTATCAGAGTTGATACAAAGTTTATATTTATTAGAAATCTGAATTGGCTGGTAAAGCGGATTTTGAGAATCATTGGTTTGCTTGAGAGAGATATTGGACTCTTTAAACATCACAAAGGCCTTGTCCCCAAACCTTGGCACCACTTTTTCCATTGAAAGTGGAGGTCCTAATTTCTCCGATGTATCAATTAGCTCAGCAGTAAAGCCATCATCAATAAGCCTATAGAGCTGTTGCTGAAACTGCTGATGATCTGATCTTAATGGGTTATTAATTAGAACTATAGATTTGCTATTCGGTTGAAAAATTTCGATTTCATCAACCACTAAACTCAAAAGCACTTCTTTTGGAATGTGATTGTGATTGAAATACTTTACCGTTTCCCTAGGAAGCTCATTGAGATAACTTTTCCAAAATACAGCGTTATCCAGGGATGATTGTGTGAAATTAAATGTATTGTTTAACGAGAGAGTGGTGCTTGGTATGGCATACGAAAGTCCACCCTGAATGACGTTGTAGCTAGCGTTGTAGGGTATTGCCCCACCAGAAAATAAGGCACTAACTCCAGACGCAACACCGATAGATCCAGAACCGTTAATTGTTGGCATATCCAAAAAACTAACGGGCCTATTTTCAGAGGCACGCAAGATGTTTTGGAAAATCATATTAATTTGATATTGCTCTAGGGAATTTGCGTATTTTGAAGACATTTGCCCAAAGTCTGGGGTAATGCCCGTAGTACATCCAACCAATAATAAGCTCAGAGTGCTAAGCACTAAATGACGGCTGACTCTGAGTATATTTTGCATATTGATTAGTTTGATATGGTGGATAAATGTAAATAAGTTACTTCACTGCCTCTTTGAGCAACAAGAAATCACGGTTGATCTCATCATAGGGCATCAATAGATTAGGGACCTCTAAAGAGAGTATTACATACAGAGATATGCCTATTAGAAGCGTATAAAGTGTAGCCAATAGCCAGTCATGCTCTTTCTTGACCGCCATCGTATAACCAATTAAAAATGCTCCAATACAAAGCATCGCAAATAAGAACTTCATTAATAAGCTGGGCGGATGGGACTTACTCTTAACGATCCCCGCAGCATAAGTCGAGGAAAGGCTGCTAACCTGAGGTATTAATAAATCGGCAACTAAACCTTTATTTTCGACAGGGGCATTCGCTACTGCTCTGCTTACCTCCTCCTGAATCCTTCTAACTGAGGCCATGATCTTGGATCCCTCAACATCCACATCCGTCATTGATTTAATGTCCTTATATGCGGACAGCCTTAAATCCAATAACTCATTAAGAGAAGCTCTAATCTTAATTTGATCGCTTGGGGCAAGATATTTAAGAGAACCGTATACCTGTTGCAAGGTTTGCGCCTGAACCCTAATTTCATCCATCCGATCAAAGTATCTCGATGCAGACCCAGAAAATGTAAAGCCTAAAACCAGAGCAGATAAACCAAAAATTGCAGCAACTAAAGAGTCTCTAACAACAATTCCACCCTCACGATGCTTGTTTAGGCGGTAGTGCCCAAAATACCAACCAATTGCAATGCAAATAAAAGTGGCAATAGTCAGCAACAGTGGTGCAAACTCAACCACGCGCAAATTAGATTGAAGGAATGGGGGCATAGATATCTATTTTTATATAACCGATTACAGTTTAGCCTTTAAATAGCGTTACCTCCCTTTAATCCGTTGGTTGCGAGCTTGAATCCCGTCCGACCCACCAGTATCAAGAAACCCTCACTAGCAATAGTGGGGGTTTTGTCTTTTTAGGATGGTCAAATCTGAAGACTGTTTGGAACAATGCGGGGCTTAATGGACGTTTCGAGTGGGGATGGCACGGTCTATTCTGCACTGTGACAATTTTTCTGAAAACATAATTAATCTTGGTGACCCTTCCAGAATGCTTCAATCTTCCAAATTGAAACTCCAACCGGTAATGAAAGTTTAATTAAATTTATAACATTCAAATAATCTTCATTGGAGAAATTAGACCAACCTTTGGTTTCATACTTTCTCCATATCTTTTTATTATTATTAAAGTTTGCCTCTCTCAAACTGCTTAGTAAAAGACGGTCTATTGGTGGGTGTATAAAAGAGTATTTCTCTAATTCAGACAGGAAATTTGCCTTAAGGTAACAATTAAGCATTTTTGCCGCTACGCCGTATGTAAACCCAGCAACACCCAATGAATCCGCAACCTTCATTAGTAGCAAACATTTAGTGTTGTGCCAATCGCCAAATGATTTATGAGTTAATTTGGGAAACTCGGTATTTAATGCGGAACTAGTTACATTTGACTGATCCAATATATTTAAACCAGTCTTAACTGCAAATCTACACTTTGGAGAAGCCCCAGAAGCGGTAGATGCACACCATGATGAAAACAAGTGGCGATGTCTATCAAAAGAATAGGATTGGATTTCGTTCATGAATATATCTATGATGTTTATAAGTATTAATTTATAAGATGAAATTTAGCACATTAAATTAATCAATTTCTGGAAAACCCTGGGTTACCCATACAGGGATTAAAATTGGTTAATGCCCAAAAAAAGCGGCAATACAAAAATATATGCTACGTCAAGATTAAGGAAATCATGAACAAGTTATTGGCGATTACTGCCAACCCAGTCTCCATGGTTATGGATAAGGGATTCCCTTCAAATGGTATTTATTCAAGTACAGCAGAAATTGAATATGAAGGTAAGGTAACAAATTTTGGGGATTCACTTTATGGGTATAAGGTTGATAAAAGAGGTGGTGAGGGGAGTATTGCTTTCTTAACCATTGAGTTTGAAGACAAACCCTCATACCAAATTCCAGGGGGTTCTAGTTTTCCTGCAATCGGATGGCTGGAGGTCAGTCCAATGACGCACCATCTAAACACAACCGATAACCCCATTCTTTTCAATCTTAGGATAACTCTCCCAAACTCAGACTTACATGATTTATTGCTACTTGGAAATAATTCAATTCAAATTGAACCAGTCTTCAACTGGGATAGTGAAAAAAAGTTTATTACCTATAAAAGTGATGAATTAATACAATTTTATATATCCCGAGTAGATATAAAACCATTGCCAGTTCGTTAATCAACTGTTTTAGAACAATTTTATTTCTTTTAATCCGTTGGTCGCGAGTTCGAATCTCGCCCGACCCACCAGTAATACAAAGGGATCACAGAAATGTGGTCCCTTTTCTTTTGGCCAAATGGAATGCGGTGGTCACTATGGGGATTCAACAGGCGATCTAGCGGACCGCGATGGGTGACCGATTGGACTATGAGCATCTCGATACAGGGCAACTACCGGGTTAACCGACAACGCAATATTGAAATTTGGAAAAGTCTACTATCGACCCAAAGCAATTCCCCAAAGAAAAACCACCCGAAGATGGTTTTAGTATTTCTTGCTTAACTGGGGCAGCATCGACCAGAGCCTGAGATTCTTTGCAAACATTAATTTAACTTGCAGTTTTAAGCTTTAAGGCTATCAATATCGTCTTCTCGGCGCGCCAGCGAAAGATTGCTTCTTCTCAAGATGTCTAAATGTAATGCGGCCTTTGCTCAAGTCATAAGTGGATATCTCTAAAGAAACCTTATCTCCTGCCAATATACGGATATGATTTTTTTTCATTTTTCCCGCTGTATAGGCAATAAGCTTATGGCCATTATCTAAAGTAACTCGATAACGAGAATCTGGCAGAATTTCATCGACAAGACCTTCCATTTCAAGCAGCTCTTCTTTTGCCATTTAACATCCTTTATAAAAATAAAAAGCCCAGTCATGCTGGGCTTTGGACCAGGCAAATAATTTCCGCCTGGCATTTGCTGCTGATTTAAACAGGTTGAATATTGGATGCTAGATTGCCTTTAGGGCCAGTAGTAATATCAAAAGTTACCTTTTGACCTTCAGCTAAAGATTTAAATCCGCTGCTATTAATTGCTGAAAAATGGGCAAATAAATCTTCGCCACCGAGTTCAGGGGTAATAAAGCCGAAGCCTTTAGCGTCGTTAAACCATTTCACAGTTCCGTTTGCCATATCTGACTATTCCTTAAAAAAATATTAAAGGGGCAATGCCCCAAATGAGGCGAAAGTCAAGAATGGCGGGGGAGATGCTAAGAAGAACTATCGCAGAACTGCGGTATTAATTACTAGTACAACAACACTATTAGCTTGAAAATCGCTTAATGTATTTTACCCTACTTTAGCAGCAAAAGACTGCTTTTTAAGAAATCACCTTTATAAGAGCCATAGTTAAGGGTAAAAGCACTCTGGCAATCCGTTGGTCGCGTGTTCGAGCCTTACCCGACCCACCAGCAATACAAAGGGATCACGGAAATGCGCTCCCTTTTGTTTTGGTTTCATCTCATGCATTGCTGACACCCAGTAAAAAAGGGCATAAGATGAAACTGCAAAGGAGAAAGTATGAGCCTATTTCGGACATCCCTTATCGGTGGCATAAGCCTTTCAAGCCTGCATGTCTGCTGGGCATTCATTGTGGCATCTGGATGGGCGCAACCCCTGATAGATTTTGTATTCAAGCTTCATATGCTGAACTCTCCATTTCAAGTGCAGGCATTTAGCCCCTTACTCGCAATTGGGTTAATTGGAATCACATTCTTTTTGGGGTGTTTTTACGGGGCTATCTTTTACCTTATTAAAAGTAAATTTTGTTTGTAATTGATGCAAGGGCTTACCAAATCGCAAGTAATCCAGCTTCAAGCAGAGTATGGATTAAACGAGATTTCAGTTGCAGATAGAAAAACTGTTCTTAAACTGCTTCTGCGAATACTAGCTGAGCCTACTTTTGCCCTTCTCTTGCTGGCTGGTTTGATTTACCTAGTAATCGGAAAAATTGATGACGCGTTGATATTGATTGGATTCATTTTTATTTCGGTTGGGATTACCCTATTTCAGGAACGAAAAAGTGAAAAAGCAATTGATGCACTCAAGGAGCTATCAAGCCCTAGGGCAATTGTCATCAGAGATGGGGTTACCCAAAGAATAGCAGGCAAAGAAATTGTCGTTGGTGACATTCTCATTCTCGAGGAAGGCGACAGAATTCCCGCAGATGCGCTATTGCTTGAAGCTCACAACCTGCTTGTTGACGAATCATTGCTCACCGGCGAATCTGAGCCTGCTAAAAAGGATGGCGCCAATCAAGTTCATTCGGGTTGCATGGTAATCCGGGGTAGCGGCGTAGCCAAGGTTACCGCTATTGGTATGCAAACTGAGTTAGGCAAAATCGGAAGTAGCCTAAAACAAATTATTGTTCTTAATAGCCCCCTTCAGGAAGACATTGAGGTATTAATTAAAAGATTTACGATCTTTGGAGTATCACTCTCTATTCTTGTTTTAGTAATCTATGGATTGATGCACGATAACTGGCTTCAAGGCGCACTTACTGCCATTAGCTTAACTATGGCCCTATTGCCTGAAGAATTCACAGTTATTTTGACAGTATTTATGGCGCTTGGCGTTTGGAGAATAGCTCGCCAAAAAGTACTTACCAGGTATGCGCCCGTTATTGAAACACTCGGCAGCATCACAGCATTATGTGTTGATAAGACAGGCACCCTCACCCTTAATAAGATGTCTCTAGAGGTTCTTGCAATCCCCCAGAATATCTTGATGCTTAGCTCAAAAGATGATGAACTTAATTCACCGCAGAAAGAGCTTCTAAGTTATTGCATCCTTGCAAGTGAAGTAAAACCCTTTGATCCGATGGAACAAGCTTTTCATGAAAAGCGCCATCTCGCCCTCGAGTATATTAATCAAACTTCTGAATTTAAATTAGTACACGAGTATGGCCTGAGTCATGAGCTCCCTGCCATGACACACATTTGGCAAGACCCTGGATCAAATCAGTGCCTTGTAGCTATCAAAGGGGCGCCAGAGGCAGTTCTTAAATGCTGTAATTTGTCGCAAACACAGATAGCAGCAATTGAAAAACAAATTAAAGACCTTGCATCACAAGGATTGCGCTTGCTGGGCGTTGCAAAATCCCAATATACAAAGCAAGGCCCTGACTGGCCAGCCACCTTGAATTCTTTTGAGTTTACTTGGCTCGGTCTTGCGGGGCTCCAAGACCCCATTCGACAAGAAGTGCCTGCATCCATTCAGAAATGTCAGAGGGCTGGCATTCGCGTCATCATGATTACTGGAGATCATGCCATTACAGCGCAAGCAATTGCAAAGCAAGTAGGTATAGATAGTATTAGCATCCTATCTGGCAAAGACATCAATGTATTAAATGATCTTGAACTTCGTCAAGCGGTCAAGAAAACATCTGTATATGTTCGCATTAAGCCTGCCGATAAGCTAAGACTCGTAAAAGCTTTGCAAGCTAACAATGAAGTAGTAGCTATGACAGGTGACGGGGTCAACGATGCGCCCGCCCTAAAAGCCGCACATGTAGGAATTGCAATGGGGCAACGAGGCACAGATGTCGCTAGAGAGGCCGCATCCTTAGTGCTGCTAAATGATGATTTTTCATCCATTGCCCAAACTATCCAGCAAGGTAGACAAATATATGACAACTTACATAAAGCGATAATTTATGTCGTTGCTATCCACATCCCAATGGCTGGAGCCGTGTTTATTCCTATCCTTTTTGGAATACAGCCGATCCTAGACCCAATTCATATTGTCTTTCTGCAAATGATTATTGATCCCGCCTGCGCAATTATTTTTGAGATGGAGGCATCTGAAAGTGATGTCATGTTAAGAGCCCCTAGAAATATTAATCAAAAACTCTTTAGCCTACAAAATATCTCCATGGCCTTTCTACAAGGAGCGGGATTGACCGCTATTGTTGTTGGGCTTTATTTCTGGCTCCTAAATATGAATTATTCCCATGCCATGGCTACAACCCTATCATTTGGTAGTTTAGTGATTGGCAACATCTCATTAATTGTTGTGAGCAGATCGAAAAAGGATCACCTTTTTAAAATCCTACAAAAAAACAATCCATCGCAGAAATGGATTCTCGGCATTGGAGTAATATCGTTTGGATTTTTAGTTACGATTCCTTTTTTCCGCGATCGGTTTCAATTCACTGTGCCTACGCTTGAAGGTGCATTAACGATTCTTGCCTCTGGGTTAATCGGACTCACGTGGTACGAATTGGTTAAGTTAGGTTACAGAAGAAAATGGATTCAATAGCTAATGAATGCTGTTGACCGAAAACATCCCCGCAAGCTCTACTTAGAGTAGCGTTCAGAATTTTTTGCATCCGTCCTACCAATATCTATAAGGCTCTGGGGTTTACGCTTGAGAGCCTTATATGAGGCCAACGGATTGAATTCCGGAATGAACTAGGCGCACATACAAGAAATCCAATAAGGTAGCTATTCGTCATTAAGTGGACAGTCGCAGCAGGTCTCTTATTTTCGTTATTTCTAACTAATTCGAACTGTTACAAACCAACCGTATAAGTCGCCATCACAGTAGTTGTAGAAACTGCCTGATATGGCTCTTGGCGATAAATGCCTGTTACACCAATACGCTGATTCTTTTCCACATCATAGGTGGCACCCACCATTGCCGTTGGACGGGTCTTCACAGGATTGGCATTGAAATTGACTGGGGTTAAACCAGTTACTCCAGTTGCAGAATAAGAGCCGTTAGCGGTATTCGTATCGGTCTCCACGCCAGCGCTAGCAAACGCTGTTGCTTGTGGAATAAAACGATAGGAAGCCCCCACACCAGCTAATGCCGTTGTTGCGTTGGTATTGAGTGCTGAGTATGTCAGTGGCGCCGTTACCGCACTTGAATTACTTTCTGTATAGCCACCCATATTATTCTGGGTATAGCGAATACCAGCGTACGGAGAAACAATCGCGCTCTCTGCAACGCCGAAGCCATATTTGGCAACCACTTGTGCGCCCCGACTATTAAGCTGTGACCCGCCCGTGCCTGCTTCGGATGCCGTAGATCCTGCACCAACTACGCCACGAGTAACAGTAGCGTTCTTTTGGCCATAAGCAGCTGATACTTTCACCTCCGCACCAGTGCCATCAAGACGCCCATTCCATGCACCAAACAAGCCAATGAGTGGAGTGTTATTGCCTAAGTTCACAGTAGAGCCAGCATTATTTACTGAGAGGTTCTGATCAACGTATGCCCCCACACGATAATTCATGTGTGGACGGTATGCAGCAATCAATAAACCACTCGTATTGTTTAAGCCATTTGCAGCTGACACAGCAGTGTTACGACCACCAGCAGAAATACAAACATTGTTCTTATCAAATAAAGCACAGTCATAAGTAAAGCTGTTGGCCAAGACTGAATTTTGTAAGGTGTAGGAGCCTTGTAAGACTTGAGATGTGTTGACTAAAGATTGCTGGGTATTGGCGGTCGAAGGGCCTACTGGCATAACAACATATCCGGAAATTATTAAATCCCAAATACTCCCAGAGCTATTGCTTAAGGTCCAAGTTCCCGCGCCTAAAGTACCAGCTGTTGCGGTGAAGTTGCCAGCCGACAGGCCCGATATAACAGCAGCATAAGTTCCGTTAGCAACCGTGGATCCAGCATAGATACCAAATGTAGTAGATCCTGATGCACTAGTTACCGCTAGCTTTCCAAAACTAGTAGGGCTGTTGATGATGATGCTGTAGTTGCTTGGGAGCTTACCTGAATAAGTTAAGGCCCCTGCAGCATTTCCCATGCCCTGGGAATTGATGAGAGTTCCAATTGTGCTAACGCGTGGGATGCCAAATGGAAATGGATCGTAGTTATAAATTCCACCGCTAATAGTCCCAGTGTTGGTAATCGTAGTGACAGTACCACCTGTAAATTTGATGCCACTTACAGTGCCTGTAATTGTGCCCGTATTAATTAAATCCCCAATTACATTGCTGGACTGAAAATAGAGGCCATATTGCGCATTGAGAGCCCCACTATTTGATAGTGTATTTATGGTCACACTGTTAAAAGTTTGTATCGCACTTTGACCGCCAGTCATAGAGCCATTATTAGTAATATTTGATATATTTATTGGCGCCCCGCCATCACCAACGACTAATGCGATATCACCCGCTCTTGTATTCGTAATAGAGCCATTGTTAGTAAAGCTGCCACCAGGCGTTCTAAAGCTAAAACTCGCACTATCTAGCAATGTCACTCCGCTGTTTACACTTAAGCTTCCAGAGGTCCAATTAATACCCGAGGCATCACAATCAACCGCATAAGGCGAAACCGAAGAAGAACAAGCGGCCGCCATCACTTGACCGCTCGAAACCAGTGCAGCTATGAATGCAAAAAGAATTATTCGATTATTCAGAATGGGGCGCTTGGATTTCATAAGAACCAAAAAAGATGTTGAGGAGCTAGCTCTAGGGCTAATAGCCAAGAGGATAGCTCATTACGCCCCCCTTACCCCTCCTGGGAAGTGCAACTCTGCCTAATGGCTGAATTGAGGCCTTCCAGCACCTGAAAATATGCCACCTTGAGTAACTGCAACTGACTCCACAACAACCCTTTACGCAATGCATTTACCCAAAATTGATAGTGAATAAACGCAAATCTGATCGCGCTAATACCTTGATATTGCTAGGCGGTGATGGGCACAGATATCCATCGCTTATATATTTTATTCATTTAAATCAGTAGGTTAAAGAGTTTTTGCAGTGGACTTTTAATCTGTTGGTCGCGAGTTCAACTCTCACCCAACCCACCAACATCACTAGGCCTCGCTTCTGTGGGGCTTTTTCAACTATATAGTTGCATAGCTAATTAATATGCACTACACTGCCACTATGTTTGAACAATGCCTCTATTTCAATACCACTAGCCTAGCTCGCCAGCTAGAGCGGGAATGGACCAAGGCATTTAAGCCTTTTGGGCTTACCCCCTCACAAGCCTTCATGCTCAGGGTGGTTTTGGATAAAGCCGCGTTATTGCAAAGTGAGCTGGCTTTAGAGATGAATATCAGCCGCCCTACTGCCACCAGAGGTTTAGATGGTCTTGAGAGATTGGGCTTAATTAAGCGACTTGCCTCCATGAAGGATGGTCGAGAACAAGAAATTCATCCGACCAAGAAGGCTATAGATATGAAGAATGCCATTAATGCTGCCAGTGGAGATGTTACAAGGCGTCTAAAGAAAGTATTAGGCGAAAACCATTTTGAAGATGTTGTTGGACGGGTTCGGGGCATTAGCTCCGCTCTGAAGGGATAGTGACTTTTTTATTTACCTAATAGTTGCATAGCTAACTTATTGAAATCAATTACTAAAGGAGAATTACATGCCAATCTTGAACGTGAAAGTCAGTGGACAAAAGAATATCGCCACTACTAAAGCGATAAATGAATTACTACTAGATCTTACCAATCGCATTCTAGGCAAGAAGAAAGAAGTAACTGCCATTGCTATTGAATATGTAGACCTGGACTGCTGGCTTATAGCCGGTAAGCTATTAAGCGAGCAAGGGAAGAATAGCTTTTACTTTGATATCAAGGTTACCGATGAGACCAATACCAAGGATGAGAAGGCTCAGTACATCAAGGAAGCATTTTTAGGATTTGAACGAATCCTAGGCAATCTTCATGAAGAGAGCTATATCTATGTTCAAGATGTCAGGGCTACTAGCTATGGCTATGGTGGCAAGACTCAGGAATATCGATATCATGAATAATCCGCCAAGTACGACCGTATCCCATTGAAATACGATGGGTTTACGGCTAGATTGATGGGCAAAATTTCCTAAGAAATTAGTAGCAAATCCATTCCGGGATATTCACGTAATACTCTTTAATGATATCTGCGCCTCGGCTGGCAAGATTCGCACGGCTGATATCAGTCATGGCAATAGTCGCTTCGCTAATGTACGCTTTATTGAGTCCATATCAAAGAATGCTCTACATCCCTTTTGAGATGGCGATGAGCACATACTCCAAACCAAATTGCTCAAGATCAGAACAAATGACTGACGCTTTTGAGGCAATACCACCTAAAAACCACTCATTCAAAAAGACTCTGGATATTGTCTTGCGCCCATCCTAACAAGTCCTCGTTACCTTCTTTTCGCAACTCATTTACTAAATCTTCGTGAAGATCTACAGTACCAGCTTGATTTACTGTAAAGGGAAGTCCTTTGGTGGGATAGCCCTTGCCCCCGCCATAGAGGTCATAGACTATATCTAATAGCCTAATCGCGTTTTCAGCATGCTCTTCAGTCATTTACTTTTCTAATGCTTAAATTATAATTTTTATAAATAGAAAATAGTATATTACAAGAACCAAAGAGGTTGTTGGAGACCAGAAATTAATATAAACAAGAGGCTTTTGGCTTATATAAAATACCTAAAGCGAGAGACGGCTATCAATGAGTCATATAGCCTAGATAGCACTCAAATTCAGGTGTTAAACGCCTTAGTTTTTGCCATGTCAGAAAAACGAGCCAGCAGCGTTGGGGAATTACTCCTGCTTTCTGAGATTGCCTCACCAGCCACCATTCATGCAGCCCTAAAGAAGTTGGCTGCAAAAGAATTAATCACCCATAAAAAAAATAGCGAAAGCAGAATCAAACATGTAGAGCTGACTGAGGCAGGCTTACAGCGCTATAACGATCTAGCGAAAGCAATGTTGAATTAGCTTGACTGCAACTCACAGTTGCAAGATCCATCAATCACCCTTTTGGGCGTCATAAAGCCAATATTGATTGCCACCTGCTCTTTTGGCCGTGTACATGGCTGCGTCCGCAAGTTCAAGTAATTGCTCGCCACTTTGGCCGTCCCCAGAAAATATCACCACACCAATGCTTGCAGAGCATGCGCATTGGGCAACATCTGCCAACCGACATGGCTTTCGATCTACCCCCTCGTAACAAGCCTTGGCTGAAAGTGCTTTCACTAATTTTTCAGCAATTTCTAATACTTGAGGCTTAACAACACTAAGTTCATTTTTAAACTCATTGATAAGGACTACAAACTCATCACCCCCTATCCTTGCAACCGTATCCCCAATCCTTAAACAAGAAGCAATACGCTTAGCAACATCTTGCAATCTTAAATCTCCAATATGATGACCAAAAACATCATTTAATCTCTTAAATTGATCTAAATCGATAAAAAATAGTGCGGCGTATTGCTTGCTCCTCTTACTTTTTAAGAGGACTTGATTCAACCTGTCATCAAGCAAGCGCCTAGTGGAGAGTTGAGTTAGCGGATCTTTAAAGGCGATCTCCTCCAAATGGGATATAGATGCCTTTTGATTGGAAACATCTTTAATTGCTGCCTGTATATAGTTTTTGCCTTCCAATTCAAATGCAATTAATTGAACTTGAGCAAAAAAATTAGAGTCATTCATCCTGCAGAATGTACATTCAAAATTACAACTACCCCGTTCCACTGCGCGGGCAATATTCAAACTAATTACATTCTTTGAGCTTTCACCACTGGGCTGGAATGGCGGCAAGAATTTGCTTGTGAAGTCGTAATAAAGCATCTCATCACGGCTATTGCAGCCAAACATTAATAATACAGCTTGGTTCATTTCCATGACGAAATAGTCTTCAACTAATAAAACGGCATCGGGATTTCGCTCAAAAAGTAGCCTATCTTTTATTGCAATATATTCAAGTGATTTTTTGACTAGCGCAGCACCCGTAATATCAGCAAGCGCATGAAAATAAATCTGCAATTTACTATCAAGACTCGAAATCTTATATTCATAGGAATGAAAAGTTCTTCCTTGAAACTTAAATTCAACATTATTTGAAAAGATATTTGAAGGATCGCTTTGAGGATTGCTCTTTTCCAGAAAGACACCCCCAAGAGGAAATATTTCCCAATAAATTCTCCCCAATATTTCTTCAGGGGTAAGCCCTAACATTTTGCAATAGGCGCGATTCGCGGAAATTAATCTAAATTTTGAATCGCAGAAAAAAATAGGGATCTCAACACATTCAAATAACTGCATTAAATTTTGAGCATCTACTTTCATAGCCATCAAAGCCTCAATAAATAATTTTATATTTTCTATAATTTTATATTTTCTATAATTTATATTAGTATGGGAATTATGAATATAGTATTTATAAGTAAGTGCAGCGCAGCAATTTGGCTGCTATAGCGATTTAAGGATGCTGAATGCAAATTAGCCCCATCCATTAAGTTTGGAAAGCGCTAAAAAACGATATGTAAGGGATCTTATGACTGGGGAAAGATTAGATTCATATACGCAAGGCCTACTAGATAGAGTTGTCGTAATGAGCAAAGAAATCGGCAATCTGCAGCAGGCATACATTATTGCTAATGAAAGATTAAATAGGCTTACCGCATTATCAATAGAAAACTCGAAGGAGCTGATTGAGGAGGCATCACGCGTTGAAGACTTCGCTAGACTTGCAGTAGAGGCCACCCTGCTAACAGAGCAGTCCGCGATATTCACCAATAATTTAGAATTAATTGAGGGAGCAAAGAAATCATCAAATGCTGCTCAAATGGTTCATGAGCTTGCTGTGGATTTGAGAACTAACAAACTAGGAAAGCTCAGGGATATTGAAAAATATTAATTACTTTTTAATGCGTTGGTCGCAAGTTAGCATCTTATCCAACCCACCCAAATTACTAAGCCTCGCTTCTGCAGGGCTTTTTTATTTTCTCGGCCGCCACTCTTATTGGAGGCTTAATCGATCCAAGTTGGATGCTTATCCATCGCTGCATTCAATAATTCAGACTCAAGGTGTTGATTTAGCCACTTCCTGACAGAGGGGAATGGTAACTCCTCAAACCTTTTTGGATTGACTGCGGCAAACTGTCGAATAAATGGAAAGATAGCCACATCCACCCAAGATATCTTATTTCCCATTAGATGCTGGCTAGATCGAAGAGTCGACTCCATTGGGCTAAACATGATCTCTATGACATCAGTTAGGACCTCCTTTTGACTTAGATCTGGAAATCGATTGGGGTATTTATATTGGTCTAACAGCAGCTTAAATGGGCCATCGTTTTTTTCGATCCATACTTGAGAGAATTTTGGATCGATATCCCTCCAGCCGTCTGGATCAGAGACCCCCAATGCCCAATGCATGATATCTAGACTCTGATCGAGGACGAGGCCATCAACACACAGGACCGGAACAGTTCCTTTGGGCGAAGCAAGCAACATGGATTGCGGCTTATTTCTTAATGCTATCTCTCTGTGCTCAACCTGAATGCCAGCGTATTTCAATGCCATGCGAGCCCGCATAGCATAGGGACATCTTCGATATGAATACAAAATTGGGATCATTGGCAACTAACCTAAGAACATGAGTATCGCCGCGAGCGCCATCAAAGCCGTAGCAAACCAGCCAAAAAATAACAAGGTCTTTCCCGCGGTGTGAGGCCCCATGACAGAGGACTTGGAAGCCAGAACAAGAATCGCCACCATCAAAGGTACAGCAACTACGCCGTTAATTACCGCACTCCAAAACAATGCCTTCATGGGGCTGATTGGAGAGTACTGAATCACCAGCGCACCCAATACGCTTAGAGCAATGACCGTATAAAACCTGACTGCATGCGACGGGGTCTCCTCCAGGCTTGCTGGCCAGCCAAATACTTCAGATAAAGCGTAAGCGGCGGAGCCAGCTAAAACTGGAACACCCATTAAACCCACGCCTAAAATCCCCAAAGAGAATAAGAGGTAGGCAAAATTTCCCGCTAGAGGCTTAAGCGCCGATGCCGCCTGGGAGGCCGTATTGATATCCGTGATTCCAGCGGCATGCAAGGTCACGGCGGTAGCCAAAATAATGCAGTAAGCCGCCACATTGGAATACAACATACCGCTCCAGGTATCCCATTGCATACGACGCAACTCTGACTTGACGGTTGCCTTATCCTCTGAAAGCAAATCAACCTGATGACGACTCTTCATCTCTTCGACCTCTTGAGAGGCCTGCCAAAAAAATAAATAGGGGCTAATGGTTGTACCAAAAATTCCTACAATCACGGCAGCGGCTTCAGAGCTCAATGTGAACTTTGGAAACATAGTGCTCCAGAGAACTTCACCCCAAGGAACATGCACCGTAAATAAAACCGCCGCATAGGCCAATAAAGACAGGGTTAACCATCTTAGAAAAAACACATAGCGATGGTATGGCACTAGTATTTGCAAGACGAGTGTAATCAGGACAAAAACGACAGTCATGACATGCCAATTAATACCAGTCACGAGTTCAGCGACCTCACCCATGGCAGCAATATCAGCGGCAATATTCAAAACATTGGCAATGAGTAATAGCGATACCAAGGCAAAAAGCGCCGCAGGGGGAAAGGTAGTTTTAATGTTTGAGGCTAGACCGTGCCCGGTCACCCTACCAATGCGCGCGCACAAAATTTGAATGGCTGACATGAGTGGGTATGCAATCGGCATAGTCCAAAGCATATTGAACCCAAATTGAGCACCAGCTTGAGAGTAAGTAACAATTCCACTCGGATCATCATCCGCAACGCCAGTCACCAATCCCGGGCCAACACGCGCCAGTGGATGGGCTTTGATGCGTTTCCAGATACTACGAATTTTCATAAATGAAGCAATCTAAGCATTCAATCGGTTGAGTATTCTCAAGTTAGCATGAAACAACACTCCCGGCAGAAAAAAATAGGTGCCGAAGTAATCCAGAGCATGAATCTACCCAACTTTATTTATCTAATTAATAGATAAGTAATATCTAAATTATTCATTATGCAAATAAATAAATAAGGCCTAGAATTACTCCTGTTGTGCATCAACTATTTCATTTTTTACAGGAGAATCCTATGTCATTAATCAACACACCAGTTCCACCATTTAAGACTCAAGCCTTCCATAACGGCAAGTTTGTCACTGTTTCTGACGAGACCCTCAAAGGCAAATGGTCAGTATTGATTTTCATGCCTGCAGCATTCACATTTAACTGCCCTACAGAAATTGAAGATGCAGCTGATAACTATGCTGAATTCCAGAAGATGGGTGCAGAGGTATACATCATCACTACCGATACTCACTTTTCACACAAAGTATGGCATGAGACTTCACCGGCTGTAGGTAAGGCCAAGTTCCCATTGGTTGGCGATCCAACTCATACATTGACACGTGGTTTTGGTGTTCACATTGAAGAAGAAGGTCTCGCATTGCGCGGCACATTCATCATCAATCCTGAAGGCATCATCAAGACAGCTGAAGTTCACTCAAATGAAATCGCTCGCGACATCTCTGAGACATTGCGTAAGCTCAAAGCAGCTCAATACACAGCCGCACATCCAGGTGAAGTTTGCCCAGCGAAGTGGAAAGAAGGCGCAGCTACATTGACTCCATCTTTAGATCTCGTAGGCAAGATCTAAGAATCAACATTAATAGTCATTAGCAATCAATAGACTCTCTTCGGAGAGTCTATTGGGCAGGATGAGACGCAGTAGCCCTGCCCAATAGACTCATCAGGACTGAATACCTAGGAATACATCATGTTAGATACAAACATCAAGACCCAGCTCAAGGCTTATTTTGAAAAAATTGAGAGTCCCATTGTTTTAGAAGCCACTTTGGATGACAGCTCCCAGTCAGCGCAGATGCTCGAACTATTGAATGAAGTTGCTGAGCAATCCGGCAAGATCACCGTAAAGACATCTGGTAGCAGTAAAAACATTCCTAGCTTTACCGTGGCCAAGGCAGATGAAGTTGCCCGCATTACATTCTCTGGCTTGCCCATGGGTCATGAGATGACCTCTTTCATCTTGGCCATCTTGCAAACTAGTGGCTATCCACCCAAAGTTGAGCAAGATGTGATTGACAGCATTAAAGGTTTAGAGGGTAAGAAGCATTTTCAGACATTTATTTCTCTGTCATGCCATAACTGCCCAGACGTCGTGCAGGCCTTGAACCTCATGGCCGCCCTCAATCCAGAGATCGAGCATGAAATGATTGATGGCGCCCTATTCCAAGGCTTGGTAGATCAATATCAAATCATGGCTGTACCTACCGTGATTTTGAATGGCGAAGTTTTTGGCCAAGGTCGTATGAGCGTTGAAGAAATTGCCGCCAAACTGGATACCAACTCTTCAGCTCGTGATGCGGAAAAATTGAGCGCTAAACCTGCCTATGACTCCCTTATCATTGGTGGTGGTCCAGCAGGCGCATCGGCAGCAATCTACTCGGCCAGAAAGGGCATTAGAACTGGTGTTGTAGCTCAACGCTTTGGCGGTCAAGTTGCTGATACCGTCGGTATTGAGAACTTCATTTCCGTTAAAGAAACAGAGGGGCCTAAGCTGGTAATGGCGCTGGAACAGCACGTGAAGGAATATGAAGTTGATGTCATGAACCTGCAAACCGCTAAGAGTTTAAGTAAGACTGGCGACGAAATTGCCATCACCCTAGAAAATGGTGCAGTCCTGAAAAGCAAGACAGTCATTCTGAGCACCGGTGCGCGCTGGCGTGAAATGAATGTACCTGGCGAGCAAGAATACCGCGGCAAAGGTGTCGCCTACTGCCCGCACTGCGATGGCCCCCTCTACAAAGGTAAGCGCGTTGCAGTCATCGGCGGAGGGAACTCTGGGGTTGAAGCTGCTATTGATTTGGCGGGCATCGTGAGCCATGTCACCTTGGTTGAATTCGATACGAAGTTGCGTGCGGATGCGGTCCTGCAAAAGAAATTGAATAGCATGCCTAACGTCACCATCATCACGAACGCTTTGAGCAAAGAAGTTCTGGGTGCCGATGGGAAAGTGACTACCTTGAGATACGAAGATCGTGCCAATAAGCAGATGCATGACATTGCACTTGAAGGCATCTTTGTGCAGATTGGTTTGCTGCCCAATACAGATTGGTTAAAGGATGTCATTGAATTATCCCCTCGCGGCGAAATCATGATTGACGCCAAGGGCGAGACTTCCATGCCAGGCGTATTTGCTGCTGGAGACTGCACTACAGTACCTTATAAGCAAATCATCATTGCCATGGGTGAAGGTGCCAAGGCTTCCCTCTCAGCATTTGACTATTTAATTCGGTCATAAGATCTTCAAAGCACTCTGAATGTAGAAAAGCCCCGAGAGATTCGGGGCTTTTTTCATTTCAAGCAAGTCAGTCGCTGACGATGAATCAAGGATACAAACCTCGCATCTGTCGAGCCTTCAGAATACGTTCGCACCCGACAATAAAGGTAGCGGTTCTCAAGCTAACACCATGCTTCTTGGCTACATCACAAATTCCTTTGAATGCATCGACCATCAAGATATCTAGACGATTATTAATTTCCTCCTCAGTCCAGAAGAAACTAGAGAAATCTTGCACCCACTCAAAGTAACTCACAGTTACTCCACCGGCATTAGCAATCACATCAGGGACAACGGTAATATTCATATCCCTCAAGATGTCATCAGCTTCTGGCGTCGTAGGTCCATTAGCACCCTCTACAATTAATTTGGCCTGAATACTCGCAGCGTTAGCAGGAGTTATTTGAGACTCCAATGCGGCAGGTATCAAAATATCGCAGGGTGATGACCAAAATTGTTGACTGGTAATGGCCTCACCAGGAAAACCATTGATCTCATGGGCAAGCGAGACATGGTGAAGCAAAGCCTCTATATCAAAACCATTAGGGTTGTACAAAGCACCAGAGTGATCTTGAATTGCCACCACCTTAGCGCCAGCCTGGGCAAACAGACGCGCCGCATGACCGCCAACATTACCCAGACCCTGAATCGCGATCCGCGCTCCAGAGAGCTGACGGTTCATCTGTCCATAAGCCTCTCTTGCCACCACAAAAACACCTCGACCAGTCGCATCCCTTCTTCCTAAACTTCCGCCAAGTGAAATTGGCTTGCCAGTGACAACGCCTGAGGTCGTATAGCCCTGATTAACGCAATAGGTATCCATCATCCACGCCATGATTTGCTCGTTGGTATTGACGTCAGGCGCTGGAATGTCTTTTTGAGGACCAATCATCATATTGATCTCACTAGTAAAACGTCGGGTCATTCTCTCAAGCTCAGAGTTCGATAGCTTTTTAGGGTCAACGCGAATTCCTCCTTTTGCACCACCAAATGGGACGTTCACAACTGCGGTTTTTATCGACATCCATGCTGATAAAGCGGTGACCTCAGAGAGTGTGACATCCGGATGAAAGCGGATACCACCCTTACCTGGACCCCGAGATAAATTGTGGTGAACTCGATATCCTTCAAAATGTGCAATGGTGCCGTTATCCAGCTCGATAGGTACATCCACAATTAAGGATCGCTTTGGTCGTTTTAGAGTCTCGACCCAGCGCGTAAGAGGTCCTAGATAAGGGGTTACACGATCAATCTGTTCGAGGTAAGTGCCCCAAGCACCAAGATTTTTAGGGTCTAAGTAAGATGCAATTTCATGACTCATAGGCGCTCCAGAAAGTAACGTAATTAACTAAATTACATATTACGCTCTAGAGAGAGCAAAACACTCAATATCGAGATTCCCATATTGCCAACACGTTTAATTGGGCGGTGCAAATAAAAAATCCCCCGAACACGCTCTCGGAGGATTTTTGATCTTAATTAATAAATTTGTTACTTTGCCTGATGCGCCATCTGCAAAAGCTCAGCTAAATGCTTCACCTTGCGACCAGTTTCTTGTTCGATCTGCTCTCGGCAACTAAACCCGTTGGTGAGAATAATTGTTTCTTGATCGGCAGCTCGGATAGCCGGAAGTAATACCAACTCCCCAACCGCTTTAGATATTTCTATATGCTCAGGGTTAAATCCAAATGAGCCTGCCATGCCGCAGCAACCGCTATCAATATAGTTCGCCTTAGCGCCCAAAGCCGCTAACAACGCCACATCACCTTTGGTACCAAAGAGAGATTTCTGATGGCAATGCGAGTGCACCAAGATATTACAGTCCAAAGGTGGTGGCGTGTAACCCTGTTCGTGCAAGAAATCCCCCAGCAAATACGTGCTCGAAGCTAAGAGCTGGGCTCTTGGATCATGAGGGAAAAACTTTAGCAACTCATCTTTAAATACCGACATACAGCCAGGCTCAAGACCTACTACTGCAATAGGTGCATTGGGATTTGCCTTAATCTCAGTGCCGATCGCATCGAGAATTTTCTCGAGTTTTTGCTTGGCCAGATCCAAGTAGCCAAAATCGTACAAAGGACGGCCACAGCATAAAGGTGTCTTTGGCAAAGTTGCCTCAAAGCCTGCATGCGCCAGAACTTCTACTGCCGCATTAGCGACCTCAGGATGAAAGTGCTCGCAGAAAGTATCTACCCAGAGAATGACCTTCTTCTGACCAATACTTGCAGCCTTTGATTTCTGAAATTGCTTTCTGAAAGATTGGTTTGCAAACTTGGGTAAGCTGCGCTCTTGCGCAACACCGCCAACCCACTTGGCAACACTGGAGATCACAGGCGTCTGCATTACCGCATTAATCAGCCAAGAGAACTTACTTGCCAACGGTGCCCAGTCACCAATACGGCCCATAGTGAGCGCCTGGCGCGGCCTGCCATTAGTCTCGTGATAGTGAGATAAGAACTCAGCCTTATAGGAAGCCATATCAACGTGAGCGGGGCAGTCACTCTTGCAGCCCTTACAGGAGAGGCACGTATCCAGAGCCTCTTTAAGCTCCTTGCTTTCCCAGCCATCTTTCACTACTTCACCTTGAATCATCTCCCAGAAAAGTCTCGAACGTCCACGAGTGGAGAAGCGCTCTTCTTTAGTGGCGCGATAGCTTGGACACATCGTGCCAACTTTTTCACTACGGCACTTACCCATACCCACACAACGCTCAACTGCTCTTTGGAATCCATTGCCTTCTTGGCTCAAGAAATTCAGGCGCGTTTTGATATTAACGACTTTGTATTCTGGACCCATACGGAGGTTTTCATCTACGCGATAGGGGTGAACCACTTTGCCAGGATTGAGCCTATTTTGCGGATCCCAGATGCGCTTGAACTCATGCATCGCACCCATCAACTCTTCGCCAAACATAATCGGCAAAAATTCTGCTCTAGCTTGCCCATCGCCATGCTCACCAGTCAGTGAGCCACCGAATTCAACAACCAAGGTCGCCGCATCGCGAATAAAAGATCTAAATTTGGCAACGCCTTCTGCAGAGCGGAAATTAAAAGTAATGCGTGCATGAATACAGCCATCCCCAAAGTGCCCATAGAGCGAGGTTTCATATTCATAAGAGTCCACTAGCGCCTGAAAAGCGCGTAGATACTCACCTAAACGCGCTGGATCGACTGCAGCATCTTCCCAACCCACCACTGGATCTGGAGAATTTGGATCAATCGATAGGTGTGTGGCCGAGGCGCCATTCTCACGAATAGACCAGATACGCTTTTGCACCAAAGGATCGGGCTCCAACCATGTCGATGGCTGAGGTCCTTTAGTTCTTGTCTTGAAATATTGCTGCGCTTTTTCAGCCTGAGCTATAGCTCCCTCAAGCGTGTCATCACCAAACTCCACGACTACCCAAGCATTTCCAGGAGGAAGCAAATCAATTTCTGCTTTAGCCAAATTGCGCTCTTGCAAGCCGCGGATAATTTTGTAATCTAAGCCCTCAATCGCGATTGGATTAAAAGATTGGTATTCGGGGACAGCATCACCCGCTAAGTAGATATTCTCAAAGCCCAGCACCAAAACCACTCGCTTGGCAGGACTCTTTACCAGCCTTACCTTGGCCGCCAAAGTCAGCGCACAAGTACCTTCGGTACCCACTAAGGCCCGAGCCACGTTAAATCCGTTCTCAGGCAAGAGTTGATCCAGGTTATACCCAGAAACGCGACGCTTAATATTAGGGAAGCGGGCACGAATCAAATCCGCATAGCGATCACGCAGAGTCAGTAAGTCCTGATAGATCTGACCTTTGCGTCCACCAGCGGCAATAATTTCTTGTAATTCTTGATCGGATGTCGGGCCAACCCAAAAACGTTCACCATCATAGGTCAGAATTTCTAAAGCCTCGGTGTTCTCAAGCGTCTTGCCCGCCATCACCGAATGGGCACCACAGGAGTTATTGGCAACCATACCGCCTAATGTGCAGCGGCTATGGGTCGAAGGATCTGGTGCAAAAGTTAAGCCATGGAGCTCAGCGGCATCGCGCAATGAATCGCAGATGACTCCCGGCTCAACAACAGCATTACCAGCAGCCGGATCTAGGGTAAGGATATGGTTACAGTACTTGGAGATATCGAACACCACAGCGTTATTCACTGTTTGTCCATTCATGGAGGTGCCAGCACCACGCATGAGGACCGGCGCCTGATTGCGATGGCAGATCTCAATGCCTTTTACAAACTCCTCAGTATTTCTAGGGGTAACAACCCCAATCGGAATTTGACGGTAATTTGAGGCTTCCGAGGCGTATACGGCCTGATGCGCAGTATCGAAATGAACTGAACTTCCAAGAGCCGCTGTCAGCTCAACATGGAGCTGCTCCCACTGAGAAATACCACCCATATTCAATCCTTGTTAGATGCAATTAGCCCTTTTTTGGCACTGTACATTCTAACAATTTCTACCAATTTGTGATTTCCAGCAAATTATTAAAATATGCTGAATTTATGCTCATTTATGGCGTGGACTTAGAGATAAAGAAGGCCTTGGGAACCTCAGTGCACCAAACCACACCATCCCCTACTTGACCAGTCTGGCAGATAGTCACAATCCGATCCATGAAAACCTCCGCAACTTCATCGTTGCACACAATCTCAATCTTCACTTTTGCAGAGTAATCAGTTAACTCATCTTTGATGTTGAACTTGCCTGTTCGATTGGGTGCGCTACACCCCTCAACTTTAGTCACCGTCATCCCCGGAAAACCCGGGGTCTCTAGCAAAGCTGTTCTGAGGGCAGCCAACTTATTTGGGCGAATCACCGCCTTCACTTCCATCATGCTTCCACCTCTTTATCTTCAAACCATCTATATAAGACAGGGAGTACCAGCAATGTTAATGCGGTTGAGGTAATCAATCCCGAAATCACTACAGCCGCCAACGGCCGAGTCACCTCAGAGCCGGGGCCACCAGAAAATAACATCGGCACTAAAGCCAACATAGCCACAGATGCAGTCATCATCACCGGCCTGAAGCGATGACCACAGCCATGCAACAGGGCATCTTCCATTGAGTAACCATCTTCACGCAGTTGCTTGATAAATGAAATCAACACCACGCCATTAAGTACTGCGATACCCCAGAGATTAATAAAACCTACCGCGGCTGGAACCGACAAGTACTCACCAGATAGAAATAAACCAAATACGCCACCAATCGAAGCAAATGGCAAAACTAAAATAATGAGGCCCGCCAAACGCATGGACTTAAAGAGCATGAAGAGCAAGAAATAAATTGCCAAAATTGTTAATGGAATGATGATCATCAAACGCGCCATAGCACGCTGCATATTTTCAAACTGACCACCCCACTCTAGGGCGTAGCCTTGGGGCAACTCAACATCTTTCGCTATACGTGATTGCGCCTCTTCTACGAAGCCACCCAGATCTCGGCCTTCTACGTTCACGCCTACTACCAAACGTCGTTTGCCAGACTCACGAGAAATCTGCGCCGGCCCATCAACCAAAGTAATTTCTGCCAAGTCACGCATCAATACTTGCGCACCATCTGGTGAATGCAAGATGATGTTTTCAATCGCATCCACTTTATTTCTATAAGGGCTAGGGTAGCGAAGCACCAAAGGAAAGCGTCTCTCACCCTCGTAAATAGTGCTAGCCTGCTTACCACCAATTGCGGTTTCAATCACCTCATTGACATCCGCAACATTAATACCATAGCGGGCAATAGCATCTCTATTAATTACAATATTGAGATAGTTTTGACCTGAGGCTTGCTCAATACGCAAGTCAGTACTACCTTTCATTTTGACTAGCACCTGACTAATCTGCGCGCCCAGCTTTTGCAAGAGGGCTAAATCGTCCCCAAAAATCTTGATGGCCACCTGTGAACGGACGCCGGAAACCATTTCATCTACGCGCGCAGCAATCGGCTGAGAGATAGATAGCTCGATACCCGGCAATGTCTTTAACTTGTCACGGATTTCTTGCGCTATTTCTTCTTGACTGAGTTTGCGATCACCTAAAGGCTTGAGGGTAACAATTGGATCAGATTCATTTGGCTGGCCAGGATCTGCTGGAGACTCTCCCTTTCCTAAACGCGATACCGCCATCTCCACATCGGGAATAGTCATAATGCGCTTGATAGCCTCGAACTCCAGCTTAATCGACTCATCCAAAGAAATATTGGGTGCGCGCACAATCACCGGCGTAATCGAACCCTCCTGCATCACCGGTATGAAAGCTTTGCCAAGAAGAACAAATCCTAGCAAACTAATTCCAAGCGCAATCAAAGATCGCCTCACTACCAATTTAGGATTAGCTAAACTCCACCGCAACCAACGCTCGTAAGGCGCACGCATACGACCCACTACCTTAGTGTCATCCTCACTACCACCCTTGAGGATATATGAGCATAAGACTGGGGATAAGGTAAAAGAAAGAATGAGTGAAATCGTTAATGCAATGGCAATCGTAATAGCCATTGGTGCAAACATCTTTCCTTCCATACCCTCAAGCGAAAGCAGTGGCATAAAGACCAAAATGATGATGCCGACACCAAATAGAACTGGTGTGCCAACCTCAGTAGCGGCTTCCAAAATAATTCGGTTTTTAGATTCCCCAGACTTTAATCGCTGCCCCAACTTGGCGAAGGTGTTCTCGACTACCACCACTGAACCATCGACCATGATGCCAATCGCAATGGCAAGGCCTCCAAGCGACATGAGGTTGGCGGAGATCCCATAGCGATTCATTACCAAGAATGTCAGCAGCGGCGTCAGGATTAAGGTTGCTACCACGATCAGGGAAGATCGCACATCACCCAAGAATAAAAATAGCAGAATGACAACCAGAATGACACCTTCAATCAAAACCTTGGCCACATTGAACATGGCGGCATTCACTAGATCCGTACGGTCATAAAAAGGAACAATCTGCAGGCCATCGGGCAATAACTTACCTTCATTAATCTCAGCAACTTTGAGTTTGATGCGATTAACTACCTCTCGGGCATTGCCGCCACGAATCATCTGAATGATGCCGGCAACGCTTTCGGTGTAGCCGTTCTTAATAGCCGCACCCTGCCGGATTTCACTGCCAATGGTTACTTCGGCCACATTCTTTACATAGACTGGAATGCCTTTTACTTCCTTGAGGATAATTTTTCCAATATCTTCAGGCTTAGTAATGAGTCCTACACCCCGAATCAAGTAACGCTCAGCGTAAGAGGGAAGCTGTCCACCACCTGAATTTGCATTGTTTCTGGCTAAAGCTTCATATACCTCGCGTAGACTAACTTGATAGTGGCGCAATCTTTCTGGGTTTACCAATACTTGGTATTCGCGTGCGTAGCCGCCTTGGGTATTAATTTCAGCAACACCAGCTACTGAACGCAACATTGGTCTAACAATCCAGTCTTGTACTGCGCGTCGATCTTCAAGCTCCTCCACGGTAAGCTCGCGCTTGCCATCCGAAGGATGATCCAAGGTGTACTGGTAAATCTCACCCAGTCCTGTGGATGGGGGAGCTAAGACAGGTGTAATACCCACCGGCATTTTTGCAGACACCTCAATCAAACGCTCGGTGACTAACTGTCGTGCAAAATATAAATCCGTCTTTTCGGTGAAGACCAAGGTGATTACAGAAATACCATTGCGATTGAGGGAGCGCATTTCGGTTAAGCCAGGTAAGCCCGTCATACCCAACTCAATCGGCACCGTCACAAAACGCTCAACCTCTTCTGGTGAGCGGCCTGGCGCCTCTGAGGCAATCTGCACTTGGACATTCGTGACGTCCGGGAAAGCATCTACCGATAACCGTTTAGTGGCCAGAAGGCCTGCGACCATCAAAACAATCGCAATAATGACGATTAGAAGTCGTTGCTGAAGTGAAAGGCGAACAATTTTCTCAATCATGATGACTATCCACCACTAAGCTGTCGCTTGCGCTCAGTATTGAGGTGATAAGCACCATTCACGGCAATCTCCTGGCCTTCTTTGATACCAGAAATGATCGGGCGATAACCCTTGCCTTCCGGCCCCAGCTTGACGGCAACCATACGATAGGTTTCATCATCTTCTTTAATGAAAACATGGTCATGATTGTCTTCACGAATTACTGAACTCACGGGTACTAACAACTTATCCGTTGGCTGACTTTCAATTAGCATGGTTGCCAACATGCCCGGCTTAATTTGCCCTTCCTTGTTGGGCACTTCCATTCTGACAACAACTGTACGGGTTTGTGGATTGACAATCGAGTCTACGTGGGCAACCACACCTTCCATCTGAGCATTTCTTAAGGCGGGAATAATCAGGGTAACTTTCTGGCCTTTATTAATTAAATAAGCATTACTCTCTGGCACCTCGGAAACGGCCCACAAAGAACTAAGATCAGCAACAGTAAATAAGGCATCGGCAGGCTGTACTACCTGGCCCTTATTAATTTTTCGCTCAACAATTTCACCGGGAATAGTTGCAATGACATTATTGGTAGATTCAATCACGCCGGATTTTGCTAGGCGATCAATGCTAGGCTGATCCATCCCCTGGACGCGCAACTGATCATTCGCTGCTCGATACTCGGCTTTTGCGCTACTGGCCTCCGCTTCGCGCCTTTGTAACTCCGCCAAAGCAATCACATCTTCTTTATACAAAATTCTGGCGCGATTAGCAGCCTGATCCGCTAGCTGGCTAGCGCTCTTTGCCTTTAAGTACGATAACTGGGATTGCGTTAATTCCGTAGAGGTAATCTTCGCCAAAATATCGCCCTGCCTCACCATCTGACCAGGAATCGCCAAGATATCGGAAACGCGTCCAGTCACGTTTGCACCAATACGCGATAGAAAGAGCTCATTAAAATCAATACGGCCGGATGCGCGGAGCTCCTCAACAAAAGAGCCATTCGATACGCGCCCATCAGCAATCATCTTACGCAAATCTTCATTCACGATGACTACATTCGGATCCTGTACAGACTTAATGGTCGGACTGCGATCAAATACATTGAAGTAATTGAGGATGATGAGGAATAAACAGAACCAAGGAAGGTAAAAAAGACTTTTCTGCGTCCACTGAGGGCTCTTATCGTATTGCTGAGCTACGCGAGGTAAGTGCACACTAAACCACTCATGGGTCAACGCATACCAATCATTTTGGGTTTTAATGACGATCGCAATCCACTCCTGAATGTAGACCTTCGCCACCGCCCTATAGCGAACGTAGTGCTCCTTTAACTTTCCGACCGCCATCATGAACTCTTGTTTCATTGCTTTCCACTCTCAATTTTTGCAATCCACTCTGGGGTTGCCCTTAAACGCTGAATCTCGGTGACAACCGAAGCCAAATCAAATCGCGCCCTAATCAAATCATTACGAGCGACCCTAAATGTTCTTTGTGCATCCAAATATTCGAGCATGCCCCGCTCGCCATAACGATAAGAAACTTCAGCAATGCGTCGTGCGCTCGAGGCCAACTGAACCACCTCTTGATCTAAAATTTTTACCTGATAACTCGTCATTTGATACAGCTTGTAAGCCGTCTCCAACTGCTGCTCCAGACTTTGGCTTTGTGCATTGAGTTGATTCTTTGCTCGAGATGCATTGGCTTCCGCCTCAGCAATCTGCCCGCCCTTAAAGTCCCAGATGGGAATGCTGACGACTAATCCGTACTGTCGATCGCTAAAATTGGGATCGTTATATTGTTGCGCCTTAAATGAAAGACGAGGTAGGCGAGAGTTTTGCTCGAAGCTGAGTTTGGATTCGGTGGCCTCGACCTCTGCTTTGGCCCGCTGCAAATCTGGACTTTGGGCGTGTAACTCACTCAGCAAAGTTGGTAAAGGGGGCAAAGGCTCTATCTTGAGAGTTTGCGACACCACCTCATAGTCTGCTGGTAAGTTGTGGCCGACTGCCTGTCTGAGTTGACCCTTGGCCTGCTCAACTCTAAGCTTGCTAGATTCCGCATTAATCTGCGCATTCAGAAACTCGGTTTGCGCACGAATCAATTCAAAGCGCGCAGTCTCTCCAACGTCATATCGAATTTGCATGCGATCACGAATTTGTTTCGTCAATCCCAAGTCTTCTTCAGCCGCTTTTAATTCTGCATCTCGACGCATCAACTCATAAAAACGTTGCTGGACCCGAGAAATCATTTCAATTTCAAAGGCAATGCGGGCAGCCTCTGCAACCCTCACATTTGCCTCGGCAGCATTCACCCTGGGATAGCGGGTGTACGGCATATCCAAAGGTTGCGTTACCGACCACGATGACACATTACCGGTACTCAATGGGCCGGATACCGACCTTTGTTGTCCAGCATTGAGTTCAAACTCCGGATTGGGAATCGCGCGAGCTGTAGAAAGTTGCCCTTTAACCGCCTTAGATTGATCGCGCGCAGCCAATACTTGAGGGCTTGACTCTAGCGCAATCCCAATCAACTCATTAATCGTCAGCGGCTTTTGAGTCTGCGCATGTACCCCACCTGAAAACAACATACAGGCTAAGAGCATCGACACAGACTTTAAATAATTCATTACGACGATCTTTAAGAGTAAATGTGATCTTTCATTATCTAGCTTAGCGGGCGTGAAAATGCGAGAAATTCCCCAAATCAGGGATCTAAATCGATTTTTGATGAGATAAAACAAAGATTGGGGTAGCAAGATCAACATATAACCATTTATAAAAAATTAAATGGTCTTGCCTTGATATTGAACCACCTCTATACCGGGCCCAAAGGCCGAATTGACGATATAAAGGACTCAGATGACTGAGCAGGCTACTCCCCGTTTACATATCCATTAGATCATATTAATGAAATTAATGTGAAATCTGCCACCACTCGAGACTGAACACGGGCCGAGCCCAACAATAGCCAATTTACTTCTTGGCGGTTCTTTTTGCCGGCGCCCCACCAGCCTTTTGGGAGCCCGAGAGATTGCTCATATTTTCAACATTTTTCTCAAAACTCGTAAATGAATCCGCCATTGCCGCACGAATCAATTCAAAATTCTGGAGTGCATTGTTAAATGAGGTCTTGAAAATAGAGGTGTAAGGTTCGGTGCCTGCCGGAGCATTTTGGGTGGCTTCATTTACGAAATGAATTAAGTCATGCTGAGAATCTTTAATCATCGCTTCTGCGATTTTTGCCAGCTCTTGATTTCCACTGGCTAAGGCTTGAAAAAGTTGAGCCTGATACTCAGCAACCTCTTTTGCGGCATCTTGCAAGACCTCGGCATGTACATAGTCAAATGCCGCCTTTGGGTCTTGAGTCTTCATCAACTCCGCTACCTTTGCCTGGAGTCGAGTGGCCAGCTCTTGAGCGGCTCGTTGATTTAGCTGGGCAATCTCTTGAGCGCTTGATAGCGCCACCTGTCCGACTGCTTGAGCAGCCTTCATTCCCTTAGCCTGATTTGCCGTAGCACCTAAATCAAATGGATTCTTGCTCATTTCCAACCCCTTATTCAGTCAGCGATACTTTTAATCTACTCCCGAATGAAAGGCATTGAGATAGAGAAATACCACTAGAGAGCAGCAGAAATGCAAAAGAGCGCCATCAGGCGCCCTTTTTAATGAAGTCAGCTTAATTTAGCGTACGACGATAGTGGCGCCCTGACGCAACTGAGCCAGAAATTCAAATTGCTTCTTCTGCATCAAGCCATTACGAATAGCTGCTTTAGACTGTTCAAAAGTAGGTGGCTTGCTAGATTTCTTATCTTCCAGCTTCACTAAATACCAACCCTGTGGCATCTGAATTGGGGCTGGTGAGACCTGCCCCTTGGAGAGTGTTGCAAGAGCATCGGCAATTTGCGGCAAGGTCTGACCTGCCTGCACCCAACCCACAGCCCCACCCTGAACCTTATTTGGCGCGAGTGAAACACTCTTCGCTACCTTATCAAAAGACTCACCCTTTTTAATTCTGGCTAAGGCAGCTTGTGCATCGGACTCAGTAGCAACGGCAATATCACTTACCTTGTATTCCACAATCAGGCCCTGTGGGCCTAAAGAAGCAATCTCACGGTTGTACTCTGCCTGAACATCAGCATCACTCACCGGATTTTTGGACATATAAGTTGATAACTCTAAGTCTGCTAAATAGTTTTGACGAATCAATGCTAGCTGACTATTAGCCCTATCGGAATTAGCAAGCCCATCTCTATCAGCCTGTTGGGACAGGAGGGAAATTTCTATCATCTTTACCAAAACAGCTTTGCGAAGCTCTGGGGAATCTTTTTGACCTTGAGAAAGTGCAGCTTGGATACCTTGCTCAACAGCATCATTAGAAATGATGTACCCATTGACGGATGCGGCGGCATTCAGCGGTAGTGAATCTTGCGCATGTGAATTGGTCAAAAAACCCAAAGCCATGACAGCGCTCATGAGAAAACGAATGGAATGTAATTTCATAAATAACTCTTTTCTAAAATGTAGAAGTAATCTTAACAGCTAGCCATTGCTAGAAGGTGATGGTGGCAGGAATTGGCTCGAACGGCGCAGCTGACTCCTCGCCCTGTGCCTCAGCCTGCTGCTCCCCTTCTGGGTTTTTGACATAGCGCGCGTCCAAAGGAATCTTGGGGCCCTGGTTTACGGGCGGCGTCTGCAGGGAAATGGGGCCCTCAGGAGTCTCAACTGGCGCAATAGGCTGACTATTGAATTCTTGTATCTGCGCAGGGCTGTAAGGCGAAAAAGTCTGTGCAATTAGGGTCATCGGAAATGCGCCAATAAAAGCCGCGCCGATAATCCAAATTGTCTTGAGTGGAGTTTGAGTATGCATAACCCTTTCTGGGTTGTATCTAAGCCATCAGGCCATCAGCAATGAGCTTAATGCTGACCACCAATAGGAAAAATTGAACAATGATGTAATACCACTTAGCCGAAATCTTCTTGGCCAAATAGAAACCTAAATACACGCCGACCGGGACCAAAGGCAAGAGCAGAATAGAGGTGGATAGTTGATTTAAATTGAGCAAATCAAGATAGGCGTAAGGAACTATCTTTCCAAAATTCATGACGGTGAAAAAGATTCCTAAGGTTGAGGTGTATACCATCGGCGAGACCCGCTCTCTGAGCATATAGATTGTGATCGGCGGGCCGCCTATATGCGCAACAAAAGAGGTAAAACCAGATGCACCCCCCATCAGCCTTCCAAGCCACGGGAATGGCTTGGTTTCTTTGACATTGAAGCATGACATCACTAGACTTTGAATCAAGTAGAGCAATGTAAATATGCCGATGGAAAGAGATAGGATCTTAGGGGTAATAGCAGAAAAAAAGAGGTAGCCCAACAACATTCCAAATGCTGCTGGCACTAGGATTAATTTCAATATTCGCCAATCAGCTTTTCTAAAAAAACGCTGTAAACCGACCAAATCGATTGCAATCAAGATTGGCAATAAGATTGCTAGGGCTTCGCTGATGCTTGACTGACTCGCTATCAAGGGCAGGGGAAGCGCGCCCAATCCGGCACCAAAACCAGCCTTGGAGACCCCCATAATGATCACACTAATGGCTGCCACCACAAAAAAAATGGAGGAGTGATCATTAAATGCCTGAACCAAAGAAATCATGAAGAGCTTCTAGTGTAGATAGGGTGTCATTTTAGAGCCAAAAGACTTTAAGAGAAATCATAAGAAGGGTATGCTGAAGCATCAAGACTGACCCGCCCATAGATCATGAATATATCGACTCCATTTTCCAATAAGACTTATGCACTTGGTGACGGCAGTCATTACCTGATTCGCCCCATTCAACTGGATGATCGAGAGCGAATCATTAAACTATTTAATCATCTTTCACCCGAGAGTCGCTACCTGCGCTTTGCCCATGCAATCTCTAAGTTGCCCGATGATTTTCTAGATGACATCTTGCACTTAGACTACAAGAAAGAAATGGCTTTAGTTGCGGTCATCCCAAGCCAAAATGGGGTTGAAGAGATTATTGGTATATCACGTTATGTGACCCCACCCAATCAAAGCATCTGCGAATTCTCTCTCAGCGTGAGTGATGATCACACCACGCATGGCATTGGCACGCATTTGATGCTTGAGCTGATTGCGCATGCAAAAGCAAATGGATTACAAGAAATGATTGGGTATGTCTTGAGCAAAAATGCCAAAATGCTGCACCTAGTTGCTGAGCTAGGCTTTCAGATTTCTAATCTGGATGATGACCCTGACTTTAAAACCGTTAGCCTCATACTATGAACTTCATGCCGATGAAAATATCCAAGCAAATTCATTCAGAGTCTTCAATACTCATCTTGATCGATTTACAGGGACGCCTGATGCCCGCAATTGATCAGGGCGAGGCGGTACTGCGCCAATGCATCCGCACCGCAAAAATTGCCCAACTGCTAGAGATCCCCATTATTGGCACAGAACAAAGCCCGAGCAGCCTGGGCAACAATGTCGATTCCATAAAGTTCTTTTGCAGCAAAACCATTACCAAAGAGCACTTCAATGCCTGTGCCGACGGACTCATCGAGGCGATACCCCCTAATCGCCAGCAATGCATTCTGATGGGCTGCGAAACACACGTCTGCTTGATGCAAACAGCACTCAAACTCATCGATGAAGGCTATGATGTTTCGGTGGTGGTGGATGGAGTTGGCTCACGCAGGGCATTGGATAAGCAAATCGCACTTGAACGCATGCAAATCGCCGGGGCTAGACTTATTACCGGAGAAATGCTGGGATTTGAATGGCTCAAGAGTGCTCAAAATCCAGTCTTCAAAGAAGTTCTTGCTCTACTAAAGTAATAGAACTGGGCTAGCGAGACTTTATTTGCTATTCTGCAGCATCACTTAAAGGATTCCTATGACCAACGATACTCAAACCCAAAACGACGAAGATTTTGACTATGGGTGCGAATGCGCCATGACACTCTTAAATGAGCCAACAGAAGATTGCTTAAATGATCTGATTGATGAGCTTGATGAAGATGGCATGATCGCCACTGAAGTGGTTTACGGCCTGTTGGCAACTATTCTCATGAGCATCACCTCCGAAGATGAAGAGGATGAGGAAGTTCAGTAAAACGAATTAGGACGCGACTTGAAGAGCAAATTGATCCATGGCACTTGCCATGGTGACATCCAGCTCAGTCAAAGCCTTCATTGAGTGGGTACTCAAGCGCACCGATACTTTATTCCAAGAATTAGACCAATCTGGATGGTGGTCCAACTCCTCAGCCAGGTTTGCACACAGCGTCATGAATTGAAAGGCGCTCTTAAAATCTCGAAATACAAAGACACGCACCAACTCTTGAGTGTGTAAATCTACCTGCCAATCAGGGAGCTGCCCTGAAAAATCAAAGTCGCTTGTGAGTAACTTGGGCTTAGGCAACAGGGGCATCCACACTCTTAGATAGCTTCTGCAAATCTTCTGGATAAAGCCAGCGCCATTCCCCCTCAGCCAAATCTGTAGGCATGATGTATTGCCCGATTTCCGTACGGTGTAGCTTGGCAACATGATTACCCACAGCAGCCATCATCCGCTTCACTTGATGGTAGCGGCCCTCAACAATAGTCATCGCCAATATGTTCTCATCAAGCTGCTTACAAGCTGTGGCAAAACAGGGTTTCGGATCATCATCCAACACAACGCCGTTTAGCAAGTGATCGATCTGTTTTTGGGTAATGGGCTCAGGAGTGGTTATCTCATACACCTTGCCAATATTTTTCTTTGGCGTGGTCATCTTATGAATAAACTGACCATCATCCGAAATCAAAATGAGACCTGTAGTGTCAAAGTCTAAGCGTCCGACGCACTGCAAACCCCGCTCTACAAAAGGCTTGGGCAATAAGCTGTAGACACTGGGATGATGCGTTGTCTTATGGGAGCACTCGTAGTTTGGGGGTTTATTAAAAGCGATATAGGCTTTTTCATGAAACTCCCAGTCCTTACCTTCTACGTTGAGCATTAAACCCTCGGTAGCAATTCGCTCTTCCGGATCTTCCGCTAAGGCACCGTTCACCCTGACTAGCTCGGCATAGACTAAATCGCTGCAATAGCGCCTAGTGCCAAATCCTTGGCTAAATAATATTTTTTCGAGAGCGATCGGTTTGGCCATATGTTGCCGAGAATACTACAAAGCCAGTTGACTAAGCGACTGTGGAATGAAGCCGTTATTATTAGCGTCTATCGCCTCATAGCCTCTTACTGACTGTTGCCATGCTCTCAACCCCAGCACCCAGAAGTCCCTTACATACCCGTGAAATTACTTTTCAAGGCTACGCCCGAGAAGATGGTCTATGGGATATTGAGGCCCATTTACGGGACTTTAAATTTCACCCCTTCACTACCGGTGGAAAAACCTGGGAGCCTGGTCAAGCATTTCACGATATGTGGGTACGAATCACTCTCAACACCGAATTAGTCATTCAGGCGATTGAGGTGGCCATGGATAGTCACCCTCACCCAGAATGCCCACAAGTCATACCTCCAATGGATGCGCTCATTGGAGCGCGCCTCGGTAAAGGTTGGCGCAAAACGATTAATGAACACCTTGGAGGGATTAAGGGGTGTACTCACCTGCGAGAACTGCTCAGTAATATTGCTACCGCTGCATTTCAATCTATCCCGGGAGCGCTATTTGATCCGGATGACAACAAACCACCACTCTATTTAGGAACCTGTAAGTCTTGGGATTTTGACGGGCCTGTAGTGATGCGCGTCTATCCCAAGTTCTACAAATGGAAACCTACCATCTAGATTTCTTTAAAACTCTCCACGATGTACATTAAAACCATTAAAAGCCTGCTGTACTGGCATCAGCTCTACCAAATTAATATTCATATGGCTTGGTAAGTTAGCAGACCAGTAAATGGCCTCCGCCACATCATCGGCACTCAATGCCTTAACGCCGGTATAGACCTGATCAGCCTTATCGTCATCACCCTTAAAGCGCACATTCGAAAACTCTGTACCTGAGCACATGCCAGGCTCAACACAAGTAACGCGCACTGGTGTACCAATTAAATCCGCCCTCAGGTTCAAGCTAAATTGCTGCACAAAAGCCTTAGTTCCACCGTAAACATTACCGCCTGGATAGGGATAGTTCGCCGCAACAGAACCTAGATTGATGACGTGACCGCATTTACGTTCTACCATTCCAGGCAAGAAAGCGCGAGTCATGTGCACCAAACCCTTAATATTGGTATCAATCATCTGATCCCAGTCCGAGAGAAAAGCTTTATGAGCAGGCTCTAAACCCAAAGCCAACCCAGCGTTATTAACCAATACAGTCACCTTTGCAAACTGGGCCGGCAAAGTAGCTGCGAGAACATCGACCTTGGTGCTATCGCAAACATCAACGACCAAGGTCAGTAATTTTTTCTGCTGCTCCGCAGGAAGCGATGCTTTCAGAGCCTCTAAGCGCTCCACCCTTCTACCCACAGCAATCACCCGATGACCATTCGCCAGAAAACGTCTAGCAGTTGCCTCTCCAAAGCCAGCAGTTGCGCCGGTTACTAAAACTGTATGTTCCATATTTTCTCTGCTTATTTTTTGTAATTGACCTAGTCATTTATATTAATGCTTATATGGCATTGTTGCGGATTTTTACTCGCCCACTGATTTCATTGACTCTTCTTGGGTCAATGGGGATGGCTATAGCCGATGAAAGCCAGTTTTCTGGAGGCTTTGTAAACCGAGAGCAAGCATCCGATCAGCACTCAAGTCAACGAGTCCTCGAATTTTGGGGATATCACGACACCTTTGGAGGACAAACTCAAAGCGATACTTTGAAGTTACGCTATTACCAACCGCTGCAGTTTGATCGGTGGCAGGGCACCATGCGCCTGGACACCTCCTACGTTTCAACTTATGGACCCACCCTCTCGGAGCAGTCATCTGGCACATATAACGCCGGCAATACGATGCTGACCGTTTGGGGAAACCATCCCAATATCTTCAAGAGCTGGAATGGCACTTTAGGGGGTCGAATCATCTTTCCATTTGGTAATAATGGGCAATGGGCAGCAGGACCTCAGATAGGGACCATCTTTGTTCCTGCCGAAGATAGCAAATCTAGACTCTCAGACTTTTCACCACTCTTAAGATACATGTATGGGTTCGACACCAAAAGTAACTCATTTGCCAACAACCCAAATCAACCGCCACTAGTACGCAATCTCAATATTTTTCCAACACTGGGATTTAACATCCTGCCTGATACTCAAATTCGATTTTGGGATGAGAACGGCATCGCCTGGAATACCGGTGGCGGAGGCGGCTGGTTTGTCCCCATTGACGCCATGGTGACACATCGCCTAAATAAAAGTTTCTTATTTGCGGTGGGCGCTAGCAAGCAGGTAGTGCAAAGCTATCCCGTTTACAACTGGTCGTTTTACGGAAAGCTATCGTTTAATTTCTGATCGACACTTCAGTCAAGATTCACTAGATGATTGTCCTCAATCGCTGCTGCTTTCGATTTCACTAAAGCCTGTATCAACCACCCCTGGAAATCCTCCGCACTCAGATTCATTTGCTGGCGAATGCTTTCCAATGCTGGCGTATCTGCAATCCAGCGGTTCACCTCTACTAAGCCCAGGCTACGCCATTCCAGCAACTTGTACTTCAGCAGTACTTTAGCGCCATGGCGCGCATTACGCTGCGCATCGCTTGAGAGGTAATCGAGACGGGATTTGGCGATGTCAGTCGACTTTCGCACATCGGTAAAAGGCTTTCCATGGCCTGGAATAACTAATGCAATCGGCAGCCCTTCAATGAGTTCTAATGTCTGCGCCACCTCTTCAAAACCACCCTCACCCCAGAGCTCGGGAAAGATGACACCAAAGCCCTCCTCCCAGAGCGCATCGGCAGAGATTAGGATTTGGTGTTGCTCTTGGTACAGCATGATTGAATGGTTATCGTGGCCCGGAGCCCCAAGAATTTGCCAGCGATAAGGGCCCAAGGTAATTTCTTGTCCCGGCACTAGAACATCGTGATGAGTAAAGCGTGGGCAATCTTGTCCTAGCTGTTGAAAGCTCAGTAAATTCTCGTCCCAGTCTTGCACGGCAATTGCCTCAGCTTCCGGAATCCACGCCTCACAATCAAACGCCTCCAATAAAGCCGCATTGCCGCCACAGTGATCCGAATGCAGATGGGTATTGACGACTTTATTGAGCTTGTTTAAGCCATGCTGCTTGAGCGCGTTGGAGACTAAGTCAACAGTCATCTGTTGGTGAGCGCAGTAACCACTATCGACTAGCGAAACATCCTCTTCACTAAATAGAAAAATATTGTTGGCCGATAACCACCCGCGCTCGAAGATATCGATTCCGGGCGGGAGCAAATAATTGCCAATGCGCTTTTCAAACACGTTAATTTTTCTGGGTAGTCAGCTCAAGCTTTTGAGTATCGAATTGCTGCTGCTTTAAGCGCTGCAATAGGTCAGCATACACTTTGGGATCGAGTTGAGGGGTTCTGGATAAGACCCACAGATATTCCCTTCTCGGGTCGCTCACAGCCGCTACTTGGTATTGTGGGTCCAAATCGATTACCCAGTAATCACCCCATACCAGCGGTAAAAATGAAAGCCACTCTGGGGCAAAACGTACTTCCAATTTTGGGGAATCCTTGGCGCCAATCTGGCGAGCCAATCCTTCTGCCTCCGAAGTCTCTCCGCTAGCTGTTTTGCAGCTGTTTAGCACTCGAAGATTGCCATCAGACTTGGCGGTATATACGGCCTTGGTATTTGAAACGCATTTTTTCTGAAACCAGTTTGGAAATTTCGCAATTTCATACCAAGTACCCAGATAGCGAGGTACATCCAAGGAAGTTACTGTCTTCACGCTCTGGTCACCTTGCTGAGCTACAGCCTGAGAAGAGCCAATACAAAACAGTAATAGGCCCAATATGGAAATGAGTGCAGTGCGAGGATTCAAAAACAAGGTCATAAGGGAGGTGATATTAAATGATAGGTCGCTTACTCAAGAGCTTACGAATGTAAGGAATCCTACAACATAACAGCAATAGTAAAACTACTGCATAGATTGTTACGGTATCTAAATCATTTTTTCCCGCCTTATGCCACCAATAGTGCAAGATTACAGTACAGGCAATGAGGTAAATCAAGCGATGTAACTGTGACCAGTGACGGCCTAGCTTTCTTTGAGCCCAATGAGTAGAAGTGAGGGCTAGCGGAATCAGCAAAACAAAGCTCATAAAGCCCATCGTGATAAATGGCCGCTTCACTACATCTTTGAGCATTTCAGCCAACTCAAAATCCAGATCCAGCCAAAGCCAAATTGCAAAATGTAAGGATGCGTAGAAAAAACTAAATAAGCCCAGCATTCTGCGGTACCGAATCCATGCCACTACATTCGTCAGCAAACGCAATGGTGTCATCGCTAGCGTTAAGCATAAGAAAACCAGTGCCCACGTCCCCGTTGAGCGCGTAATGAACTCAATGGGATTCGCGCCCAAGCCATCAGCAAATCCTAGCCAAATCAAGCGATCTAGTGGCAAGAGCGCCAAGAGAAAAATCAATAATTTCATCAAACTTTACTTATCACTGGGCATCAATAAAACTTCTTGAGGTCCATTCCAGAATACATACTCGCCACTTGATCGCCATAACCGTTAAACATTTGGGTTTTCATTTTGGGAGCAAAGACACCTTTAGGGTCACCAATGCGACGCTCGGTAGCTTGACTCCAGCGTGGGTGATCCACCAAAGGATTTACATTGGAATAAAACCCATACTCGCGCGCGTCAAACTGGCTCCAACTAGTCTTAGGCATTTCTTCTGTCAAACGAATCTTGACAATCGACTTGGCACTCTTAAAACCGTACTTCCAAGGCACCACGATGCGGACCGGGGCGCCATTTTGTTTTGGCAGTGTCTCGCCATAAAGACCAAAGGTTAAGAGCGTTAATGGGTTCATTGCCTCATCCAAGCGCAGACCCTCCCGATAAGGCCACTCAATAATCTGACTCTTCAGTCCCGGCATTTGCTTGCGATCTGCCAGAGAAATAAATTCCACATACTTAGCTGATCCCAAGGGTTGAACCTGATTCAGTAATTTGGATAAGGAGTAGCCATCCCAAGGGATCACCATAGACCAACCCTCCACACAGCGCATGCGATAGATTCGCTCTTCCATCGGGGCGAGCTTAAGCAATGCGTCTATATCTAAGGTGACCGGCTTTTTAACTAAACCTTCAATCGTCAGCGTCCATGGACGCGTTTGCAAGCTTTCGGCATAGGCGGCCGGATCCGCTTTATCCGTTCCGAACTCATAGAAATTGTTATAGCCAGTGACGTACTTATAGCTAGTCGATTCATCCTTCAGAATGAAGTTGGGATTTGGTGCGGCAAGCAACTTTTGAGAATTACTTGCCAGGGCTTCACGCGAGAACCAGGGTGCAAGTGCGAGACCGAAAGCGCCGGCAGCGGCACTTTTAATTAAGTCACGACGGCCCTCAAAAATAGCCTTGGGGGTGATTTCTTGGGAAAGTCGCTTCGGGTCATTTGTAAACATATCAATACCTCTTTGATGGATGCCAAGCCATATGATGAATTTGATTCATTCTCCTACGCTTAAGGATTTATTGCTGAACCACTCTCCAGATAATAGGGTTAAATCCAATATCCCCATTGAAGAGAAGCGGGTTAAATCCAGTTTTAACCCTTATTTAAGGCCCATATGGCTTGGATTTTGTCGGCAACAGCCATTTTCTTATTAGGCGTTTTTAAAAGCCGTCACGGCGTCTTGCTGCAACCACGCCTCAGAAACATCTTCCTCTCCTGCATCCTATTGCTAGCTCTTGCCTGGAATGTTCGCGCCCATCTTCCCAATAGCAATATCGATAACCTGATTGATCTCTCTTTTCACTTTTTTGGCGCCTCACTCATGGTTGCCTTATTTGGATTCTGGAGCGCTATTACCCTGCTATTTATAGTCGCTTTAGTTGGAGTGTTTGGTATTAGCGGAGACTTAGTCGAGACCACAAGGCACTACGTATTGGTGAGCGTCATTCCAGCTCTCTTTGCCTGTGGGGTGATCAGGACTGTCCAAAGATTCCTGCCGAAACACTTGTTTATTCTGATTTTGGGTAACGGCTACTTAGCTGCCTTCATTAGCACCTTTGCGACCGGTCTATTGATCTACGGCCTACAGCAGATCTTTCAAATAAGCTCTTTTGGAAGTAGCGATCCTTTGGGCTGGTTTTTAGGTCTGCTCGTCCTCTCCTTTATGGAGGGCTCGCTCTCAGGAATGTTGCTGGCCATTCTCTTAGTGTATAGACCTCAATGGGTCAGCACTTATCGCGAAGAGCAATATATGAATGCCTAAGTTTTTCAGTTGCACATAAGAAAAAAGGCAAACCATTTGGCTTGCCTTTTTTTGTGAAGCTGACCTACTTTAAGCTACTGCTGCCGCTTTCAAGATGTTATTCAATGTTGCGCTTGGGCACATCACTGCCTTGAACTTGGCTTGATCAGGCATAAAGTAACCACCAATATCAGCTGGCTTACCTTGTACCGCCTTGAACTCAGCAACAATCTTCTGCTCATTCTCAGTCAAAGCTTTTGCAATCGGAGCAAAGTGAGCTTGTAGCTCTTTATCTTCAGTTTGCGCAGCTAAGGCTTGAGCCCAATACATCGCCAAGTAGAACTGGCTACCGCGATTATCCAACTCACCAGTACGTGGCGATGGTGACTTGTTGTTATCTAACAATGTGCCAGTCGCCTCATCCAAAGTGCGAGCCAAGATTTTCACTTTTGGATTGTTGGTTTTATCGCCAATATCTTCCAAGGAAACGGCCAAGGCCAAGAACTCACCTAAAGAATCCCAACGCAAATGGTTTTCTTCAACCAATTGCTGAACATGCTTAGGAGCAGAGCCGCCTGCGCCAGTTTCAAAGAGGCCACCACCTGCCATCAAAGGCACGATAGACAACATCTTGGCGCTGGTACCGAGCTCCATAATTGGGAACAAGTCAGTGAGGTAATCGCGCAAAATATTACCCGTCACAGAGATCGTATCTTTGCCGCGGATGATGCGCTCTAATGTAAAGCGCATTGCACGAGTCTGAGACATGATCTGAATATCTACACCAGTTAAGTCGTAATCTTTCAAATAGGCTTGAACCTTCTTGATCAACTCAGCTTCATGTGGACGGTACTCATCCAACCAGAACACTGCTGGAGTACCAGATAAACGGGCGCGATTGACTGCCAACTTGACCCAGTCACGAATCGGCGCATCTTTAACTTGGCACATACGCCAGATATCACCCTCTTCGACGTTCTGCTCCAGTAATACTGTGCCGTCATCCGCAACAATGCGAGCTACGCCAGCTTCAGGAATCTCAAAAGTCTTGTCGTGTGAGCCGTACTCCTCTGCCTGCTGAGCCATCAAGCCCACGTTTGGTACCGTACCCATGGTTGTTGGATCGAAGTTACCGTGAGTCTTACAGAAGTTAATCATCTCTTGGTAAATACGAGCAAAGGTACTTTCTGGAATAACCGCCTTAGTGTCATGCAAACGACCATCGGCACCCCACATCTTGCCGCCAACACGAATCATCGCTGGCATAGAAGCATCCACAATCACATCGCTTGGTGAATGGAGGTTGGTAATGCCTTTGGCAGAGTCAACCATCGCCAATGCTGGACGGTGCTCATGGCAAGCATGCAAGTCTTGAATGATTTCTTCGCGCTTGGATTCTGGCAAAGTTTTAATCTTGTCGTACAAGCTGCTCATACCGTTGTTTGGGTTAACACCCAACTCTTCAAACAACTTAGCATGCTTTTCAAATGCATCTTTGTAAAAAATCTTTACAGCGTGACCAAACACGATTGGGTGCGACACCTTCATCATGGTTGCCTTCACGTGCAAGGACAACATCATGCCAGTCTTGTAAGCATCTTCGATTTCTTTTTCGTAGAACTCACAGAGTGCTTTTTTACTCATGTACATGCTGTCAATAATTTCACCAGCAAGCAAAGAGACTTTTGGCTTCAGAACAATCGTCTTGCCACTCTTCGTCACTAAATCCATCTTCACATCACATGCCTTAGTCATCGTCATTGACTTCTCACCTGCGTAGAAGTCGCCGCCATGCATGTGGGATACATGTGTACGGGAAGCTTGACTCCACTCACCCATCGAGTGTGGGTTCTTGCGGGCATAACGCTTAACAGCATTAGGTGCGCGGCGATCGGAGTTACCTTCGCGCAATACTGGGTTTACTGCACTACCTAAGCATTTGGAGTAACGGGTGCGGATTAATTTTTCAGCATCATCCTTAGGATCATCTGGGAAATCAGGAATTTTGTAGCCCTTAGATTGCAATTCTTTAATGGCAGCGAGCAACTGTGGAACTGAAGCGCTGATATTAGGCAGCTTAATGATGTTGGTATCAGGCAATAAAGTCATGCGGCCAAGCTCAGCCAAATTATCAGGAACCTTTTGCTCTGCAGTTAAGCAATCAGAGAACTCTGACAAGATACGTGCCGCAACAGAAATGTCGCTTTCTACAACCTGTACTCCGGCTGGAGCCGTAAAAGTACGAATGATTGGCAAAAATGCACAGGTCGCCAATAAAGGCGCTTCGTCTGTCAGCGTGTAAATGATCTTTGATTTCTCTGAAGCCATTGATGTTTCCTCGATATGGATAAATATTAGGGCCCGGCCTTATACCGAACCACTCTCGCATTCCGCACGCAACACTTCAGGCGCTTTTGGCTGTCTTGGGTGTCATTTGACGCACTGGACCGAGACATCTATTTTAAATCATCGACCCTGACAATTTAGGGGGATTTAGGCACCAAAGTGGCTGATCTCGGCCAATTTAAGGGAATCCACCAAGCCCACCCCCTGCCCAGTTACACCGTAAACTGCAATACATGACCAACAAGCACCCCTTACTCAATAAAAACCTCGTTTTACTAATCCTTTGTCAGGGCCTGTTTTTAACCAATAATGTGACCTTTATTGCGATTAATGGGCTGGTGGGTCTTAGTCTGAGTCCGGTTGCCTGGATGGCCACCTTGCCGGTGATGGGCTACGTTGTAGGGGGCGCATTCTCCACCTCGATCGTGGCCAAAACCCAAAATTACTTTGGCCGGAAGATTTCCTTTCAACTCGGCCTTTTAGTGGCCGTCTTTTCGGCACTTCTCTGCGCCTATGCCGCCATTTCCAAGAACTTCTGGTTGTTAGTACTAGGCACATTTATTGCGGGCTACTACAGCGCCAATGGGCAACTCTATCGATTTGCAGCCGCAGAGCTGACAGCTCTCAGTCAAAGAGATAAGGCGGTCTCCTGGGTGCTGGCTGGTGGAATCCTCGGTGCGGTCATTGGACCCAACTTGGCATCTTGGACTAAAAATCTATTTGATACCGCTTTCTTAGGGGCCTACCTGACACTATCCCTAGCGGGGTTTATTGGCATCATCGTGATGCAGTTCATCCACTTTCCAGAAGAATTCAAAACCCAGCACTCCCTTTCTGATGGCAGGGATCTCAAAACCATTCTGCGACAACCCGTATTTATGGTGGCTGTGATCGGCGCCTCTCTGGGCTATGGCGTCATGAACCTCCTCATGGCAGCAACTCCACTAGCAATGCAGATTTGCGGACTCCCATTTTCAGATACAGCATTGGTATTGGAGTGGCATGTCATTGGCATGTTCGCTCCAGGATTTTTTACTGGCTCACTCATTCAGCGCTTTGGCACACTCAAAATCATGGGTGTTGGTGTAGCCCTGAATCTAGTCTGCATTGCGATCGCTTTAACGGGTGTCGACTTTCACCAATTCCTCATTGCGCTATTTTTATTAGGCGTGGGCTGGAACTTTTTATTTACTGGCTCCACCTCTTTGGCGATGACTGCATACCGACCAGAAGAGCGCGACAAAGCTCAGGCCGCCATTAACTTCTTTGTCTTTGGTACGATGGCTTTCACTTCATTTGGCTCAGGAGCCCTCATCACCTCGCAGGGCTGGAATATTCTGAACCTAGGATCCCTACTTCCTGTTGCCGTCACAGCAGGTGCTTTGATTTGGCTTAACGCCAATCGCAAGAAGGCTAGCGCTTCCTCTGCCGTTTAAGAAGCCTTAGCTAAAGGCAGATTGAAGAGTAGGTTTTGCGGTTTGAGCTTGAGTTGCTTTTCATCATTCATAGCGATGCACATGTAAACGGGCTTACCGGCCTGAGATTGGGTAACAGCAGCCTCATCAATAAAGTCCAAACGGAATAAACAGATCACCCTCTCAAGCTCGTCAGAGTCGACTGGCTCTTTGTTGTACAGCTTATTCAAGATATCAGTTGCAGCAGCATCTAGGCCAACATGCCAAGACCACTTAGGATCAGTGATTTGCTGCATCGGCGTAATGCGCACCTGAGCACCCAGAAAGTGCTGCACCCATTTTTCAAGGACACGGCAAAAATGATTGATGGGGGGCTGACCAAAATTCAACTGAACTGCAAAATCATGGTCTTCATTCTTCTCCCAATACAGATCAGCATTTTCTTCATGTAATACATCTAAATCGATCGAGCGCATGGACATCGACTTACTCTTCAGAAGATCCAGAATATTTCCAGTCTCACCGGCTTGCGCATTGCGAGCTACCACTTCATCGTCCGCACCCATTACGACTCCATCTTCTAGGACGGTGATCTTTTGAGTCCGGAAGAAGAGTTCCCCCATGCGAGCATCCAAGGGGTGACAATCCTCACCCAGGATATGTCGAATAAATATTTGAGCCAACTGAGAAATAAATAAAGGTGGCACATCTACGCCATCACCCTTAAATAAACTCATGTAAAAGTTTTCTAAAGAGCTTGCCGCCAATAGCTTGGCTCGATACCTCAGCCAAACTTGATAGTTCACCTGAATATCCGGATCTGCCATTGCAGTAATTTCTTGTTCAGAAATCACCGCTCGAGGATTCTCACTTAAGCGCTGATGCAAGGCGCGCTCAACATCGCAGGATTCAGGAACAAGGTTTAATTCAGGACGCAATAAGTAGGTGCGCAAAAAATCATCCGTCACCTGCAATTGCTTGTCCGATCCCACCACCAGGGTTTTATATGCAGAATGAGGCCAGAAGTTTGTCATGTTGGTTTACTCGAACAAAAAGATTACGCTCAGAATATACTAGCCCTTCAATTTCAGCCAAAGAGGAAGATAAACGTGAGCGAACTCCAAAAAATAGATACCGTTGTTGGTGATGGCAAAGAGGCAACTGCCGGCAATCATGTGGATGTGCATTACACCGGGTGGTTGTTTGATGAGAAGGCGCCTGATCACAAAGGTCAGAAGTTCGACAGCTCATTAGATCGCGGTCAACTATTTAGCTTTCCTTTGGGCGCTGGCCATGTCATTAAAGGCTGGGATCAAGGTGTACAAGGCATGAAGATTGGCGGCAAACGCACCCTCATCATCCCTTCTGAAATGGGCTATGGTGCACGTGGCGCCGGCGGTGTGATTCCCCCAAATGCAACATTGGTATTTGATGTAGAGCTACACGGAGTGAATTAATTCCAAACTAGCGCCTGCAAGCAATAAGGCCACTCGATGAGTGGCCTTATTTTTTTAACAGTGAAAGCACCGATCTTACGAACGCAAGTCTTTGCCATTCAAAGTTAATTTATTCTGCGCTGCTGGCTGACATAAGCCAATCAAACGATTTCTTTCCGCCATGACCTTATCGGCATAGCCACCATCATTCTGCGCATTTGCAGCACCAACATAGTATTTCAAGCCATTGCGCAATGAACCGCTAGTAGCGATGAGATATTTCAAGATATACGCGCCCACCCGAATATTGACTTCAGGCTTGACAGCATCAGTGGCCCCGCCATACATGGCATATTTATCCTTATGGATGGAAGTCATTACCTGCATCAAGCCTTCAGCTCCAGCTTGACTCTTGGTCAGCGGATTAAAGTTGGACTCTACAGAAATGACAGCCAGCAATAAGACCGGATCAATATTGACCTCTTTTGCGATCAATACGGTATTAGAAACATATTCCTCAATCTTGGCTCGATCCAGCTTGTACTTCTTCTCAAAGAAGTCAGCTACCGCACGTTGATTTTGAATCGGCACCATCAGCTTGGAATCCAAGGCTTGTGGATCTATCTTGGAAGTAGGAATTCGGTCGGATAAGTGTGAAATCGGCTTTACCTGGGCATGAGCCACTGAAGGCATCAAGAGGGCAACCGTTTGCTGTTTTGCGCTCATCAGACCGCTAACAGGGGCCTTTCCGTAGATCACATTCGCAATCTCTTTATCAGCGAGTACCTTGGGAGCCTCTTCTTGATACTCATCGAGCATTCCAAAGCCGTTTTGCCAAACGATATGGCGAGCTTCATCAGGAACGAGGATGCGAGCCAAATCAAATGCACCCGCATGAGTTCCATTGCCGGAGAGCCAAAGCCCTACGATCATGAAAACAGTCACAATCAATAAGCCATTAATCACCCGGTAGACAGGTGAAAGTGCATGCGCTAACAACTCTTTAGCATTAGCCTGGGTTGGCTGCGCTAGTTGCAAGTCACTCGAATTGGCAGAAAAACTTTTAATCATTCATGGTCTTGCAGTACCCCAATAAATCATTGTTCCGATTTATGTTGCAATGCAATAAGTAAAAAACATGAGTCATCCTAAGAAGGTTCTTATATCAAGTCAAGAATAAAGAAAGTCATTTCTACTACTTATCCATCTTGAAATCAGCATGCTCACCCAATAAGCTAGTTATTTCCCCATAAATCCCTTTATTTTCAGCAACTTAAAGAAGTTAGTGAGGACTTATTTCATATAATAAAAAAGCATCAAAAATCCAACTTTTTTACTATTTTTAAACTTTAAGTGAGGTCTCCAAGCCATACATCTAGTACTAAGTACGACTTTAATTTCTACTGGTAGTGTTATTGGCATCATTTTCTGAAGTGCCACTAGATGCAATTTAAGTGCGTCACTCTTGGGTTAAATGGATTTGAAAAATAGCGTTAAGCCCTATAAATACTAGCTCTAGGGCTAACTACATTAGGTAAAAAGTAAGTCGTTCGTCCTTTTTTATCTGCACTCATTACACTGACTGCAATGCATGCTTTAGCCAAACTTCTTCTACTGAGCACTCTTTGGCTTCCGCTGAGCGCCTCCGCCCTCTTTGACCAATGCAAGGATCTATTCCCCAGTCAGAATATCCCCAGTACTACCCAAGCTGGTCGAGACCTTTGCTTTGATGATTTTGCAATCTACTATTCCCCTGAGGATAAAAAGCCGATCTATACGGTTGAGAAATTAAATGCCCAGGCACTCCAAGCGCCACACCCTCGTCGCACCAATCAGTTTTATGAGGAGGCCAGACTTCCTTCCCACGAGAGAAGCCTGCTTGCAGACTATCGTGGCAGCGGCTATGACCGTGGCCACAACGTACCAGCCGGCGATATGACGCAGGACAGAGGCATGGCGCAGTCATTCTCCTTAGCAAATATGATGCCGCAAGCTAGGCAGAATAATCAGGGCATCTGGGCAAAACGGGTTGAAGAGCCCACCAGGATGTATATCAAGCGTGCGCAAGGCAATGTATATGTATTTACTGGGTCAGTTGGTTATGCTGGCAGTATCGGCAAAAGCCAAGTCACCATTCCGAGCTATCTATATAAATTGATCTACGACCCCAATAAAAACCTTGCTTGGGCTTATTGGGTTGAGAACACCAATGAGGCGCAAATGAGCGCACCAATCTCTTACGCAGCACTCATTGATAAAACTGGTATCGACTTTCATTTGCCTATCGATGCCAATCAAAGCAAGGTCAATAAACCAACTGGAAAGGAAGTGCCTGAATCTCGGCAGCCAGTGGGTGGGTGGTATCCGGTCTTTTTTGACCAACTCTCACCCGATAAGGTCACGGCAATCGCATCCAATATCAAGGCCGGAAGAGTTGCCAGCATTCAGATTCAGTACGACCGCAATATAGAGCTAGCTCAAAAGCTAGCGCAAGCAATTCAAACTCAAGCCTCGATGCAGGCGACCCTCTCCCAAAGCAGTCCGCCAGATTCACCTAGTGTGAGCTATGAACGCAATCGCGTAATAGCAATCGTACGTACCAAATAAACCTCTAGCTCTAGCGCTCGCGAGTACGCGGAGGAATTCCATGGGCCCGTTGTATTGGCCCTAGCAAGCTCCGCAACCCATTGTGATCCAAGGTATGCATGAGCTCTAGTAGCTGACCAAGCTCGCCTTTGGGAAATCCTTCGCGAGCAAACCATGCTAAATAATTTCCAGGCAAGTCCGCAAGCGCACGCCCAGCATGTTTGCCAAAAGGCATCTTCATTGTTACCAGTTTCACAAGGGCTTCTGAATCCATAGCTATCGATCTTACAAGCTCAGCAGTCCTTAAAGGCAAATCTCAACACCAAGACAAACAGGGTCATTTTATCAATTGAGAATTGTTCTCAATTACTGTATATTACGAATGATTCTCAATTACTCTTATTAACCAACCCACAATCACCATGAAACTGACTATCAAACGAATAGCCCTGTTTGCCGCTTTGTTGGCTACAGCCCTCCATTTCTCTTTCGCCAATGCGGGTGAAGGAGCATTTGGCTGGATCTACACACTGGATCTCCAGCCAAAGGGAAAGCTAGAGTTTGAGCAGCGCTTACAACTCAATAAACAGCAAGCTGCTGGTTCATACAACGCCTGGTTCTCTCGTTCTGAATTGGAATATGGAGTAACCAACGATTTTCAGTTGGCGGGCTACCTTAACGCCTATTACGTGAACGCAAATCAGAACTACACCAATCCAGAAGCATGCGGTGATAGCCCCACCTGTACCGGTGGTCAACCCGTGCCAGGTTCGCATGATCCAGCTTCAGCCTATAGAAAAGGTGGCATTGAGGGCGGGTCACTCGAAGCGATTTATCGAATCAGTAATCCAGTCACTTCTCCAGTGGGCGTGGGACTGTATTTAGAGCCGACCATTGGCAAGAATAAGAATGAAATTGAGGCGCGCTTGCTGCTGCAATCGAACTTTATCGATGACAAGCTGGTATTGGCTGGGAACGTCGTGGTTGCCAATGAACAATTGAAGTTTGTCGGGAACGGCAATGTTCCCGAATCAATGCTGGATTTCTTGGTTGGGGCTAGCTACCGCTTTGCACCCAAGTGGTCGGGTGGCGTTGAAGCACGCTTTCATAACGACTACTCTAGCTACAACCTCCAAAATCAAGTCCAAAGAGCAACCTTTGTTGGCCCCAATTTGCACTATGCAGAAAAAAATTGGTGGGTTACTGGAGCTTGGCGCTATCAGTTAAAAGGCAATACCTGTATGGGTGATGGGACTGCGGAATGCTCCAATGCTCGGGTTTGGGATAGTCATTCAGTGAATGAATTTATTGTCAAAGTTGGATTTCCCCTGAACTAAAGAGAAGAATATGAACTGGAAACTGAATCCCCTCTTCATCATAGGTCTTGCTGCAACCACAGCGCCAATAGTTGCACACGCCAAGATTTATGTATCCGTTGAGCAGGCACAAAAAATATTGCTACCTAATAAGCCGCTTACCAAGAATCCAATCATCATTACAGATGAATTGCAGGACAAAATGCGTTCTGCCTCAAGCATTCGCCACCCCTTTCAAGGAGATCGTATTTGGAGGGGGGCTGATGGAAGCTGGTTCATCGTAGATGAGGTGGTCGGCAAACATGAAATGATCACTTATGCTGTAGCCCTCACGCCATCAGGCGCAGTAAGCGGGATCGAAATCCTAGACTATGTAGAGTCCTATGGTTACGAAGTGGGTGAAGCCCAATGGAGAAACCAGTTCATTGGTAAAACCGCAGCCGATCCAATTAAGCTCAACCAGGATATCCAAAATATTGGCGGCGCAACCCTCTCTTGCAAGCACCTCACGGATGGGGTGAAGCGGGTTGCAGTCTTATACGACATTGCCCTCAAAAATCAGATGCCAACTCCAAAAGTAAAATGATTCGGTGCAAACCTCTCTTAGGTACATTCGTAGAAATCCAAGTTGAGGGCGAGGAGCCATCATCGATTGCGCTAGATGAAGCCTTCTTTGCTATTGAACAGGTTCAATCTTTGATGGGCTTTCACAACCCAAAGAGTGCGCTTTCCCAAATGAATGCCAGATCTTATTTAGAGCCCGTTCGCATTCATCCCTGGATAGCCGAAGTACTGAGCATTGCACAGGAGATTCATCTTCAATCCCAAGGGGTATTTAATTGTGGAATTGGACATCGACTAGTGGAGGCAGGCTTACTTCCCAGGCATTCCAACCTAAGCAATCACGCGTTTGGGGGCATTGAACATCTCCTGTTTATTGAGCCCACCCTAGTTCAGTCGCTCCTGCCACTCTGCCTTGATCTTGGCGGCATTGCTAAAGGCTATGCAGTAGATAAAGCAGTTGAAACATTAATCTCTCATGGCATCCAAGCTGGCTCAGTCAATGCTGGTGGCGATATGCGAGTCTTTGGAGATCATACGCAGGAGATACACATTCGCAATCCATCCAATCCTCAGAAACTGATCCAGATTGGCAGCATGAGGGTTGGTGCCATTGCTACGAGCAGCCTTTATTTTGCAAAACGTGATGCTAATGCGAAAAGTTTTATGTTCAATCCTTTAAGCCAGGAGCATATCGAATTTTCAGAGTCTTACTCCGTCATTGCAGATGAATGCGTATATGCGGATGCCTTAACAAAGCTTGTGAGTATTTCTGGCAATACCCAACACCCCTGCTTGAGTCACTTTTCCGCCCAAGCGATCAAAATTCCCAACACCCTCACCATATGAAAAATACAAGCCGCCTTGGCAAGATGCCAGCTTGGCAAAGACAGTTCGTCCTCATTAGCATGTTGAGTTGTTCCCTCACTGGTACGGCCTATTTGCTGGGCCATGAATTTCATATCGAGCGCACTGTATTGGGTGCTCACTCGATATTGATATGGCATGGCATTGCTGCCATGCTCGCCACGATGGCGATAGGCTCGGTCTTGCCGTTTCACCTTAAGGCGGGGTTGAAGTCCAAGAGAAAATTATGGAGCGGCCTAAGCCAGCTAGCTTTTTTAGCCGCCCTACTGGTATCGGGCGCCTTGCTGTACTACGGCTCTGAAGAAATGCGAGACACAGTCATCGCAACTCACTGGGTGATTGGCATTGCTTTCTTTCTTATTTTTTTGCTGCATGGGGTTTATGCCAAAAAATCGACCGCCTTAAATGCAAATAAGGCGCATTGAGCTTCATTTCTCAATACGCCTTAATCAAACTACATCAGACTTACTTACAGCAAGAATCTTTGCTACAAGATGTTCCGCAAGAATTCACCCCCAATAATGGGTAAGCTGGGCAGAAACGAAAAATACCCGTAGCCAAAGGAATCAGTCCAAGCCAACCCCACCAGCCTACGATACCGTTGGCTGCAAGCGCAACCAGCACAATACCCACTGAGATTCTTAAGATACGATCAATGCCACCGACGTTACATTTCATATTGAACTCCCTTTAAAAACGATTAAACAATTTTGCTATTACTTCTTGCAGTAATGCTTATATAGCAAACTCATCACAGCTACTGCGATCTGGCTTGATAGGGAGTAGTAAATTTGCTTACCCTCTCTACGCGTTTTTACTAACTTCTCCTTTCGCAACACAGTCAGCTGCTGCGAAAGCGTTGGCTGATGCAAATCCAGTGCAGCCTCTAGTTCGCCAACGCATTTTTCCGCTTGCCCGATTTCACATAAAAGCATCATGCGATCGCGATTGGATAAGACCTTCATCAGCTTGCATGCATCATCTGCCGATGACTGCATCTTCTTTAGCTCTGCTTTAGAGATGGGCATATTCATTGTCATACCCCTATCAGAGTGCGTTTACAGGAATTTTTAAGTAGGCAATGCCATTGGTATCAGGCTCGGGAAAATGTCCAGCCCGAATATTGACCTGAATCGATGGCAATATCAAAGTAGGCATCTCTAAAGTCTTATCGCGAGCCGTGCGCATCTGAACAAACTGTTCTTCAGTTACACCGTCATGCACATGAATATTCTTTGCCTTCTCATCAGCGACAGTGGTCAAACCAGTCGCAGGCCGATCATTTGGCGGGTAGTCATGGCACATATAGAGCTTAGTTTGCTCAGGATAGGACAAGATCTTCTGAATAGAGCGATAAAGCGCCTTAGCATCCCCGCCTGGAAAATCGCAGCGGGCTGTGCCGACATCCGGCATAAACAAGGTGTCACCTACAAAAATTGCATCACCGATTTCATAAGCCATACAAGCAGGTGTATGGCCTGGGACAAAAAGCGCTTTTAAGGAAAGATTTCCAAAAGCAAGTGACTCACCCTCTTTTAACAAGCGGTCAAATTGAGTCCCGTCAGCCTGAAAACTATCCCCCAGATTAAAGACGCCTTTAAATACCTTCTGTACATTAGTGATGTGATCACCAATCACCAATTGACCACCCAAGTGCTTTTGTAAATAAGGGGCTGCTGTCAAATGATCTGCATGAGCATGGGTCTCCAGAATCCAGCTTACCTTGAGTTGATGCGCCTTCACGAAGGCAATGACCTCATCAGCGGATTTGGTGCTGGTTCTGCCCGATTTGGGGTCATAGTTCAACACCGAGTCAATAATGGCGCACGGGCTAGCATCGCCCTCATAGACCACGTAGGTGTAGGTCCAGGTTTCCGGGTCAAAAAAGCCTTTAATCAGCGGAGTGCTCTTTGCAGTCAACGTATTCTTTCGATTGAATAAATATTATATATATTTATATACTATATTAATCTAAAATAAATTGCAATGGACTACTCAACCTTCATCAGCCCGGCACTAGGCATCCTAGTAGGGATACTTATGGGCCTCACTGGTGCTGGAGGCGGAATCTTATCAGTGCCGCTCCTGGTCTTTTTCCTAGGGCTACCTATTGCAGAGGCTGCACCGATTGCACTATGTGCCGTTGCTCTCGCTTCCAGTATTGGCGCCATTCTGGGCCTTAGAAGCAAGATCCTGCGCTACAAGGCAGCAGGTTTCATGGCGATTTTTGGTTTGGCATTGTCACCGCTAGGGCTTTGGCTTGCCCCGCAGATTCCGAATGCACCCCTGCAGACCCTGTTTAGCGTCATCCTCTTATATGTTGCTATTCGTTTATTGAGTCAGGCTCGCAATCAAATTAAAGGCATCCCCGAGGCGAGCAGAAAGCCACCCCCCTGCCTGATCAATCCCGCTATTGGAAAGCTCCAATGGACCCTACCCTGTGCGCGTGCCTTGATGTTTGCAGGTAGTCTGGCGGGTTTTTTATCCGGCTTACTCGGCGTTGGTGGTGGCTTCATCATCGTGCCAGCACTTAAGCGCTATACGGATCTGCCTGTAAAGTCGATTGTTGCCACCTCACTCGGAGTGCTTGCCATTGTGACTGGCGGGGGCGCCATTTTCTCGGCGGCTACCGGTACGCTTAATATATTGCTTGCCGCACCATTTGCGCTTGGTGCATTAGGCGGTCTGCTGATTGGACTCCTTCTGGGGAAAAAATTAAGTGGTCCACACACTCAACTGATTTTCTCTATTTTCACCCTGATAATTGCTATTAGTCTCCTGATTAAAGGTGTGCTCATTTTGAATCCGTGAAACGCCTTCTTCAATCCTTCCTTCTCATTTTTACTCTCGCACTATTGGGGGTACTACTCATCATGCTTAAACCCAGCTCCATTTTGACTAGCTCAGTGAGCACCATTTCGGGAACGGTCAGCAATCTCAATCAGGAGCTCTTGGAATACGTGAATCCAGAAAAACCTACTCACGATCATTCCTCGGTGTATTACAAACGATTCTTTATTTCGACATTTAACGTAGATGATCGTGCTATTGAGGCCAAGTTCTCTACTCCCATGGTGATTAACAATGGTGACGCTATCACCGTGTCCGGCTACCCCAAGGGCGATCGGTTTCAGGTGTTGGCTTACGCGAACCAGACTCAGCAAGTTAGTAGCCATGAGAATTGGATTGTCTTGGGCTTGGGCGCCCTATTTTTCTTAGCCGTCGCTCTTGGACTGCTCAACTCCCAATTGGTGAGTGAAGGCGAATTAGCGCCCAAACTATTTTTGCTGGGCTTTGTTGGTGTAGCCATGTATATGGGCTACCGCGCCCTACTTATTCGTGAAGCGGTCGCACTGCTCCAGGGTTAGAGGGTAAGCATACGGTTTAGCGCAATAGAAAAAACCCTCTTGCGAGGGCTTTTTAGTAAGCATGGTGCATCTTGATACTGATTAATGACCGCCAGCACCGCCCAGATAAGCCGCTTTAACAGCCGGATCATGCATCAACTTATCTGCAGGGCCATGAGTTGCAATCTTGCCGTTCTCAAGTACATAGCCATAGTCAGCCACGTTCAAAGCAGCAGCAGCAAACTGCTCTACCAATAACATCGTGACGCCTTGTGATTTGAGATTGGAGATGATCTTAAAGACTTCCTCAACCAAAATTGGTGCTAAACCCATTGATGGCTCATCCAAGAGAATGATCTCTGGATTGAGCATCACGGCACGAGCCATTGCCAACATCTGCTGCTCACCACCAGATAATGTTCCAGCCAATTGATTGCGACGCTCTTTTAGACGCGGGAACATTTCTAGAGCACGCTCTAGATCGTTCTTAATATCGCCCTTTGGACGGCTACCAGTAAAGCGTGGAAATGCACCCAATAAAAGATTGTCATTCACAGACATGGTCGTAAATACACGACGGCCTTCTGGACTATGAGCTAAACCTAAGCGAGCGATTTTGTGAGAGTCGTAACCGTCAATTTTTTCGCCACCCAAGGTCACTTCGCCAGCAGTAGGCTTAATCATACCGGTGATAGCACGCATGGTAGTTGTTTTACCAGCGCCGTTTGATCCGATCAAAGTAATGACTTGCCCTTTAGGAACGTCAATATTGATGCCGTGCAGAACTTTTACTTTGCCGTAGCCTGCTTCAAGATTCTTAATAGATAACATGGTATTTACCGATTCAATATAGTTCTAGTGATTAAGTACCCAAGTAGGCATGAATCACCTTCTCGTCTGCCTGAACATCAGCTGGTTTACCTTCTGCAATCTTTTGACCGAAGTCCAATACAGAAACGGTGTCGCACACTGACATCACCACATCCATGTGATGCTCAATCAGGATGAAGGTAATACCGCTATCGCGGATCTTGCGAATAATGCGCAAGAGCTCTTTAATATCAGGCGCTGTCAAACCAGCAGCTGGCTCATCCAACAAGAGCAACTCTGGATCCAAGGCTAAAGCACGAGCAATTTCCAGGAGACGTTGCTTACCGTATGGCAAATTACGCGCCTCTTCATTAGCCAAGTCATCTAAGCCAACGAACTTGAGAAGCGCCATTGCGCGAGCGTGCGCCTCAGCTTCTTCTTTCTTGTAGCGCGGCAGATGTAATGCAATCTCAACCATATTCGACTTGAACGTGTGATGCAGGCCAACCAAAATATTTTGGATAGCCGTCATTTCACCAAAGAGCTGAACGTTCTGGAAAGTACGAGCGATGCCAGAAAGCGCGATGTCTGAAGAGGTGCGACCAACAACGCTTTGACCAGCATAGAGTACGTTACCAGCGGTAGGCACATAAATACCTGTCAAGACGTTCATCATCGTGCTCTTACCGGAGCCGTTAGGGCCGATCAAACCATGAATAGTGCCGCGCTTGATACTCAGATCAACATTATTCAATGCCTTCAAGCCACCGAACTGCATTAATACTGAATCGACCTTCAAGAGCTCTTCGCCAGTATTTTGATTGGCAACAGCGCTGATGAAGCTGATGGAATCATCAACCGCTTCAGCCTGATCACCACGAGTTGTTTTAGTCTTGCCAGCGATAGATTGGTAGAAGGTTTTTGCAAAACCAACAATACCGTTTTGCAAGTAGTACACCACCAACAAAATCATGAAGCCGAAGATACTCAAGCGCCAGTCAGAAATATTGTCCAACCAGAATGAGAAAGCCGCCAAACCGATCACGCCTGCCAAAGGCACAGCTACACGTCTTGGGGTGGTTACCCTCTTAGATAAGGCCATTGCAGCACCGACCGCGACAACGATTGCAATAATCGAGGCAACAATACGGAACAAATTAATATCGTCAAGGAGTTTTGGCAGCAACACAATGATTGCCGCGCCAATCACCGCACCTAAACGAGACTTACGTCCGCCCATGATGATGCCGAGCAAGAACAGTACGGCCAACTCATTGTTATAAGTATTTGGTGAGATGTATTGCTCTGAGTATGCGTACAAGCAACCAGCCAAACCAGCAAAGCCAGCACTGATCACAAATGCAATTACCTTGAAACGGTATACAGAAACGCCCATACAGTCGCAAGCGATTGGAGAATCACGTAGAGCCTCAAAAGCCCGACCCATTTGTGATTTAACAAAGCGATCAACCACAATTAAGGAAATAATCAGGACTGCAGAAACCAACCAGAAATACTCCGCCTTAGTCATGGGTACGCCCATCAACTCTGGTTTAGGAAGTTTGATTCCCAGGGGGCCTTCAGTTAACCAGGTCATCTCATTAATCAAGATCTGCGCAATCGTTCCGAATGCCAAGGTCACCATCGCCAAATAAGGGCCAATCACCTTCAGCGCTGGGAGAGCTAAGATGCCGCCAAAAAGCGCTGTAACCAAAATCGCAGCAGGGATTGTGCCCCAAATGGGCACGCCGAAGTGGAAGAACAACACCCCAGCAGTATAGGAACCAATGCCGAATAAGGCTGCGTGCCCCAAAGAAACCTGACCCACATAACCAACCACAATATCTAAACCAAACAAGAGAATGGTGTAAATCAGAATGGTTTCAGCTAAGTGAATGTAATACGGGTTGTGGACGAACAAAGGCAAACAAAATAAGCCAACGATCGCAATTAATAGAGGTAATAGAGACTTCAATTTCATCATTAAACTTTCTTAATTGCAGATTTACCAAAGAGGCCAGATGGTTTGTATGCCAACACTAGCAATAGCAAGATCAAGCCTGGAACATCTTTATAGCCAGTAGAAATATAGAAGCCTGTTGCAGTCTCCACAATTCCTAAAATCAAGCCACCAACGATAATTCCCATGCCGCTAGAGAGGCCGCCAATAATTGCTACCGCGAAAGCTTTCAAGCCTAACGCGCCGCCCATAGTGGCACCAGTCAATGTCAGCGGCGCAATTAATACACCAGCAAAAGCTGCAGTCAATGAAGACAAGGCATAAGAGAAGGTAATTACCAAACTAGTGTTGATACCCATCAAGCCAGCCGCATCACGATCATTTGCAGTAGCTACCACTGCTTTACCGTAAATCGTTTTACGGTTAAAGAATTCCACGAGAAGCATCATGACCAAGGCACCCACTACTACCAAAATCTCCATTGGCAGAATATTCGCACCCAAGAAGCTCATTGGCTCCATTGGTAATGGTGATGGGAATGGCAATGCATCACGTCCCCAGATATTCTCGGCGACGTTCTTAAAAATAATACCGAGTGCGATGGTGGACATAATCCAACCAAACTCAGATTTAATCTTGATTGCAGGGCGAACACCGATGAGCTCAACAAAGCCGCCTTGGAGCATGCCGAATAGGCAAACCACCGGAATCATTAACCAGTAATTCATGCCGAAGGTATCGACGCAGGTAAGACCCACTAAAGCGCCCAACATCAAGGCTTCACCTTGACCGAAGTTCAATGTGCCAGAAGTGGCAAAAGTCAGCTGAAAGCCGAAAGCAATGACCGCGTAGATCATGCCCACTGCTATACCGCTAGAGAGGATTTGTGCAAACATTTCCATGGTGTAGACCCAAAAAATCTAAAAACTGTTTTATTAACGAATTCGACATTGTAAGCAAAACGCCGCCTTGTGGGCGGCGTTTTGATATTTCACAAGCTCAATGCTGCAGTGCGGAATAAAATTTAAATTCCAACCGCGAATTGGGCCAATAAATTACTTCTTCTTGGCACCTTTTGTAGCATCTTCAGCATTCAAGAACTCTACGCGACCATTCTCAACCACACCCATAACAACGTCGTTTGCGGTAATAGCCTCATGGTCAGTCTTGCTAAATGGCTTGTTATAAGTCATCACAACGCCATCAACTGGAGCGCTCAAATTTTCCAAAGCGCCTAAAAGCTTTGGCCCCTCAGTATTACCGGCTTGTTTAATAGCAGCGGCTAACAAGTAAACAGAGTCATAACCTTGAGCAGCAGACACTGGGGAAGCAATGATGCCATTCTTTGGTTTGAAATCCTTGAGGTATGCCTCTACGAAAGCTTTACGCTTTGGTGTTGTTGCAGGATTCTGAATAAATGTTTCTGGCATTGTTGCGCCGTTACCATTCTTACCAGCTGTATCAATGAAACTGGCCATGGACAATGTCCAAGAACCGATCATTGGCTTCTTCCAACCTAATTTCGCCATACCGTTAGCAATTTGCGCCAACTCAGGTCCAATTGCGTAAGTCAAAATTACATCAGCACCAGCATTTTTTGCTTTAAGCAATTGTGAGGTCATATCGACGTCACCGATGTTGAACTTCTCAGTAGCCACTGGAGTTACGCCATACTTCTTGAGGGCTTTTTCCAAGTCCTCACGACCTAACTGACCGTAGTTTGTAGAGTCAGCCAAAATCGCCACTTTCTTCAAGCCACGCTTCTCAACCGCTTCTTTAGCAATCATCGGAGCCTGAATTTCATCAGCTGCAGAAGTACGGAGCACATAGTTTTCTGCTGCATTTGGGAACTGTTTAGTAATCAAAGTACCTGTTGCAACGTTGTTGATAACTGGAATCTTTGCATCTTGGAAGAAACGCTGGGATGCCAATGCAACACCAGTGTTGATATAACCAAGAGCTGCAACTACTTTTTCGTTATTGATCAACTCTTGAGCGATTTGTACGCCACGCTCATTTTTCGCTTCGTCATCGCGCTCTACGAGAACGATCTTGTTGCCGTTCACACCACCAGCAGCGTTGATTTCTTTAGCGGCTAAACGCACGCCATCACGCATGCTCACACCCATTGAGGATGAGCCGCCTGTGAATGGGCCAATAACACCAACTTTAATATCGGCAGCGTAAGCACCGGTTGCAAGCATTGCAGTTGCAGCAACTGCAAAAATGTGACGACGAATGTTCATAAAGTCTCCATGACTAAAAATGCTAATTAAATAAATTCTTTTTTAACTACAACTTGAAACGAATAGCCATCTTACAGTCAATGTAGGGGCAAAAAAAGGGGTTTGTATTAGGGTTTTACATTAGCCCCAAAGATAAAAGTCGTTTTAAAAAAACTTACGAATTTGCTCTCGCAATGTTGGCCAGAAAAGATTGACCACTAGTCCAGCGATTACCAAGCCAGCCGCCATGACTTTCCAGCTTGGCAAGGCTTCACCCAAGAAGAAGGCTGAAGCCCCCATTCCAAAAATGGGTACTAATAAGGGCGCTGGTGCCACTACGGCTGCTGGGTGCTTGGAGAGCAACCAAGCCCATGCTGTGTATCCAAAAATCGTATTTCCCCAAGACTGCCAAAGGACGCCGCCCCAAGCACCCGCTGGGGCAGAAATGATGGAGTGACTCATGTGACTCCAACCGTCCTCAAATATGAGGGAGATAGCAAACAATGGTGGAATAGCAAAAGCGCTCGCCCAAACTACATAGGAAAGCATGTTGACGGCCCCGGCCCGGCGGCTTGCGGTATTGGCAACCCCCCAAGAAAAACCAGTAAAGACAACCAAAGCTAAGCCCAAGAAGGTAGTACTTGAATCCGTGTGCAGCGCAATAATTCCGAGACCAGTCATTGCAACTAAAACAGCCACCATCTGATAGCGTCGCAAACCCTCTTTGGCAAAGAACATCGCAAAACCAATGGTGAAAAATACCTGCGTCTGAATAACCAAGGACGCCAAGCCAGGAGAGATACGCCCATCAATGGCGTAATACAAGACCCCGAACTGCCCGACCCCGACCGCTAAACCATAGATGCAGAGATTGATCCAAGACGTCTTTGGCCTCGGGAGAAAAAAGACTAGTGGCAAGAACGCAAATAAATACCGCAGTGCAGCAAAAAGAAACGGGGGGAAGCTCGCCAAGGAAAGCTTGATGACCACAAAGTTCGTACCCCAGACCGCAACGATGGCGAGCGCTAATAGCAAATGACTCGCTGGTAACTGACTATGTGACTGCTTGCCAGAATGAATTTGCGGACTATTCACTAGTGAGCAATTCAGCAGCGCGTTGCGCAATCATCATGGTGGGTGCCGCAGTATTACCGGAGGTGATTGTTGGCATTGCAGATGCATCCACCACTCGCAGATGATGAATGCCTCTCACGCGCAACTCAGAGTCAAGCACCGCCATCGGATCATCATCACACCCCATCTTGCAAGTGCCCACCGGATGAAAAATTGTTGTACCAATATCACCAGCAGCCCTAATTAATTCTTCGTCAGTTTGATATTGCTTACCCGGCTTGTACTCATCTGGCGTATACGGCTTGAGCGCGGCACTCTCCACAATCTTGCGTGTGAGGCGCAATGAATCTGCCGCCACCTTGCGATCTTCATCGGTCGATAAATAGTTTGGCGTAATCACTGGAGGCGCTTCAGGATCGGTAGAGTTGATATGCACACTGCCGCGAGATGTTGGGCGTAAGTTACATACGCTAGCAGTAATCGCATTAAACGAATGCAAGTCTTCACCAAACTTTTCTAGCGAAAGGGGCTGAACGTGATATTCCAAATTGGCTGAAGGCTGATCGGGCGAGCTATACGCAAAAGCACCTAGCTGTGAAGGAGCCATTGACATCGGACCAGAGCGCTTAAACACATACTCCAGACCAATCATCAACTTACCCAATAAAGAATTGGCTTTAGTATTTAAAGTCTTGATGCCGTTGACCTTGTAGATCATGCGCAGCTGCAAATGGTCTTGGAGGTTCTCGCCTACACCAGGCAAATCCGCCATCACTGGAACACCCAGCCTATTGAGATGGGCGGCTGAGCCAATACCTGAGCGCTCTAGGACCTGAACACTGCCAATAGCACCTGCACTCAGAATCACTTCACCTTGAGAGCTAGCATTGCGATTACTGCAATGCACGTCTACTGTTTTTCCATCTTTGATGTATTGAACGCCGTAGCAATTTTTAGAGACATCATCAATTAATAATTTATTGACTATGGCCTCAGTAATTACCGTGAGATTAGGCCGCTTAGTCGCATCACGCAAAAATGCTTTGGAGGTATTGAGTCGCCAACCTTTGCGCTGACTCACATCAAAGTAGCCGACACCAAAGTTATCGCCTTGATTAAAGTCATCCGACGCCGGAATGCCGGCTTGTACAGCAGCCTCTTTGAACACGTCCATGATGGGCCAACGAAGACGCTGCTGAGAAACCGTCCACTCACCACCTTTACCGTGCCACTGATTGGCGGCACCGTGATAATCCTCAAATGATTTGTAACGACGCAATGCGTTTTGCCAAGACCAAGAGTCATCGCCGGTTGCCTTAACCCAAGAGTCATAGTCACCAGTTTGGCCACGCATATAGATCATGCCGTTAATCGAAGAACAACCACCTAGCACTCTGCCGCGTGGGTAGAGCAATGAGCGGCCATTCAAACCTTTTTCAGCGGCAGTCTTAAAGCGCCAATCTGCCCTGGGGTTATCGATGCAATATAAATAGCCAACAGGAACATGTATCCAAATGTAATTGTCGTTCTTGCCGGCCTCAATTAAGAGCACCCGCTTGGCGGGATTCTCAGTGAGGCGCTTGGCCAACATACAGCCCGCACTGCCAGCGCCGATGATGATGTAGTCGTAGGTGTTTTGATGGCTTGTTGTACTCATGTCTCTACTTTTACTGATACTTATTCTTGAACTCTATTATTTACCAAATATCGCAATACGAAGAAAATGGGCAATTAAGCTAGAAATACCAAATACCCGTCTAAAATAGCACTATGCATGTCAATGAAAAGAACCGCACTCCCAAGAAAGATGATCTTGATGATGGGCCAAGCAAATCCGAGCTAAAGCGCCAGATGACTGAGCGCCAAAAGCTGGCCGAGGTTTTGGCAGCACTGAGTAGCGATGCTTTAAAGACCATCCCCATGGATGAGGCCATCAAGGCTGCCATTGCAGAAACCAACAAGATTAAAAGTTTTGAGGCGATTCGTCGTCACAAGCAATATCTTGGCAAGCTCATGCGCTTTTTAGATGAAGCAGAGCTGGATGCCATTCAGAAACGCCTGGATGCGATTCAGGGCGTTAGCAAAGCAGAGACTGCCAAGCTTCACCATTTGGAGTCCTATCGCGATCGCTTGATTGCTAATGATGAAGTCTTTACCAAAATGATTGAGCAATATCCAGATATGGATATTCAGAACATGCGCACCCTCATCCGCAATGCCCGAAAAGAAAAAGAAACCAATAAACCACCCAAGGCTTTCCGTGAAATCTTCCGGGTCTTAAAGGATATGGGTATTTAAGCCCTGCTTTAAATCTTCAGCCTAGCTGAGGGAATTTCTATCCAGCGATACATATAGCTAGCGGCAACAGCACTGCAAACTATCACCCCCAGCATTAGAGTGATTGCAATCAGGCCACTCTCATGGACATGCACTCCAGAGGCAATATATAGCGCGTTCGCCAGCAAGATAAATGCAAAGTGAATTAAGAACGCACAGTAGGATCGCGGACTAGCCCAAGCAATAGCACGTAATGTTGATGCCTTTAATCCATGGGTTGCAGACCCAAGGCTTGGGTAAGCGGCATTACCCCAAACAAATAATAGTAAGGCCACAAACCAAGCCAAGCAGTTACGCAACCAAACTTGTTGCAATGTAGAGAACGCAATAAGCACGCCAATAGCAATGAGTGCAAACTTGGCTAAACCTTGGATCTTCTTATCGCTAAAATTTTTGGCAAGATAAGCCAATACACCCAAGCCGTAAGAGCCAATGAAATAAATAAAGTAGGCCTCGTATTGTGCGGAACGATTGAAGTACAGCAAAGAGCTCACAGCAACAATACTCACCAGCCATATCAAAGCTTGATAAGAAGAAAAAGAAATTAGCAATACTGTTAATACTGAGTACAGTTGCCAATCAATCGCTACATACCAAGCGCCCGCAGAGATCGAATCCAGCCCCAGAATGCCCTGCAAGAAAAACAGGTGGGCTATAAATTGGCTCAGCGTTTCTTGCTCACCAACAAATTCATCATTGACCCAGATGCGTGCAATCCAGGCGCAGAGGATGGTGAAAATCAAAGCGGTAATGTAGGGAGCAAATAATCTGAGATAGCGATTAATAATCACTCGCAGTAAATTCTGGCTACTGAATTTCGCATTAGAAAATCGCGTCAGCGACTGGGTTGCCAGGTATCCCGCCATAACCAAAAATAATTGCACGGCGTAACGGCCATACTCGAAGAGCCACGTCATCAAGTCTGGTAATACTAAACGCGCATCTACCGCTATTTGACCGTAACTAGATAGGTGGTGCAGGATGATCAACAGGGCTGCGAAAACCTTGAGAAGATCAATTAAGAAAAGGGCCTGGGGTTGAGCTTGCTTCAAAATAGAGATGGGCCAAAACTCAAGCCAAACAATTAATTAATTATTTGGACTTCGCTTTGCCCATCAAAGAAGCCAGCATGGGATTACTGCTGGCAAGCTCCTTTTTGGTTTTGGCAATTCCCTCTGCCGTACCCGGCTTAGGCGTCTTAGCAGCATTTTTCATGCGCTGTGCAGTTGTCAGGGCTAGGTTTTTATAGAGATCCGTTTTTTTCATTGACATAGTAATTAAATTTCTAAATAGAGCTGACGATTACTTGGTCAATGAGCGAGCAGCTAAGCCCAAGAACAGGAGAGACCAGCCTTGCAAGAGTAATTCGATTGCAATGAGTAGGCCAGGCAACCATAAGCTGCTTTCTGGATAGCCATTCATGATGAGCACACCCATCAAAATAGAAATAGCGGATGACAACACCAACCAGAACCATTCACGGAAATGACGATGCTGAAAGGCAGAGATCAAACGTAGGAAACCTGTCACAAAAAAGATTGCAGCAAGCCATAAAGTAATTGCCTCTAAAGCGGGTATAGGAAACGCCCAGGTGTAGATGCCGGCAGCAATGTACAAGACAGCCAATACCACTTGAATGCCAACGCTCTTCCAGCCGGATGACTTGAGGGCATGGGCAAATTGCAATGCACCACCAAAAATCAAGAATGCGCCCAACACATTCACTGTGACAAATGAAAACAAGGTTTGTCCAGCAACCCCAATCATGCCCAAGGCAATAAACAGAATTCCCATGCCAATCAGGGCGCTAGGAACTTTTGCGGCGGCACCTAAAACGGCAGCGCGGATTTCTTTAACTTGAGTTACAGATAATTCAGTCATTTTTCATTCCTACAAAGTATTGTCTACTGTATCAATAAATTCACGGACAGTACGATTAAATGCTTCTGGCTGCTCGATATTGGATAAGTGCGCAGCATCTTCCAATATGACCAACTTTGAGCCATCAATCATGCGATTGAGCACAATGGCTTGGTCTACTGTACAGGCTGGATCTTGACGCCCCGTCAAAATGAGGGTTGGGGCCTTAATTTTTAAGAGCATCGTGGTTTGCGCCATATCTCTTACCGCACTTGCGCAACCCAAATAACCCTCAAACCCAGTACCCAAAATCATCTCTCGCACTTTGGCAATATCTTGAGGAGCACGAGCAATAAATGGAGCAGTAAACCAGCGCTGAATGGTGCCATCCACCAAACCTGCAATTCCATTTTTGCGCGCAATCTCAAAGCGCTCCTCCCACAAGCTACGTGGAGGCATTTCGCTAGCAGTGTCACAGAGGGACAAGGAATACACACGCTCCGGAAAACGAGCGCCTAATTGCTGACCAATCATTCCACCCATCGACAATCCAATGAAATGCACTTTTTCAATTTTCAAGGCATCTAATAGAGCAACTGCATCATCAGCCAATTGGGCGATGCTGTAGGGTGCCGGTGTCGTTTCAGAGTCACCATGCCCCCGCTTATCAAAACGGAGAACTCGATAGCGATCACTTAATGCAGGCACATTCCAATCCCACATGCTGCAGTCAGACATGAGGCTATTGGCCATCATCACCACATGGCCATCAGCTGGCCCATCAAAGCGATAGGCAATATCCACCCCATTGACTCGGATGATCTGTTTTTCTAGTTGTTGACTCATGTGTCTCCGCTTTCTAGCTGGTCGAGTAATTCTTATATTTCCCGTCTCGATCATGGAGATCCTGAAGGGAGCATGGTAGATTATCCAATGAAACTATAAAAATACTCAGGAGACATAATGCAAAAGACATTGCAATCCCCCCGCCCGCTTAAATGCAATTTCATATTGGGTCTACTACTTGGCTTCGGCCTGAGCCTTAACCTCATTTCCACTACTGCCAGCGCCCAAAGCTACCCCAATCGGACGGTGAAGATGGTGGTGCCCCTGACTACGGGTTCTGGCGCAGATATTGCAGGCAGAATCGTTGCCAAAAGCCTATCTGAAACCTGGAAACAGTCTGTCATCGTTGAAAATCGCCCTGGTGCCGGAGGTTTAATTGGCACTGGTGCAGTAGTGAGCTCTGAGCCAGATGGTTACACCCTCTTAGTGCAATCCGCTTCATACGCTGCCAATCCAGCCATTTATAAAAAGCTGCCTTACGACCCCCTCAAGAGCTTGGTTGATGTCGACATCCTAGGACAAACACCTTACGTCTTGATTACTGCAGCAGACGGCCCTTATCAGTCTGTGCGCGATCTCATCATTGCTGCCAAGTCCAAACCCGGCGAGATTACTTTTGCATCTGCAGGCGTTGGTAGCTCAACTCACCTAGCTGCTGAGTACTTCAACCAAATGATGGGCATCAAGCTCATTCATGTGCCTTACAAAGGATCACCAGAAGCGATTCAAGACACGATGGCTGGACGCACTGCCTTCTATATGGCACCACTAGATACTGCCATCGGGCAACTCAAAGGCGGCAAAGTGAAAGCGCTGGGCGTTACCAGCAAAGCACGTAATGCAGCCGTACCAGATATTCCAAGTATTGCGGAGTTAGGTTATGCCAACTTTGAAATTGGTCTTTGGTTTGGTGTCTGGGCACCTGCTGGCACACCACCGGCGATTGTGAAAAAGATTAATCAAGACATTAATCTGGCCATGCAAAATCCAGAAGTCAAAACTGCCTATGAAACTAAGGGCATTAAGGCAACACCAATGACGCCCCAGGAGTTCAGCAAGTTTGTTCGAGATGAGATGGCGAAGTATCAGAAGATTGCCAAAGATGCCAACATTGAACCTCAGTAACTGGTCGCAGTAAATTGAACCCCACTTACTCTGCACCACTTTGCCAAGCTCCAGATCCAGAAATTCGATCTCCACAGATTGAGTTTCCTGCTGGGGCGGTAGATTGCCATGCCCATATCTGCGGACCAGCTCTAGAGTTTCCCTATGCACAGGAGCGCATCTACACTCCGCCCGATGCTAAATTAGGCCAATATCAATCTCTCCTCAGCATGTTGGGAATTGATCGCGCCGTCTTAGTGCAACCTAGCGTATATGGCACAGACAATCGGGCTATGCTCGCAGCACTCTCCTCCAATCCCAATCAATTTCGTGGGGTTGCAGTCATCGATAGCAAGATCACAGATGCTGAACTTGAAAAGCTGCATCAAGCTGGCGTAAGAGGTATTCGCTGCAATGTAGTCGATGTTGCCGATAAGTCTGCTGGCTTACCCATTGACCAGCTAACAGCAATCGCTAGACGCATTAAACCCTTTGGCTGGCACTTAGAGCTACTCGCCCATGTCAACGAATACCCCGATCTCGCCACCACTTTTGCAAACTTTCCGGTGGACTTGGTATTTGGTCACTTTGGCTACTCCCATACAAGACATGGAGTACATGACAAAGGATTTCAGGGTCTTCTGGAACTGCTTCGAGATAACAAAGCCTGGGTCAAGATGACTGGCCCCTATCGGATTTGTGATGGGGACTTTCCCTATGCAGATATGCGAGCATTCAATGATGAGGTGATTAAGGCCAATAGCAAGCGATTGATCTGGGGCAGTGATTGGCCACATGTTATGGTCAAAAAGCACATGCCACATGATGCTGATCTATGCGATCTTTTTGGATCCTGGGCCAATGATCCGAGCCTCAGAAAAACGATTCTGTCGGACAATCCCTGTATGCTATATGACTTTCCAGCCTTTACTGGCAATCAATAGACCTTAGTTAGAAAGAATACACACTCAATGGATACCACCGTTACCGTTGTACTCGGAATCGTAGCGATGTTGCTGCCCCTCGTTGTTGGTCGCTTGGTATGGAAACGCTTTGATCAATACTTTGGTCGCAATGACGAAGCCTACATGGATAGCCTGGAGTATTTCCTGAAGAAGTTAGGATTCACCATCCTGATCGCCTTTATTTTGCTGTGGCTTGGGATCAGCCTTGTATTTAGTGGCAGCCCTAATTATTAAGAGCAATTAAGAGCAACTAAGAGAAGAAAAAACCAGGAGCATCCCGCCGCCATGAACGATCAACTTCTCACCATTCTTAAAAAAGCAAAACTCAACTTTGCGGTACTGGGCAGCATTCTGGTGCTCGCGATTGTTGGCAAGCTAAGCAACCCAGAATTCACCAATGGAATTTTCCTTATGGCGGATCAACTGGTTTCTGAACTCATCTTGCTATTTGTTGCAATTACCCTGGGTGCTTTTATTCCCAACTTTAAGCTGGTGGTACTGGGTGCAATCGCCGCCTTTGTTGCGGCAGCTGTGGCAATCCAAACGGGCATTTTTAGCTATCTGACGATAGACTATCTTTTTGCCGTTCTGATTGTTGTCTTGGGATTTGCTTCGATTGCCAATCTCTATCGGCATTACAGGGAATTTAGCTTCTAGAGCACCTCTGATCTACAAACGACTAAAGCCCCAGTTAATTGGGGCTTTATTTTTTTAAGCAGCTGCCATTTGGAAGACTCTAATTCGCGGCTCTATTTCTTTCTGCAAGGTGCGCTTGGCAACTCTCACGTCATATTCCATCTGTAAATTGAGCCAAAACTTCGGATCCATTGTAAAAAATATGCCTAAACGTATAGCGGTATCTGCAGTAATTGGGCGAGCTCCGTGAACAATTTCACTAATCCGACTTGGAGAAACATCAATATCTGCGGCAATCTGGCGCGCAGTGATTCCAATCGGCCTCATAAAATCTTCTAGCAATATTTCGCCAGGATGAATTTTATCTAACAGTTTTGACATCACGCTCCTCTCAGTGGTAATCCACTATCTCGACCTCATAAGCTCCATCGGCTTTCTAAATGAAACAAATACGCCACTGCTCATTAATACGAATGCTATGACAACCTTTTCTATCGCCAATCAACATCTCCAATCTATTGCCTGGCGGAATCCGCAAACTTTGCAACTCAGTAGCCGCATGCAGTTGCAACAACTTACGTCTACCAGAAACCTGGTTGCTCACAATGCACTTAGCTTGGCGCTATATGAAGTAGATGGCGCCTATCAGATTGGCGGATTTCATATTAGCGGTAAAAGAAACAAGGATACGCATCTTGGCTTTGATGAATTGAAGGAAAGAGGCTCTCGGTTAAATGAATTACGAAATACTACATAAAGACAGAGAAAGAAAGGCAATGGCAATATTGCTACGAAAGGGTAAGAAGTAAGAGACGGCTTACGAAAATCAGTGCTTGCAATAAAAAAGCCACTCATTAAGAGTGGCTTTGAATGAAGACTTAAAACTATATTAAAACTTATATCCAATACCAACCAGGAAGTTGTAGGCATTTACACCTGGATTGAGGTTGATTGGCTGCGGAGGCGTGCCATCAGTGTTTGGCGATGTGCCGTTGAAGCTTGCCTTTGAGTAGCCATAGTAGTTTGCTTCGCCAAAACCATAAAAGCCACCGCTAATTATTTGTTTGTAGCCTAGACCAACAACGTAACCGCTTAAGTTTGTGCTAACAGAGTTAGCAATGCCATCTTGTGGCTGAGCTTGAGCAGTTACACCTGAGTATCCAACTTTTAAATAGGCCAACTTGTCCTTGTCTATTGCATAACCTGGAGTTACAAAAATATTGTAACGATTCGAGATTTTGTATTTAACTTGCCCGCAACCGCCGTCTGGGTCAGCACACCCGCCGCCAAAATTATAAGTGGCAGTATTTGTTGTTTGAGAAAGAGTGGAGTAGTCGGCACCCAGTCCTAATGTAAATTGTGGAGCTAGTGAAAATGTATAACCTAGCCCAATAATCAGAGGGGCACTTCCGCTCGTTGCGGTGCCGCCGCCAGAAGAAGTGCCGCCAGTATGACTTCCGTCACTGTTTGGGCCAACAACAAGATTAGTGTTTTGAATGGTGTTGTTTTCATAGCCGGTAGCAATTTGTCCATAAAAGCCTTCAAAGGCGCTCTGGGCGAAGGTGTGGGGCGCTACAAATGCAGTTGCAACTGCTGTAGCAATCAAAATCTTTTTCATTAATTAAATTCCTAAACGTTATAAGAGCTTTAATTATTTTTTGTTTAGAAACAATGCACAACGAAAGAAAGGCGCTAAATTAACTGTTTAATCTAAATGTTTATTACTATTGACTATAGGGCTATATAGAACATACAGTTATAAAAATTAAAAAGATTTATAACATTAGGAGGTGTTGTTTATGAATAACACTCTCGGCACTATAGAGAGTATGTTTGCACTGAGAGCTTGGTGTAGAGACAATTTACCAACCGATAACTCTTTAATTGCATATGACTTAATTTTATTAATAGCGATTGCTGGCGAGAAGAAACAGCAACTAACAATTAAGCAACTCTTTAGTTCTTTGCCTCACTCGTACACTGCCGTTCGCCAACATTACAACCGCTTTATTAGAGAGGGTTGGTTGGCACACCAAAGTGATGAAAAAGATGGGCGTATCAAATATATACAGCCAACAGATAAATTTAGGCAGACAGTAAAAAATTACTCTAATGCCGCTAATCACATATTTTTAAATAAGCCGCAATAGAGTCAAGCAGTCCGTATGCGACGAGCGAGAGCATCATAATCAAGTAGCGCATCAATCCACCCTACAAGCGCACAGCGCTCAAGGCTTATAGCCACCCTTTCAACACTCTTAAATCTTTACGACAGATGGCTATTAAAGAGGGATTAGGTTTCCGCGCATGAGAATGAATGGATCATGCATCATTAAATCCTACCAAACAGAATCTGTTATATGGAACTTTTGTTACTTTTATTGAGGTATTCATCTGAAATGGATGCTAGATCTATATATAGAAATTGATATATAGATTCAATATTTAAGTATTTGTAGTTATGGACATAGCCCTAGACAATACAAGGCTATGTATAAATATGACCATATTGACCAAACCCTGGTGGATCAACGAGTTACCCAATTCCGAGACCAGGTTGAGCGCCGCCTCAATGGCACCCTAGCCGAAGAAGAATTCCGCCCCCTGCGCTTACAGAATGGTCTTTACCACCAACGCCACGCTTATATGTTGCGTGTTGCCATTCCTTATGGATTGTTGAGTGCTAAACAACTACGCACCCTCGCCTTCATTGCGGATAAATACGATCGTGGGTATGGCCACTTCACCACTCGTCAAAACATTCAATTTAACTGGGTAGAGCTAGAGCAGACTCCCGACATCTTGGCTGAGCTAGCCAAAGTCGAGATGCATGCCATCCAAACTTCCGGCAACTGCATTCGTAATATTACAAGTGATGCCTTTGCGGGAGTCGCTGCTGATGAATACATCGACCCTCGCCCAGTCTGCGAATTACTCCGTCAATGGTCAACACTACATCCTGAGTTCGCACACTTGCCACGCAAATTTAAATTTGCGATTAATGGCGCCAAAGAAGACCGCACAGTATTGCTTTGTCATGATGTTGGTATTGAGCTTAAGAAAAATCCGAACATCAATAACGGAGAGTTAACTGCCGATATCTATGCTGGTGGCGGCATGGGTCGCACCCCTATTTTGGGCTCCTTAATTAAATCCGATTTGCCGTGGCAAGTGTTGCCAAGTTATTTGACTGCCCTCTTGCGCGCATACAACCGCTTTGGCAGAAGAGACAATCTCTATAAAGCCCGCATCAAGATTTTGGTGAAAGCCTTAGGTCCAGAAGAATTTGCTCGTCAGGTTGAGGGCGAATGGGCTCATCTTCACAATGAAGCAAAGCAGAGCAAGAATAATTTCACGCAGGCTGAGTGGGAACGTGTTGCACAGCATTTCACAAAGCCCGCCTATTTGAAGTTGAATGAATTCAGTAATGAAGCAATCATTGCCAGCGCCCCAGAAGTGGAGCGAGCGGCATTTGCTCGCTGGCTGGAGCGCAATGTCAAACCACATCAAGTACCCGGCTATGCCAGCGTAATCCTGTCACTCAAGCCCCATGGTTCGGTCGCCCCTGGTGATGCTACCAGCGCCCAAATGAATGCTATTGCGGACCTTTCAGACCAATATAGTTTTGGTGAACTACGGGTAACTCACGAACAAAACTTGGTCTTAGCCGATGTGGAGCAATCCAAATTACTGGAGCTCTGGCAATCTGCCAAGAAGCAGCATGTTGCACTTCCGAATATTGGCCTCCTAACTGACATCATTGCTTGCCCTGGTGGTGATTTCTGCTCATTGGCTAATGCAAAGTCACTTCCCATTGCCAAGGCAATCCAAGAGCGGTTTGATGATCTAGATTATTTATTTGATTTGGGTGACATCTCTCTCAATATCTCTGGCTGCATTAACTCTTGTGGCCACCATCACGTCGGTAATATCGGCGTGTTGGGAGTTGATAAAGATGGTGAGGAGTGGTATCAAATCACCCTAGGCGGAGAACAAGGCAATCAGGCCTCGATTGGCAAAGTGATTGGCCCCTCTTTCTACGCTAATGAAATCCCCGATGTCATCACTAGTTTAATCAATACCTATGTCGAACAACGCACGAATGATGAACCCTTCATTGATGCTTATCGTCGTCTAGGTGCAGCCCCTTTCAAAGAAGCTGCCTATAAGAACAATGGTAAGCACTCTAAAGGGGCAACAACCGCATCATGAACCAGCAAATTATTTATTTCCCTAAAGATGGTAAGCCTGCCTTGATTGCCAATGAATGGCAAATCTGGGATGGGGAGCATGATGAAGGTGGCATCCCTGACCTAGAGCATGGCTTACATAAAGTATTGGTGCCATTTCATTGGTGGATTACCCATCATAAAAATACTGATGTAATTGCCCGCACCAGTAAAGGTGAGATTGGTGTTTGGTTTGCTGCAGAGGATGACATTCTCAAGCATGAAGATTTGATCAAAGCAGGCAAAAAACTCTGGCCAGTGGTTGGCGCGCACTTCCCAATCTTTAGAGATGGCAGGAGCTTTAGTACCGCAGCCCTTCTGCGAGATCGCTTTCAATGGCAAGGTGAAATTAGGGCAATCGGAGATGTATTAATCGATCAACTCTTACAAGGTGCGCGTGTCGGTTTTGATGCATTTGAATTGCGCGCTGACCAAAACCTGGAAATTGGACTTAAGCAATTTGATCTCTTTAGTGTGACAACCCAAAATAGTTGGCGCGATCAACGCGCTACATTGGCTTAAGACGCAATGATTCCCCTGAAATCCTCTAACACCCTTGGTAAGGTCTATTTGGTTGGCGCCGGTCCGGGTGCTGTGGACCTTATTACCGTCCGAGGTGCAAAACTGTTAGAGCAGGCAGATATTGTTTTTCATGATGCATTGGTAGATCCAGCGATGCTAGAGCTCTGCCCACAAGCGATTCACGAGCCTGTTGGTAAGCGCTGCGGCAAGCTGTCCTCTGCTCAGCATTTTATTAATAAACGACTCATTGATGCTGCAAAAAAATATCGCGTGATTGTAAGACTGAAGGGTGGCGACCCCATGATGTTTGGTCGCGCCGATGAAGAGATCCAAGCTCTTAAAGATCACCAGATTGAAGTAGCAGTGGTGCCAGGTATCACTGCTGCATTAGCGGGAGCGGCTGCCATTCAGCAATCGCTAACACTGCGAGGCGTTAGTAGGAGCGTGGCCTTTATTACCTTGGCGCAAGGCACTGAAAATATCAGCAATAACGAGAATCAACAGCAGCCGATTCAAACCCCGCAAGCGGATACCTTGGTGTATTACATGGGGCGCAAAGACGCAGTTCATATTGCTCAACGGTTAATACAAGAAAGTCTAGATAAGACAACTAATACACCTGTGCATATTTTAGAAGCAGTCAGCACCCAGAATGAGCGCCACTGGTCTAGTACCCTTGGTGAGTTAGCCCAAGGAAAAGCAAATGGGTGGTTTGATAGTGCTTCACCAGCGCTGATTATGGTTGGCGAAGCCTTACGAGAAAAGCAACAGTCAACAGATCAATCCAAGAATCAAATCACCGAGCTACAAAGCTCTAGCACCGAAATCCACAATCGCCTGCAAGACAGCCTCATCCTCCCCAACAGCAGGCGTAGCGCTTAATTGAATATCGGGAAATTGTTGCTGGCAAGCCGCTAGCAGTACAGGGAAATCATTACGCAAATGACCTCCCTGCCCAAAAAACACCGGCACAACCACCACCTCTGAAGCACCAGCACCGGCCAGCGCTTTAACAGCGTCCTCTAGGCTGGGCTGCATCATCTCCAAGAATGCAAGCTCAACCAGAGTGTCAGGATGCTGCGCCCTCCATAGATCTACCAAGCGATCAAATGGCTCGCGCCACCGCACGTCCCGAGCACCGTGACCAAATAAGACTATTGCCTTCGTATTCATATTCATGCAAACCTTTTAAACTATCAGCATTAATCACCCAAGCTTACCCTGAATTTAAGCTCTTCACCTATACAAACACACTCCGCCAATATGACACATCTTCTTAGCCAAACCTGGTTCATCATCCTGATGGGCGCCACTCTTATTGGGGCAGTACTTTCCGCTGTTCACCACGCTGAAGTGATTGCCCATAAAACCGGTGAGCCATACGGAACATTAGTACTGTCAATTAGCGTCACCATTATTGAGGTATCCCTCATTATTGCCATGATGCTAGCCGGCCATGATGGTTCTGAATTTATCGCTCGTGATGCTGTCTTTGCAACGGTCATGATTGTGATCAATGGAGTCATCGGACTATGCATCTTCATGGGTGGCTTTAAGCATCATGAGATGTCATTTCGTAACGAAGGAACCAATTCCGCATTAGCAGTACTTACCGCTTTAGCAACATTTATTCTGGCAATGCCGATGGTGACTGTAAGCACGCCAGGGCCAGACTTTACGAAGAGTCAACTAGCCTTTGCTGGCATTGCTTCCTTTGCGCTTTATGGCGCCTTCCTGTTCTTCCAAACAGTAAGCCATCGCGACTACTATCTACCCAAGGCAGAAGATCAAAAGATTGATAGCGATACGCATGCAGATAAGCCAAGCAATCTCAAAACCGGTGTCAGCGTAGTCTTATTACTCCTCTCACTTGCTGTGGTGGTGGGGTTGGCTGAAGCGCTCAATCCCGCAATTGAAGCTGGCGTTAAGGCAGCTGGCGCACCAAAGACAGTTGTGGGTATAGCAATTGCCATGCTGGTACTCATGCCTGAGGCCTACGCAGCCGTCAGAGCCGCTAGAGCTAATCGATTGCAAAGTAGTTTGAATCTTGCATTGGGCTCAGCCCTAGCCAGTATTGGCCTTACCATCCCCACGGTAGCGGCGATTGCCATATTCTTTAACTTGCCATTAAGCCTGGGCATCAGCAGCCTCAATATGACACTCATGTATCTTAGCTTTTTTATTGGGGCACTAACACTGGCAATTGGCAGAACCACCCTGCTGCAGGGTGTGGTGCACTTGATTATTTTTTTTGAGTTCTTATTTTTGAGCTTAGTGCCCTAAATGGCCCCATCCAAAACCCTATAAGTAAGGACTATATTGTTTATCGCACCTTGAAAGCTCTGGATACAACCAACAATCAGCAGAAATATAAGCTTACAAATAATAAATAGGCAATTTTAGAATTTATAATCATCATATGATCGGTTTATTAGCTGCTTTTTTCTCTTCGTTTATTGCCACATTGCTGATTATTCGTTTTCAGCATTTGCATAGTCATATATCAGGCGACTCCGACCTATCTGGCCCCCAGAAATTTCATAAAATTTCCGTCCCTAGAATTGGCGGCATTAGTATTGCAACCGGAATTTTTGCAGCCACCCTATTTCGCCTCCAGTCAAATCCGGGGTCCATTATTGAAACCACATTATTAGTTTGTGCAATTCCGACATTTGCAATTGGCTTAACCGAAGATCTCACCAAAAAGGTAGGGGTCAAAACTCGACTGCTATTCACCGCCATTGCCGCTGCAATGGCAGCCATCTTTCTTGGCGCACAGATTACGCGCTTGGATATTCCGGGGGTTGACTACTTACTTGCATTACCTGGGATCGCACTCATTTTTACGATTTTTGCAGTTACCGGCTTAGCAAATGCCTACAACATCATCGATGGCTTTAATGGCTTAGCCAGCATGGTTGGCATTATTACGCTGATGGGCCTAACTTATGTGAGCTATGCAGTTGGTGATCCACTCATGATGTACTTGAGTCTAATAATGGCAAGCTCTATTTTAGGATTTTTTCTTTGGAACTATCCGCGAGGATTGATCTTTTTGGGTGACGGTGGTGCATATTTAATTGGCTTCTGGATTGCGATCATTACCGTCATATTAGTTTCGAGACATGACAACATCTCTCCATGGTTTGCACTTCTGATTAATGCATATCCTATTTTAGAGACGACCTTCACCATTTACAGAAGAAAAGTTCACCAAGGGAAAAGCCCTGGACAACCAGATGGAATTCATTTTCATACGCTAATCTATAGACGCATTCTCAATCCAATCTGCAATGGTCATAAAGATGATCTCTTCACAGCCAATGCTAAGACCTCGCCATATCTTTGGATCTTAACAGCCATGGCAATAGTTCCAGCCATTCTGTATTGGCAATCAAGTAATGTACTTATTGCCTGCTCAATAGTATTCACAGCAAGTTATATCTGGCTTTACAGAAGAATTGTGACCTTTAAGACGCCAGGCTGGATACATCCCTATTAAGGAAAAAGAAGTCTTGCGGGCGGCCCAAGGCAAATAAATCAAATAATCTCAACAGATTCTTTTTATACGACCAAAGTAGCAGCCACCACTAGACTCAACTCAATACGAAAGAGCTTTGATCTTTTATGAATATATTCAATGGATAGCATTTGGCTCCCTCAAAAGATTGAAAGATCCAGCATAAAACCACAGTCAAGAATTGACATCAGAAGAGGTGGAATTGACGGAGTGGATGTTCTGATGATTGATACATGGCATTAGTAAGCTCTTCTCACTAAGCTACCCCAATAAAAATTGAAATCTATTGGGGTGCCACCGCCCTCCAATTGAGAATGAGTCCGTTTTGTAAATTCGGTGATTATGAACAGAGTAGCACTAAAGCATAAATCTAAATACGTCTTATTTGGATTTATAGATAAAAAAATTGGGTTCGTGGACTCGTCACCCCTAGGCACTCTCTTCACCTGAATCGATTACGTTTCGCGAAGCAACGTCGACTACCTGCATCTTGCGCTTCCACTCCTGGTGCTTGCGCAGCTCGCTTAAGGTGCGATAAAAATTACGGCACAGATCATCGAAGGCTCTACTCGGCGTTTCATTTTCCATCAGCTCCATCAAGTGCTTGTCTTTTACGACCTGCAACTCTTGTTCAATCTTGGGGCGGATCTCACAAAGCCAAACTGTTTGCCCAAGATCCTTAGTTGACTCTCTTAAGAAATAATCCCAGAAGAAAAAGTTGCCGAAATAATAGGCGCGTGACAAAAGGTTGCAATTTATGAGTAAACCCACAACAACAATAAAAATTAGATACCGACACTTTTTTTAATCATTGGAAAAACTGAGAGGTCTTACTTAAGTTTTTCCAAGCAAGGGCTGTGACCGCATCGATGATAGACCAGCCACTGCGACGAAGAGCGTCCCAATCTTCTAGACTTTTTCTAACAATTGTCCTCAATGATCGATTGCTAATACCCCCAACCCGCATTTTTACCAATACCCTCGGCAGGTAAATAGTCTTGAAGTTAGGGATACCAAAAAGTTGAAGGATGCTAAAGTAGTCCGCAGAAATTTGATACTTTAGATCAAATCTGCCTATTTTTTCATAATACTCACGCCTTACATATAAAGTTGGATGAGGCGGCATCCAACCGCGTGCTAAACGTTGCGTACTGAATGCGCAGCTATTCCACTGGCGCACAACATGGAAGATATTTTCTTTTTTTACGTACTGCAAATCCCCGTAAACTGCACTTACTGCTGGATCTTTAAATGCTGCAGCAACCTCAGCCAAAACATTTTTATTTTCATACAAGTCATCGGCATGAAGAAACCCAATAACTTCGCCAGCAGATAATCCAATTCCTTTATTGAGGGCATCGTAGATGCCTTGATCTGGCTCGCTAACGAGGTTAGAAATTTGCTCCCTATGGAGATTTAGCAATTCTAAAGTTCCGTCATTGCTGCCACCATCAACCACAATATGCTGACGTAATGGATAGGTTTGCTGTGCAATGGAATTTAAGCAATCAACAATAGTGGATTTGCAGTTCCATGTTGCAGTAATTATTGAAATTTTAATAATTTTAAGTCCCCGTCACCAAAATAAATTATTATTTGTCCAGCCCGTCAATCCAAAATGCACAACAGCCATATGTCCAATTTTCAATGCTTAGAGCTCACAAGTATAAAAATCATTCAAATCGAGTTTCTTAAATTTTAAAAAGTAAATAATATGAGGGATAAGATTTTTTACCGCCAATTTTTAAGTAAACAGCGTTAAGTGGATTCTTTAGAATTCTTTCCAATAGCACTTTCAACTATATTAAAAAAATCGCAAGCAAATTCTCGCGACCGCTTAGCTCCGGAACCCCCTGAAATATCTCTCTGCATTTTTTTATTTTTACCCAATAATGAAAAATTCATCAGAGCATCAGCTAGAGCTTCGGGTGAATTTGGATTGAAATAGATAGCTTCTTTTCCAGCCTGTTCCCTGTGCACCGGAATATCTGAAAGTATCATTGGGATGCCCGCAGCCTTGGCCTCCTCCACCGTAGTGCTCCAGCCCTCAAATAAAGAAGGATTTATTAATGCATCACTAGCCTGCATAAGAAATGGAAGATCATCGTATGGAAGCAATCCAGGTGTTAAAAAAGTTTTCTGCAGTCCTGCATTCTGAATATCAGCCAATAAACTAGGTGCGTAATGCTCATCACGCGGGTCTGATTGTTGCCCAGATGCCACTATGACACATAGTATTCCTCTATTTGAAAGAATTTTTAAGGCATCAAGCACAAGCCGATGATTTTTATGTGCCCAGAACTGATTGGGCATAAAGAAGTATTGCACAGGGAATCCATGGCGATCAGCAACAGCGCGTGCAATTGCATTACTTACTAACTCAGGAGATTTAATGGCAAAACGCACGGCACTCACCCTGTCTTTTGCCGATGGATAAATTCGTTCAATATTTTCTAATGTGTCTTGACTGCTACACATAATTATTCTATCTGACCATATTTGAAGTCTAAATCCAAGCTCACGTCGTGCCCAGGCAATTTTTCCAAACAGATGGGGAAGGAAGCGATGCTGTAAATCAGGTATCCAGGCTATGGCTGGCAATTTAAAGCGCCACCCCAAAAAAATGCCCGACTCAAATACAACGTCTATTTTTGCTTTTTGCAACGCTCTGTTGATTGCTGGATCAAGCCCAAGGAATACGCTTCGCAGAAGAACCCCGCTGCGCTTGTCCGAATTAAACGCCGGATCCCGGATAACCGCACAACCTGGAATTCTATGAAATGGCAACAAGTCGGCCTCAGGAACATCATTGCCAACAAACAAAAATGGAAATAACGAATCTGACATCTCTATAGATAGAATAGTAAATAGATTGATAAGGTAGTTATAACCTCCAGTCCATTTTTTTCCACCAATCAAGGTAAAACCCACACGGGGAGGCGAACTCAAATTCATTGACGAGCAGTTGCTCCCTGTTGTTTAAACCACATAACATAATCAGTAATCCCATCTTGCCAATCAATACTCCAAGTAAATCCAAGCTTATTTAAGAGCGATGAATCAGCTACTAAGCTAAATGGGTCGCCAGGACGAGACTGGCCACTAAATGTTATAGGTGTAGCAATCCCTGGATGATAGGCCTGAGTCAATGCAATCGCAATCTCCCGCACAGTAATGCCCTTGCCGGTACCCACATTAAAAATTGGCATTTTAGCTTCAGCTTGAGGCAGCAATAACTCCAGAGCGCAACAAACGTCATGAACATCCGTCCAATCTCTACGCTCAGATCCAGTACCCCCTAAATCCAATGCTGGCAAGCCCGATGCTAACCGAGCACAGGAATCCCAAAGCAATTGTTTTTTTAGGCCATTGCCATAAACTGAAAATAATCGTGCGATTGCTATCCGCAATCCATAATTTTCCGCATAACTTCTACATAGCTCCTCCATCAACCATTTATGAACCCCATAAGGAGAAAATGGTTTGGGTGGAACATCTTCGTTAATTAAGCCTTTGTGACCACCTCCATAAATAGCAGCACTTGAAATTGCTAAAAGTTGAGTTTCAGATGCTTCACCCCGAATCCAATTTAATAGATTTGAGCTTGTTGCTACAGTACGAAAAAAATCTTCGCCTGGATTTGAGATTGCAGCCCCCACGGAGGAGCCTCCAGCCAAATGAATTACATAGTCAGGTATTCCAGCTACACGCTTAAGCTGATTGAGATTTGCCGAATCAATTTCCCCGTTAATCCAATGGGCCATACCTGCTTTATGAGCGTCAGCCTCAGGCCATAGCCCATGCCCCACCCCAAGAATTTTATGGCCGGTTTTAAATAATCTATTTACTAAATGACGTCCAATAAAACCATTTGCTCCAGTTATAAATATTGTTCCCAACGTCTAACCCTTTTCAGCTATAAAAGAATATAGTCGCCCAGGCCTGTTATCTATAGCGTTAAGTAATGGTCTAAGAATTGGCCAAAACAATGCTAATGCTTTCTCTACAAATAATGCTGTAACCAGATTATTTCTGGCAACCCCTTCTGCGACCTTACGCTGAAGACTCTTAAGTGAGTATGGTGAAAAATTAATAGCACTGTTCAAAGGCGCCACTCGGATCAAAGAATGAAATCCAGCCTCCAGAATTGACCGCTCATACTGTTTTAGTAAAAATGCATTTTCGCCTCCATAAAATTTATGGAGTGGGTGTTCATCAAGGAACTGGGGGAGATCCTCCTGGCGAGATATTACATGTTCTCTAACAGCAATTAATTTTCCGCCCGGACGAAGAACCCTATAAAACTCAGAGCATGCAGCATCCAAGTCTTTTATATGATGCAACACCGCACGCGCAAATACAACATCAAAACTATTACTCTCATAGGGAAGTCGCTCTGAAAATTTCTCTATTACACAAATTGGTAGCGTTGTTTTTTGAGCCAACGACCGAATAGCAGCAGCACCAACAATTTCACTTTTATCAGGCTCAAGTGCAACTACTTCTGAAAAACCCTCACAAGCCAGCGCATAACTAGCAATCCCACGTCCAGCACCAACGTCTAACGCGCGAAATCTATTGACTGGTAAAAACTGACGAATTTCAGCCCACTCTTCACTAGATCTATATCTTTCAGCCGCTTCTATAAGAGGATCATCATAATATGCAGCTAGAACTAGCTCTTGCTGATCTGGCTGTTGACGAAGCCATTGAACTGCCTGCTCCCAAGTTTGAAACTTTTTAGTCACTTATAAAGCCTTTCAATCTTTTGCTAATTCGCGCACGATACGGGCAGGATTTCCAGCAACCAAAGTATATGGTGGCACATCACGCGTCACTACTGCTTGCGCGGCAATGACAGCGCCCTCACCAATACTAATGCCCTTAAGAACAGTCACCCCAAATCCAATCCATACCTTATTAGCGATTTTTACCGGGCGGATGTTGATAAGATCCCAGTTTTTAGCGCCTCGCATCCAATTCTTAACATCGCTACTTCTACCCCGCCAATCAAGAGTATGGGAGTCATGATCCACTATCGTAACCCCCCAGGAAATGATGACATCATCGCCGATTGAAATTTCCGTATGGCACACAAGAGTGCTTGAACCGATATAACTATTTTTACCTATTATGACCCTACCTTTGGGACTATCAAAAGCAATAACGCAATTGACTATACAGGCTGAGCCAATCTCAATAAAACCACCGTGAGTAGCTCTTAAAGCCCACCACCTAACTCGACTATCTTTACCAATAGTGATATTTGTATTACGGGAAATACTCCGTTTAAGAAAAAAATTGAATGCGGAAACAATAAGTTGCTTCACAAGCCCTCCACAATTTCTTGGAATTGCTTCCACTGAATATTTTTATCGTACTCCGTACGTATCATATTAAAACCATTTCGAGCAATTTCTTGAGCACGCTCAGGGCTAGCTAATGCATTTTGAATAGTCGAAACGACATCATTAGGATCTTTATAGCCCAAAAAATTCTTGCCAGGGATCATGCCCTGTGGATAGACTCCATGGTCCCCTACCATTAATGCCCCACAACCCATAGCCTCAAAACACCGCATATTCCCCCGCTCATTACCCGCCATATCAATCGCCCCATTCAAAACAATACGAGCTTTACTTAGTGCCCGATATAGCTCCAAACCAAATACTGGGCCAGACGAGACTTTTTGTATATTTATCGGCCTTCGATGAGACTTTAAGGGTAAAAATTTTCCAGCAGTTGATTCGGCAAGCTTAGTTAAGCGCGATGAATCCAGCATATAAACTATTTTATGATCGTCAGTCAGCATCGAAACCATTTCAAGAATGGATGCCCTTTGCCTGTGGTGACGGGTATAACCGCCAACAAATAAAACATCAATAGGTCTTTGTGTATTTATTGCATAACTATCCATGATTGAGTCATGCGCCGGACTTAAGTAGGCCGAATTCCATCCACGATCCTGGTAACCTTTGATAATGCTTGGAAAATTGCAAACAACAACACTATAGGAAGAAAAGTCTGCCCCAGGTGATGGGGCTGCACGCCATGCAACAGTATGCGCCACACAACCAGGAAGTTTTTTTACGAAATTACTTCCATACCTCATTGGATCGAGGTTATAAAAAATTTCGGTACGATGATCTTCAATTTGAGCAAGCAAAATATCCTCAAGCGAACTAGCTTTTGGCATACCCTGCTCACGGGCCCAGTAGCCCTGCGAAATACGATCATCGCCATTTGTAAAAAAAGAATTAGGCGAACCATCAAGAATAGGCTTGAGGAAATGGCAGGCCCCAAAGCGATCATTCAAAAATATATCTCTTGACCCTTTAAAGGTAGAGCAATTTTTCGTAAGATCTGCAAGCCTTACTTTATAGCTTGCGTAAATGCCAGAGTTTTGAAAAATTCTCATCAAATTAACATGTAGAAATAACTTCTATAAATTTAGGATCGTGCATTTGTTGCATATCTTTTTTGAAAAAATAGTGCCAGCATGGGTACTAGCGCCAGTCCGCCAGTTACCAAGCTCGTAGTAAAACTTGTGGACAGCAAAGTGAATAATCCAAAAAGGCAACCAGCTGTAATGCAGGCATATAAATCAGACCACCCTGCTTTATATGCCTCTATATCAATAGCTCTAACCAAAAAACCTACCAATATCGAAATGGTTGTAATACCAATCCATGAAAATTGAGCCCAAGCATCTCCAATAAACATCGCATTTGAGCTTGATAATGTCGATCCGCGCGTAATTTCCGCTACAAGAAAATAAGTCTCAAGCTGACGACCTGGCGGATCATCTCCAAAAATCATTCCCAGTTTCGATAATCCCCATGTATGCGGAATGGAAACAGGTATTGCTGAAAAGTATTCAACTAGAACCTCATTCGGAATATCTAATATTCTGTAATAAAGGTAACTTAAGGTGTCGAATGGCTTAAGCTCCGAATATGTTACGTAAGCCATTAAGCCAAAAAGTAGCACACCTATAGTAATAAGCTTAAGTAGCTGCACTAAATTAAATTTTTGATTTTTAGTCAATGCAAACATAAAACATAGCTGAAGAATAAAAATTGCGGGAGGAGCCTTCATTAGCGTAGCTAGCTGACCGACAAATACAGCGATAAATAAAGAAATTGTCAAAAATTTCGGCTTATAAGATTTTGTTTGATGCACATCATCCATCCAGCAAATCATCACTAAAAATGGGGCTACCGCTTGGATCATAATGTTATACAGATAATATGGTGTACCGCCCAAGCTGAACCTCAATTGAGCTTTATCAAACTCTCCGCCAGAAAAAGAGTAGTACTGCCATATATTTATAATCTGTGACTGCTCAAGCATGATCACTAAAAAACCAAATACAACCCCCCAAATTAATTTCCTCTGAAGTTTACTGATGTGAATAACAAAAGTAAAAGAATCTTTTTTGCCAAGCATAAACTGGATTCTTTTGGCACCACTCCATTTTGAGGTTAATTTTAAACCCAGCTCAGAGCCAAGCATTAGACCCCAAAACATTAATGCTACAGCAAACATCACTGTAGAAAGAGTATCATCTGGACTTATAGTTTTAGATAAAGCCAACTCATAAATACCTGTATCGGGCCCGGTAAAGCTTATATAGATCAACATTCCCAAACCATTAATCACTATAAGAAGAATAAATAGCACTGAAGATAAGGAAATGCGGTTGCCGATACGCTTAATTATGTATAAAAAAGCTAAAAAAATCGATGCAAATAGAAACATTCCAGCAATTATTTTCATGAAATTTATGTATTTCGATCCATCAGCCATTTAAGATGGATATAAGGCCAAATTCGCCCAACACTATGCCAGTCCCACGCCCCTCGCTCACCTAGATCCTTAACGCGAAGACGTAGGGCCTCAACAGAGACTATATTTTCATATTCACTATTAGGCTTGGCTAACACAGTATTCACCCAGTCAAGAAGAGGGCCGTTTAACCAGGCGGGCATTGGCGAATTAAATCCAACCTTCCGTTTATTCATGCGTATCCGCTCAGGCATGTGATCATTAAGCGCCAAACGTGCAATCCATTTTCCGTAACCACGGGATGATTTCCATGCATCAGGCAATGCCATGGTGTAGGTAACGAGCCTCCAATCCATAAAAGGCATTCGAACTTCAATTCCATGCGCCATAGATAGGCGATCAAAATTACGTAGAATTGTAGGCAAGACTGTCGCGTGAAACATTCGGTAGAGGCGCCGATTAAGAGCCCCCCATGAATCAGGCAATGCATCGCCATCCGAGGGTAGGTAAAGGGCTTTTGGTGGAAAGATCCGATGGCCGCGCAAAAAATTTAGGTCTTTACTGGTTAACCATATAGTCTTCATTACATCAACCGCATAAGAACCGGCCACCGAAGTAGCTAGGCGAGCCATGAAATTACGAAGCAGAAAACCCAATCCATCCCCTTGGTGCCGATAAGCCCCCATCAACTCATCTGCGCCATGCCCGTCAAGTGAAACCGTAAGACCACTACGACGTAACTCGCGGTAAATTAGCCAAGGCGCTGTAGGCAAACTAATATACACATCATCAAGATCTCCTAAAATTTGATCAATTTCTGCATTGGCATCACCCTCATTGATCTCGACTAAAGTTGGGATAATGCCTGCAAATTCTGCAGCTTCAACAGCTTCAGGCGTTTCATCATTTGGCTGACCTGGAAACGAAGCGACAAAAGCATGGCGCCAGTCAGATGCATCATGCTTTTGTGGTAACCGCTCTTTAGCTACGGTAGCCATAGTGCATACGATGGCGCTTGAATCAAATCCGCCGCTCAAGCATGTCCCAATAGGAACATCACTGCGCATTCGAACAGAAACAGCATCGGTAAAAATTTCATAGAATCGCTCTGCGCCCTCATTAATATTCTTTGGAATAACCGGAAGATGATCAACTGTACGCCACCATCTATGTATTTTAATTTGACCATCTTTTAATGTGGCCCAATGCCCTGCTGGAAGACGATGTATTGCGGAAAATAATGTTTGATCTGATGCCTCAACTGAAAATGGATCAAAAAGCATGCGTTGAACTATAGGCGTATTAATTTTAGATGAGATCCATGGTAAAACGCGCAAAGCGCGCAACTCAGAAGCAAATGCAAAACGTACTTCATCATGGGAATAATGGAGTGGTTTAATACCAAATCGATCTCGCGCAAGAAATACTTCACCGGTCTCATGATCAACAATAGCCATTGCCCACATCCCATTGAAGCGCTCTAACATGGAGCTTCCCCAGCGTTGCCAAGCATGTAACACGACTTCAGTATCACTCTCACTCTGAAAAATACTACCCAGAGACTTTAATTCAGCCCGGATTTCAAGGAAATTAAATATCTCACCGTTATAAACAATGGTATGCCTCCCATCAACAGAATGCATTGGCTGATCACCGCTGTTACCAGTATCAATAATAGCTAATCTTTGATGGACCAAGCCAATCAGGCCATCTTTTGACATCCAATAGGCCCCTCCATCCGGACCTCGATGCGCAAGGGAAGTGCCGAGCTCCATGAGATCCTGGGAACTAAAAAGATTTGGATTTCTAACAATAATTCCAGCTATGCCACACATATTTATCCTTGCAAGTCCAATCCCCGCCCGATAGACTGGAGAAGCTCCGAATTGTTCATTAGTGAGTAATTGTGAATGCAGAGGGTGAAATACCCATTGACCATTTCGCACCGATTCCGCAGTAGGCGGACCAGCTCCTCAACTGGTCTTTCATCTCGTTGTAACGGCCCATCCATCGCCACTAGTGGCCTTACTTGAATAGGAAGCGAAGTGTTTAACTCATGATCCCATGCTTGATAAGGGTGCGCGGTAGATGCTCGAAATCCATTTCTATAATTATATCCAATGCTTCCATCATATTGACAGCCCAGCGCTGCAAGTCGTCGCAAAGAATCTGCCGCACTCCATCGAAGAAAATGATGTCGAGCGGGAAAGTTTTTTAGCTCAAGTGCATTGGAAATTCTCCAATATTCTTCTCGAAGCACCAGCTCGTCTCTGCCCGCCTTATAACCAGGGTGCCATCCTAAATGGTGATTGCGCGCCCTAATACGATCACGCACAACCTTAAAATATGGTGTGAAGACATCATACCCATCATCCCAAACATCGGGGAGTGATGCCATAAAAAAGAACGTTGTTGATAAACCTCGGATCTCAGCAAAATTCATCAGCACGTCTATTGCTGTGACGCAAGGATCTTTTAGCGGGTCACAAAACGCCGACACTCCTTCATTGATCGCCATAAACGAACTTAATCCGCGCTTTTCTTTAAAGAACTTTCTCGCCAAAGACCGAAAAAAACGCCCAGGATTTTTGTAGTACCTCAATACATCAATATCATGCGATAACTCAATTCCTCCTTTAACCATCAAAGGGGTCCATGCTGGAGAAGCAATCCGAAGCCAATACCGAACAATAAGAGCCCACTCATCTATTACAGGCCTCTCAATAAAACCCTGCCTAAAGGCGAACGTACTTGCTTCGACATGACAACCAAATTCATCCAAAGTGGGCTCATGCCACTCCTCCCAACGACTTAATTGGAGAAACGTAGCAGTCACAAGATCTACTGGGAATTCAGCATCCTTGGAGTACTTAAAGCCAGTCTTTGGCCCTCTAAAAAAAAACGGTAAATGTGAGGTATCTAAATTTGCCAATGATGTTTGAAGTTGCGGAATAGGCAACAATTCATCTATTTTGATCCAATATATACTTCCAGGGGGTGCAAGCAAATCGGATTCAACAGCTTCAAAAGATGCAGCAATAAATTCAATAACTGGTGTTCCATCCCATTCGGCGCATCCACCTACTCGGTCCCAGAGGGCCGATAAAGCCCAGCGAGCCTGCGCCTCATTTAAAAAGCTATCTTGACCCATACTTGACCAAGCAAGGCCTTTATAAATTAATCTCACCGCCTCACCCACCTAGAGAACAACCGATTCATGATTCGCCTAGAATTTCTAATTAGCCAAATTGGAATACGATGTAGTCGATCCCATCTTTGCATGTTGCAAGTAAAGCAATCAGGATTTCCGCACACATTGAAGCGAGGGCTTCTCTCTAAAATTGCCCTCTCAACTCCATAAGCCTGTTCTGCTGGCACCCAAATTGAATATGCATTGCCGACGTGACCGCTATACAAAAAACCATGCTCAACATGAAATTTATAGAACTTAGAAAAAGACATTGAACACAAACCAGAGTCACGAGGACGAAATAGACGCCTTCGTCCATCTTCATTAAAATACCATATCGATGAAAGCCAAGGCATAATGATTCGCTTTTGCAATCCAACGTCATATTCAGCAAGATGGGCGGTAGTAAAGCCTGGGCTACTCTCTACGCAACCGATAAGAAGCATTTTTCCGCGCAACTGAATCACTTTTTTAATGGGATCATATGGTCTGCTTTGCGGCCCATGCCCCTCCATAAGCCAAGAGGCAAGCGGACCAATTGCCACGAATGAGCAAATTGGGTGTTTACTTCTAACTGCCCCCTCCCTGCCTAACATTTCATTTGGCAAGGCACCTGCATAAGAAATTGAATTTCGTTGAAATATCAGCCCTGGATTGGCTTTTTTTATAAATGAAGGTAGCGTAAAAGCTAAACTCACAATATTTCCATTGGGGCCCACCGTTTGCAGGAGAGCATCCAAAAAGATCTCTCTACGGACACGCCCAATAGCCTTCAGTGATGCTCTTACTACAACAGTATCCCCCTCACCTATGCCGAGATATTGCAGATCTTTTATTAGCTTAGCTAAATTTAAGTCGCTCACGAACCAACTCCTTTCGCCAATATATCGGTAGATTTAGGTAAAGATTTAGAAAACCTCCACCCCGCAATAAAATCTACTAAATAGCAAGCACTCATCTGAATGCTCAACACAAGCAAATATGCCTCAATAGTCAAATTAAACCAATAAGCTAAAAAAGACACGAAGGTTGTCGTGGTAACGCGAAATGCATGCCATAAAACTACATATCGCCATGCGTTAACCACAAGACAGCCGCGGTCTAATGGCGAGCTCAAGAAAGAGAAAAATGCTGCAGGCATCATTAAGACGGCCATATTACCCGAAAGATGCCACTGAAACCCAAAAATAGCGGGGTATAGCCATGGAGATATCAAGGCCCCTATAAAGAATAGCGGCACACCAATCCAAGCCTGCATTCGCGCCGTGTTGACCCATAAACCCTTGAACCCCATACCTTGCGACCATGCTGAAGCTGCACGTTGATAATAAACTTGTCCGATAGCATTACCAATTAGCGCAGATGGAAGAAAAAGGGTTGCAAGAACCAATGAATACTGACCCAAGATTGCTGATCCATATATTCTTCCTATAAACACAACTGGAATTAATCCCGTCGCACTCATAAGAAAGTGAGAGAAACTCATCGATCCAGCTAAGCGCCAATAAGTCTTACCCGCAATCCAAATTTTGCCCTTTTTAAATTCTACCCAAGGAACTCTAAAATTCCACTCTGAATAGGCTGTAGTTGAATAAATGAAGAAGGCAATTTTAGTGGACGCCGAAAAGATGGATCCGAGAATTAAGCCCCAGGCGCCATTAAATAATTTTGCACCGCATAACGCTATCGCAACATAAGCGCTACGAGATAAAACCTCTGACATACTAGAAATCTTATACAACAGGTTTCTTTGGGCTCGCCCCTGCATTGCAATCCCAATAGACGTTAAAGTCGCCGCAAGCGGGGCTAAAGTTAAAAATGGAGCAATCGCATCATTACCAAGGGCATTAGCAAGGCTATCACTCCAAAAGTAAATGGCTGGCGTGGCAATGAGCATCATTAAAATCGATAGTGTCACTACTAGCCTTTGTAATCCCGCCGCAAGTAACTCACTAGAAGTGGACACCATTAAATACTCGTATCTCCAGGAAGACACTATGGTCGCAAAGCCTATTGTCTGAACAAATAAATTCTGTAATGCAAAATCTGAAGGCGAATAAAGTCTAGTCAAAAACGGTAGTGCAGCCAAGCCTATGAGTTGACTTAATGCATTTCCTGAAAATACATGCGCTATATCCCTAAGGTAATTGCGCCTCACATTTAACATCAAGATTGATATTCGACTTTGCTAAAGCCTAATCCTGGAATGAGCAAACTGCATCTGCCACTAACTTCATCTGTCCAAGGGTCATCTCGGGAAATATGGGCAGGGATAATATCCTCGATTGGTTATAGTAAGCATCAGGAAAATCTTCCGGAACGTGGCCAAGCCTTGAATACGCAGGCAAAAAGGGTAAAGCCACTGGATAATTAATTGCCGTCTGAACTCCACTCCCATGAAGGTGGCGCGCCAGGGCATCACGCATTTCATGTTTAATGACATATAAATGCCAAACATGTTCGCGCCCTTCAGCAACATCGGGCAACCCAATATCTTTAATAGACGATAGCAAATTACGGTAATGCAATGCATGCTCTTGACGTAAACGAGTCCACTCTTGTAGGTAAGGCAACTTTACCGACAAGATTGCCGCTTGCAACCCATCAAGACGACTATTTACACCCTCAATTCGGTGATCTCCTTTCGTTAATCCGCCGTGACGAGCAAGCATAGCCATCTTTTCTGCCAGCATTTCATCATTAGTTATTACTGCACCAGCATCTCCCATTGCTCCAAGATTTTTTCCCGGATAAAATGAGAAAGAGGCCGCATCACCGAAAGTTCCAACAAGCTTACCCTTATATCGCGCAAGATGTGCTTGAGCACAATCTTCAAGCACCCAAAGTTTATGCTTTCTGGCAATCTCCATAATTGAGTCCATGTCAGCAGGTTGTCCATACAAATGAACTGGAATAATGCCAACTGTATTTTTGGTAATTTTCGACTCAATATCCCGAGGATTAATGGTGAATGTTGCCGAATCTGTGTCGCAAAAAACAACTTTTGCTCCAGCTTGAGTAATTGTCTCGGTAGTTGAAATCCAAGAATGCGCTGGAGCAATTACTTCATCACCAGGCCTAACTCCAAGTGCACGCATTGCAATATAAAGAGAATCAGTTCCATTGCCGCAGGATACGCAAAAATTACGCTCCATTACTTTGGCAAATGCCTCTTCAAAACGAGCAACATAAGGGCCACGAATAAAGGCTGATTCACTAATAACATTTGCAATGGCAGCATCAATCTCTTCTTTAATACTTAGGTATTGCGAGTTCAAATCACCAAAAGGAACTTTAATCATGTAATACTCCACCATATTGAAATTTATGACTGAAACGAATTAACGGATTTTCGACCCACTTATATATAAATTTAGAAACTGCTAAAGAGATAAAAAATGCTACTGCGAGCAAAACACATTCTCGCACTCCGTTTAAGCCCTTTGGAGTTTTAAATAAACTAAGTACACAAGCCAATATCAACGGATGAAATAAGTATAAAGAATATGAGATTCTTCCAAACCAGATTAGGCAGTCAGATCTTAGTATGGCCATAAAAAATCCAATGCCCCCCAAATTCAGCATGACGTTTATTAAAACTATTGCAAAAAAAATATTCAGGTAGGTTTGGCCAAAAAGAGCCATATTAACCGCAGATATTCTGTCTACAAAAATTAACAGGGGTAGCATTGCCAATAACAAATACTTAAATATCAATTTATTCTGAACAAGATATTCACTAAGTTTGTCGTTGAATATGAAAGCAATAATACCCCCTAAAGCGAGGCCATCTAGGCGTGCGAATGTATTAAGGTCCACGGCATAAGCATTGGCAAGCGGATCTGCAATTATTAAATACGCCCTAAAAACAACTGACACCAATGCGGTCAGCGCGAGAACTAAACCGATATATCTTCGAAATAAAAGAAAAAATAAAGGGAAAAACAAGTAATACTGCTCTTCGATTGCCACTGACCATGTAACACCAATTCCATCGGGACCATATGAATTGTTTGTGTCCATCCAGAAATTTTGAGTAAAAGTAACAAATCTCCAGAGCGGAATAGTTAAATCAAATATTTCGTCTCTCACTCCCAACCAAATTATTAAGTAAAAAAGTGCCAACAACAAAAAGTAGGGCGGCAAAATTCTTAATGCTCGGCGCATATAGAAAACAAACAAAAAACGAGTACGTTCTGCAGAATTTTTCAAAGCTATTCGGGTAATTAAGAATCCCGATAGGATAAAAAATAAATTAACCCCAGCTCCGCCAAAAAGAAATGCTCTAAATACTGCTTGCTGGAAATCCCCTGGAGAAAGCCAAGCAGGTATTCCTATAAAGTGCCAGGCCAAAACCATTACAACTGCAATTCCTCGCAAACCATCTAACTCCAAATTCCTTTTGCCGCGCCCCATGACATTTTGATACGATGACATCTTAACCAAGCTCTCTAATTAAGCGTGCCGGATTTCCAACATATATTCCAGACTTTAAAATATCCTTGGTCACCACAGCTCCCGCTCCAACTACAACATCATCACAAATTATCACGGGAAGTAGCGTTACATTTGACCCTATCGAAACACGATTACCTATACGTGTAGATCCCCATAAATCCTTGCGACCCCGCGCAGGACCACCCATTGAAAATCGGTCGTTTGTAAACATGACGCCATGTCCAACAAAGCAATCAATCCCGACCTCTACTAGCTCACAAAGAAAAGAATGTGACTGTATCTTAGTTCTTTTGCCGACTCTTACTCCACGCTGTATTTCAACAAATGGCCCTACAAAAACATCATCATCTAGTTGGCACCCATACAAATTAGAGGGTTCAACTACTGTGACATTTTCGCCAAATTTAACATCCGTGATGTTCGACTTTTTTATAATAGGGCTACTCACTTTTAGCCCCCTAGTTGGCAGTGTTTAGGCTGAAAGTGCAATTGAACCTCTTTCCCAGTTTCAATTGACTCATATATTGCATTAATTAATTCCAAACTTTTTCGCCCAACCAAACCATCCACCAAATGACGTCGATCATTTTTAATGCAATCGACAACATGCTCGTAATAAGCTTGGTGTCCAAAGCCGTAAACATTGGGTGGATTGACGGAATATTTATCTAAAACCTGATCGTCGCCCGCAAATGAATTTACAAAGTTCCAAGTTTTCATTTGATTGACTGCAAATCCACCAATTTCAACCGCCCCCAGTTCGCCCAGGACTGATATCGACCCCTCTAAATCTTTAGGGCGCACCGCGGTTGTTGCCTCAATAATTCCAAGCGCGCCATTTCTGAATTTAAGCGTTACGACTGCAGTATCTTCGGCTTCTATTTTTACTAAGGCCGTCGTGCTTTTAGCAAATACGCTTTCTACATCGCCTAGCATCCATTCGAGCAAATCAATATGATGACTTGCCTGATTTGTTAAAACACCTCCATCCAATGCCCAAGTTCCTCGCCAAGGATCTTGATCGTAATAGGTTTGATCTCTGCACCAGCGAACACGCACTGTACCCAGAACTAACTTACCAAAACGCTTTTGCTCTATTGCCTCTCGCAACTTAACAACGGGTACGTTAAATCGGTTCTGCTTCACTACAAATAATTTGACTCCCGCTTTATCGCAAGCTTCTATCATAGCGTCTGCATCCGATAACCTTAAGGCCATCGGCTTTTCTACAATGACATGTTTTCCGTATTGAGCCAAGGCAATTACATCTTTTGCATGGTTACCGCTTTCAGTCAATACCACTATGACATCAGCGTCGACCGAGGTCATCATCTGATGCATATCTATGAAGTGAGGGACTGAGAATTGTTTTCCTATTTTCTCGGCTTTAGACTCAATCACATCGCAAACTCCGACAAGTCTTGCGCCCTCAATTTTTCCCAGGCCCAGAAGCTCTGAGTGCCGCTTCGAAATACGCCCACAACCTACTAGAACAAAACTAATCATCTTCGATCTTCTTTTATTATTTCAATTATTAGTAACATAGCGAGAACTTAATCGCCACCAAATAAGTCGCGCGTATAAACCTTAGCTGTTACGTCATTTAACTCATCGACTAAACGATTAGAAACAATTAAGTCAGCACGTTTTTTAAATTCATCTAAGTCATCAAGCACTTCAGAATTAAAAAATTCTTTTTGTCCAAGAATAGGCTCGTACACAATCACTTCCACACCTTTGGCTTTGAGGCGCTTCATGATCCCCTGAATACTTGAAGCCCTCCAGTTATCCGATCCCGCCTTCATAATTAGGCGATAAATTCCGACTACTTTAGGCTTGCTCTTCAAAATATCCTGCGCAATAAAGTCTTTACGTGTCGAGTTGGAATGCACAATCGCCTGCATGAGATTTTGCGGCACATCTTGATAGTTAGCCAAAAGCTGTTTGGTGTCTTTAGGTAGGCAATAGCCGCCATAACCAAAGGAAGGATTGTTGTAGTGGCCCCCCACTCGTGGATCCAATCCTACTCCCTCAATAATTTGACGAGTATCCAATCCATGAATGGCTGCATACGTGTCCAATTCGTTAAAGTAAGCCACTCGCATCGCTAAATAGGTATTGGCAAAAAGCTTAATCGCCTCAGCTTCCGCTGGATTCGTAAAGAGGGTTGGGATGTTTTTCTTAATTGCACCTTCTTTAAGCAGATCCGCAAAGACCCTTGCTCGCTCAGATTGCTCACCCACCACAATGCGTGAAGGGTGTAAGTTATCGTAAAGGGCTCTACCCTCCCGCAAAAACTCAGGAGAAAAAATAATATTTTGGCAATTGAGTTTCTTGCGCAGTTGCTCCACAAAACCTACGGGTATGGTCGACTTAATCACCATCACTGCTTTTGGATTAATGGCGATTACATCACGCGCTACCGCTTCAACTGAAACCGTATTAAAGTAGTCGGTGGCCTCATCGTAATCAGTAGGAGTGGCAATAATGACAAAGTCAGGCCCTGTGTAAGCCTCTTCTTTATTCAAAGTCGCTTTTAAATTGAGGGGCTTGGTTTTAAGATATTCCTCGATCTCCACGTCCGTAATGGGAGACACTCGGCGGTTAATAGAATCAATGCGCTCAGGAACAATATCCAGAGAAACGACTTCATGCGATTGAGAGAGCAAAATTGCGTTAGAGAGCCCTACATAACCGGTTCCGACCACCGCAATTTTCATGAACACTTTCTTTTAATCAATGCCGACAGCTATTTTTGATTTATTAAATACTTAATGAAGTATCAAGCCCGCTAATGCCCGATCTCAGTCTGCTGGGGTTGCTAGCAATGTAAGTACAGTAGAAGAAAAAGCTAGCACTTTCGCAATGGCGCTGAACCCACTCCAGCTTCCGATAAAAAAGGCTGCAATTAGTAATTATTTTATTCTTCCAAATTTTCTCCAAATACGCCGTAAACTCATTGAGCAGAGGAAGAAATGATTGCGTTACATAAATTGGCTTATCGCTCATTTAATTTTTTCTTTAAATCCAATATACGGGACTGAATAAGGGTACCGTTCCCTGCCCGTAGGCATAATCCACCACCCAAGCAAATCCAAAATATTAAAGCGGCAAAAGTTACAGTCGCAGACACTTCAGTCGTACACCATAATAGCAAACTTGCTAACAGCGGCCAAAAAGCAAGGGTTGCCCAAGGCGGTTTAATTGAAAAGGCATTTTTGATAGTTAACAACATGGCTAGAATTATCAATAAGAATCCAGGGTATCCAATTGCCAGTATGACATCCAGCCAGCCACTATGACTATGAGATAAGTTAGAACCAACATCAGGCCATCGGGCTTTAGCCATTTTTGCAAAGGAATCCTCTATCAATCCATATCCCAACGGATTTTCTAGTGATAATTTAAGACCCACGTAAGCCCATGCAGCGCGCTCATAATTGGTAATAGATACGATGGTTCCATACTCATTCTGAGGGTAGCCATATTTATTAGCATCTTTCCAATGAGGATATTTATCTAATTGCACCGCAATTTTAGTATCAGCCAAAAGTGTCGTCCAAGAGTTGTTTTTTTGAACATTGACTACTACGGCAACAATCAATACAGAAAATATCAATAGAACAGCCATTAGTTTTTTCCAACTAAATACTGAATCCTTACCTAAGAACAAGAGGACTCCAAACACGATAAATAGCATTGCTGCATATGCAATGCCATTTTTTATATTCTGAGCAATAAATAAAAATAGGGTGGCCGCAATGACGGCCATTTGAATGGCTAAGTTTAGGTACTCTTTGTAATGCCAGCGAACAGAAACTCGAGATAGCCTTAACAACAGACCTAATGCCACCGAAAATGCCGGAAGACAAAATGCAACGTAATCAGTTTTAGGCACATAGAACGGCAGAGGGCCGTTATAAATTCGCAGCGATAGCGGAACGTCAAGCCCAAGAGCCAAACCATACGTTGAAAAAAGATATTTAATTAAATAAATTATTACGGGCGCACAAAGACCAAGGTAGACAGCATTCCAGTAATATTTGGACTTCTGAGTGCTGGAGTTTACCAATGAAAGACCCAAGCCAGTGGCCATGATGGCACCAAGTGCAGCATATTTCCAAATCCGAAAGTACTCAATGCGCTGAAGGGAGAAATTTGCACTTATAAAAAATAAATGGAAGGTAGCCCAAGAAAATAGGCCAATAATCAACCAAATTGGTACAGCATACCTTTGCAAAAATAATTCTCTGTAACGATATATTGAATAACTCCCAAAAATAGCACCAGTCACAAGGGCGGTATTTCTAAATCCCACTATCTCGGGCAATATCCAAACTGCATACAGTACCGCAAAAGCAATGCATTGGACCCATAACATCCAACCAGGAATTCTTAAATCCGTCTCAGTGGATTGGGTGATTGATATTCTCATGAAGATGCAGTGAATTGCTGATGTTGTAATTTCTGAAAATCCTCATATGCCAAAGCAAGGCCTTTTTCTAAATCAAATTTTGCTTGCCAACCCAAGCGATTCAGTCGACTCGAGTCCATCCACTTTCTTGGAGCCCCATCAGGTTTTAAGGGATCAAAACAAATTTTTCCCTGGTATCCGACTGCAGCGCCAACTGCTTTAGCCAATTCTGCGATGGTAACGTCCGATCCAAAGCCGACATTTAAATGACTTTGCATGGGCGCTGTTTGACTGTCATAAGTCGCTTTATCCAAGTCCATCACAAAAACGGATGCAGCAGCCATGTCATCTACATACAAAAACTCGCGCTTCGGCGTGCCAGTACCCCAAATGATCACCTCTGGTGCGCCCGATGTCTTCGCCTCATGGAATCGCCTAATCAGAGCTGGAATTACATGGCTATTCTCAGGATGGTAGTTATCTCCTGGACCATATAGATTGGTTGGCATGACCGAGCGGTAATCAACTCCATGGGACTTCCCGTATTGACGGTTATAACTTTCGCACAATTTAATGCCAGCAATTTTGGCAATCGCATAAGGCTCATTGGTAGGCTCCAATAAGCCGGTCAGCAATGCGTCTTCCGCCATTGGTTGCACAGCTAACTTGGGATAAATGCAACTGGAACCCAAAAACAGCAGTCTCTTAACGCCCACCTCAAAAGCCTGATGAATGACATTAGCCTCCATCATAAGATTTTGGTAAATAAACTCCGCTGGAAAAGTATTGTTGGCATAGATCCCACCCACCTTGGCAGCCGCTAGATATACTTGGTCAGGCCTTTCAGATTTAAAAAAATTACATACATCTTGCTGATTGGTAAGATCTAATTCTGCATGCGTTCTAGTAACAATGTTCCCAAATCCTTTAGCACGCAAATTTCTGACGATCGCCGAGCCCACCATGCCCCTGTGTCCAGCTACATAAATCTTTTGATTCAAATCAGCGTTCATACTTTTAAATTATTAACATTGTTAATTGGTTTACTAAGCTTAATTCTCTTTACCAACCGCAACCGAGTATCCATGTTTATGTAATAAAGCATGTTGCTTGGCTAGATCAAGATCATTAGCAACCATTTCTACAATCATTTGATCCAAAGTAATTTCAGGCACCCAGCCCAATTTAGTCTTTGCTTTAGATGGATCACCTAATAGCGTCTCCACTTCAGTAGGACGGTAATAGCGTGGGTCAATTTGCACAATCACATCGCCCACCTTTAGTGCGGGGGCTTTATCACCCTCCAAAGCAGCGACAATAGCTTTCTCGTTTTCAGCGACACCCTCAAACCTGAGTGTAATGCCGAGTTGCTGAGCGCTACGGGTTATAAATTCCCGTACAGTGAACTGAATACCTGTAGCAATCACAAAGTCTTCTGGCGTATCTTGCTGCAACATTAACCATTGCATACGCACATAATCTTTGGCATGACCCCAGTCACGTAAAGCGTCAATATTGCCCATATACAGGCACTTTTCCAAGCCTTGGGCAATATTTGCTAGCCCACGGGTCACCTTGCGAGTAACAAAAGTTTCGCCGCGGCGCTTTGATTCATGATTAAATAAAATGCCATTGCATGCATAAATTCCATAGGCTTCACGATAGTTCACGGTAATCCAATACGCATACATTTTGGCAACTGCATATGGGCTTCTAGGATAAAAAGGTGTGGTTTCCTTTTGGGGGGTTTCTTGCACCAAACCATAGAGCTCAGAAGTCGAGGCTTGATAGAAACGTGTCTTTCTCTCAAGGCCCAAAATACGAATGGCTTCAAGCATACGGAGGGGACCCATAGCATCTACATCAGCCGTGTACTCTGGAGATTCAAAAGAGACTGCCACATGGCTTTGTGCGCCTAAGTTATAAATTTCATCTGGCTGGGTTTGTTGAATGATGCGCACTAAATTACTAGTATCAGTTAGATCGCCATAGTGAAGAATTAAATCAGGGTGGTTCACATGCGGATCTTGATAGAGATGATCAATGCGCTCAGTATTAAAAGAAGAGGCGCGACGCTTGATGCCATGGACAACATAGCCCTTTTCTAATAAAAACTCGGCAAGGTAAGAACCATCTTGACCAGTAATGCCAGTAATTAGCGCTATTTTTTGTTTGATTGTCATATTGTTTATTTACTTGCTTAATGTCTAGTTAGTTTTTCTTGATCCGCCTCAACTGCGTCCATAGGTATCTTCAAAACGTACAATATCGTCTTCACCTAAATAGCTTCCGGACTGTACCTCAATAATTTCCAAAAGCTCCACTCCTGGATTAGCCAATCGATGAATTTGGCCCTGCGGGATATAGGTACTTTGATTTTCAGTCAAAGTGATCACTTGATCTCCATTTGTAATTTCTGCAATGCCTTTAACTACTATCCAATGTTCTGCGCGGCAATGATGCATTTGCAGTGAGAGACTCGCTCCTGGCTTGACTTGTATGCGCTTAACCTTAAAACGCTCACCTTCATCCACACTGTCATACCAGCCCCAAGGCCTCGCTACTTTGCGATGAAGGTTCTTTTCTTCACGCTTTTGTTGCGAGAGCTGATTGACGATATTTTTAACCTCTTGGCTATTGGAGCGATCAGCTACCAGCACTGCATCAGCGGTTTCAATAATGACAAGATTATCTATGCCAACCGCACTTACTAAGCGACTACTGGCATGCACTAGAGAATTTTTTACATTACTTAGCAAAGTATCACCACTACTGACGTTGCCTTGCTCATCCTTCTTTCCTACCTGCCAAACCGCATCCCACGCACCAAGATCATTCCAGCCTGCGTTGAGCTCAACCATTTTGACGGCAAATTGCTTCGATCCGGGACACTTCTCAATAACTGCATAGTCAATAGATTCGCTGGGAATAGCTTGAAAAATGGCTTTATCAGGGCGAACAAATTGTGTCTCACCCGATTGATCAATTGTTCTTGCGATCCAAGCTGTTTCTGTGGCTCCAAAAATATCCGCACGAAACTCCTTTAGCGCTGCCAACCAGGTACTGGCACGTAGCACAAACATTCCGCTATTCCACAAATAACTACCATCTGCCAAATAAGCCTGTGCAGTTGTAGCATCAGGCTTCTCAACAAACTTCTCAACTACCAGCTCTTGATGGGGTCCAGCACTGCCCTGGCGCTTAATATAGCCATAGCCAGTTTCAGGGGCTGTCGGCGTAATGCCCAAAATTACAATGGTTTGTCTATCCTGATCCGCCTCAACCGTAGCAATGCAATTTTGCAGAGCTTGTGTAAATGTTTGACTATTTTGAATAGTTTGGTCTGCCGGGGTAATTACTAAAATTGGATCACTTACTTGAGTGTCAGTGCTGTCGCCAATACCCCTTGCCTGAAACGCTGCCAATGTTAATGCAGGAGCTGTATTGCGACCGATCGGCTCAAGAAGTAAGGTTGCTTGCACCTGAGGTAATTCACGCAACTGATCGAGCGCCAGGAATCGATGCTCTTCATTGGTGACGACAACTGTTTTTCCCACCTGAATTTGCGGTGACGCGATATTACTCACTCTTTCTACGGCCTGCTGAAATAGGCTTTTTGCGGAATCATCTCCTGAGAGAACCAAAAACTGCTTCGGAAATCCGGAGCGAGATAGCGGCCAAAGACGCGTGCCAGAGCCGCCGCAAAGAATGACCGGGATAATTGTAGTGATCGAGCTGGCGATGGTCATGCTGGATTCAACAAAGCCTTTATGCTTTTTGTAAATAATGGCCTATTTTATAGGCTTTATCACCCAGCTCAGCCAGAATGAACTAATTCAGACTTTGCTGAGGATTGCGTGATTCCCCAGAAATTTATTAGAATGAAGGGGTTATAAGATACATGTGCTAAATGGCACCCACCAGCCCAATGAACCCCTTGGTGCACTTGGTTTGAGAGTTAACATAAATGGAATCAATCATGTCCACAGGCAACGCCCCAAAGATCAATGTACGCAATTCAGTGATTGAATGCGCCCAATCGCTCAAAAAGGAAAATGCAGGCAAATTCCATAATTACGGCATTAAGGACTGTATTGCCTCAATTGCTGCCACTAAGCAAAAATAAGATCTAGGTGGGCTACTAGCCTCACCTAGAGACCCATTTACCTAATTTGGCCTATTGGGATAGCGTTTGCCAGTCAAATTGCTGTAAATGGCTCCAGCCACAATTAACAGCACTGAATCGACCATTACTGGGAAAAAAGCATAGCGGTAATGGCCAATGTGGCCTAAAACCACGATCAAAGCTACAGCAGCTGCCGGCGGATGCAGGCAACGCAATATAAACATGCCCAAAATCGATAGTGCCCCCGCCACAGGTAGCGCTAATAAAGGCTCGCCAATCAAATGAAAGCAGCTAATTCCGATTAAAGCTGAAAGGGTATTGCCGGCAATTACGGCCCAGGGCTGAGCCATGGGGCTGCCTGGCAAAGCAAACACCAATAAGGCACTCGCCCCTAGGGATGCCATAAGCCATTCATCAATACCACCAATTTCTCCAAGGCTCTTGGCGATAGTGAGCACTAACATCAAACCTATAAAAGCTCCGAAAACTGAGCGTAAGCGCTCCAACCAAGACACCTTCGGCTGATCACCGCCAAAGTAAAAAGAGTAATGTTTTACTAAATATTTAAGAGAATGCTTCATCTTTTAATCCAAATAAAAAAGGACCGCAAAAAAGCGGCCCTTTTACTAAGCTCATGCACTAAAAAGCATTAAGCCTTCTTAGCGTAAGCAGAGCACCAGCCTTTACCAGCAACTTGCTTGCCAGCAAATAATGAGCAACCACCAGCAGCTGCATCAGCTTTACCTTGGAACAATGCGCAATTGCCGCAATGTTGGCCAGCAGCGTATTTAGCGTACTTAGCTTTATCTACTTTTGAGGCATCAGCCTTGTAACCTAAAGCAGCGGCTTGTGGATCAGTTTCAGCAACCATCGCTTGAGCTTGAACTTTACCGTTCAAAGCCAAGGTGCAAGCACCAGCAGCAGACAAAATCATAAATTGACGACGACTATTTTTCATATGAACTCCAGAGGGTGAGATAGAACAAAAATTGCATCTGAGTGGATCATAGAACAGATCGAATTATTCAACCATCGACAATCTAAGCAATTGATTTAATTGAATATTTTATTGAGAATTGTTCTCAAACAATAAACCACTGAATCATCTGCAACCGCACTTCAGAATTAATGCCAACCCTTGAGGTTCATGCAGGCAATTCTTTGTCTTACATGAATTCCAGAGTCAGCCTCTGGGTAAGACTTGGCACAATCTACAGCATCACGCTGAAAGGTCGCCTTATTATTTTTGGCGGGGGCACTGTTGACCTGGGGGTAGGAAGAACATGCAAACAATAGAGAAGCCATGAGCAAACAAGTTACCGCCCGAAGTGCAGAAGCCATTGAAGGCAAGGCTTTCATGTGAGCCCTTATCTTTTCTCAAGGAGGGACAAAAATTCTCTACGCAAATTCGAGTCCTTTAAGAAAGCTCCGCGCATGACGCTGTTCACCATCTTGGAGTCACGATCTTTGACGCCACGCCACTGCATACAGAAGTGATCGGCATCCATGACGATAGCAACACCGATGGGCTTGATCTTTTTCTCCAGCATATCTGCCAACTCCACTACAGCCTCCTCCTGAATCTGCGGACGACACATCACCCACTCAGTTAAACGCGAGTATTTTGACAGGCCAATCAGAGCAGACTCTTTGCTTGGTAATACCCCAATCCAAATGCGGCCCATGATCGGACACAGATGATGAGAGCAGGCGCTACGTACAGTGATGGGACCAATAATCATCAACTCATTCAGTCGGCTGACATTCGGAAATTTCGTTAAGGTAGGCTGCTCTACATAGCGACCATTAAATACTTCTTTCACAAACATTTTTGCCACACGCCGGCTAGTGTTCTTCGTATTGTGATCACTCTCCGTATCGATGACCAAACTCTCCAATACCGCCTGCATCTTTTCAGCAACTTCATCAACTAAGCCCTCTAGCTCGCCGGGCTGAATGAATTTCGAGATATTGTCATTCGCATGAAAGCGGGCTTTTTGTGCTTCGATGCGACGACGAATCACCACAGACAAGGGCGTGCCGATATCACTCTTATTTGGAGCGACTTTCTTGGCCGTTTTGATTGCAGACTTTACGCTCGTCACTTTTTTAACAGGCGCTTTACTAGCTGTTTTTGTAGGAGTTTTTTTAGTAGCCATGATGATTGTCGTCTTGATATTTTTTTAACTTTTTTAACTACTGATGAAAGCTGATTTATTGCTTTGCAAATCTAATCTGACTCAGATCTGGAAGAAGATTGCGACCACACAACTCAGGCCGGCTAACCAAACGATGGATCTTGTAGTGGGCCAATTAGCTACATAACAAACAAGATAAGCCATGCGTGCCAACACAAACCCCATCGCCAACAAATCCACCCTGTGCTGCGGAGCTTGAGCTAAAGCAGCGATGACAACTGCAGCAACAAAGAGGGGGAGAGATTCAAAAAGATTGGCTTGAGCAGCATTTGCTCGCGCCCGAAAGCCCGTCTGCTTTGCTAACCATTGGCGAGGTGCCGCATTGTCGTAACCCTCAAATCCTTTTTTAGCGATACCTGCTGCCACATAGGGAAACAACCCCATCAACAACACACACCAATAAGCAATAGTCATGACTGGCCTTTTTTCTTCGAGCCAATACGTGACTCCGTGCCATTACACAGCTTTTGAATATTGCTACGATGACGCCAAATTAATAATAGGCACACTACCAAGAGTGCGATGGCCATAGGCTGGAAGCCAAATAAGAAAACAAAATAGATTGGGCCAAAGATGGCAGCAGCTAAGGCAGCCAAAGAGGAATAGCGCATAAACATCGCTACGATGATCCAGGTCCCTAAAGTGGCTAAGCCCAGAACCCAATTAATGCCAAACAAAATTCCGCAGGCAGTAGCAACGCCCTTACCCCCCTTAAAACCATGGAAGACTGGGAACAAATGGCCTAAGAACACCGCAACCACTACGCCACACAACAGCCAAGAATTGAGTGTTGAAGTCAAAGACTCATCACCTAACAATATTCTGGCCAACATCACTGCAAAGTAGCCCTTTAAGGCATCACCAATTAGCGTGAGAACCGCCGCTAACTTATTGCCAGTACGAAGAACATTGGTGGCGCCTGGATTGCCAGAGCCATAGGAATGTGGGTCAGGCAATCGCATGCACTTACTCACGACAACCGCAAAAGAAATGGAACCAATCAGGTAGGCGATGGGTATAAGCAAAAGGTCTAAGGTTAAATTCATGGTGATATCTTAAACACTTATTGCATTACTGACGGATGCTAAGGCCAATATGACTCTTAGCTACCCCGAGGATGATGCTGCTGATGAATAGACTTCAGACGCTCCCTAGCCACGTGGGTATAAATCTGGGTAGTGGAAATATCAGCATGTCCCAAAAGGAGTTGCACCACCCTTAAATCAGCCCCATGGTTGAGTAAATGAGTGGCAAAAGCATGACGCAAGGTGTGCGGGGACAAGGCAACGGGGATATTGGCGATCGTGGCATAGCGCTTAATCAGCGCCCAAAAGGCTTGCCTGGTGAGACCCGAGCCTGTGTGACGCCCAATAAAGACAGCCTCTGAAGTCTTACCCTCAAGCAAGGGCGTTCTGGCATCAGCAAGGTAGCGCCGCAACCACTGACCAGCCTCACCACCAAATGGCACTAAGCGCTCTTTGCCACCCTTACCGTTTACCACTCGGATCACGCCTTCATTTAACCCTAGGGCTACTGTTTTTAAAGCAACGATTTCGGAAACGCGCAAGCCGCTGGCATACATTAACTCCAGCATGGTGCGGTCACGCAAGCCCAGGGCAGTCTCAACATCGGGGGCATTGAGCAAAGCAGTAACCTGATCCTCGCTGAGAGTCTTGGGGAAACGTAATGCTTGCTTTGCAGCACGCAAACCAATACAGGGATCACTTTTAACTAAATTCATGCGTAAAGCATGGCGATAAAAGCGCTTGAATACAGTCAGCCGACGATTGGCAGTGGTTGCCTTATCAGCCCGTCGATGCGCAATATAAGCGGTGAGATCTTTTTCAGTAACGGCATAAAGATCAATACCGGAATCCTTCTGAAGCCACTGAGCCAAGAGCAAGAGGTCTTGGCGATAGGCCGATAAACTATTTTGTGCTAATCCATCCTCCAACCAACAAGCATCACAGAAGCGCTCAATGGCCTCTTGGCTTGCTGGATGGATTGCTGGTGTTACTACATTAGTCACGGAAGTTATTAAAACCTAATGGAGCCTCACTGACTTCCTTCTTGAGTAATGCCATAGTTTCTTGCAAGTCGTCGCGCTTGGTGCCAGTAACGCGCACTGCATCACCCTGAATGCTGGCCTGGACTTTAATCTTGCTGTCTTTAATGATGCGCACTACTTTTTTAGCCAACTCTGAAGTAATTCCTTTTTGGATTTTCATGGTTTGCTTACGCTTATCACTACCAATAGTCTCTTTTTTGTCGTCTTTGAGATAGCGCACATCCACATTGCGTTTGGCCATCTTGCCGTACAGGACATCACGAACTTGACCCAATTTGAAATCATCATCACCAAATAGGATCAGGGTCTCATCTTTTTGCTCAACACGACTATCGGAGCCCTTGAAGTCAAAGCGATTCGTGATTTCCTTATTGGATTGCTCGATTGCGTTTTTCAACTCAATCATGTCTGGCTCACACACTACGTCAAATGAGGGCATCTCAAACTCCTTAAATAGTCTTGGTAATGAAATCAGCAAATTACACATCTTGCCTTGTTGCTTTTCAAGTTTTTCCATAAATTACGAAGGGAAACTCGAACACGAATAAGATTGTGGCATGAACTCCGCGAAAATTGCGCCCAATCCAGCAAAATTGACACCCAATCTGGGGCTCAAGCACCGGAATAGCTTCGGCCTGGATTCCACAGCGGAACTGGCGTATGAGATTACATCCGCGGATCAATTGCCCGCCCTCATGAAAGAGTTTGAGGACAAAAAACTAGCTTGGCGTGTATTGGGCGGCGGCAGTAATGTCATTCTTCCAGAGTCTTTGCCAGGGGCAACACTGCTCATCAATATTCTGGGTCAAGAAATTATTCACACCGATGAAGAAAGCACCTGGCTCTCAGTTGGTGCCGGCGTTAATTGGCATAAATTGGTTTCCTGGACGCTGGAACACAATCTCCCAGGGCTTGAGAATCTCGCACTCATACCAGGGACTGTTGGGGCGGCGCCCATTCAAAACATTGGGGCCTATGGTGTTGAGGTTGGGGAATACATCGACAGCATCGAAGCATTTGATTCTGTGGCAAATGCCTTTGTCACACTCTCGCAAGAGGCCTGCCAGTTTGCCTACCGCGATAGCTACTTCAAGCAAAATCCCAACCGATTTATCGTGACAAAGGTCGTTTTTAAAATCCCCAAGGCTTGGCAAGCGCGATTACAGTACGCCGATCTAGCAAAGCAATTTACTGAGTCAAACCCAAGCCCTAGCGCCAAACACATTTTTGATGCAGTGTGCGCTATTCGATCTAAGAAATTGCCAGACCCCAAGGTCATTGGCAATGCTGGAAGTTTTTTCCAAAACCCGATTGTCAGCACCGAGCAATGCGAGCAACTGAGCAAGAAATTCCCAAACCTAGTCTCTTATCCCGATACCCCTGGCATGCGTAAGCTGGCGGCCGGATGGCTGATTGATCAATGCGGCTTTAAAGGCAAACGTGTTGGCCCTGTAGGTGTTTATGAAAAGCAAGCGCTAGTGCTGGTGAATCATAGTGGCGCCACATCGACTGACATTCTCAATCTGGCAAAAAGTATTCGAGAAGAAGTGTTGGGGAAATTCGGAGTGCGACTCGAGATTGAGCCAAATATTCTGTAAACCACTTTAGCTAGCTCAGCAGGCCCGACTGCTCGTTTGCCACTGATCATATTTAGCCTGCTGGCTCAGCCAAACATCCGCGCTGCCGCCATCTTTAATACCCAACCATTTATGAATGCGTAAAGCCATATCTAGCGAAATGGCAGACCTACCGTTAAATACATCAAAAGTGCAGTTGGCGTAACGCCTAACTGATGTGCAACCTCAGTTACCCCTAGACCTAGAGCTGGGAGTATGTTCTCTTTAATTAATAAACCTGGGTGTGGTGGGTTGTACATCTATCTATTTTTGTCTTTAGAGCCAGTGTCGTAGTAATAACTTTTTTTAATGGCCATTCATAAGAGTAGGGCCACTTTTTATCATTCTGTTATATTGCAATTTGCAATATAATTACACCATGAGAGTAATTACAAACCGTCGCCTGCTGGAGTTTTCAGCTAAGCATAAAGATGCGCGGGAACCACTCCAGGCGTGGCGAAAGTTGATGGAATTTAGCTTTTGTAAGAACTTTTCTGAATTAAGGCAAGTGTTTGCATCGGCTGACAAAGTGCACGATTTATATGTATTTAATGTTTGTGGAAATAAGTATCGCCTAGTGGCGTATCTCCAATTTGAAAGACAGCTTTGTTACGTCAAGGCCGTGTTAACTCATAAAGACTATGACAAAGATGGGTGGAAGAAATGAACTTAAATGATCTTCAAAAAGCTTGGGATGCCCTTGCAAAGACCGTTGATCTCAGCCCCATTCACTCCGAAAAACAATATCGGAAAATGGTTGAACTTGCAGATATGTTGAGCGATGTCATCGGCTCATCCAAAAAACATCCTCTTCTGAACTTATTTGAGCTGGCAAGTGAATTAATCCGATCCTATGATCTGGAGCACTTTGATGTCCCAGACGCAAAACCCCAAGAGCTTCTTTCTTTTTTAATGGAACAGCATGGGCTTAAGCAATCCGATTTGCCAGAGGTCGGCAATCAAAGCGTTGTCTCTCAAATTCTCTCTGGCGCTCGTGAACTCAATGTGCGCCAAATTAATTCTTTGGCAAAACGCTTTAAGGTGCCAGCAGGTGTATTTTTTGAGCGTGCCTATTAATCAAGCTCAAGATTATTAGACTAATTCTCTTTAACCTTCGAAAACTCCACCTCTACCCGCCCCTCTGCCAGACGCACTTCAAATACATTCTCTGTATTGAGCTCATCTGGATTACGCACCGCATGCATTGCTTGATCTTCCTTGCTTAAGATAACCGCATAACCACGCTCTAATGTTCTTTGTGGATTCAGCATTTCAAGCTGAGACTGGAAATGACTTTGATCACGTTTCCAATTTTCAACCCTCACTAACCACGCTTGATTCAGTCGCTTCTGCCAACTGCCAATTTGCTCACGCATGCGATCGGGGTTAGGTAGGGCATGACTCAGACGTAAGGCTAATTGATCTAAGGTTTGTGCTTCGCGCTCTACTCGCTGACTCACTCTTTGCAGTAATGCTTGCATGATGGCTTCTAACTCTTGCAGCATTTGATCGCGTCGTGGCGCCGCTAATTCTGCCGCGCCCGTAGGCGTAGGTGCACGCAAGTCAGCAACAAAGTCGGCAATCGTGACATCGGTTTCATGACCAACACCACTGACAATGGGGATGGGGGACTGTGCAATAGCGTAAGCAAGTTGCTCGTCATTAAATGCCCAAAGATCTTCAATGCTGCCACCGCCGCGCACCAGCAAAATCACATCGACTGCATTTTCTTTTTCAGCAGCTCTCAAGGCGGAAATAATTCCAGCGGGGGCATCCGGCCCTTGCACTAGCGTTGGATAAATCACAATAGGAATATGTGGCGCTCTTCTAGCCAATGTGCTCAAGACGTCCTTGAGGGCGGCCGCTTGTGGTGAGGTCACGATACCAATCGCTCTAGGGTGTGTTGGGATGGGGCGTTTACTCTCAAGATCAAATAAGCCTTCTTTTGCAAGCTTCGCCTTGAGCTTCAAAAATGCCTCATAAAGACCACCCATACCTGCGCGACGCATGCTTTGGACCGTCAGTTGGATATCACCCCGTGGAACATAGAATCCAAGATTGGCAGCCACCTCAACCAAATCTCCTGATTGAGGCATAAACCCAACCTGCCCATTGCGTCCACGGAACATGACGCAGCGGATCTGCCCCTCTTCATCTTTCAGGGAGAAATACCAATGGCCACTGTCATAAGCCTTGAAATTGGAAATCTCCCCGCTCACCCAGACGGTATCGAAGCGCTCTTCCAAAGAGCTAGCAATGGCGCGGTTGAGATCGCCAACACTCAGAATTTCCCTTGATATTTCCGACATTTTTTCTCTTTTTCTACACAACTATGAGGCTTAGCGACCAATAACTATCCACAGAAGCCAATATGCCCTGGGTTTCATACTTGGAAGTAAGTAATTACTGACCCAAAACGTCTCATAAATCCAACAAAATAAGTATAAGCCATTGATTTATATGGGTAATTAATCAAGCTGATTTGAGAGCATTTCCCTCAATCTGAGCCACTTTAACCATCAATCAAGGACTTAGAGTACGCCAGCTGAAAAGTTTTGCACAGAGTTATCCACAGGATGGCTTTATGAAAACGGGTTTTTAATTCAGCTAAAGTACTGAGCTTATGTACTCAATCTTACTGTCTGCTGGCTGGCCTATCTGGCCCCTTCTCATCATCTCCATTATCGGGCTGGCTATTGTCATTGAGCGTGCCTGGTATTTGCGCCAAATTCATATATTTCCCAAAGATAGCTTGGAGACTGTATTTGGACTGGCCAATACCCTCTCACAGCAAAAGACCGCCCCCGAGGCTGAAATCAGCGCCGTGAGCCAACTTTCTCCGGTGGGACCCCTCTTTGCCTGCGCCCTGCGTGAAAAAGCCGCTAACCACTCTGCAGACTCCGCCCTAGAGGAATTGCAAGCCAGCGCTCAATCCACTTGGTTAAAGCTGGACCGCTATCTTGGCATCCTAGCCACTATTGCGACTGTTGCCCCACTGCTGGGGCTCTTTGGAACCGTAGTTGGCATGATTGAAATCTTCGGCAGTCAAGGCGTCGGCAGCCCACAACAATTGGCGCATGGCATTTCTGTAGCGCTCTACAACACTGCCTTTGGCTTGCTCATTGCTATTCCTGCGCTAGCTGCATGGCGCGGCCTTCGCGCGATGGCAAATCAACGCCAACATGAGTGTGAAGAATTCACGCGCCAGTTATTTAAAAAGCTCTATCCCAGCAATGCCACCCCCGTGGACCCCAAGTGAGTTGGTTAGACAACAATCTTCACCGCCGCGGAAGATTTTTTCTGGGGACAAACTCATCCCCAGTGGAACCAGAGATCAATCTGATCCCCTTTATTGATGTGCTCTTAGTGGTGCTGATCTTTCTGATGATCTCCACTACCTTTACCCGCTATCAAGAGCTAGCCATCACTTTGCCAACCGCCAATGGCTCAACCAGTCAATCTGAAGTAAAGCAAATTCATATTGCGGTTAGTCGTGATGGACGCTTTGCAATTAATGGCAAAGTCACTGATCGCAAGCAATTGAGTGATAGTCTTAACAGCCTCAATCAAGACAGCGCCATCCAAGTCAACATCGATGCAGATGCAAAAGCACCACACCAAGCGGTCATGAGCGCCCTTGAAGCAGCACGCGATGCTAATCTATCCAATATTGTGTTTAGCAGTCAAACTACCAAGAAATAAATCAATCCATCTGGCACGCAAGAAAATTTGCTAAATAATTCATCCTGAATGTCATCTTCCCAGAAATCCTCCTTCTTCAATAAGGCTCCTAACTTTTGGGAGAGGCGCGGACCAACAAGTCTCATCCTGTGGCCCTTGTCTTGGCTCTATGGATTGGTCAATCGTGGCTTAGATTTACTAAATGATCTCGATCTCAGAAAACGCAAAACTCAAGCGCTACCCATCATTATTGTTGGCAATATCCGCGTAGGTGGCACCGGTAAAACGCCCATCGTGATTGGACTAGCCGAGCGCCTTGCAAGTCTGGGTTGGAAACCAGGGATTATCAGCAGAGGCTATGGTGCTAACGCGCCCACATCACCTATTCAAGTCGACAGCACCTCAAATCCATCACAGGTAGGTGATGAGCCCGTCTTGATTGCAAAGCGCACACAAAATCAATTTCCGATATGGGTACACCCCAAGCGCGTGAAAAGCATTGCAGCACTACTGAAAGCAAATCCTTCGGTCAATGTCATCATCAGCGATGATGGCCTGCAACATCGCAGTCTAGTGCGTTGGCCAGCAAGAGAAGGCGGTCGCGATATTGAATTCGTGGTTCGCGATCAGCGCGGCGAAGGCAATGGCTTTCTATTGCCCGCCGGCCCCTTGCGTGAACCCGCCTCTCGCGAACGTGATGCCACCTTAATCACCGGTACAAGCTCTTCTACCGCGAGCCATATTGATGAATATTTTTTAGGGCGACGCGCCTTCACTCTGAATAGTCAGTTAGGCACGCCTTACCAACTTGTCAATTCAGGCAATACTCAATCGCTTGAATTAATTGCCGATACCTATCTTCCAAATAAGATTACAGCCGTGGCAGCAATCGGCAACCCGCAACGCTTTTTTGATGACTTACTAAAACACGGAATTGCAGGCAAATGCATTGGATTGGCCGATCATGCCACCTACACCCCAGAATTTTTCTCTGCCATTAACGCTGAATGCATCCTTATTACAGAAAAGGATGCCGTAAAATGTGCATCAATGAACGATGAACGCATTTGGGTCGTGCCAATGAATTTAGAGATACCCGATACATTGGCCAATTGGTTGCAGTCTATTCTGCAAAGACCCGATCCAAATCAATACACCTTATAAAAGATAGCAAAGATCAAATATGGACAAGCGCTTATTAGAGATTTTGGTCTGCCCTTTATGCAAAAGTACTTTGCATTTAGATGCCCTGAAGCATGAGCTGATTTGCAAGGCAGATCGTTTGGCTTACCCCATTCGCAATGACATCCCGGTCATGCTGGTTGATGAAGCTCGCAGCCTTACGGCCGATGAAATCAATTAATCATTGATTCACCAAAATTAAACGAATGAGCATTAACACCCCAGAGTTTTTAGTCGTTATCCCTGCAAGGCTTGGCTCTACTCGCCTGCCACGCAAACCCCTTGCCGATATTGGCGGCAAGCCGATGGTCATTCGCGTGGCTGAGCGCGCACAACAATCCAATGCACAAAGCGTAGTTGTAGCGACCGACTCCCCAGAGATTCAAGCGGCCTGTGATGAGCATCGTATTGAGTGTTTATTAACTAGCCCAGACCATCCTACTGGTACAGACCGAATTGCAGAAGTGGCGCAACTATTAAAACTTCCAGCCGATACTCTAGTTGTGAACGTGCAAGGTGATGAACCTCTCATTCCACCAGAATTGATTAATCAGGTTGCTCAAACTTTAGCCGACAATGTCGCATGCGCAATCTCCACGGTTGCCGTACCCATCACCGATGCCGAAGAAATTAGTAACCCCAATGTAGTCAAAGTAGTCCTCAACCGCTCTGGCGAGGCCCTCTACTTCTCTAGATCGACCATTCCTTTTGTGCGGGACGCAGAAGCAACAAGCAAAGCGGTTCACCTGCGCCATTTAGGCATTTATGCCTACCGTGCAGACTTCTTACAAGCCTACAGTCGGCTAGAGCCGGCCCCGCCTGAGCAAGCCGAGGCTCTTGAGCAACTCCGCGCCCTCTGGAATGGCTACCGGATTGCGGTTCATACCGCCAGCAAAGCCCCGCCAGCTGGAGTTGATACAGCCGAAGACCTCGAGCGGGTACGCCGCATCTTGGCCGGCTAGCCCAGAATCTGTTTATTCGAGGGTTCTCGGGGATAATCCTAGGAATTAGTTATAAAGTATCCCGAAAAAATACGGGACAATAAGGGTCTTCTAAGGGGAAAACAATGCGGTTAATTCTGCTCGGTGCACCAGGTGCTGGCAAAGGAACACAAGCTCAGTTCATTTGCGAAAAATTTGCTATTCCACAAATCTCAACAGGCGATATGTTGCGCGCCGCTGTTAAGGCTGGAACTGAACTCGGCATTGCTGCTAAAAAAATTATGGATGCCGGCGGCCTTGTTTCCGACGACATCATCATTGGCTTGGTAAAAGATCGTTTAACCCAGCCTGATTGCAGTAAAGGCTACTTGTTTGATGGTTTCCCAAGAACTATTCCCCAAGCGCAAGCCATGAAAGATGCAGGCGTGCCAATCGATTACGTTTTAGAAATCGATGTACCGTTTGATGCCATCATCGATCGCATGAGCGGTCGTCGCGTTCACCCTGCCTCTGGCCGCACTTATCACGTCACTTTCAACCCACCCAAAGTGGAAGGTAAAGATGATGTCGCTGGTGAAGACTTGATTCAGCGTGATGATGACAAAGAAGAAACCGTGCGCAAGCGCTTGCAGGTATACAACGATCAGACTCGTCCGCTTGTGGAGTACTACTCTACTTGGGCAACACAAAGCAATACGGCTGACAAAGTAAAAGCTCCAGCCTATCGCAAGGTTAGCGGTACTGGAAGTGTTGATGACATTACCGCTTCAATCTTTGCAGAACTCAAATAAGCCACACAATTACCATTTAAAAGGGGCTGCACTTGCAGCCCCTTTTTCTTTGTCGGGAAAAGGGGTATTATTTAACTAACGTACTTAGTGGTATAGTTTTTGATGACCAAAAAACGTACCTTCAAGACAAAAAGTTTTGCTAAGTGGATGAGAAAAACAGAGCTAAAAGATCAGGATCTGCTATGTGCAGTTACTGAAATGGAGGCTGGCCTTATTGATGCAGATCTTGGCGGGAATGTATTTAAGAAAAGGGTTGCTTTGCCGGGCATGGGCAAAAGAGCTGGCGCCAGAACATTAGTAGCGGGGAAGTTTTCCAGGAAATGGTTTTTTCTCTTTGGCTTTGCAAAGAATGAAAAAGATAATATTAATGATGATGAGTTGGTTCATTTACAAGGCGCTGCACATAGACTGCTAGGCCTAACTGATCAAGATATCGAAGAAGTAATCCTGACCGGAGAACTAAAGGAGCTAATAAACGATGTTAAATAAAACAAAAAGTCGAATTATTGAAGAGATGACTGATACCGTCAAAGGTCTTCACAAAGCCGGTGTCATTACCAAGAAAAGTATGGAGGAATTTGAGGCCTTAAAACACCTAGAGGTAAAACCCATGACTGCCAAGCGCATTAAGCAACTTCGGAGTAAAACCCATTTGAGTCAAGCCGTCTTTGCCTTGGCAATCAATACGAGCCTATCGACTATTCAAAAATGGGAAGCTGGAGATAAAAAGCCAAGTGGAACATCTTTAAAACTATTATCTTTAATCGAAAGAAAAGGGTTGGAAGTTATTCTGTAAGAAACCTACTTCAACTCTTTGAGCGCACTCTCAAAAGACTCAATATCCGCAAAGCTTCTGTAGACCGAGGCAAAGCGGATGTAAGCCACTTTATCTAGGCGCTTGAGTTCGCGCATCACCAACTCACCAACGCGCTCACTTGGGATTTCTTTTTCGCCTAGGCTGAGTAGTTTCTCTTCGATTCTGGCAATGGCCTCATCTACAGAATCAGAAGAGACTGGACGCTTACGCAAGGCTAGCTTGACTGAGCTGACTAACTTCTCGTGACTGTACTCCACGCGACTGCCGTTCTTCTTGACGATTGCCGGCAGGACCAGCTCTACACGCTCATAGGTCGTAAATCGTTTATCGCATTTTGAGCAACGACGACGACGACGAATCGTATCGCCCTCGTCCGATACCCGGGTATCTAAAACCTGGGTATCGTCGTTATGGCAAAAGGGGCAGCGCAATGTAGCTCTTCTTTACGTTTTAGTTTGATCGACTATTTGTATTAGCCGTAAACAGGGAAACGTTTTGTGAGCTCAGAGACTTGCGCACGAACCTTAGCGATATTGTCAGCATCATTTGGATTATCCAAAACGTCTGCAATGAAATTACCCACTTGACGTGCTTCCGCTTCTTTAAAACCACGAGTGGTCATTGCAGGTGATCCTAAACGAATACCGCTAGTGACCATTGGCTTTTCTGGGTCATTTGGAATGCCGTTCTTGTTGCAAGTAATGTGTGCTTCACCCAATACGCGCTCAGCTTCTTTGCCAGTCATCTTCTTGGCGCGTAAATCCACCAACATCACGTGAGAATCTGTGCCGCCAGAAACAATCCGCAGGCCGCGTGAGATCAAGGTCTCAGCTAAAGCCTTTGCATTAGCAACTACTTGCTTTTGATAATCAATAAAGCCAGGCTCTTGAGCTTCCTTGAAGGCAGCTGCCTTGCCGGCGATCACATGCATTAAAGGACCGCCTTGTAGGCCCGGGAATACCGCCGAATTAATAGCCTTCTCGTGCTCAGCCTTCATCAAGATGATGCCACCACGAGGACCGCGCAAACTCTTGTGCGTAGTAGAAGTCACGATGTCAGCATGTGGCACTGGGTTTGGATAGACGCCTGCAGCTATCAAGCCAGCATAGTGCGCCATATCCACCATGAAAATCGCGCCCACTTCTTTGGCCAATTTGCCGATGCGCTCGAAATCAATCTTTTTGGAATACGCAGATGCGCCAGCAATAATCAACTTTGGCTTGTGCTCACGAGCTAAACGCTCCATTTGCTCGTAATCAATCTCTTCGTTCTTGTCTAAGCCATAAGCAATTGGGTTAAACCACTTGCCGCTCATGTTCAAGGCCATGCCGTGGGTCAAGTGACCACCTTCAGCCAAGCTCATACCCATAAAGGTGTCGCCCGGCTTTAGGAAAGCCAAAAACACCGCTTGGTTAGCGGAGGCGCCGCAATGGGGCTGAACGTTAGCCGCCTCAGCACCAAACAAGGCCTTCACACGATCAATTGCCAATTGCTCAGCAACGTCCACAAACTCACAACCACCGTAATAACGCTTGCCTGGATAGCCTTCAGCGTACTTATTGGTCAACTGAGAGCCCTGCGCCTGCATCACTGCTGGGGAGGTGTAGTTCTCAGAAGCAATGAGTTCAATATGGTCTTCCTGACGCTGATTCTCATTCTGAATCGCTGCCCATAATTCTGGGTCGGTTTTGGCTAAGGTGTTTTGGCGGTCAAACATAGTAATAATCCTGAAGAAGTTGGATTGCTGAGTGAATTAACTTAGTAAAATCAACCTACATCATACAAAATCCACCATGACCTCTACACAAGACCTCTCATTCCTCTCCCTAGTCCTTAATGCCAGCCTATTAGTCCAGTTAGTAATGTTGTTATTACTGGGGATGTCGGTGGCCTCCTGGACCATCATTTTTAAGAAAACTGCCATTTTGCGAGGCGTAAGACGCGATACAGAGCGTTTTGAGCGGGACTTTTGGTCCGGCGGCGACCTCAACACCCTTTTAGACGCCGCTCAGCGCAATACCCGCAGCGATGCCGTTTTAGAGCATATCTTTGAAGCTGGCATGCAGGAGTTCATGAAAGTTCGTGAAATTGATGCCGCCCGCCGCGCCATGAAGGCTACCTATCAGCGCGAAATGGACATGCTGGAAGCCAATCTGCCTTTCCTAGCTTCAGTTGGCTCTGTTTCCCCCTATATCGGCCTATTTGGCACTGTTTGGGGGATCATGCACTCCTTTCGTGGTCTGGCTAACGTGCAGAACGCCACCTTGTCTGCGGTAGCCCCAGGCATTGCAGAGGCACTGATCGCAACTGCTATTGGTTTGTTTGCCGCCATTCCTGCGGTGGTTGCCTACAACCGCGCAGCTACAGATGTGGATCGCCTAGCGATTCGCTTTGAAACCTTCATTGAAGAGTTCACCAATATTTTGCAACGTCAAGCTTCAGGCAAATAAGTATGGCCGGCTCACTGAGAAAATCCTCCAAGCGTCGGGCAATGGCCGACATCAACGTAGTACCTTACATCGATGTGATGCTGGTACTGCTAGTCATCTTTATGGTGACAGCGCCGATGGTCAATCCCGGTGTTGTGAATTTGCCAACTGTAGGCGGGGCAAAAGTGCAATCGTTGCCACCCGTCTTCTTAACCATCGATGCCAACGAGAATGTCATTGTTCGCAAAGATGGCGATCCCGTGCAGACATTAAATAAATTTGAGCTCGGTGCATTTGCACGTTCGCAAGCAGAGAAGTCTGCTGAGCAACCGGTGGTACTTGCTGCAGACAAATCGATTAAATATGAAGTCGTAATGGAAGTCATGTCCAAGCTCAAAGAGAATGGCGTGAAACGCGTTGGTCTTGCCGTGAAGAGTCAATAAGCCTCCTTGTATTGCATACATGAATAGCGCGCAAACTTTTCACTCCAGCTTCTCACGAGGCCGCCCTACTAAAAATGAAAGCACCAAACGTGCTTTTGGTTTTTCTTTGGCTGCGCACTTAGGCCTACTGGCATTCTTGGTCATTGGCATTAGCTGGAATAGCTCCACACCTTCAGGGGTGGAGGTTGAGTTATGGGACGCTAGCCAACAGGTTGAAACTCCTATTGCGCCTGAAATCAAGACCGAGATGAAGGAAGAGGCAGCGGACATCGCGATCAAGAAAAAGCTTGTTGAAAAAGAGCCCCCTAAAAAAGAAGTGAAAGAAACGCCTAAGCCAGTCACTCCACCTAAGCCAACTCCACCCAAGGAGAAGGAAAAAGAGAAGCCTAAAAAGGCCGAAGCCCCAAAAGCTACTGCACCTGCTGAAACTAAAGCCAATGCAGCCGCTGAAAAAGTTCGCGCAGATCAATTAGCGCGCTTACGTGCTGCAGCTGGCGCTGAAGGCGGCAGTGGCGGCACCAGCGGAAGCGGCGTCGGTGGTGGCGGCAATGCACCTCCCGGATGGACAGACAAAGTGGTGAAAAAAGTAAAACCACTCATCGTATTTAATCCAGAATCTGTCAGCGGCAATCCTGCGGCGGTCGTCAAAGTGAATCTTGCGCCCGATGGCGCTATTCTGAGCACGGATCTAGTGAGCTCCAGTGGCAATGCAGGATGGGATCGCGCAGTACTGCTCGCACTTACTCGCGCAGAAAGCCTGCCGAAAGACGACAATGGAAAAATTCCTCAAAGAGAAGTTAAGCTGACCTTTAAACCCAAGGACTAAAGCATGTTGCAAGTAGCTAAATGTATTAAGCGTATTACCCATCGACAAGGTTTCTCATTCGCCGCAGCAGTGTTCGTAATCATGGCATCTGTCATTGGCTTAAGCACACCCGCTCCCGCGCAAATGAATATTGAAATCACTGGCGTAGGACAGTCCCTCTACCCCATCGCGGTGATGCGCTTCAAAGATGAAAACAAATTACCGATTAGCATTACCGACATCATTCGCCAAGATTTAGCGCGTAGCGGCTACTTCAAAAATACCGAAAATGGTAATGCCAGCGAAAGCGATGAAGGCACACCAAATTACAAATCGTGGGCAGCTCGCGGTGCAGACGCTTTAGCTGTCGGATCAGTAGTACAAACTGGCGCAGGCCAGTTTGAGATTCATTACAAATTATTTGATGTGCGCAAGTCTCAAAGTCTGGGCGGCCTCAATCTCAATTCCAGCACCGATAATTTACGCGCTGTTGCCCATAAAATTGCTGATGACATCATCTTCAAATTATTAGGTGAGCGCGGCATCTTCTCAACACGACTTTCTTATGTGATTAAAGAAGGTAAGCGATATCGCCTAGTGATCTCTGATGCAGATGGTCAAAATATTCGCAATGCTATGAATAGCGGTGAACCCATCATCTCGCCATCATGGTCGCCCGATGGTAAGAAGGTCGCCTACGTTTCTTTTGAAGATCGCAAACCAGTCATCTATGTTCATGAGCTGGCCACTGGTCGCCGCATTCCGCTTTCCAATCAAAAGGGAAATAACAGCGCCCCAGCCTGGTCACCCGATGGCAAGAAACTGGCAATCTCCCTATCCAAAGATGGCAACACCCAGATCTACAGCATCAATGCCGATGGGACAGGCTTACATCGCCTTACTCGTGGCTACACCATTGACACTGAACCTCAATACTCGGCTGATGGTCGCTCCATCTACTTCACGAGTGATCGTGGCGGCAATCCCCAGATTTACCGGATGAGCGCTGAAGGAGAACAAGCTGAAGGGGCCAAGCGCATTACTTATAAACAGGGATTTGTGACCTCACCGCGCATCTCTCCAGACGGCAAGTATTTAGCCTACATTGCTAATATTGGTGGGGCATTCCGCCTCTACATACTGAATCTAGCCACTGGCGATGCTCAAGCCCTGACCGATGGCAGCAGCGATGAATCCCCCTCTTTTGCGGCTAACGGTCGTTATGTCCTGTACTCCACCAAAGTGGGTGGTAAGCGGGTTTTGGCAGCAGTATCAGTGGATGGCAATTCCAAGCAAGTGTTAAGCATTCCAGGATCTGACGTGCGTCAGCCATCCTGGGGTCCTTTTATGGATTAGGGCTGACCTACTAAACGTGGGTCATAAGAAAATTGTTCAATTTTTTTAGCTTTAATCAGCTTGATATCTGGATGCAGGGGGTTGATTAATACATTGCTTGCTTGCGGAATAACAACTGAAGGCACCAATAACAAAGCACTTGTATTCGATTGCAGCCATTTCTGACCCTTCTCAATGCTGGCAGTTCCCGCCGGCAATGCATCCCAACCAACACCAGCTGTTTTCATATTTAGTCTCTTGGCCAAATTCCATACTCTCATTGGAATATCAATTCGCACCAGATAGCGAGTTAAAGGAAGGCCTTGCGCATTGATATGCACCAGAGTTTCTAGACAAGCAAGTGCAATGGACTCCGAGGTATACAAAACGGGCGTCCCTTTTTTATTCCATCTTCCACCAGATTTTTTTGCACCCTCTCCACTGAGATCATCCGCCTTAAACAGAGGTGCATCAAGCGCAATTCTCCAAACCGCCTGAACGCTCATGCGTATGCTCCAGTTTGAATTTTTTCCAGAAGATCGGAAATCATCTCTTGACCAGAAACCGTATCTAAGTAGGCTGACGGCTTCTCGCCACCCAATGCTGGGGAAGGCTTTTCAAGCCAACTCGCCACCCACTTGGCAGCGTCAAAACCATTCGGATTTCCTGACTCAGCAATGATTGACTCCACCTGCCCTACAAGCTTAGCTATGCCGATCAAACGCTCGCCCTGCTCAATCGGTAGCATTTGGTTTGCGACGGATTTCTTGTCAATAGTCGACTTCGGCAAATTCAAGAACTTAAATAAGGTTTCTTTTGTAATTCCCATGGAGTCAGAAATGACATTGATATACCTAGCTGGAATCCCGTCTCGAATTAACTTGATGCGATCCATAGGCTCAGCTCGATAAATAGTGGCAAAAGATAAATCCAGTTGAGTCAAGCCCAATTGGGATTTATGAAGCACTTTCGTCGCAGCCTTTTTAGGAGTCACGCTGGGCATATTAAATTCCTCATTTGAGGATTTATTTTAACTCATTTGAGTAAAAATAAAAGAATCCATGGCTAATATAGGCTGCTACCCAACGTAATTTCCATTCAAATCCAGCAATCTTAGGGGCATAATATTGGCTATTAGCTTATTTAGTTACTTAGTTTGTAGGAAAAAGGACAGATCATGAAGATTTCTATCGCACGCCGTGCCGCAACCCTCACCCTCGTTGGTGTAACAGCATTATTTTTGGCAGCTTGCTCAAGCGTCAAATTAGATGACGTCGATGGCGCCAATGGCAGTGGTAACTATGGCTCACAACCATGGAATGATCCAAGCAGCCCTCTCTTCCAACGCAGTGTGTACTTCGATTTGAATGAATACACCGTTCAAACTAAATATCAAAAACAACTTTCTGCACACGCCAACTTCTTGAAATCCAATCCTAATCAAAAGGTCATTATTCAAGGCAATACCGATGAGCGCGGTACGGCAGAGTACAACTTGGCATTGGGTCAACGTCGTTCAGATGCAGTGCGTAAATCACTCAACTTGATGGGTGTTTCTGACGGCCAGATGGAAGCGGTCAGCTTTGGCAAAGAAAAGCCAAAAGCTGAAGGTGACAACGAAGCAGCTTGGGCAGAAAATCGCCGCGCTGACATTGTTTACATCACTAACTAATGCGCCGCCCATCACACTCCTTTAAACAAACGCTCTCACGAGCGTTTTGTTTAAGTGCTGCCGCTCTTTGCTTCAGCGCCTCTGGTAATGCATGGGCGCTCTTTGCCGATGATGATGCACGTAAAGCGATTTTGGAATTACGCAAATCACTCGCCACCACCCAATTGGATTTGCAAAATCAGATTGAGAAACTCAAGGCTGATAATGCAGAGCTTAGAGGCAAGATTGAAGATCTTGAAAAACAAGGTGAAGACATCAGCACAAGTCAAAAAACCTACTACCAAGATCTTGATACACGTCTAGGCAATTTTGAGCCCCGCACGGCAACCATTGAAGGTGTGAGTGGCACTATTCAGCCTGGTGAGAAAAAAGCCTACGATGACGCATTAAAGGCCTTTCAAGCAGGTAATTTGAAGAAGGCAGATGAAGGCTTCTCAGCTTTTACCAATCGCTACCCTAAGAGCCCTTATGTACCTATGGCACTCTTTTGGAGTGGTAATAGTAAATATGCCAATAAAGAATATGCTGGCGCAATTGCTCAACTACAAAGTCTGATTAAACGCTATCCAAATCACCCCCGCATACCCTCTGCGATGTTGACCTTAGGTAATGCACAGCTAGAAAGTGGCAACAAGGCGGCCGCCAAGAAAACCTTCAGTGAGATCATCAGCAAGTATCCGGACACCGAGGCAGCAAAAGACGCGCAGCAACTCATCGCTGCTACGAAGTAATTCAGCAACTTCAGAAACTTCAGAAACTTCAGCAACTCACGCTTCAATATTTTTCCATGTCCAAGTTATCAGCCGCGTTTCAGAATATCGCCCCACGAAAACCCAATGCACCAGCTGTCATTTTATTTTCCGGTGGATTAGATTCGAGCACGATTCTGGCTTTGGCAAAAGATCTTGGTTACGCACCCTTCGTCTTATCAGTCGGCTATGGCCAACGTCATTCCTCTGAATTAGCAGCAGCAAAACATATTGCTAAAAAGATGGGGGTTGTTCGTCATGAAGTCGTCAATTTAGACCTCACTCGCTTTGGTGGCTCAGCGCTAACCGACTCATCTATAGACATCCCCATTACCCCAGGTAAAGATCTAGAGATCCCCGTCACATATGTGCCAGCCCGCAATACGATTTTGCTATCGCTTGCCTTGGGCTGGGCTGAGTCATTGGGTGGATTGGATATTTTTTACGGCGCCAATGCCGTTGACTACTCTGGGTATCCAGACTGCCGCCCTGAGTATGTGGCTTCATTTGAGACGATGGCGAACTTAGCGACCAAGGCTGGTGTAGAAGCGCTCAACAATGAGAATCGCTTTCGGGTTCATGCGCCGATCATCAGCATGAGCAAAGCCGAGATCATTCAACTAGGCACTACATTGGGTGTTGACTACTCACAAACCGTTTCTTGTTATCAGGCAAATGATTTGGGTGAGGCCTGCGGAGAATGCGAATCTTGCCGTTTGCGACAAGCAGGCTTCAAGCAAGCTCATTTGAGCGACCCTACGCGATACCAAAAGAAGTAAATCAACTTACTTCGTTTGCGTTTCCATCATTCGCGCCACATATCGCGCAATTAAATCCACCTCTAGATTCACTACATCACCCTGATTTAGCTTACCCAGAGTCGTATTCTCCAATGTATGGGGAATGATGTTGATGTCTACTAAGCAAGCATCTTGGCTATCTTGTGTTTTATTCACTGTTAACGAGACACCATTAACAACGATCGACCCCTTGTAGGCCAAGAATGGCGCTAAAGCTTTAGGGGCTTCAATTTGCAGGAGCCAAGAACCATACGCATCTTCTGCGACAGTGGCAAAGTGTGCCACTTTTCCAATGCCATCCACGTGTCCGCTTACCAGGTGCCCGCCTAAGCGATCATTTAATCGCAAAGCTTTTTCCAGATTCACTGGACCCACTTTGTCCAGGCCAACCGTCTTGTTTAAAGACTCACGTGAGATGTCTAAGGCAAAAGTATTGTCGGTAAATTCAGTAGCTGTCATACAGGCACCTTGAATTGCAATGCTGTCACCTAAGGCAACATCATCGAGATATCCAGACGGTACTTCAACTACCAAGTGCAGGCCATCGCCTTTAGCTTGACTGCTTTTAATTTGACCAACTGCAGTAATAATTCCAGTAAACATAGTGAGATCTTAAATAGGTGTTTTGTAGTTTTCTTGTATCGCTATTTCTTGCTTCGTTATTTCTTGCTTTATTATTTCTTACCAAGGCGCAAACGAAGATCAGAGCCAAATAGGCTTTGATCAATGATTTGCCAATCCTGCCGTTGATCCAGGGCTGTTAATGGGGAGATGTTGACCATCCCGATACCCTCACCCATAAAGAAAGGCGCGTAATAGAGCAAGAGCTCATCAACGCAATCTTCTCTTAGCAAAGATCCGTTTAATTTAAATCCAGCCTCAACATGGATTTCATTCATGTGGCGCTCTTTTGCTAAATACGCAAAGAGTTTTGGCAAATCTACCTTGCCGTTAGCGTTAGCCATCGCAATGACTTCAACGCCAAGAGCCTCAAATGCTTTTGCCTTATCTTGACTCTCTTGAGAATCCAATGATGCATAAACCAAGAGGACGCCTGATGCGCTGGGGTTACTCAGCACCTTCGCGTTCAGAGGCGTCTCGAGCTTAGAGTCCACAATAATTCTCCAAGGCTGGCGCTCCGTTTGAACATCTCTCACATTCAGGGTGGGGTCATCTTCTTTGACGGTACCCACACCAGTCAATATGGCACAAGCTTGAGCACGCCAATGATGGCCATCTCCCCTGGCCAAAGGGCCGGTAATCCATTGGCTTTGGCCGTTTGGTAAAGCTGTTTTGCCATCTAAGCTGGCGGCCACTTTCAAGCGAACCCAAGGCAAGCCTCGAGTCATCCTAGAAATAAATCCCCGATTTAACGCCTGGGCTTCAGACTCCAATAAACCGCAACGCACATGAATACCCGCAGCCTTCAATCGCTCAAATCCTTTGCCACCAACCAAGGGGTTGGGATCTGACATGGCCGCAATGACCAATGCCGGCTTGGCTGCGATTAAGGCATCAACGCAGGGCGGCGTTCTGCCAGTGTGATTGCAGGGCTCTAGAGTGACGTATACCGTTGATCCGGCGGGATCAAAACCATGAGACCTAGCATCCGCCAAGGCCTGCACCTCGGCGTGAGGGCCCCCTACTTTCTGGGTATGGCCGCGACCAATGACTTCCCCATCCTTCACAATGACACACCCCACCCGAGGATTGGGGTTGGATAAGTAGAGGGAATGTTGAGCCTCGGCTAATGCCTGACTCATAAACTGATGGTCGACTGCGGTGTACATGGGTCTATTAAAACCGATTGTGGGCAGAAGCAGCAAATTTACCAACCTTATCTGCAGGCTTTAGCATCCTTACGGGGATCACAAATCCGCCATCGACCCCCGCTACCCAATATGAGCTGCCGCTCGAGCTGGGAGTCTCGGTCATGACCCAATATCAAGCGGTTAGCCACAAATCCCCCTTGCGCTGTTTTGGCAGCACCAGCAGCATTAAACAAAATGCCCCTCTTAGAGGTATGGGGGTCGATAAACTGCTTGCCCCCACCCTTGAAATACACCTGAGCAAGATCGCCCTGAGAAAACCACTGCCGCTCAAGACAGATAGTTTTTGCTTGGCGATCATTACAAGCCGTTTTAACTACCCAACCCCCTTCCCAAAGCCCTTCATTTAATGGGGCAATGCGCACAGGTATACCCAACATCAATGCTTGAGCTCTTGCAAATTGAGCATGCGCAATAAAACGCCTTGCAATGATGTCGATTTCTCGAGCAGCCATTTGTTCATGCAATAGCGGTAATGTCGACACCACAATGATGGCAATAATGAGGACAACAGTCATTAGCTCCAACAAGCTATAGCCTTGTTCTTGCTTATTCAAAGCTCTGTCGCCAATTTAATCGTTTCGCAGTATTGGTTTTTTCATCCAAAAATATCAACACTTCTAAGCTCGGCTTTGCCTTGCTCGATATCAACCAAAGATGTTTTCCGACAGACTGTATCTGACAATTAGCATTTGCTAAGACAGCGATATTGGAAAGATGCTCCTCACATATGAGGATTGCTTTTTCAGCAGCAATAAATCCCTGTTGAGATTCCGCAACAGTATTGACGCTCACTACCTCAAGTGCAGCTAAGCGTTCCAACTGAATTACCAACATGGAGAGTAGCATCAGCAGCGATAAGACCCAAGTAATAATCACAGCAAATTGCGAGTGGTAAATGTACGTTCAAACTCCCGGTGTATGGATACGCCATCAGTCATTTCCAGCTTAACCTGAATAGCCTTACCAGCACTGGCCGGAAGGACTTCGAAGGAAAGGTGATTCACGCCATTCATTAGGGTATTGTTTTGGATGCGCCCCTGACGATCCAGTGATTGACAGATTAATGAGCCGCCATTGACCTTTGCACCCTTTGGCGCAGACGCTTGTCGATCCACTAAAAAACCTTGGTGCGCTAAATTATTTTTGCTTCGTTCTTTTGACAAGGCATTTCCAATGCAATCAAAGTCTATGCCTTGAGAGATTTCATGTTTCACCATGAGTGCATCAGACCCTCGATACCCACTATTTTTTTGAATCTGCACATACTCGCCTGAAGGGGAGCTTTTTCTTGCAGATGAAATTAATGAATTCATATTCCGATACCCAGCCATCCGAATGGCGCGCCCAATTAGTTCCAGCGCACGATCTGCTTCTGCGGCAAGGGACTGTGATTTTTCATACTGAATTTGCTTGACGATCAATTCACCACTATTTTTTATGAGGGGTGCGACCAAGACTAGGGATAGGGCGAGACCGACGAGACACTCCAATAGATTCATCTGCTAACTTTCGTGATGCGGGGTTTGAATTACTTAACTGTGCGGCAGCCAAAACAGCAAGCTCATGTCGGTCCATCTCTTTTTTTAGCGCCACCCTTTTCTCCTGCAATTGAGCTAATCGCAAAATCATCCCTTGGTAGGTATTGTTTAAGGCCAGCCAACTGCCTGCAACTAGACTCATTGCGAGCAAAACCTCCAACAAGATGAATCCATTAGCTTGTAAATTTGAATTCAGCGCACTGAGGGGTTTTTGAATTGGAGGAGGCACAGGTCATTTTCTCGAGACTGGAGAAGCAAAAATAGGCTTTTCTTGGGCGCTTAGTGTCAGAAAAACTGGATATTGCTCCAATATTGGCCGAAGGATCCCGAGCTGACGCCCTAAAACCCCTCCTCAGCTTAAAATAGAGGGCTATGCAAAATACCCTCGCCTCCACAGAAGAAATTGTTGCTGAGCTCAAAGCCGGCAAGATGGTCATTCTGGTCGATGAAGAAGACCGTGAGAATGAAGGTGATTTAGTACTGGCTGCCGATCATGTCACTGCAGAGGCTGTGAATTTCATGGCCAAGCATGGTCGCGGCTTAATTTGCCTTACTTTGACGCGTGAACGCTGCCAGCAAATTAACCTGCCCTTGATGGTGCGGGATAACGGCACCTCCATGGGTACCAATTTCACGGTTTCAATCGAAGCAGCCAGCGGTGTTACTACTGGCATCTCAGCAGCAGATCGCGCCCATACGATCAAGACGGCGGTGGCTGCAAATGCAAAGCCAAGTGATCTGGTTCAGCCGGGCCATATTTTTCCATTGATGGCTCAACCTGGTGGCGTATTAATCCGCTCCGGTCATACTGAGGCCGGCTGTGATTTAGCCGCCATGGCTGGATGCTCTCCAACCGCCGTCATTTGCGAAATCATGAAAGATGATGGCAGCATGGCGCGATTGCCAGACTTACTCGAATTTGCGAAAGAACATCAATTAAAGATTGGCAGCATTGCCGACCTCATTCAATACCGCAGCCAACATGAAAGTATTGTGGTTCGCGAGGGTCAACGTGAGTTCGATACTCCCTGGGGCAAGTTTCAGGGAATCATCTACCGCGATACACCAAGCTCCTGTATTCATTTGGCGCTGATCCACGGCAAACCTTCAGAGACTGAAGAAACCTTGGTACGCGTTCATGAGCCTGTCACAGTATTGGATTTTTTAGACTCTCATGTCAGCACGCACTCCTGGCCTCTGGCTCAAGCACTGAAAAAGTTGGCAGCCGCACCATCTGGAGTAGCAGTTCTATTAAATGCATCCGGTATTGCAGCGCCCAATGATTCAGATTGGCTGGCACAATTTCATAAGCTCAATGGCTCACAAACTACAGTAGCAGAAAAACCGCTAGCCCGGAAAACGGATTTCCGCAGCTATGGCATTGGCGCACAAATCCTGAAGGATATTGGTGTTGGCAAAATGCGTTTACTCGCTAACCCCAGCCCAGTGCCAAGCCTCTCCGGATACAAGCTTGAAGTAACCGGCTACATCCCATTCGAATCCAATTAATAAGCTATCCCAGAAAGCATCATGAATACAACTAATGACGAATCCGCAGTAGGAGTTCTTGCCACTGACCTCAATGGACAAGATCTGCGCGTGGGTATTGTGCAGGCGCGCTTCAATGAAGAACATTGCGTTGCTCTGACTACGGCTTGTATAGAAGAGTTAATCAAGCTAGGCGTCTCCCAGAGTGATATCAAACTAGTCACTGTTCCAGGCGCACTTGAAATTCCTTTCGCACTGCAAAAGCTAGCTGAAACCGGTGAGTTTGATGGCTTGGTTGCCCTAGGTGCAGTCATCCGCGGGGAGACTTATCACTTTGAGTTGGTTTCCAATGAATCTGCTGCCGGCATTACTCGCATCTGCCTCGAATCTGGATTACCTATTGCCAATGGCGTTCTCACTTGCGAAACGGATGAGCAAGCCCAAGTGCGGGTTCAGGTAAAGGGAGCAGATTGCGCAAGAGCGGTTGTCGAGATGGCGAACTTGGCTTTAGCCCTTACTCCCGATATTGATTTTGAAATCAACCCTTCAGAAGAGTAATTTCCAAAATGAATAAAAACGTCCCAAGCCCACAGGCAGCAGCTGGCGCACCCAATCCACCTAAGCGCTCGCTTACACCACGTCGTCGTGCCCGTGAATACGCTTTACAGGGCGTGTATCAAAGCCTTGTTATGCGCCGTGCCGGTAGCCTGCCCAATGCTGCAGCCATCGCGAAACAACTGGCTGAAGATCCCGGCTTTCGCCGTTGTCAGCACGACTTATTTCAAGGTATTTTTTCTGGCGTACTAGATCGCACTGATGAGCTCGAGGGGCTGATTACCCCAGCGCTTGATCGCCCTATTAATGAACTATCCCCTGTAGAGCACGCCGCTTTACTGATCGGTACATATGAACTCGCTATTGATTTAGCTGTTCCCTATAAAGTAGCCATTAATGAAGCCGTAGAGCTGGCTAAAACCTTTGGTGGCACTGATGGTCATAAATACGTCAATGGCGTACTGGATCTCTTGGCCCAACAGTTACGTAGCACTGAGGTCCGGGCTGGCTAGCTCAAGTCTCACTCAACATCAAACCCCCTGCGCTTCCACGAGGTCCAGGGGTTTTATTTTGCCCATAGCCTGAAGGTGTAATCCAAACTACACTCAGGGATAAAATAAAAAATAATCCCCTTACCCAAGAGACACCATCATGCAGAAAACTGATATCCGCAAGTTACTCAAAGATCCAAGCTTGTTTAAAGAAGCAGCTTTTATTAATGGTGCATGGTTCAAAACAAATTCAGGCAATACCTTTGCCGTTCACAATCCCGCTACTGGAGAGCTCATTGCAGAGGTCAGCAATCTAGAGTCAAGCGATGCTGAACAAGCCATTAAAGCTGCGGAGAATGCCTTTCCATCCTGGAAGAGCAAGACCGGAAAAGAGCGCGCCACCGTGATGCGCAAGTGGTTTGATCTGATTATTCAGAACACCCAAGACCTTGCTACCCTCATGACCTTAGAGCAGGGCAAGCCGCTAACAGAAGCAGCTGGTGAAGTAGCTTATGGCGCCTCTTTTGTAGAGTGGTTTGCTGAAGAAGCTAAACGCGTTACCGGATCCATTCCAAGTACTACTTGGGGCGATAAGCGCATGATCGTCATGAAGCAGCCCATTGGGGTGTGTGTTGCCATCACACCCTGGAACTTCCCCATTGCTATGATCACTCGCAAGATTGCCCCAGCAATGGCGGCAGGCTGCACCATTGTGATTAAGCCAGCAGAGCTCACGCCACTCAGCGCCTTAGCGCTTGCAGAGCTGGCTGAGCGTGCAGGCGTTCCGGCGGGCGTGATTAATATCATCACTGCAGATGCAGATCAATCCATTGCGATCGGCAAAACGCTTTGCGCATCGACTACAGTCCGACACCTTTCATTCACAGGATCAACTGAAGTTGGGCGCATTTTGATGGCGCAGTGCGCTCCTACTGTAAAAAAATTGGCTCTCGAACTCGGCGGTCATGCTCCATTCATTGTGTTTGAGGATGCTGATATCGATGCCGCTGTTTCTGGTGCCATGGCATCAAAATATCGCAACTCCGGCCAAACCTGCGTTTGTGCAAACCGCTTCTATGTGCATAAAAAGGTACAGGATGAGTTTGTGGAAAAGTTTGCCAAAGCAATTAAAGTCATTCAGGTTGGCAATGGCATGGAAGCCGGTAGCACTCAAGGCCCCCTCATTGAGCAAGCTGCATTAGAAAAAGTGGAGAGGCATGTAGCAGACGCCCTCAGCAAGGGGGCAAGACTGATTGCTGGTGGCAAGCCCTCTCCTTTGGGTGGCACTTTTTATGAGCCTACTATTTTGTCGAATGTCACTAGTGACATGCTCATCACTTATGAAGAGACCTTTGGACCAGTTGCCCCAATCATTCCTTTTGAAAATGATGAAGAGGCAATCAGACTGGCCAACAATAGCCAGTTCGGCTTGGCCTCCTATTTTTATAGTCGTGATATCGGCCGCATCTGGAAAGCAGCTGAAGCCCTTGAGTACGGCATTGTGGGCGTCAATTCTGGAATCATTTCAAATGAGGTGGGGCCATTTGGTGGGGTGAAGCAGTCAGGCTTAGGGCGAGAAGGAAGCGCCTACGGTATGGATGAATACCTTGAGCTGAAGTATGTTTGCCTAGGACTCTAAATCAACCTCAGAAATCAATAAAGCCGCTGAATTCAAATAGCGGCTTTATTTTTTAGCACCATCCTCACTTTATTTTTTCTTGTAGACCAAATCCCAAACCCCGTGCCCCAACTTAATGCCCCGGTTTTCGAATTTGGTAATGGGCCTATATGCAGGTCTTTCAACATAGCCTGGATGCTTGGCATCAAGCTCTTTGAGCGTGGGCTTGAATTCTTTAAAGGATTCCTTAGCAAGCTCATGTTCACTAGCAACATCAGATGTTGAAAAAGTTTCAACGCTCATTTGAGCTGTAGATGTATTTACCAAATGAGGCTCAGCATTTAAGACTAAGAGCATTTGCTCTGCGTAGTTGTGCCAATCGGTTGCTAAGTGCAGATACGCATCAGGCTTCAAACGAGAAACCAGGAGCTTCACAAACTCCGGCTGAATAAGGCGGCGCTTATGGTGGCGCTTTTTATGCCAAGGATCTGCAAAGTAAATATGAATGCCATCCAAAGAATTGGGAGCGATCATCTTCTCCAAAACCTCAACTGCATCGTGGCGAATCAAGCGTAAATTGGTAAGCTTATTCTCACCAATCAACTTTAGTAAGGCTCCCACTCCTGGGGGGTGGACTTCAATTGCCAAGAAATCATCTTCGGAGCGTAAAGCGGCAATCTTAGCGGTCGTCTCACCCATGCCAAAACCGATTTCTAATATCTTGGGGTGCGGCGATCCATTAAATGCATTTTGTAGATCTAGAATATTTTCCTGAAACGGAATAAGAAAATCTGGCCCAAGTTCATCCATGGCTCTTTGCTGACCAGCGGTTGTTCTGCCGGCCCTTAAAACAAAGGAGCGGATGCGATCTGTTCTGGTGATGTTCACGAAATACTTATCTGTAGGAAGAATTATTTTGGGAAAGGCGTATTCCAGCCAGCCGAACGATAGGCATAAACCACCTCGCCCAAGACAATGGAGAGTGAGGTCATGAAAGAGATTAATCCGAGCACAAACGTCAAGATGACATAGGTTCCCTGCAGAGACTTTACCGCCCCAGCCTGAAAGAAAAAAAGCTCGAGAACGGTTAAAGAGATAAATACACCGCTTAAGACATCAAAGAAAATAGCGGCGGTACATAGACGCCCTCGGATCTTAGCTTCATTAGCCTCTTGCATCATATGCATGAGAATTGCTTGATCGCGCACACCACCCTCTTGAATCTTATGCTGAATCGCGCGCATGCGATCAACTGATCGAGCCAAGCGTGCAGAAATAGCGTTAATTAATGTTGCAACTGCCGTCAATAAAAATACTGGCGCAAGAGCCAGTTGAATATTGTTGGTTATAGCGTCTATTGATACATCCATTGTTATTTCATTCCACTTTTATATTGATGCAATTTTAGATTCAAGCCTAATGAGTCCAGGCGACTAAACCACTGTATGCACTTAATAAAACTAACAAGCCAAAAATAATTCGATACCAAGCAAAGGGAATAAACGTATTGCTTGCGACATAGTGTATTAACCAACGCACACAAACAAATGCGGATATAAATGCAGCAATAAATCCAACCACAATCGCTAACGTAAATTCACCCGACAAAGAAACGGGATTCTTCCAAAGCTTAAGCAACTCATAAGCAGTGGCACCACCAATGACGGGAATCGCCAAAAAGAAGGAGAATTCCGTAGCAACCGCCCTTGGTAAGCCAAACAACATGCCACCAATAATCGTCGCGCCAGATCGCGATGTCCCTGGGATCAAAGCGGCGCACTGCGCTAGCCCTACTTTAAATGCATCCATACGCGATAGATCATCAATTGACTGAATTCGATCATTGGTAGAAAGAGTTCTGCGCTGACGACGCTCAGCCCAAAAAATGACCAAGGCACCCACAATGAAGGCGCTGGCAACAGGAATGGGGGCAAATAAGATGGCCTTGATATGCTTGCCGAATAGAAAAGCTAAGCTCATTGCCGGAATGGAGGCAATCAGTAAGTTCAATACAAAATGGCGTGAAATGGCATTAGTCCTGAAGGTTGAGGCCACTTTCCAGAGTTTTTCTCGAAACTCCCAGCAAACCGCCAAAATAGCACCAAACTGAATAATGACCTCAAAGGCCTTGCCACGTTCATCATTAAAGTCGAGCAAGTCCCCCACCAAAATAAGATGCCCCGTGCTGGAGATCGGCAAAAACTCCGTTAACCCCTCCACAACACCCAGTAACAACGCTTTACTCAGCAAAATTAGATCCATAATCGCAATTTTATAGGTAGATCAAGATACTTATAAAATTTGCTCAATCAGGGCAAATAAGCCTTAAACTGCATGGCATATTGAAAAGCATCCGAATTAAATGACCCGCACGCACTTTCGCATCTCCTTACTAAGCGCTTTTAGCTTAATTCTTAGTCAGGCGCTTGGAATGAACACCATCTTTTCATCTGCTGTCGCACAAAGCGCTGGTGCTGTAAAACCATCTTTACCAACCCCCGTCAGTGCACAGTCTTTAATGGGCCTTGATCTTCCGCCGCAAATGGTCGTCACCCAAAGGTCAGCAATCCCCACCAGTAGCGCCCCCTCTAACCTTGGAGGCGCTGGGACAGCGAATGTTAATCAAGCAATTGACCTCATTCAACTCTACCAAGAGGCGGCGTTTAGCGACCCCGTTTTGAATGCTGCACGATTTAACTTCCAGGCAAGTAAAGAGCTCTACTGGCAAGGTCTATCGCTTTTACTCCCACAAGCAAATGCCACGCCAGGCGGCACACGGTACTACCAACATGGTGCAGGCAGCACTGTAGTTTCCAATAACGCTGGCAACTCACGGGTTTTTGATCAAAAGAGTTATACCGTCACCCTAACGCAGCCTGTTTTTAATATGGGCGCATTAGAAGCGTTTAAGCAAGGTGACCTCAACACCAAAATTGCTGATATGAATTTTTATCAAGCTCAGCAAGATTTAATCTTACGCGTTTCTCAAGCCTATTTTGACGCACTCACTAGCCAAGATAACGTTACTCTTTATCGCAATAAAAAGGCTTTGATCAAGCAACAGCTAGATATTGCGCAAGCAAAGTTTGATGCCGGATTAGCAACCATTGTTGACGTGAATACCGCACAGGCAAGCTTTGATTTAACAAACTCCCAGGAAATTTCAGCGCAAGCAGATCTAGTGGTCAAGAAAGGTGTTTTAGAGCAGTTGGTCGGCCACCCAGTCGGACCACTAAAGCCCTTGGTTAAAGAGGCCAAGATTGATGGCGTACTGAAAAATACCCGCAGTAACAATAAAGAAGAAAGAAAAACTCCTCTTGAGGACAGCGTTAATCCACGCCTTCCACCAGGACAGACCATGGAGGATTGGATTAATCAAACAGAGGCGGCCAACTTTAAGGTACTAGCAAGCCAGCTCTCAGTAAGTCTTGCAGAAAGCACCTATCGCGCTTCGCAAGCCCTGAACTACCCATCATTAAATCTGGTAGGAACTAGCGGTTACAACACCTCCAACGGGACTCCTAACAGCTACCAACCCTCGCAAACCAATGTATACAACAATACAGTGGCATTGCAACTCAATATTCCGTTGGTATCTGGCGGCTATGCCAGCTCAGCCATCCGTCAAAATGCTGCACTAGTAGATGTAGCAAAAGCAAACTATGACAATGCTCGGCGCACCGCAGCCCAAAATAGTCGTGCAGCATTTACTGGATTTTATGGTGGGCTTGCCAGCGTAAAAGCATTTGAAGCAGCGGAGCGATCTTCTGAATCAGCTGTTGAGTCGAGCAAGCTTGGCTTTCAAGTTGGCACCTTAATTAATATCGACGTACTGATAGCGGTAGATACTTTATTCACCACTAGGTCCCAGCTCCAGCAAGCGCGATACAGCACAATCCTGAATGCTCTTAGACTCAAGGCTGGTGCATCAAATCTCACCGATGAAGACTTGCTAGCCATTAACGCCCTACTACGTTAAGCGCCCAACTGAAGACAGCTCCAAAAGATTGAGGCAGCTTTCAATCACTGCTTGTGCTGTTGGTGGCGACTGGATATCCCCTAAATTGCTAATCTGCTTAGACCAGTAGCCTTCAGTTTTCCAGCGCGGAGAGTCACAGTAAATCTCCACTGTTGGCTTACCTAATACTGCCGCAAGATGTGTCAGACCTGTGTCAACCCCAACTGTTAAAGCGGCACCAGCAACCAATGAGAAGGCCTCTTCGATAGAAAAGGCTGGAGGCACAAATGAATTAGGAATCTGATCCGCCAGCAATTGACTGACGGATTTTTCTGAGGGGCTTCCCCATGGGAAAGCTACCTGATACCCCCGCGCAGATAAATCTTTTCCTAGTGCAACCCAAGCATCATTGGGCCAACGCTTTGCCTCGCGTGCAGTTGAGTGAAAGCATAAAACATAGGGAGCCCTAAATCCCGCAATCAGATTTACAGGAAGACTCTGAATAAATTCTTGAGCATAAAACTGCGGTACATCAGATTGCTGTATTAACGGCCAACCCAAAGCGGCAAACATCACTGACCGTGAACGATCGACTGCATGGCAACGAACTGGGACCTGAACCTGTTTGTTGTAGAAAAATTTAGCGAGCGGCTCATACCCAGAAAACTCCGTAGCATTAGCAAGCCCGGCAACCAATCCATTGACACCTCTTCTTGCCCATGAGCAAATCAATGCAGATTTCAGCAAGCCCTGGGTTTCAATGACTACATCGTATGTAGTTGACCTGAGTGTTTTGCGAAAGGCTAAAAACTCCTTCCAAGTGGCCAAACTAAAAATAGTTTTTCTCCAACGACGCAAGCCAAAAGGAATGATGCGATCAATTCCGCGGAAGCCATCACGCGACAATAAAGGTTTTAAGAGATGGACATACCCCTCTTCGACCACCCAATCAATTTGAGCATCCGGTAATCGCGCGCGCAAATCCCACACGATTGGCAGGTTATGCAACACATCCCCTAGAGAGGATAGCTTTACCAGCAGGATTTTGGGGGAAGCGCTCATGCGAGCATTATCTTATCTTTTGAAAGCACCCCTAAAAATTAATTAAAATTTAGGGGCAATTTCCCACGATAAGCCAGCAGAGTCTTTGGCATTCATATTGGGGGTGATACCTTTTGGCAAAGGCCACTCGATATTCACCTGAGGATCGTTCCAAGCTAGGCAGGCTTCGCTTTGGGGGTGATAGTAGTCGGTTGTTTTATAGAGAAACTCAGCCGTTTCAGATAGCACTAGGAAGCCATGGGCTAAACCAGCTGGTATCCAAAGTTGCTTATGATTTTGAGCGCTCAACTCAACGCCAGCCCATTTTCCATATGTCGGCGAATTTGCACGAAGATCAACAGCAACATCAAATACGCTTCCGGAGGTAACGCGCACCAATTTACCCTGCGTTTTCTCAAGCTGATAATGCAAACCGCGCAAAGTCCATTGACGAGAAAAGGAATGGTTGTCCTGCACAAAGTTAATGCTTAAGCCAGTGGCGGCAGCAAAATCGTATGCATTAAAAGATTCGGTAAACCAACCGCGCTCATCACCAAATACTGTTGGCTCAATAACCAATACACCATCAATAGCAGTAGGGCTTACCTTCAACTTCATTGGCGCACTCATCCAACTATTTTCTTATGCGATAAAGCGACTGCTTGAGCTGAAGTATTCAGCTCATTCAAAATCTTAGTTAAATACTGGCCATAACTATTCTTACTTAATTGAGATGCCACTTTTTGGACTGCTTCAGCAGTAATCCATCCTTGGCGATACGCAATTTCTTCAGGACAAGCCACCATGAGGCCCTGACGCTTTTGTAGCGTAGCGATAAATCCCGCAGCATCTAATAAAGAATCGTGAGTGCCAGTATCTAACCAAGCAAAGCCTCGACCCATAATCTCAACGCTCAACTCATTATTCTCGAGATATGCACGGTTGACATCGGTGATCTCGAGTTCACCACGAGCACTCGGCTTTATAGAAGCAGCGATATCGCACACTTGATTGTCATAGAAATACAGGCCAGTCACGGCATAACTACTTCTAGGCTTAAGCGGCTTCTCTTCAATGGAAAGTGCTTTGTAATCTTTATCAAACTCCACTACGCCATAACGTTCCGGATCATTGACGTGATAAGCGAATACGGTTGCACCACTACTGCGAGCATGAGCGCTATCCAGCTGATCGACCAGCTCGTGGCCATAGAAAATATTGTCGCCCAAGACCAAGGCACTCGCATTATTGCCAACGAAATTCTTGCCCAGAGTAAATGCTTGCGCCAAACCATCAGGCGATGGCTGCACGCAATACTCAATATTTAAACCCCACTGCGAACCATCACCCAACAACTCCGCAAACCGAGGCGTGTCATGCGGCGTAGAAATCAACAAGATATCCCGAATACCAGCAAGCATCAGTGTGGTTAATGGGTAATAGACCATCGGCTTGTCATAGACAGGCATAAGCTGCTTAGAAACGGCTTGGGTCACGGGATACAAGCGAGTACCGGACCCTCCTGCCAAAATAATGCCTTTGCGATTCATGTGATCTGCCACCATTTCAATAGTATCTAGATAAGTCCATCTTGAGCTAAACGGGCTACATAAGCCTTTACGCCTAACTCCCAAGACTGACTGAGTTGCTGCAATTTTGACATATCCCCTTGTAGCTCAAGGATATGCCTTAATTTGCCAGTAGACATCCGTGAATTCATAGGCCTAGGGGCGGGCAATGGGTACTCTAGCGCCGGAATTGGCTTAATGTCATTTGGAGCCAACTTCAGCAAAGCTCCAGCCTCTAAAGCCGCCTGAACCGCCACAGATGCCAAACCATGCCAAGTAGTTTCCCCAGCCGGAACAGCATGATAAATACCCGATGGGAATTTTTTTACCCTGAGATTTTCATCGACAGCCAAATCTAAACTCACCTGAGCCAACCATGAAGCATTTGTTGGCACCCCGTATTGATCGTGAATTACTTTCAGCTGTTCACGCTCTTTAGCCAAACGCAAAATGGTACGAATAAAGTTGCCACCTTCACCATATACCCAACTGGTTCTGAAGATGGCATATTGACCATTACCCCCACTGCCGGCAAATACCTTAGCAATTGCTTCTTCGCCTGCGGCCTTACTTTTTCCATATGCACTCAGGGGATTGCGTACATCATTCTCTAGGTAGAAGCCGTACTTTTCACCGTCGAATACATAGTCTGTTGAATAGTGCAAAAACGTGGCGCCATGCTCTGCGGCGAATGCTGCCATGATTTCAGGGGCTTTGGCATTAATCGCAAAAGCGAGCTCAAGCTCAGTCTCCGCCTTATCAACTGCGGTATAGGCTGAGGCATTAATAATCAGATCTGGCTGTAATTGCTTTAAGAGTCCAGTCAATCCAGCAGCGTCAGAAAGATCGCATTCTGAACGGCCTACATATCTAATATTTAGCGCATTGGTGAGGGCAGGCAATTTAGTGGCCAGCAAAGCCTGAAATGCTTTACCCAGTTGGCCATCCTTACCAAATACGACGATATTCATGTGTGCTTTTCTTGATTGGCCAAGCAAAAGGATTAGCTGTATTGCTTAGAGAGCCAGTCACGATAAGATCCGCTGACTACCCCCTCCACCCAAGCTGGATTATCTAAATACCATTGCACTGTTTTACGAATACCAGTATCAAAAGTTTCTGCAGGTCGCCAACCTAATTCACGCTCAACCTTACTAGCGTCAATAGCGTAACGGCGGTCATGACCAGGTCGATCTTTTACATATGTAATTTGCTCTACATAAGACTTGCCATCTGAGCGCGGTTGAAGTTCGTCCAAAATCGCGCAGATAGTTTTCACAACATCAATATTGGCCTTTTCATTCCAGCCGCCAATGTTGTATGTTTCACCCAATTGGCCTTTAGCCAATACCTCACGAATAGCAGAGCAATGATCGCCCACATAAAGCCAATCACGAATTTGTTGTCCGTCACCATAAATCGGCAATGGCTTGTTATTCAGCGCATTCAAGATGACCAGGGGAATCAACTTCTCTGGAAAGTGATATGGGCCATAGTTATTGGAACAATTGGTTGTGACTACTGGAAAGCCATAGGTATGGAACCATGCCCGGACCAAATGGTCGGAAGCAGCTTTAGAGGCTGAATATGGGCTGTTCGGCTCATAGGAATTCGTTTCTGTAAAAGCAGGATCGGAAGCAGATAAGGAGCCGTAGACCTCATCAGTGGATACATGATGAAAGCGAAAGGCTTTCTTGGCAGATTCATCTAAGCCGCCCCAATACTCACGCGCACATTCGAGCAAATTAAATGTACCAACAATATTGGTCTGAATAAATTCACTCGGACCATGAATAGAGCGGTCCACATGGCTCTCAGCAGCAAAATTGACGATAGCGCGAGGCTGGTGTTCCGCGAGCAATCTAGTAAGCAACTCTTTATCGCCAATATCTCCATGCACAAAAATATGGCGAGGATCATCCTTCAAAGGCTCTAGCGTGGCCAAATTTCCCGCATAGGTCAATTTGTCGAGATTGATAAGCCCTTCAACATTGGACCCCTTTAACCAATCCAACACAAAATTGCCACCAATAAAACCTGCGCCGCCCGTGACTAAAATCATTAAGACCTCTTTCAATATACTAAAAACCTAGCAAATCTTGGTTTAATCGATTAGCCGCCCTAATAGATGCAAGTTTGTTACACCGTTCAATTCGCCTCATGCGCCTTAGAAAGGGGGAATGAAATTCATCGCCAAAAATTTGATGATGAATTTCATTATAGTTTCTTTGAGTATGAATTATTAAATCAGGTATCCGCTCTAACGAGCCCCAAATAATAAACTTTGAATACCATGTTTTTTCAGCATAAGGTGTTGACTCACAAATAACAATTGCACCACTTCTTAGCGCGGGTAAAACCCTCAACTCCTCCAAGGTATCGTGATATTCAGTTTGCCGAATATTAATAACAATCCTTGTCTTTCGATAAATTAAATCAATATCAAAGTAGACCCCTCGCACATTTACTGAGTGAATTTGTCTCTTTTTTAAGTCCTCCAAGAACAATTTCCGGCGTGAGTCCTCCGGGTTGCCAAATAGAGTGATGACACCATCCCGACCAAGAGTATCAATATTTAATGGGTAAAGCGCCGGACTAATGCAAAAAGTTTTCCTCAGATACCAGTCAAGCACTTTCGCAGATCGTATGTTGTATAGGTTAATACGACTGTAATCAAAAACAGCATTTGCGATACTCAAGCGAGGAAGGTTAGCGATGCGAACCAAATACCGCATCGAACTGTTCGGGATAAGCAAGGATCCCGATAGAGATCCACTGGCATCACGACCTCCGGGCTTTACGAGGGTATGTTCGATTTGTAGATTTACATGCAGGATTGGTAAAAAAACATTTAAAAAACGAAAACTATTGACCTCATAAAATACAAAACAATTTTTTGATAGCGCATGTAGACTGCAACGCAGCAAGCCTAAAATATAAAAATAGTAGTCATGAATAACAATTTCAGGATTTCGGCGAGAGATCAAAATTACCTCACCAACAAGTTCGACATGGAATTGTTTATCTGAAAAAAAATTCCTTATGCTAATGCAGAAGGTAGTTGCTAGATAAATAAGCTTCATCTTTTTCTCGAGATGAATTAAAGCTTACTCTTGTTATCCAAATAAAAGGATTCATATGGATACTGCCCCTCATCTTCCAGCACCTGCTTTACATTTTTATCGAACATACCGCGGTAGCCACCCAGCAAAGTATTTTTATACTTCACATTCTTAATAAAATCTCTATTAAATTTCGAGGCAGTACGAATACCTTTAGTGTAGCCATCATCAGCTACATCAGAGTGGACGTTATCAATCAACTCTAAGTCAATACTTGGAATCTCTCTCTGAAATTTTTGGTGGTAACGCCAAAAGAAATCTCCATCCTCCTCTCCCAGGCCAAGCAAACGCTCATCGAAAAATCCAACCTGAATTAATTCACGCTTGTTCAAAATAAAATGGGAGAAGCTACCATTGATCGTAAAAGTATCCTGTTGAGCAAGCATTGCAGACTCCAGGTAATCAAAAAAACAAGCGTCTGCATTGGCCTGAATACTAAGATCGTCATTCAATACCAATACTCGCTCATTGCTAGCGGTCAACACTCCACGATTCCACATCTTTGCAAGGGATTGAAAATTTGGAAACATTACTGGAAATACATTGCTAAAGTGAGCCAGATAATTAAGGATATTGGCACGATATGCCTCGTCAAAATTACCCTTTCCAGGCCCATTAATTGTGACGATAATCTCAATGTTTGGTCGCTGATTTTTAATGCTTGCAATTAACGGCACTAAAAATTCATCGAATCGCTTATCAAAGGTAGTAATGACTACGGAATAGCATGCAAGGGAATCAGGCATAAAAATAAATTAGTATAGGGAAATGAAAAATATACGCATTGCAACCATTGGCAGCCCAATTGACTATCGTCAGAGCTTACTTCCAATTATCACCCAAAGCCTAGGCTACCAAGTAAACTGGGTAGCCCCCAAAGAGAGCGATCTCTTAATAGTCGGGCCATTTGCTAACCCTAACCCCAAAAAGCTAAGTTGGTGCCCAAAACCACTGCGTCCAGCCGCCAAACCTCTAAATCAATTTTTGACCAGGGTAATGGGCATTAGAAAAAATGCCCCATTGAAACTATTTCAAAGTGGTGAAAACATCCGGCACGACATCCACCAGCCAGATTACTCGATCTCATTTGATCTCAATATTGAGTCGGATAAGCACTTTCGGCTTCCCTATTGGATGGAGATGATTGATTGGTCTCACGAGGGAATACGTGGAAATCAAAATCCGCGATATGGTCAACTATTAACGATTGAACGCTTGATGCAACCACTTGGAAGCTCTTTCTTGCAAAGAAAGAGAGTTGCAGCATTTTTGAGCTCTCACATGAGGGAGCCTCGCAACACCCTCTTCAATGCTGTTAATAGGGTCTTACCAGTAAGCGGCTTTGGTCCATATTTTAATAAGGACATTAAAAGCCATCATCTTAGCGGCATTGTTAAGGAGGTTTTGCTGCGGGACTTTGCATTCAATCTTTGCCCAGAAAATGCCATGTACCCAGGCTATTACACAGAGAAAATTCCTGAAGCATTCTTTGCGAAGTGCCTACCAATTACATGGGCCGATGAAAATGTAAAGGTAGATTTCAACCCGGATGCCTTCATCAATCTTGCGCCAATGTCTTGGTGCAATTTCTCCCCGCTGAAAGATATCATTAACTCCCCACAAGCGCTTGACCAATATGCATCACAAGCCCTCCTGCTAAAGGCCCCCAGCATTCTACCTTTTAGAGATTTTATGAAACGTATCCTCCAAGATGCTAGCTCTTAAAAAGAGGTTTTCATGAAAATCGCCCCATGTAACCATGAATCAATTCAACAGTATTTTTATCCGCGGGAAAACTTTACTCGCAATGCTAAAGGCTTTACCTTGGAAACCAAGGCTCTTTGCTAAAAGTTCTATCAAAAAAACGAGCAACAGACCTAATTCGCTTTTGAAATCCTTTAATAGGGGTTCGCTCTGATCGATCAACAATCGTAGATTGAGTTCGAGTAATGTCAACGGGATATGGTTGTATTGCAAGAAATTCAAGCCCGTGCTTTTGGTAGTGCTCCAAAAAATGATCCACAGGCTCATAAATATCAACGGAGTGACGTATTAGCTGCACCGCAACTTTAGGCTTTAATAAATAAGCCGTTGCCCCAACCGCATCACCCTGATTTTTTGCCAAAGTCAGACCTGATTGCTCTATCACCACCTTAAAAGGTACTTTGTATAGGCCTTGTAGCCTAATAAAGTCCCACTCAGTCACTTCGCTCAATAGAGCATTCAGGATCTTCTCAAAATCAGAAGATAAAACAAAGTCATCCTCCAATATTAAGGTCGGAATGTTCTTAGCTACGCAATATTTCCAAGCCTCCTTATGCGATAAATAGCAGCCAATTTCATTAGGAGTTAAAGCATACCCCTGCAATCTTTTTACTTTATTTGGCTTATATTCAACCGGGAGAGTAGCTAGAGTCGAGCCATCCACAGCATCCAAGAAAGCCCATGGCAAAGAAATTTTTTTCATCTCTTGCTCTACCTGCCTTCTTCGATCAAGGGATCTTTCAAGTGAAATCACTAAAATTTGAACTTGCATTGGAGGCTGATTCATCTGATTAAACATAACTTTGGAGATAGCGTGCAAAACGTTTTACGCGACGCAAGATCTGGGAGGCAATGGATTTTGTGCTGCCGCCAAAATCCATTGCATATTCCCAGTTAGATTGATAGATCACACCTAAATAATTGGCCGTCAACTTACTCTCTGTTTCGCCCATTCTTTGCAAAATATAGTATTGCCAATCGTAGTAATAAATTCTAAATAACTGTTCAATAGGATATAAAGGTATCGCCCTATAATTTAATAGGGCCTCAAGATAAAGCAAGGTTTCAGGATGATGGTCGCTTGAGATATCCCAGAAAGTAAGCCCCTTGGGTTGTAGGTATTGCAGATCGAGCGACTCCCAGACCTTGGTAGACCATATGAATGGTGGGCATGGGCAATAGTAATTTGGACCAACTCTAGAAAATAAAGCCTTAACTCGATTACCTTCTGCACGAAGATTCGATTCGACTTTATTTTCCCCGCGATTAATAGAGAGCTGGAAAAATTCTTTATTTTGATAGATGACGGTGTAAGGGTTTCCATCCGAACTTAGGAAATCTGTTTTTTTGAATTCTTGAATAAAAAAGCAGTCAGAATCAAAGCAGACATAATTTTCAGCCAGCCCTAGACGCCAAAACTCTGACTTAATGGCCTGTTGACTGAGGCTGCCAGATCTTGTTTTTTCAATGCCTGCCGGTACGCGAGGGTTTGCGGCAACAATTGATTCGTCAGAGACCCAATCAAAGCCTTTGGATTCCCCCAACACAGCAATCAAATCCTGATACTGATCCTGCGGCGTTGAAATATAAAACGGTATGTGGTCGGTATTGTATTTATTAATAGAGATCAACAACCGCTTTAAGCGGAGGAAATCTCGACGATAAGATTTACAATAGAAAACTAGATCTTTCAAGCGCTTCTTTCGGTTTTTTCTTGAACTTCTAAAAGTATTTTAATCACAGCCTGATGAACGCCAACTGGCAGCCATTTAGGCTCTATCAGCTGCTTTTTTTTCCAGTCCAACCAAATTCTTTCTATAGCAAGTTCCACAGCATCGACGTCACTTTGCGGACTTAAATAAGCAGATCGATCTAGCAACATCTGATCGAGCTGTGGATTGCGATGGGTGATACCCCAAATCGGCCTTCCCGCCCAAAGATAGTCATACAGCTTCGAGGGAATGTACTCGGCGCACCACTCATCCTTACCATGCAAGAGAACTAATACATCAGCCGATTGCATCTTTTCTACTACACGCTCTCTGCCTGATTTGCCGCTTATAGGGTCTTTTTCCAAACGACCATGCGCTAATAATATGTCTTCAAAATTGAGATCTTTAATCGCCTCTATAGTCAGCGGATCTAAGGGTGCGCCGTATGCATGCACCCGAATATGGCCCCTAGCTTCAGGAAATTTCTTGAACAGTGGGACAAGCGCTTTCAGGATAGTTGAGAGCGATCGATCGTTAGCTAATGATCCAAAGTGGCATAAATTGAGATGCTCAGAATATTGATGAATCTTGGACGCACTCAGACCTCCCGGAGGCTCAGCACCGGGGAGAACCATAAAACCGTGAGCATTATCTGGTGTATTGAGATTGGGATTGCGTACCTTCGCGTAATGCAAGGCGCCATCGGTGAACCACCAAGCTAAATCTGCATATTTGCAAATTTGCTTTTCCAGGTATTGGCGAAATTGCGCATCGCGGTTTTTGGGCTTATCAAAACCTGGGTCATCTGGATTCTTGCGGATGACCAAAGGGTCATGAATTTCCACAATCCAAGGTAAGCCTGTCTTTTTCTTGAGCCACAAACCCGCTAAGTGAGCAGACCAAGCGCCTCCAGTTGAGTAGATGACATCGACCTTTCCATCCCTGATTAACTTTAAACCATGAACAAAGGCAGGCATCGACCAAGACCATTGACTGGAATAACCCAAAAAGAATTTCTCCAGCGCGATAAAAGGGGCAAGCAATAAAGAGACTAGGCCGGTAGAGATCTTATAAAAGAGTCCACGGCCATACTGATTAGCGATCCAGTGACGAAAATCAAAACGAAAGGCTGCCGGACCCCAGGCTAAAAATTGCTGATGTGGAAAGCGGCTATCTTTGATTCCGGTAATCGCACTGAAGACTTGAGGCTTAATTCCCGCATCGAGTAAATAAGGTATCTTGTCAGTAATAGTCAGACTAGATGCCCGACCATCCATATTGAAGCCATGCGATAGGATTAACCAGTTCTTTTTTTGCATTAGTGAATGAAGACTAATTTCCAGCAACAATAGACATCACAGCCATGCGCACCGCGATTCCAAAGGTGACTTGATTGAGGATGACTGACTGAGGACCATCCGCCACAGCGGAATCAATCTCCACGCCGCGATTCATGGGGCCTGGATGCATCACGATGGCATCTGAATGCGCTAAAGCTAAACGGCTAGGTGTTAAGCCATACTGCTTAAAGAAAGCATCGCCCTCTGGAACCTGCCCTGCCTCCATGCGCTCCTTCTGAATACGTAAGGTCATCACGACATCAACCCCCTTGAGACCCTCCTCCATGCTGTGAAATACCTTGACCCCCAGCATATCTAACTCACTCGGCAAAAGACTTTCAGGGCCAATTGCACGGATATCCGTACAGCCCAATGTCCTCAGGGCGCAAATGTTGGATTTCGCTACGCGGCTATGAACAATGTCACCAATAATCGCGACTTTTAAACCGCTAAAGTCCTTCTTAAAATGGCGCATCGTATACATATCCAGCAAGCCTTGGGTCGGATGCTGATGGCTACCGTCACCAGCATTGACTACGTGGACATGCGCGGGAATATGTTGGGCAATCTCGATGGGCGCCCTAGAAACGCTATGACGCACCACAAAAATATCTGCCTGCATTGCGACCAAGTTATCAATCGTATCTAAAAGACTTTCACCTTTAGCGGTTGACGAAGTGGAGATGTCTAAGTTAATGACATCTGCTGATAAACGTTTAGCGGCAATCTCAAAAGTGGTGCGAGTGCGCGTCGAGTTTTCAAAGAACAAGTTGAATACGCTCTTGCCGCGAAGCAGTGGAACTTTTTTCACTTCTCTTGCGGGATCAGTCACGCTAACAAATTGCTGTGCAGTATCGAGAATGTGGAGAATTTGCTCTTTCGGCAAACCCTCTAGGGTCAATAAATGGGTTAACTCGCCAGCAGCATTGAATTGATTGACTGGGGCATTTGCTGGAGTATTTGCTGAGTTATTCACCGAATTATTCTCTTCACTCATTCCGCACGCTCCTCTAATTGGAAGCTGAACTTGCCAGCACCATCTTTTTCTAAAACTAAAATTTGATTATCTGGAACACTCACTTGCGCCCCTACAAAGTCAGCTGAGATTGGCAATTCACGGTTCTCACGATCAGCCAACACCATCAATTCCACTTGTGCAGGCCTGCCAAAGTCAAACAACTCATTGAGTGCAGCGCGAACTGTGCGGCCAGTAAGTAAAACATCATCAAGCAAAATGACATTGCTGCCAGTCACTTCAAAAGGCAGATGAGTGGGCATGGTGCTAGCCGTACGAAGTGCTGTCATCCCCTTCTCGGCATAGTCATCCCGATGAAACGCTACATTAATTACGCCAAAGTGAGGTAGATTCAAATCCGCCGCTAAACGCTCTGCAATCCAGGCACCCCCCATGGCAAGGCCAGCCAATTCGAATACATCGCCAACGGCTTTGCGTTTGCGCAATACCTCTAGTAATTTCAGATAGGACTGCTCTGCATTCATTTCAACTAATCCAATTCTTCTCAAGAAAATACTGCTCCAAAATCAAGGCGGCAGACTGGGCATCCAAATTGTCTCGCATGTCGGGGTCTCCCTCCAAAACTGCTGAGGTATAGCGCTCATCCACCCAATCTACCGGCAACTGAAAGCGGCCCTGCAGTTGATTCCCAAAGCGTCGGGCCTTGGCGCTCATTTCATGCTCAGCGCCATCAGGGTGATAAGGCATGCCCACCACAAGTCGATTGGGCTGCCATTCCTTTAAAAGCCCTTCAATTGCCTTAAAACAGGCATCACTAGAGGCCTCAGCAATTGTTTTCAGAGGCTGTCCCCGCTGGGTCAATGTGTTCCCGACCGCCACACCAATCCGGCGGGTACCGAAGTCAAAGGCCATCACCGTTAACTCTGGAGCACCCGTCATATTAAGCATGCCCCGCTTGACCCGATAAATGGGAGGGATCAAAGCCTAAGTAACTCATAGTTCTCTCGTATCTTTGGCCTGAAGGGGTCTCAAAAATAATATCGATCATTTGCTGCTGGGTGAGTGGAACATTGATCCAACCATTTAGGGTAATTTCCTCTTCGAGCTGTCCGGCACTCCATCCTGCGTACCCCAAGGTCATGAGAAACTTTTTAGGCCCACCCCCCGTGGCTACTGCCTCGAGCACATCTTTAGAGGTGGTCATGGTCAGTCCACCTGGAACCGCCAAAGACGAGCTATACGAGGCTTCCACGTTAGGCTCATGCAATACAAATCCACGCTCAATTTGAACGGGGCCGCCAAAGTAGACCGGCTGATCCAACAAGGGGGCAATTTCAAGTTTGAGGTCAATTTTCTCAAAAAGCGTTGCTAAGTCGACCTCCGTAGGTCGATTGACCACTAAACCCATGGCACCCCGCTCAGTATGCTCAAACAGATAAATAACGGAACCAGCAAAATTGGGGTCAACCATGCCAGGCATAGCAATGAGGAATTGGTTGGCTAGGTGATCAGCAGAATAGGAAATTGAGGACTCTAGCGACGATGCTAAATCTGGAGTCTGGGAGACTGCGGTAGAGGCTTTTTTGGCCATGCTCATATGCAGGCTATTTTACCGAAAAACCCCCTGATTCATGCAGATTTCACCAATAAGCCATAAGATGATGCCTATGCAAAAAGCTCTCGTTTGGCTCCGCCGTGATTTACGTCTTTATGACAATGCAGCACTTCACCATGCCCTCAAAAATAATACTCAGGTTTGGCTGGCTTTTATTTTCGACACCGATATTCTTAATCCCTTGCGTACAGAGGATTTGGATGAAGCTGGCCTCAAGCATGATCGTCGCGTTGACTTTATTTGGCAGGGCCTTAAAAAGATTGATGAAGAATTGCGTAAGCAAGGTGGTGGCCTCATTGTTCAGGTAGGCAAGCCCACAGAATGCATTCAACAAATTGCCAAGACGCTCGACGTCAATACCGTTTATGCCAATCATGACTATGAGCCATCGGCGATTGCTCGTGATGCTACCGTGGAGGCTTCATTAGAAAAGCTCGGTATAAGCTTCGAGACTTTTAAGGATCAAGTCATTTTTGAGAAGAAAGAAATTCTCACTAACTCCAATACCGTTTTCTCCATCTTTACGCCTTATAAAAATAATTGGCTCAAGACGCTCCAAGAAAAAGATATCGCTGCGTACGAATGCACTCCAACTAAAGGTCAGCTGGTAGGCATTCCTAAAGCCTTACAAGCCCCCTTCCCAAGCTTGGAGTCGATGGGATTTAGTCCAACTGGGATTGAGACCTATCTCCCACCAGGGTCGGAAGGTGGCCAGAGTTTCTTAGAAGACTTCCTGCACCGAATCGATCAATATCAAATCGGTCGAGACTTCCCGGCGATTAAAGGTGTTAGCTATCTATCCACGCATCTACGCTTTGGCATGCTCTCGATTCGTGGTTTAGTTCGTGAAGCACACCGCCGCATGCTTGCTGGCAGTATGGGTGCCACGATTTGGTTAAGTGAATTGATCTGGCGTGATTTTTATTTCATGATTCTTGCCAACCATCCACGACTGGCTGAGGGTGCAGCCTTCAAGCCGGACTATGACAATATCGAATGGGAAAGTGGCGCCATCGCTAAGAAGTTATTTAAAGCTTGGTGTGATGGCAAAACAGGTTACCCATTGGTGGATGCTGCGATGTGCCAGCTAAATCAAAGCGGATATATGCATAATCGCCTGCGCATGGTGGTCGCTAGCTTTCTGACTAAAGATTTAGGGATTGATTGGCGCTGGGGGGAAATGTATTTCGCCAAGCACCTCAATGACTTTGAACTATCGTCCAATAATGGTGGGTGGCAGTGGGCCTCTTCTTCAGGTTGCGACGCTCAACCGTATTTCCGCATCTTTAACCCCATTACCCAATCTCAGAAGTTTGATCCTGAAGGTAAGTTCATCAGGCGATATTTGCCGCAACTGGATAAGCTTTCGAAGAAGTCCATTCATGCACCTTGGGAGTCTGGCCATCTTGAACTAGAGGCGGCCGGCATCCTCCTGGGGCGAGACTACCCACTACCCGTCGTTAATCATGACGAAGCGCGCAAAAAGACCTTGGTTCGCTATAGCGTTGTTAAAAAAGTTAGCCCAGAATCTATAGCTGAATAATTTGCGGAAGGTTCCAACACTTTCCGATTTAAGATAGGGCATGAGAAAAATCTATGCCGTAGGCGATATTCAAGGCTGCGCACCTTCTTTGAGGGCGCTCGTCAAGAAACTCCCCACTCAGTCTAAGATGATTTTCTTGGGCGACCTGGTGAATCGAGGTCCTGACTCTTTGGGCACCTTACGCTATCTCAAGCAATTAGAAGAAGAAAAACGTATCGAGTGCATTCTTGGAAATCATGACTTGCATTTACTGGCAGTCGATGCAGGCATCCGAAAAACCAAGGGTCTAGATACTGTTCAACCTATCCTAGATGCGCCTGATAGGGCTGAATTAATCCATTGGCTTCGCCATCGACCGATGGCATTAAGTAATGGCAAGGTCTTAACTGTCCATGCAGGGGTAGTACCTCAATGGGATCTTCAGCAAACGATTGAGTGTGCACAAGAAGTAGAAAAGGCACTTCGTAAAAAATCCTATAAAGATTTTCTAGCGAACATGTATGGCAATACCCCGAACCGGTGGAATAACTCACTCAAGGGCTATGAGCGTTTGCGCGTCATTACTAATGCACTAACCCGCATTCGTTTTTGTACTCCTACCGGCACTATGGAATTCGAAAGTAAGGAAGGTTTTGAAGATGGTCCCAAAGGCTATCTTCCTTGGTTCAAAATCTCCAAGAGAAAAACTCAAGATTCCCTGATTTACTTTGGACACTGGTCGACCCTAGGACTACTACAACATGAGAATGTCATTGGTCTAGATACGGGATGCGTCTGGGGTGGGAAGCTCACCGCTATGGAAATTCCAGAGTCAGGCAAAACCAGTAAGAAGCTAGAAATTATTCAAGTAGATGGCTATGACCATCCACTGAGAATGTAATTCTGATTACTGCCCCTTACTCCTTACCGCTCACCCCTCAACACTGAGCGCTTACCGAGAAATCTTCTTATAACTTCTTAAATGCAGTTTTTGCTGCTGCAATAATCTCTTCCAAAATTGCATTGTCATGAGTGATAGAAGTAAACCCAGCCTCATAAGCAGAGGGCGCCAGATATACACCTTGATCTAACATCAAGTGGAAGAATTTCTTAAACGCTTCGATATCTGTTTTAGTTACTGCTGCAAAAGAAGTGGGAACCTCATTGGCAAAGTAAAAGCCAAACATACCGCCAACACTGTCTACCGCAAAAGGCACGCCCGCCTCATCTGCAGCCAGCTTTAGGCCCGTCATCAGTTTTTCAGTTTGACCGGTAAGACACTCGTAGAAACCTTCTCGAGAAACAATTTCCAAGGTCTTTAAGCCCGCAGCAACAGCTACCGGATTGCCCGATAAAGTGCCCGCCTGATAAACGTTACCCAATGGGGCAAGCTTAGACATGATTTCTTTTTTTCCGCCAAAGGCAGCCATCGGCATGCCACCGCCCATCACCTTGCCAAGACAAGTGAGGTCGGGGGTAATTCCCTGCAAAGACTGGGCACCACCTAGAGCAACCCTAAAACCGGTCATCACTTCGTCATAAATTAATACACTGCCATACTGACTAGTCAGTTGACGCAACGTTGCGAGAAATTCTTTTGACGGTTTAATGAGATTCATATTGCCAGCAATGGGCTCAATAATGACCGCAGCAATCTGACCGCCCTGTTTCTGAAACACCTCCGTCAGTGCTGCCACATCGTTATATGGCAATACCATCGTATGTTTCACTAGATCATGTGGCACACCACCTGATGATGGTGCATTCTGGGTTGAGTCTGCAAACGTCAAGAGGCCGGAGCCCGCCTTAACCAACAAGCTGTCGGCATGACCGTGATAACAACCCTCAAATTTAATAATGAGATCGCGACCCGTATAGCCACGTGCAAGACGCAAAGCACTCATCGTGGCTTCCGTACCGCTCGAAACCATACGCACCTGCTCAATGCTAGGGACCAACTGACAAATGCGTTCTGCTAATTCAATTTCGCCTTCGGTCGGGGCGCCATAACTAAAGCCGGTTTCGGCGGCCTGCTTTACCGCTTCAACCACTTCAGGATGCCCATGTCCTGCAATCATGGGGCCCCACGACATAATCAAATCGATATAGCGCTTTCCTTCAGCATCCCAAAAATAGGGGCCTTTGGCTTTAGTAACAAAACGTGGCGTACCGCCAACCTGACGAAATGCACGCACTGGAGAATTCACGCCCCCAGGAATTGTTTTTTGTGCACGCTCAAATAAGATGTCGTTTTGTCCCAAGATGCTTTTCCTGATTTCGCTCATTAATCAAATATTGTTGAAGTCACTCGATCTTTTAGATCGCCATCATTTCAAAATCTTCCTTGCGTGCACCACACTCAGGGCATGTCCAGTTCATGGGCACATCTTTCCAAAGCGTGCCCGGTGCAATGCCTTCTTCAGGCAGGCCGGCAGCCTCGTCATAAACCCAGCCGCAAATTAAGCACATATATGTTTTAAATTCCATCGCCGTATTCCTTATATCTGTTTTTTATTTTAAATCCGCAGCAGCATCGCGTTTTTGATGCATCTCAAACTTAAACAACCTGCATTCCAGTGGGCCATTAAATAAAGGAGTGCGCTTTGACTCTTTAATGCGTAACTGCCCTGGCAATGCCATATCCGCCGTTAATACAAAAACATTCCAGCCACCAAAAGTATCCTTGAGATGCTGACCAAACTGTCTTAAGAACTCGACAAACTTTGGATCCTGCTCTTCTTGAGCCTGTAACTTTTTAAGAGATTCACGGCTAGAGCGTTTAGCACTCTGACGCCCTGTTTCCAGATTAAAGGCATAGCGATCTTCTGGCTCCTCAGCTTGCTCATAGTCATCTCGCTCCATGTTGCCATCCGCAGCGCGATCTTGACCTCGCCCGCCTTTAATCACTAAGCGCTCACCATAAGGAGGATTCAATAGCATCACACCATCTCGAGCATTTGCCGGAGGCTTGCTAGCCAAAGCATCGATCTGACGAGTGACCGGTAGTCCAGGTAACTGGGCACGCTGCCAATTACCTTTAAACATCGCTACCAAACGCTCGTTAATATCGCCGCCACTAATACCTAAAGATTCTGAATCTGGGAACTGCTGACGCTTTTCCATCATTTCAGCCTGTGCAGCATCCTTCAGAGAGCCCCAGCGTTTTTGTTCAGCAGCCTCGTTAAAAGGCTTCAATCGTTGAAAACCAAAACCATGAGCAGAGGTCACCAATGGGCGGTAGGCCAGACGACTCGGTTTCGCATCATCGCCATACATTCCCGCCCGAATAGCACCCGGTGGAATAGCCAAAGCGATTTGTGCAGCCTCAACCAAAAAGGTTCCACTACCGCACATCGGATCAAATAAGGTTTGCGAAGGCTTCCAACCAGTAATTGACAGAATGCCTGCTGCAAGATTTTCTTTTAAGGGTGCGTCGCCTTTTTCATCGCGCCAGCCGCGTTTAAATAAAGCCTCACCAGAAGTATCCAAATAGATCGTAGCGTGTGTTGCTGTTAAATGCGCTTGCACGCGCACATCAGGGAACGCCGTATCAATACTGGGGCGATCACCAGTCACATCGCGTAAGCGATCAACAATCGCATCCTTGATTTTCAAGGTTGCGAAATTCAGACTCTTAAGTGGGGAGCGGTGCGCAGTCACATCGACCCGCAAAGTTTGTTTAGAAGAAAACCACTCCTCCCAAGCCAAACCACTAGCCAGCTTATATAAATCCTCTTCCTGACGGTATGGCGATTCCGCCATCTGCAGCAAAACTCGGCTCGCAATTCGTGAATGCAAGTTCAAAGCCATCGCAGCGGAGATAGGTGCCGCTAAACCTACTCCACCGGTAGGGCTCGTAGGAGTAGGATCAATAACCCAAGCACCCAAAGCCTTACAGTCAGGGCGCTGCGCAATCCTTGCTAGCTCTTGTGCAAGAGGCACTTCCAGTCCACCGGGACAAACAACAAAAAATCTCATGAGGCTAGCAATCTAAAAAGGATGAAATAAAAAATAATTGAACAACTAATTCGAGATAAAAATTAAGGCTTAATGACGACCAAAGCTGTCACTATCAATAAAAGAATGACGGGTACTTCGTTGAACCAGCGATACCAAACCCCTGAACGGGTATTAACACCTTTGCGGAACTTTTTAAGCAAGCTCCAACAAGCATGGTGATAACCAATCACCAGGATGACAAAGAACGCCTTGACATGCATCCATACCTCACCAGCACCAATCTGAAAATACAACCAGAGAGTCAGCCCTAACAATACTGCCGGCACGGCCAAAATCGTCATAAAACGAAATAACCTATCTGCCATACCAAGAAGGCGCGCATATACCTCAGGATTTTTTTCATCTGCCAAGTTCACGAAAATACGAGGCAAATAAAACAAGCCTGCGAACCAAGAGGCAATCAAGACAACGTGAAGTGTCTTAGTCCATAAATATGCATTGCCCATGATGAGTAGCTTCCGTTCTGTGTTTCTTTAATGAGACTGAATGAATTAAGTACGAATCTCGCCATGACCCATGACGATGTATTTGAGAGAAGTCAGGCCGTCTAAGCCTACCGGACCGCGGGCATGTAATTTGTCATTCGAGATACCAATCTCGGCACCCAAACCATACTCAAAGCCATCCGCAAATCGAGTGCTGGCATTGACCATGACGCTGGCGCTATCCACTTCACGCAAGAAGCGATTGGCTTGGGCTTGGTTATTAGTAATGATGGCATCGGTGTGTTTACTGCCGTATTGCTCAATATGGCTCATTGCTTCATCCATATCGGCAACAGTCTTAATCGACAAAATCGGCGCCAAATATTCTGTTTGCCAATCTTCTTCAGTGGCATCCACAAGACCCCCAAATCCGGCGCCTTCTAGGGTTTTACGTGTCAGACCATCAACGCGTAACTCGACCCCTTTGTCTTGGTAGATCTTGCAGAGGGCTGGCAATACTTGAGGCGCAATGGATTTGTTGACTAAGAGTGTTTCCATCGCATTGCAAGGGGCATAGCGCTGGGTTTTAGCGTTATCGCAAACCTTGATTGCCATGGCGATATCCGCATCTGCATCAATATAGGTATGGCAGATACCATCCAAATGCTTAATCATCGGTACACGCGCTTCTGCCATCAAGCGAGCAATCAGACTCTTGCCACCACGAGGCACGATCACATCGATATATTCCGTCATGGTAATCATTTCACCAACAGCAATGCGATCTGTTGTAGTGACTACTTGGACAGCATCCATCGGTAAGTTGGCAGCATCTAAACCTGCTTGTATGAGCTGCGCCAATAGGGTGTTGGAATCAATGGCCTCTGAGCCACCACGCAAAATTACCGCATTACCGGATTTAAGGCAAAGTGCAGCAGCATCAATCGTGACGTTAGGGCGGGATTCATAAATAATGCCAATCACACCCAGCGGTACTCGCATCTGACCAAGTTCAATACCGGAAGCCTGCTTTTGTAATGCGCTGATTTTGCCAATTGGATCCTCCAAAGAAACAATTTGCTCCAAACCCAATGCCATGGACTCAATTGTTTTTGGGGTCATGGTGAGGCGATCGATAAATGCCGCATCTTGACCATTGGTTTTTGCACGAGCTACATCAAGTGCATTGACTCGCTGAATTTCCTCAGACCGCTCACGAACCAACTTCGAAATATGCAATAGCGCCTGGTTTTTCTGCTCACTGGATGCGCGCGCCATTGCACGTGAAGCCTTGCGAGCACGCTGGCCAATCTCTTGCATCATCTGCTGAATAGTATTCGTTAAATTACTCATATCTTTACCGTGTGTAATGCCCGTTATTAACTAATGTCGATTCAAATAACTCAATGCATCTAGCGTAATAAGTTACCAACCAAACGCAATCCATCCCAAGGATCTGCTGGTAATTCCGCCGCATGCAATCCTTTGGCCTGACGATCTAAACCTGCGGCCACTTGCATCGCTCTGCGCAACCTCAATGGTTGCACCCGCTTTAGAGCCATAGGATATAAACGCTCTTTATTGCCCCAGATACGGTTGGCGCGCATTAAGTTCTGAACAGATTCTCCAGCATCACTGGCTGCCTTCAGTTTCGATAGTATCCGAAGCTCTTCCGTTACGCTCCACAGAATCAAGACCAAAGGCTCACCCTCACCTTTGAGGCCATCTAACATGCGATTGAGGCGTGGCAGATCTCCCGCCAGCATAGCCTCAGTCAATTCGAAGACGTTATAACGAGCCACCTTCAAAATAGCAGACCGAATTTGCTCTTCCGTCAGCACCCCAGTTGGATGCAATAGTCCAAGCTTCTGAATTTCTTGATGGGCGGCGATCAGGTTGCCTTCTACCTGCTCAGCAATAAAGCTCAAAGCGCGCTGACCCTCTGGGCCTGACTGCACCTCTTGACCTTGCTTCTTTAGGCGCTCTGCAATCCATTGCGGCAATTGAGTGCGATCCAAGGAATCTAACTGAATCGCCATACCCACCTCATCTAAGGCGCTAAACCAAGCCGAGGTTTTGGTCTTGCCATCCAACTTAGGCAAGATGATGCAAAAAATCGTATCTGGCCCTTCAGAGCCTACTGACTGAGACTCAATTTGAGCGGAGAACTGCTTGAGTGCCTCCGCACCATCTCGCCCAGGCTTGCCTGTCGGGATGCGCAACTCAACCCAGCGCTTATCGCCGAATAAAGACATGGTTTGTCCAGCGCTTAACAAGGCGCTCCAATCAAAACCACGCTCTTGCAATAACACTTCGCGGTCGGTATATCCCATTTTTTTGGCTGTAGCGCGAAGTTGATCCATCGCCTCCATCATGAGGAGCGGCTCATCACCGCTAAATATATACAGAGGCTTTAATGAGGCCGCTGAATTGAGCGACTTCAAATGAACCTGTAGGGCATCGCTCTTAACCATGCGATTTGATCGTCATTCTTTAAAAGCTTCGAGCCTGTGGTGCTCGAGCAGATGCAGATACACGACGCAGAATTTGTACCGCAAGATCTCTGCGCATCAAAGATAGAAATTGCTGCATTTGGACATCGGTCGCCAACACAGTAGAGACCGAGAAGTCCATATCCCGCGTGATGTAGATCTCAGCATCAGGCACCACATCCGCACCAGCATTATCGTATGCCCTAAACCCAACACGAATACTTAAGCGATACGCGGAGACCTGGCCATTCGAGTTGTAGGCCAAGATCTCGCGACCATTGAGATCGCTGGTAATTTCTAAAATGAGATCGGCATCTTTAGGGTTGATGGCCACTTTCGCATCGGTGCCCGTCAGGATCGCTGTTTGTAAATCAATACGCAATGGCGGTGACGGGCTGCCCGTAATCGCGATCACTTTGAAAGGCAGGTCGACCATGCCACGCAAACGATAGCCGCAAGCAATCAAACCACTGACCGGAACCAGGGCAAGAAACCCAAGCATGGTACGTCGAAGTTGATTTACGGACATGTGTTCAGTTTCTATTCAAAATAATGCGTTAGCGCTCTAAGCAACAATATTGATTAAGCGACCCGGCACCACAATGACCTTTTTAGGCGCGGCACCATTTAATGCCTTAGTAGCAGGCTCACTTTGTAATGCTAAAGCCTCAATTTGCTCTTTAGTAGCATCCGCAGGTACTCGAATATCCCCACGCAATTTGCCATTAATTTGCAGCATGATGGTCAACTCAGTTTGAATCAGTGCAGCTTCATCTACTACTGGCCATGGCGCATCCAATAGAGTGCCAAATGAGGTATTGCAACCCAATTCATTCCAGAGGGCATGCGTCAAGTGCGGTACCACTGGGTACAGAACCCGAATCAAAATACTTAAACACTCACGCAATACAGCTGGGCGGACCAGGCTCTTGTCGCCCATCTTCACAGGCTCTAAGACATTGAGCATTTTCATCGCTGCAGAAACTACCGTGTTGTATTGGCGACGCTGATAATCAAAGTTCGCCTGTTTCAGAACGGCGTGCACTTCACGACGCAATTCTTTTTCAGCCTCATTCAAGTCGCTTGGCAATGCTTCGCTAGCTGTACGGATTGCATCGGCCTGACTGCTTGAATACATCCAGACACGACGCAAGAAACGTGAAGCACCCTCAACACCGGCACTAGACCATTCAAGCTGTTGCTCTGGGGGAGCCGCGAACATGACGAACAAGCGCGCAGTATCAGCACCATATTGATCAATCAAGGCCTGAGGATCAACGCCATTATTCTTACTCTTGGACATTTTCTCAACGCCACCAATAATGACTGGTAAACCAGAAGCATCGCCTTTCAACTTGGCGCTTTGAGGGCGACCTTTTTCATCTAGCTCAAGCTCAACATCCAACGGGTTTAACCAAGTCTTTTTACCGGATGCTTCTTCAGAGTAATAAGTCTCATTGAGCACCATGCCTTGCGTCAGCAAATTTTGGAATGGTTCATCAAAGGTAATGAGATTAAGGTCACGCATGACCTTCGTCCAAAAGCGCGCATAGAGTAAATGCAAAATCGCATGCTCAATACCGCCAATGTACTGATCCATTGGCATCCAGTATTCATTGCGCTCATCAACCATGGTCTTGGCATCTGGACCGGTATAACGCATAAAGTACCAAGAAGAATCCACAAAGGTATCCATGGTGTCAGTCTCACGGCGCGCAGGCTTGCCGCATTTTGGACATTTCACATTGAGGAAGTCAGCGCGCTTATTGAGCGGGTTACCGCTACCATCGGGTACGCAATCTTCAGGCAATACCACCGGTAAATCTGCCTCAGGCACTGGAACCGCTCCACAGCCTGGATTGTGCTCATCGCCACAATGAATAATCGGAATCGGTGTACCCCAATAGCGCTGGCGAGAGATGCCCCAATCACGCAAACGGTAAGTGGTTTTGATTTCACCAATGTTCATTTGCTCTAAATCTTTAGCCACCGCATCAACCGCCTCTTCATGCGAGAGGCCATCGTACTTGCCGCTGTTTAAGCAAACAACATCATCTTTTTGGGCATACCAATCTTGCCAATGACTAGTATTAAACATATCGGATGGAGTACGCAAAGCAATCACTTGCTTAATCGGCAAGTCATATTTGAGAGCAAATGCAAAGTCGCGCTCATCATGCGCAGGAACACCCATCACGGCGCCATCACCATAAGACATGAGCACGTAGTTGCCAACCCAAACTGGAACCGGCTCTTTGGTCAGTGGATGTGTCACATAGAGGCCAGTGAACATCCCTTCTTTTTCTTGAGTGGCGAGATCGGCTTCGATTACGCTACCCGTTTTGCATTTCTTAATAAACGCGGCTAACTCAGGATTATTTGTGGCAGCCAATGTTGCTAATGGATGCTCGGCTGCTACAGCACAGAATGTAACCCCCATGATGGTGTCAGCACGCGTCGTAAATACATACAGCTGGCCATCTTGAACAAAGTTGCCGTGTGCATCCTGGACCTCATGCTGAAATGCAAAACGAACGCCACGACTTTTGCCAATCCAATTCTGCTGCATCGTCTTGACGCGCTCAGGCCAACCTAAACCATCTAAACCTGACAGTAACTGTTCTGCATAAGCAGTGATATTGAAGTAGTAGCCCGGGATCTCACGCTTTTCTACCAAAGCGCCAGAGCGCCAACCGCGCCCATCAATCACCTGCTCATTGGCTAGCACTGTTTGATCGATTGGATCCCAATTGACGACTTGGGTTTTGCGATAAGCAATACCCTTTTCAAGCATCTTCAAAAAAAGCCATTGGTTCCAGCGGTAGTAGTCGGGACTACAAGTAGCCACTTCACGCGACCAGTCAATTGCTAGACCCATCGCCGCCATTTGCTTTTTCATATAAGCAATGTTGTCGTAGGTCCATTTAGCTGGCGGCACTTTATTCTGGATCGCAGCATTTTCAGCAGGCATACCAAACGCATCCCAACCCATTGGCATGAGTACGTTGTAGCCCTGCATACGCAACTGCCTCGCCATCACATCATTGATGGTGTAGTTACGAACGTGACCCATATGCAACTTACCCGATGGATAAGGCAGCATGGAGCAAGCATAGTATTTTGGTCTTGGCTTACCGGAAGCATCTACGGCGTTCTCGGCCACCTTATAGGCTTGCGCACTTTCCCAATCAGCTCGCGCTGCAGCCTCAATACTGCGGTGATCGTAATCCTTACTCATTCAATACAACTCTTTTCTTCTATTCTGATTTACTTTTGTTTACTTACGCAGGCCAAGAACATCTTGCATGTCATACAAGCCGGAATTCTGACCCTGCAAGAAGCGTGCAGCACGCAAAGAACCTTGGGCATAAGACTGACGGCTAGAAGACTTATGGCTAATCTCAATGCGCTCACCCTCACCCGCAAATAAGACAGTGTGATCACCGACGATATCTCCACCGCGAATGGTGGCAAAACCAATAGAACCCGCTTTACGCTCACCAGTGTGGCCTTCACGGGAATACACCGCAACATCATCTAATTTCTCACCAAGCGCATCGGCAATCACTTCACCCATTCTGAGTGCGGTACCTGATGGAGCATCTACCTTGTGGCGATGATGGGCTTCAATAATTTCAATGTCATAACCTTCACTCAACATCTTGGCGGCAATTTCTAACAGCTTAAATGTTGCATTGACGCCCACACTCATATTGGGTGCAAACACGATAGCTAGTCCTGCAGAAGCTGCCTTCAGGCTATCGATGTGGTCTGAGCTCAGACCAGTCGTGCCGATAATCATTTTGCTGCCCGTCTTTTGCGCCACAGCTAAGTGCGCCATGGTGCCTTCCGGACGAGTGAAATCAATTAAAAACTCAGCGCCGCTCAAAGCCTTAGTAATGTCCGAAGTAATTGCGACACCTGTCTTTTTACCTAAAAATGCACCTGCATCTTCACCCAACAAAGGGCAAGACTCATGCTCAAGCGCACCAACTAGCTCAGCATCTGCGCAATTGAGCACGGCTTCGATCAACATTTTTCCCATGCGGCCAGTTGCACCAGCAATTGCGATTTTCATCATCTGTATCTTCGTTTCTTATTAAAAGTTGCCGACAGAAATCACTCGGCATCAGCACAACTTTATCTTTATTTAACTTCACTAGCCTGCGGAACATTGAGAGCGCCAGGGCCTAACTGTTGAGGCACCGGCTGGGCTTCTGGCGATTTTTTTGAGAAGCTAAAGAAGTCCCAAAAAGAACTACTAGTAGCAGCTGCAGGCACAGGCGCCCCAGCCGGTAAGTTATCGGTTGGACTTGGCACTAGCAACTCAGGCTGCTGCAAAGGTGCGGTTACTGGAGGTTTATTGGACCCAGTCATGACATCCCAGAACGAGCGCTTTGATTTTGAATAACCATCGATCTCGGCAACCAATTCCACTTCAGTCGGCAAAGCATCGCCTTGGAACTTGACTAATTTATCGCCCTCGAAAAATACAGTGACGCGACGCTCTTTACCCATCACTTGGCCGGAGCGCTTGAATTCAAAAATGTAGTCCCAGCGATTGGCATGGAAATAACTTGCCAATAAAGGTGTGCCCAGAATTTGGCGAACCTGCTCGCGACTTTGACCAACTTGCAATTTGGCGTATTGCTCACTCGAAATAAAGTTGCCCTGCACCACATCGGGAACATAGGGTTTAAAGACTGTGTTCATCCAGGCGCGTTGAGTGTCATTTACGGCGCTAGTGCAACCAGTAGCGACAATTGCCGCACCAATAGCAGCGATTAATAGTCCTGACCGAACAAGGTCAAAAACTCCGTTAATGGAATTCAAAAGACGGGTAAAAAGTTGAAGGCAATTTTGCATGGCAGGCCGTATCATTAAGACATTGATTTTAGCTCCCAAACCCATGAATATGAACCAAAACTCTACTCCAGCAGATTTACGCGACATTGGCCTCAAGGCAACCGGTCCACGCATGAAAATCCTGGACTTTTTTCATCAGAATGGGGGCACTCACTTTAGTGCTGAAGACGTCTTTATGGCCCTGGCCAAGGATGACAAAGAAATTGGCTTGGCTACGGTTTATCGGGTATTAACCCAATTTGAACAAGCGGGGCTGTTGCTGCGCAGCCATTTTGAGTCTAGTAAAGGTGATAGCAGGGCTATTTACGAGCTCAACGAAGGTCAGCACCACGATCACTTGGTTTGCCTTGACTGCGGACATGTTGAAGAGTTTGTTGATGAAGCGATTGAGAAAAGGCAGCAAGATATTGCTAAAAACCTCGGTTTTAAGCTCCAGGAACACTCTTTAGCCATGTACGGCCACTGCCAAAAGAAGAATTGTCGCAATAAGCTCAAGGCCTGATTTCTGAATAAATAAGGGCAGATAATGAAAAAAGACCTCAATTGAGGTCTTTTTTACATGATAAACAAGATTTTAGGCGATTTTAGCGTTAAAACCCATCTAATTGCTTACTTTACAGCCATCAATGCTTCAGCAGCATTGAGCATTTGGACTGAATAACCCCACTCGTTGTCATACCAGGCCAAGACTTTGACCAACTTACCATCCGCTGAAACGCGCGTTTGGGAGGCATCATAAATACTTGGGCGTGGATCATGATTAAAGTCGATCGAAACCAAAGGTAAGGTGTTGAAACCCAAAATACCCTTTAATTCCCCTTCGCTGGCAGTCTTCAGGATGGAGTTCACTTCGTCCACGCTAGTGGCGCGGCTGGCGGCAAAGGTTAAATCCACAACAGAAACATTAATCACTGGCACGCGCATCGCAAAACCGTCAAAGCGCCCTGCCAAAGCTGGCAATACCAAACCAACTGCTTTTGCAGCACCGGTCTTCGTAGGAATCATGCTGGTCACAGCAGAACGCGCACGGCGCATATCCTTGTGATAGACGTCAGTCAGAACCTGGTCATTAGTAAAAGCGTGAATTGTTGTCATCAAGCCAGACTCGATGCCAATCTTTTCCAGTAATGGTTTAACCAGGGGGGCTAAACAGTTAGTCGTGCAGCTTGCGTTAGACACTACAACGTCGCTTGCTTTAAGGACCTGTTGGTTTACGCCGTAGACGATTGTGGCATCCACATCTTTCTCACCTGGAGCTGAGATCAAGACCTTCTTCGCGCCCTGAGAAATATGCACCATGGCTTTTTCTTTTGAGGTGAATTTGCCTGAGCACTCGAGCACCAAGTCCACGCCTAGCTCGCCCCATGGAGTTTCCAAAGGGTTGCGGGTGGAGAACATCTTGATGCGATCGCCATTGACCACCATGCAATCACCATCTACTTTTACTTCAGCAGGGAAACGACCGTGCGCAGAATCATATTGCGTGAGATGCGCATTGATATCGATATCGCCCATGGCGTTAATTGCGACGATTTTGATATCACGTCTAGGCTTGCCATTGACTTGATCTTCATACAAAGCACGTAAGACCGTGCGGCCAATACGACCATAACCGTTAATTGCGACACGAATTGTCATTCCATTCCCCTTACTAATATTGAATTCTTAAATAAATACTTCGCTTCTGATCTCTTCTATTTATTTGCGATGCACTGCTTCACTGTTTTAGCAATCTGATCGACCGTTAAACCAAAATATTCATAGAGCACAGGCGCTGGTGCAGATTCACCGAAGGTATCAACACCATGTACTGCTGCGCAACCATACTTCCACCAGAAATCACTCACGCCTGCTTCAACCGCAATGCGTGGAATATCCGCTGGCAATACTGTTGCTTTGTACGCGGCGTCTTGTTGATCAAATACTGTAGTTGATGGAATTGATACCACACGAATTCCAAATCCTTCATTATCTAAACGCTCTGCGGTTTGTAATGCCAAGGCGATCTCAGACCCCGTTGCAATAATCACTGCATCGATCTTCGATTTTTTAGGGTCCCGCAATACATATCCACCACGTGCAATATCTTTTACTTGCTGGCTATTACGCGAAACAAATGGGCAATTTTGACGACTAAAGATTAAAGCACTTGGGCCATGCTTACGCTCAATCGCAGATCCCCAGGCAACCGCACTTTCAGTGGTGTCACATGGACGCCAAACCATTAAATTCGGAATAAGGCGCAAGCTTGCTACGTGCTCAACGGATTGATGTGTTGGACCGTCTTCGCCCAAGCCAATGGAGTCATGTGTAAAGACAAAGATGCTACGCAACTTCATCAAGGCAGCCATGCGCAAGGCATTGCGACTGTAATCAGAGAAAGTTAAGAAGGTTCCGCCAAATGGAATATACCCACCATGCAAAGCGATACCGTTCATGATGGCGCTCATACCAAATTCACGAACGCCGTAATTAATGTGGTTACCCCATTGGTCACCACGGACAGCTTTGCATGAAGACCAGTTGGTTAAGTTTGAGCCCGTTAAGTCGGCAGAACCGCCCATGAACTCTGGCAGTGCGGGAGCCAAAGCCTCGATGGCATTCTGGCTTGCCTTGCGAGTAGCAATCGTTTCTGCTTTAGTTTCACAGGTTTTCAAATAAGCATCTAAAGTTTTGGAGAAGTCTTTAGATAAGTCCCCTTGCATACGGCGCTGTAATTCAGAAGCCAGTTCAGGGTATTTATTTTTATACACCTGGAAATCTTTATTCCACTCATGCTCAGCAGCTTGACCACGCTTCTTAAAGTCCCAAGCCTCGTAAATATCGTTTGGAATTTCAAACGGCGCGTATGGCCAATTCAATGCAACACGAGTTGCAGCAATTTCCGCCACGCCCAATGGGGAGCCATGCACCTTATCGCTACCCGCCATATTTGGTGAGCCTTGACCAATCGCCGTCTTGCAACAAATCAATGTCGGCTTATCACTCTTTTTGGCTTTAGCGATGGCGCTAGATACAGCCTCTGCGTCATGACCATCCACGTCGCGCAGAACATTCCAGCCGTAAGCCTCAAAACGTTTTGGCGTATCTTCGTTAAACCATGAAACGACCTTGCCATCAATGGAGATGCCGTTGTCATCCCACAGTGCAATTAACTTACTTAACTTAAGAGTGCCAGCCAATGAACACACTTCATGGCTAATACCTTCCATCAAGCAGCCATCACCTAAAAATACATAGGTGTAGTGATTAACAATGTCATGACCCGGGCGGTTAAATTCTTCTGCTAATAATTTTTCTGCTAACGCCATACCTACAGCATTTGAAATTCCCTGACCTAAAGGACCAGTAGTTGTTTCCACGCCAGGAGTAATTCCATACTCAGGATGTCCTGCAGTTTTGCTATGTAACTGACGGAAGTTTTTCAACTCACTCATCGGCAAGTCGTAACCCGTAAGATGCAATAAGGAATACAGCAACATCGAGCCGTGGCCATTGGATAAAACAAAACGGTCGCGATTCATCCAATGCGGATCCGTTGGATTGTGTTGCAAATGTTCGTTCCAAAGGCCAACCGCAATATCAGCCATGCCCATTGGCATGCCAGGGTGGCCGGAATTGGCTTGTTGAACTGCATCCATGGATAAAGCACGAATGGCATTTGCCATACGAATTTGAAGGTTTGACATCGTAAATTGGGTCTCTGGAAAATTAATTAGCTATATTTCGGTAATGCCTCAATTTTATCTTCCCGGCCCATGGGAAAACCAAAAGCCAAATACCCTCACGCCAGAGCTCGCCCATCACTTGCGCGTCCGTCGCATCCAAGTTGGTGAATTCTTCCCCATCTTTGACGGCAAAGGCCAAGTTGCCCAGGCCAAACTACTCTCCCTCAGCAATAAGTCAGGTGAGGCGGAGCTGAGTGATATTCGCCAAGACACCCATCGTGAGAGCCCCTATGCGATTACCTTGGCGCAAGGCCTAGCTGGCGGCGATAAGATGGACTGGGTGGTTGAAAAGGCTATTGAGACCGGGGTTCAGGTCATTGCACCCCTGCAGTGTGAGCGCTCTGTTCTGAAGTTAACGCGCTCTAGCGATGTTGAGCGGGCCCAAAAACGCCTTTTGCACTGGGAAGGCATTGTTCAGGCTGCCTGTGAACAATGTGATCGCACGGTTTTAGCTGCCGTAGAACCGATTCAAAGTTTTGAAAGTTATCTGCAGAAGGCAACAAAAGCGCAACTTAAGCTTCTTTTAAGCCCTGATACTGATAAAAGCTTGTATTCAGTACTACTCAATAACCCACCGCAAGACATTATCTTGATGATTGGACCCGAAGGTGGGCACTCTCCAGAAGAGGAAGCTCAAGCCAAGGCGGCGGGCTATCAAATAGTTTCTTTGGGTGACCGAGTATTGCGAACCGAAACTGCGGGAATTGTGGCGATTACTGCTGTGCACAGTATTTGGGACCCAGAAATGCAAAATCGCCTCAAATAGAGGCGATTTCTTCTGTTTTACAATCTTGCTACCTAAGCAGCTATCTCAGCAATTAGGCAAAAGAGTAAAACACACGATACGGTGTGCGACGCTCAGACCAGAAGTCCACCGCATCACGGAAAACATCGAGCAGAGTCTCGCGCGCTTCTTTGTCAAATTTCTGAGTGCATGGCAAACCTTCGAGTACCACTACGAAACCTGGCTGCGGGCCAGATTTATCGACAGTAGTTGTCAAAGCATCTAACAAGGGATCGAAATTCTTTGCCTGTTGCTTGGTAAACGTATAAGCAATCGCAATCGCCTCCAAAACTTCACCTTTAGTCATTGCATTTGCACAATTAGCGTAAATGAAATGCTGGCCAAGCTCCGTAGCCGCTTCCTGTAGGTCAGGAGTGCGGAAAGCGCGGATAGATTGCACAATATTAGGGCGCACACTGCGCAACATTGCCGGCGGTCCGGCATCGCGAACGGCCAAAGCGGCACGCCAAGAAGCTGTCACTTTTTTCCCCGAAACTTGATTTGCTGCATAGGTTTGTAAACGAGATAAACCACCCTCAGCGTAGATGTTGGCAGCAGACGACTCAGTTTCAAGTCGATCATTGCTATCCCAACTTTCAGCTCGACTATGTTCGTCGAAGCCTACTGTAGTGCCGTTTTCAGAGCGATTATTCATGATGGGTGCTAGGTTACCCTTAACACGCCATCAAATCAAGCCCAATTACAGTGCATTTTATATAAACTGTTGATTTATATAATAATTATTTATGTTAGTTATCCCTAACTAACATAAATAAATGCCTATCCATCAATCTTAAGCTACGCCTCTAGCGTTACTTGCCGCCTCAACTACCGCCAAAGTCGTGACATTGACGATACGACGCACGGTAGCTGCTGGGGTCAAAATATGGATTGGCTTAGCCACACCCAACAACAATGGTCCGATTGCAATACCGTTACCGGCTGCAGTCTTTAGCAAGTTGTAAGAAATATTAGCGGCATCAATATTTGGCAGAACCAATAAATTAGCGTCGCCCTTCAGTGGAGATGAAGTAACTGCACCAGCGCGAATACTTTCATCCAAAGCGCTATCGCCGTGCATTTCACCATCAACCTCAAGATCTGGAGCTGCTTTTTGAATCAAAGCCAATACTTCACGCATTTTGACTGCGGAAGGTGCACTACTTGAGCCAAAGTTGGAGTGAGACAAGAGTGCTACTTTCGGAACAATGCCCAATTTACGCATTTCGCTTGCGGCCATCAATGTCAACTCAGCTAACTGCTCTGCAGTTGGGTCAATATTGACATGGGTATCTACCAAGAATACTTGGCGACCCGGCAAAATCAATCCAGACATTGCGCCATAAACATTAGCGCCTGGCTCACGGCCCACTACTTCATCAACATACTTCAAATGCGTGGCTGAATTACCAACCGTTCCACAAATCATCCCATCAGCCATTCCCTTGCTGATCATGATCGAACCGATCAAGCTATTGCGACGACGCATTTCTAGTTTGGCAAATGATTCCGTAACGCCTTTACGCTCAGTCAAAGCTAAGTAGGTTTGCCAGAAGTCGCGGAAGCGTGAATCACTCTCTGGATTCACGATCTCAAAGTCTTCGCCTAATTTAATGCGCAAACCAAACTTCTCAATGCGATGCTCAATCACAGCTGGGCGACCAATCAAAATTGGCGTAGCTAAATGCTCATCAATAATGATTTGCACTGCACGCAATACGCGCTCATCTTCACCTTCAGCAAATACGATCCGTTTTTGCGCTGCAGGCACACGTTTAGCAATGCTAAACAATGGCTTCATCAAAGTACCGGAGTGATAAACGAATTGTTGCAACTGATTGCGGTAAGCATCAAAGTCTTTAATCGGACGTTGTGCTACACCATCATCCATAGCCGCTTTAGCAACTGCTGGAGCGATTACGGTAATAAGACGTGGATCAAATGGTTTCGGAATTAAATACTCTGGACCGAAAGAGAGATTCTCAATGCCGTATACCGATGTCACAACTTCACTCTGCTCAGCTTGTGCCAACTCAGCCACAGCCTTTACTGCTGCGACTTCCATGCCACGAGTGATAGTGGTGGCACCAACGTCTAATGCACCGCGGAAGATGAATGGGAAGCACAACACGTTATTCACTTGATTGGGATAATCAGTACGGCCAGTTGCCATCACAGCATCAGGACGAACTTCTTTAACCTCTTCCGGAAGAATCTCTGGGGTTGGGTTGGCTAAGGCATAGACCAATGGCTTAGGAGCCATCTTCTTCACCATATCTTGCTTCAGTACGCCACCAGCAGATAGACCTAAGAAAATATCAGCGCCTTCAATTGCTTGGTCTAGCGTACGCAATTCTGTCTCTTGGCAGAACGGCTCCTTTTCAGGATCCATTAATTCTTTACGGCCTTTATAGGCAACACCAGCCAAGTCGGTTACCCAAATATTCTTACGTGGGATTCCGAGGTCGACCAATAAATCCAAACAAGCTAATGCAGCAGCGCCAGCACCAGAGGTAACCAACTTCACATTAGCAACATCTTTACCAACTACTTTTAAGCCATTGAGAATCGCCGCTGCAACCACAATTGCTGTTCCATGCTGATCGTCGTGGAAGACCGGGATCTTCATACGAGCTTGCAACTTCCGCTCAACTACAAAGCAATCTGGTGCTTTGATGTCTTCTAAATTAATACCACCAAATGTTGGCTCAAGCGCTGCAATGATTTCAACCAACTTATCAGGGTCGTTTTCATTAACTTCAATATCGAAAACATCAATGCCGGCGAATTTCTTAAAGAGAACTGCCTTACCTTCCATCACTGGCTTACTTGCCAGTGGCCCAATATTTCCTAAACCTAAGACTGCGGTGCCGTTGGTAATCACACCAACTAAATTGCCACGCGCTGTGTAGCGGAATGCGTTAGCAGGATCTTTAGCAATCTCTTCGCAAGCTGCGGCCACACCAGGAGTGTAGGCAAGCGCTAAGTCTCGCTGATTGGTTAACTGCTTCGTTGGGGCAATTTCGATTTTTCCTGGAACAGGAAACTCGTGATAGTGGAGAGCAGCTGCTCTTAAATCCGCTATTTGTTGTTCTTTGCTGCTATTGCTTGGTTTACTCATCAGTTCACTCATCAATCAGACATATTCAAGCCTCTAATTCTATTCCTCTCAGATGGACGAGTCCCAAGAGCCATAAAATGGGGCATGCAATCTCAAACATCCCCGCTTGGTGAATTTGACCTAATTCAGCGTTTCTTTAAAACGCAGTCAGAACTCATGCTGGCCAATAACCCTGGCCCAGTAAAGCTGGGAATTGGCGATGATTGCGCCCTTCTAAAAACCGACCCCGCCGAGGAGCTTGCTGTTACCAGCGATATGCTGGTGTGCGGCAGGCACTTTTTTGCAGATACCAACCCCGAGTGGCTGGGCTGGAAAGCCCTAGCAGTCAACCTCTCAGACCTTGCTGCCATGGGTGCCAGGCCCATTGGCTTTACGTTAGCGCTGGCCTTACCAGAGTCGAATTCAGCCTGGCTAGAAGCCTTTAGCAAGGGTTTATTTGCAATTGCCAATCAATTTCACTGCCCACTCATTGGTGGCGATACCACCGCCGGCCCACTCAATATTTGCATCACCGCTTTTGGAGGCATTCCAAAAGATAAATCCATTCGCAGATCAGGGGCATTAGAAGGCGATGACGTTTGGATTTCGGGAACCGTTGGCGACGCCAGACTTTCTCTTGCTGCACTGCGTCATGAAATTGAGTTAGCAAAAGAAGATTTAGCGAGCGTTGAAGCACGCATGCATCAACCCACCCCCAGGGTTCATTTAGGCATTGCTTTGAGAGGAATTGCTAATTCCGCCTTGGATGTCTCCGACGGTCTATTGGGCGATCTAAAGCACATCCTGCAGCAATCGGGCAAGGATGCTGAAATCTTCTTACACCACCTCCCAAAATCCGCCACACTATGCAAGCAGTCCCAAGCCATTCAAAATCAATATGCCGCAAGTGGTGGAGATGATTACGAGCTGTGCTTTACAGCCCCAAGCAATAAACGGGATGTCATCGCGAAAATCAGTGCAGACCTCAATCTCCCACTCACTCACATTGGCAGCATTAAACCCATGAAACACTCGGCACCTGAGATACACATCATGGGTAACGATGGAACAGAATTTAATTCTCAAGAAGCGGGTTTATTGCTTCAATCCTTTGATCACTTCGCATGAACACCCAATTGAAGACACCAGACCCCTCCATCCCTACCCCTAGTTTGAGGTGGGTATTGAGCAAACCCAGTCGCGCCCTTGCATTCGGCATGGGTAGTGGTTTAGCGCCATTTGCGCCTGGCACTGCAGGAACGCTATGGGCTTGGGCCGCATTCTTAATCGGCGAATATTTTCTGTCAACCGAAGCATGGCCATGGATCATTGGCACGGGCATTTTATTGGGCTGCTGGATCTGCGGACAAGTCAGCGAAGAGTTGGGTAAAAAGGATTTTGGCGGAATTGTCTGGGATGAAATTGTCGCCTTCTGGCTCGTGTTGATTTTTATCATGCCGGCCAACTTAGAGATGCAGATTTTGGCATTTGCGCTTTTCAGATTCTTTGATGCCGTGAAGCCGGGCCCCATCGGAATGATCGACCGCCACTTTAAACACTTAGAAGGTGGTGAGACTGCTTCGCCGTCGAGCCGCGGCTTAATATTGTGGCGAGGCTTTGGAATCATTGCGGATGATCTCGCTGCAGCATTTTTTACGCTTCTCACAATAGCGCTTGTACAAATCGGATTGGGCTATATCGCATGAAAAATAATAACGACCCCCAACATGAATTAGCGAGAGCTGTAGCGCAGATCCTCATCAATCGGGGTTGGAAAATTGCCTTAGCTGAATCTTGCACCGGCGGCCTTGTCTGCGCAACTCTGACCGACTTGGCGGGCTCTAGCGACTGGTTTGAGCGAGGCTATATTACTTATAGCAATGCCGCAAAATCGGAGTGTCTGGATGTTCCAGGGGAAACGATTGAATCTTTTGGCGCAGTAAGCGAACAAGTCGCCAAAGCCATGGCTGAAGGCGCGTTACGCAATGCGAACGTCAATGCCGCTATCGCCATTACCGGTATTGCCGGACCAACCGGTGGCTCACCAGAAAAGCCTATTGGCACCGTCTGCTTTGGCTGGGCGATTAAAGAGCCTATTGGGCAAGATGTCATTAATACCGCCACATTGACTAAGCATTTCAACGGAGATCGACAAATCGTGCGAGAACAAGCACGTGATTTTGCACTCTCTCAATTTCTGGAATTACTCAAGCCGAAAAACGCTTAGTACACCAGCGCAATAGCTAGCGCTAAGAATTAGCGTGAGCTAAGCCAGCCCTTGTGGCGGAAGTACCATAAAGGAATCATCGCTGAAATCACCATAGAAATAATGGCAACTGGATAACCCCAAGTTTGCTCTAACTCTGGCATGTAGCGGAAGTTCATACCCCACACGCTCGCCAATAAAGTGGGTGGCATTAAGGCGACTGATACCACCGAGAAGATCTTGATGATCTTACTTTGGTTCAAATTAATAAAACCAACCGTCGCATCCATCAAGAAGTTAATCTTATCGAACAAAAAAGCGGTATGGTTTTCTAGTGAATCAATATCTCGCAAAATCTGACGCGCTTCTTCTTGCTGCTCATCAGACAATAATTTGCTACGCATTAAAAAAGACAATGCACGACGGGTATCCATCACATTGCGACGAATACGTCCGTTCGTATCTTCTTCCTTGGCAATCGTTTCGAGCACTTCTTCTGCGTCGTTATCAGTAATGTCATCTTGCAGAACGCGCTTACCTGCTTGCTCGAGATTTTCATAAACCTCTTCCAAAGCATCCGCAGAATACTCAGCATCAGTGGAATACAGGTCGAGTAAAACGTCTTTCGCATTACTCACTGAACCTGGGCGCAAACGCGCACGCAAACGCACCAAGCGGAATACCGGTAAATCTTCATCATGAATCGAGAACAAGACTTGCTTAGTCATCACGAAAGCCACTCGCACGTTGCGAGAAGTTTCTTCTTCGTCCAATAAGAAATCGGTACGAATATGAAGGTGGCCATCATCAGCCTCGAAATACCGCGCAGAAGCCTCTAAGTCGCCCAAATCATCTAATTCAGGCAAAAGAACACCAAAAGCCTCTTTAATCCACAGGAGTTCTTCCTCTTCAGGGTCAACGACGTCAATCCAGATAGGGTTGGAGTATTGCAACAATTCATTGCGATCTTCCACTTGCTCTTGAGAGAGGCGGCCATTTTGCAGGACGAACAAGTTGATCATGGTGAACTCCTAAGGAATGGTCGCTAGTTTATCCTATAGCTCATGACAGTTTCACTAAAATAAGCTTAATCCCAATGAACTCCAGCCCAAATACCTTTACCCAGCAACTCCAGTCTGCATGGGCTTCCCAAGGCAGCATGTTGTGTGTGGGCTTTGATCCAGACCCTAAGCGCTTGCCTGCGGTATTCCAAGGCAAACCTGAGGGAATTTATGAGTTCTGCCGCGAGATCGCCGATGCTACTGCGGATACGGTCTGTTCCTTCAAACCCCAATTCGCCTACTTCGCCTCCCAAAGAGCCGAAGCCCAGCTAGAAAAGCTCACGCGCTACCTCAAAGATCAATACCCCCATATTCCTGTCATCCTGGACTCCAAGCGCGGTGATATTGGCAGCACAGCCGACCACTATGCCTTAGAGGCTTTTGAACGTTATGGCGCGGATGCGGTGACCGTGAACCCTTATATGGGTTTTGACACCATCGAGCCCTATCTAAAGCATGCTGGTAAGGGTGTGATTATTTTATGTCGCACCTCAAATCCGGGCGGTTCTGACCTTCAATTCTTGAACGTGGCCCCCAATGGCGAGCCACTGTATCTTCATGTTGCTAACTTAGCAGCGCAGCAGTGGAATGCCTCCGGTCAAATTAGCCTGGTGGTTGGCGCAACCTTCCCCGAGGAAATTGCTAAGGTACGGGCGATTGTGGGTGAAATGCCCTTACTGATCCCGGGCATTGGCGCTCAAGGCGGCGATATCGATGCCACTGTAAAGGCTGGTAGCATCCCCAATCAGCCAGGTACAGGCATGATGATCAACTCCTCCAGAGCAATCTTGTACGCTAGCTCAGGCAATGACTTTGCTGAGGCAGCTAGAAAAGTAGCCATCACTACTCGAGATGCATTGAGAGCTGCAGCCAGCAAATAAAAGAGTGTTACTGAATTAGCGGGCTTTTGGTTTTGGAGTTGGCGCTAAAGCCACCCTATCCATATTTTCCAAAATAAAGTCTTGCCGCGTAGGGAAGTGAATATTGGCTTTGCGGCAATACTGCACTTTGTCGAAACACTTCGGCGCTGGCAATGCGGATGCTAATGCCGCCGCCTGTTCGCGATCAAGCAATGCCGGCTTAATGCCATAGTAATGTTGAGAAGCGGCACCAATCCCAAAGATCCCCTCACCCCACTCTACTGAATTTAAATAGATTTCATAGAGACGTTGCTTAGAGAGCATGGTCTCTAGCAGGCCAGTAATAATGAGCTCTTGTGCCTTACGAAAATAATTCTGCTCGGAAGAAAGAAAGAGGTTCTTTGCCAGCTGTTGAGTGATCGTAGAGCCACCACGCAAAGCAGTTTTAGATTTAGCACCACCCTGCTGGTTGAGCTGTGAATTTTTAGCCCACGCTTTTTTCATATCCTCAACCCGCACACCATTGTGCTGAAAGAAGATATCGTCCTCACTCACCAAAACAGCACGCTTGAGATTGCCGGAGATTTTTTCATAAGGAACCCAAGATGATTGCACTGGGCAAGACCAAGACAGGCCGCAAAGGCGCCAGCGTTCAGCCCTCTGAAATGCTGTACTACTAGGATCCAGCGTCGCCCACAACCCAATCTGAATGACAAAATACATTTGCATGGCAAGAAAACCGCCCAGCAAACACTTCAGAAGATAACGAAGCCAGCGCATGGAAGCTTAGCTAAAAGCTAGGAAGCGCGAAGTTCCGCCAATACAGCGCGAGAATCAATCGCATCAGCCAGCTTGGCACCGCGCCAGATCAAGAAAGCATCCGCAGCTTGCTCAACCAACATACCTAAGCCATCACTAACCCGTGCACCGCGATGTAATGCTTGTTGCATAAAAGCAGTAGCTTTACCGTAGACCATGTCGTAGGCGAAAGACTTTGGAGAAAAAATATTACTGGCCGCCACATCACTAATTGGCGATGCATCAGATAAGCCAGCAGCAGTAGCATTAATAATCAGATCAAAAGGAGATGCAGTCTTACCAGCATCTTCAAGATCACTTAAAGAAACCGCTTGTAGTGCAATACCCAGTGAGCTAGCCAAGCTAGCAAACAAGTGGACCAATTCATCAGCCTTGGCATTGGATCGATTAGCAATCATTAATTCTTTCGGCGACTGCTCTAGCAATGGGCCCAGCACTCCGCGCGACGCACCGCCCGCTCCCAATAATAGAATTCGAGCACCTTTAATTTGGATACCCTGTGCCAATAGATCTCTGACTAAGCCAGCGCCATCAGTATTGTCACCAAAGATTTTTCCATCTTCAATGCGTAAAGTATTAACCGCGCCAGCAAGCTGCGCACGCGGCGTCAATACATCTGCAAGAGCCTGAGCATCCAACTTAAACGGGACGGTGACATTCATACCCTTACCGCCTGCGGCAAAGAAAGATTGCGCAGCACTTTTAAACTGATCAAGTCCAGGCTGCAAACGTCCGTAGTGTATTTTTTGATTCGACTGCTCAGCAAATCGTTGATGAATGACGGGTGATTTACTGTGTGAGATTGGATTACCGGCGACCGCATAGACATCCACACCAGCAAATTGGGTGGGGTCGGTATCTAAATCAGGAGAAGTAGCTTGATTCATAGTGAGTACAGGATAAGCGAAAATTCGTAATGGATAGCTGAATCAAGGACGCAAATCTAAGCGATCAGAGCCATCTCGCGTGAAATCAAAAGTAGAAACCCAATCTAAGATATCAATCTGATTACGCATTTCTGCAGGGAAGGCGCCAAAGGGGGCGGAAGCGCGAACAATGGCCAGGGCCTGACGATCTAACTCGGGATTGCCAGAACTTCGCCCAATACTCAAACCATCCTTACCTTGCGCATTGCTAGCAATCCGTCCTTGAGCATCCACGCTCACCACAATCACCAAACTTCCATACAAAGGTCTGCCGTTGGCCCGCGGAAAAAATGCACTTCCATAAGCCTCTATCTTTTGACGCATCGCATCGTAATACTGTGCAAATACAACCGCCTTTGTACTGGCACCAGTCAAAACCTTGCGACGAGGCTCGCGCCCGTTGACCTGCAAACGCTTCGCTAACTCCGCTTCCAAGGAATTCAGTTGTGAGCTTGCTTTTTTCTCATCACCACTTTTACGACCACCTGACAACGCTCGATCTGCATCAAGCTTAGCCAGCATTTGTTTTTGCTGTTTCTCCAAGACCTCGAGACGGGCATCCGCGCCGAGTCTTGCTCGATGAAGTGCGCTAGCATCTTGATTGGGAGTATTGCCCCCTCCATGCAAATCCGCTTGCGCTAATTTATTGGCCTGCTTAGGCGCCACTTGATTGCTGGCATTCACCAAGACAACACTCAGCGGTGTGTTTAGGCGGCGACTCTCAATTTCCCCAATACCCCAGCGGAATGATAAGAAGATGAGGTGGGCCAAAATCGAGAGGCCCAGTGCATAGCCAAATGGGTAGCGGCGCCAGCTAGCATCCAAGCGCTCTACCCAGTGACTCAGCTTAGGCGGGACTTGCATCGCTCTCGGGAACTTCGGGAGTTTCTATGTGAAGCACTCGAACTCCCGCAGTCAGTTGCAAGAGGTCTACATCAGCAATACTCACCTCAGCTCGAGTCATACGCGGGTGAGTGGCTAACTCTGGAACTGGTAAATGCAAGGGAACAGGCTCTACTCGGGACATACCTTCTTTGAGATGCCTTACAAAGACCTGCCTAGGAATGTCGTCTTGAGTAATCCAGCGCAAGCACCAATATTTCTCTAGGCGATCTTGGTATTCGCCGTAAGCGGAATAACAAGCCTCAAAGTCAGCAGCAATACCCATCAATGCGGCATCTCGCGGTGGAAATGGCGCCACCATCTTAGCGGTAATGCCATGCTTTGCGATGGCAATTAATTGCCACTGATTCACTAAATCGGAATAGCGACGCAATGGTGAGGTGCACCAGGCGTAGTAATCCAAACCCAATCCTTCATGAGGACCGGGTGTTGTCTGCATACGAGTGCGCAAAGGGCCCCAGCCCTTTTGAGTGCGGAACAAACCGGGTATCCCATGATCTGCCAGCAAGCGTCCTGAGGCGCTATTGCAATAAATCATCCACTCAGCAACGATGGTATCCAGAATCGAACCGCGTTGGCGCGGAGTAATGTCTACTCGCTGTGAACCATCAACCTCTTTGATTTGAAAATGAAAGTCTCTCGCCAAGGCATTGGGATCCAAGACCCCTAATTGTTCGGCGCGCAATCCATTGGCAATACGCTGCTCCTGGCGTCCTGCATGCAATAACTTGGCTGCTGCCCATAAAACACTGAGCTCTTGACGATAAGCATAAGCAGCGGATTCATCAGCCAAACTATCTTCTGTTACCAGATGCTCCAAATTCTCAAGGCGAAGATTCGCCCCCATCGGAACCATCTCAGCACGTAATTGCAATGAGTCTTTATCTAGCACTCCAGCTGAATCGATATCCACATAAATCGATAAAGCTGGGCGAGCAGCACCCTCATCTAACGAGAACTGCTGAATAACAGAGTCCGGCAACATCGTGATCTTATCGCCAGGGAAATACACGGTAGACATGCGAGTGCGCGCGACCTTGTCCAATGCATCATCCTTGGCGATTACAAGGCCAGGTGCAGCAATATGAATGCCAATACGATGCCCACCCCCTTCAAGCGCAGTAACCGATAAAGCATCATCAATTTCAGTAGTGCCTGAATCATCAATCGAGAAGGCAGTCACTTCAGCTAGGGGCAATTCTGCAATAGCGGCATCTAATACGGCTTGCTCAACCACCAAACTCTGGTCATGTGCAGCGCCCTGAGGGAAATGCGCCTTTAAGAACATACCCTGGTGATATTGCAAAGGTGAATCAATCGCACCACAGCGGATCATCAATTGCGCAGGCGATTCTCCTGATTCAGTACAAGCTGCAATCAGTGCTTTATAGGCAGAGGTATTTTTATCTGGAGAAAACAGGAGCTGATTTGCTTGAGACTTCAGTATTTCTGGGAATACGCCAGCTACCAGCTCTTGTTGCCATGCAGCTTGCTGCTCTAAATCTTTTTGCTTACGCTCAAGTGCTGCTAAACCAGCCTGCAATTGCTCCAGCGGCGCCCTCTGAAAGCGTCCGCGCCCCTTGCGACGGAAAAAGACTGGTGCACCCTGCAAAGCAATAGCCAATGCAGTTTGCTGAGGGATACTTGCTTGTGCACCAAAGTATTCTTGAGCAACATCCACCAAGCCAAACTCTTCATCAGGCGCGCAATCCCATAAGAACTGCAGATCAATCTCTTTAGATAAAGTATTTGCCTCATCCATTAAGGCTTGTGGTTCCGGCTTCTCAAAGCGCAACCAAACTTCTTTAGCTTTTAGCTTGATCTTTTTTCCGGACAGGCTCGTCGCTTGCCAAGATTCAGCATCTCCAGTGCCCGAGGCAGACTGGACTGTGGCGACCTTGATGTCACCACCTTCTTCATATAAAAGATGCATTGTTAGAGTGAGATCCCGCCGCTGGCCTCAAGTGCTACGCCATTCACATAGCTTGCTTCGTCGCTTGCCAAGAATAAATAGACGTTCGCCATTTCCTCGGGAGTGCCTAAGCGGCCTAACCAGCTGCGTCTTTCAATATCTTTCAGAATGTTTTCTGGCATGGCTTTAACCATCTCAGTAGCAATAAAGCCTGGGCAGACTGCATTTACTCGAATACCTTTAGCACCCAATTCACGTGCCCAAGTTTTAGTGAACCCAATCACCCCAAACTTCGTCGCTGAATAATTTGTCTGGCCAAAGTTTCCATAGATGCCGACAACACTTGAAGCATTGACGACGGCACCTTTGCCTGCCTCCAACATATGCGGCACAACTAACTGAGTGCAATTGAAAACACCCTTCAGATTGACATCAATCACCGTATCAAATTGGGCTTCTGTCATTTTGACTAAGCGTGCATCTTGAGTGATACCAGCGTTATTGATCAAGATATCGATACGTCCATGGCGTTGCATGATTTGATCAACGGCCGCTTCAATACTTGCGCGATCCGTTACGTTCATGACGTAGGCTTCTGAGCCTGGTACGAGATCTACTGCGGCCTTAACAGCATCAGGATTCACATCGGCAATCATGACCTTCGCACCTTCTTGCGCAAAACGTTTTGCTGTTGCAAACCCAATACCTTTTGCGCCCCCAGTAATGATGGCTACTTTATCGTTCAATCTCATACTCATTACTTTGCTTTCTCTTGTATTGCAGTCAATATTTTGTGGTGCACACCGCCAAAGCCACCATTACTCATCACCAGAATGTGATCACCAGGCCTTGCTTCATTCGCAACGGCCCTAACTAAAGCAGATAGATCATCAAAAGCTACGGCACGATCATCACTCTTTGCATTTAATGGGGCTAAGACTGCATTTAAATCCCAACCTAAAGAATCCTTGCCAGCGCTAGCGCCATAAGCAAAAATCTTGTCGGCCGCCTCTAGGCTGTTCGGTAACTGCGCTTTCATCACCCCGAGCTTCATCGTGTTAGAGCGAGGCTCTAGTACCGCCAAAATGCGTGACTCCCCCACGCGACGACGAAGGCCATCCACCGTCGTAATAATTGCAGTGGGGTGATGGGCAAAGTCATCGTAGACCGTCACCGCATTTGCCACCCCAATGGTTTCTAAGCGACGCTTCACATTTTTGAATTCAGCTAAAGCGCGCGCAGCATTAGCCGGTGAAATACCAATGTGGTTTGCGGAGGCGATGGCTGCCAATGCATTGAGTTGATTGTGTCGACCCATAACACCAGAGTCTGGGGCCCAGGTCACTGTGGCAACTTCTTTACCCTCTTGCAAAACAATAAAGCCATCTGCTGCTTGAGAAATTAAAGACCAGGCATTGTGTTTATCTTGCCCAAACTTTTCAACAGGCGCCCAAGCGCCACGTGCTATCACTCTTTCCAAGGCAGGCTCTTCGCCGTTGACCACCACGAGACCATTACCCGGCACTGTGCGCACTAGATGATGAAACTGTGTTTCGATGGCGGCAAGGTCAGCAAAAATATCGGCGTGATCAAACTCGAGATTATTTAATAAGGCTGTACGGGGACGATAGTGCACGAACTTACTGCGCTTATCAAAAAAGGCGGTGTCATATTCATCCGCTTCGATCACAAAGTATTTGCTTTCACCTAAGCGGGCTGATACCGTGAAATTCAATGGCACCCCACCAATTAAATAGCCCGGCTGGTAGTCATTAAATTCCAAAATCCAAGCCAACATGGCAGAAGTAGTTGTTTTACCGTGAGTACCAGCAACAGCCAAGACATGTCGACCAAACAGTACCTGCTCACCCAGCCATTGAGGCCCAGAAGTGTAAGGAAGCCCTTGATTCAGAATGGCCTCCATCAGCGGATTGCCACGAGAAACAACGTTACCGATGACAAATAAATCCGGCATCGTCTCAAACTGTAATAATTGATCTGGCGAGAATCCCTCAATGAGCTCAATACCCTGCGCTTCAAGCTGAGTGCTCATTGGTGGATACACGTTGGCATCACAGCCAGTAACGCGATGTCCGGCCTGCCGAGCGATTGCGGCAATGCCGCCCATGAAAGTACCGCAAATGCCCAAGATATGAATATGCATTGGGGAATTTTAGCTAAGGAGTAGCAATGAACCGCAGACAATGGATTAGCATCCTCGGAATTATCCTCGCAGCCCTTATTGCTGGGGTCCTGACTTCACAATGGATCTATAAAGCAGGTTTGGCGAGCGACCCGGCAATCAAAGCCTTCTTTGCCAACCCATGGCAAACACCCGATGGAAAATCAGTCAACACCGAAGAATGGCGCGGAAAAGTACTCGTGGTCAACTTTTGGGCCTCCTGGTGCCCTCCCTGTGTTGAAGAAATGCCCACTTTAGACAAATTACAGCAAGAGTTTAAAGATCAAAATGTCTTATTTGTCGGTATCGGCATCGATTCACCCTCTAATATCCGTGAATTCCTTGAAAAAATTCCAGTTTCTTACCCCATCGTGATTGGTGGACTTGAGGGCAGCAATCTCTCCAAGCAAATGGGCAATTCTCAAGGCGCCCTGCCCTATACGATCATCATTAACACCCAAGGCAAGGCAACTAGCAGTAAATTAGGGAAGATAAGCGAAGAAGAGCTCAGAAAATCCATTAAATCGGCTTTATAAGATATTTTAAATACCATTGAGCATTCAGAATATGAGTAAGAATTGGGCATTTCTTACCCAAACCTTGCAATATCTGCTCTTAAAATCCTAAAAAATTGCTAATTAATGGTCCATTTTTGGACTTCCCACCAGAGTCTGGGGGTATACTTTCCCCGTACTTAGTGAAGACGACTCTTCATAAAGTAAGCAGTTTTAGAGAAAAGCCTTATTAACGCAACTAAACCTAACTGCCTCTAAAAATATCGATCTATGTCGAAAAACACTTCAATTCTCGTTATTCAAGGTCCTAACCTCAACCTGTTGGGAGCCCGTGAGCCAGAGGTTTACGGCAAAACTACTCTAGAAGATATACATACCAGGCTTGGCACAATCGCCAAGTCCCACTCGGTCGACCTATCTACCTTCCAAAGCAATCATGAAGGGGAGCTGATTGACCGTGTTCAGCAGGCCAAACAAGATGGAGTAGATTTCATCATCATCAATCCAGGCGCATTTACCCATACCAGCGTTGCCTTACGTGATGCCTTGGCTGGAGTTGCCATCCCATTTACCGAAGTGCACCTATCGAATATTCATCAACGTGAAGAATTCCGGAAGCACTCTTACCTATCTGACATTGCCACCGGCGTCATTTGTGGTTTGGGTGCCATTGGTTACGAATTAGCACTTCAAGCAGCTATTACACGTTTGCAAAAATAAAAATTAATCAAGAATTACAAGAGAGGAAGCCTTTCCATGGACCTGAGAAAACTAAAAACCCTAATCGACCTTGTTTCTGAATCAGGAATTTCTGAATTAGAAGTCAATGAAGGTGAAGATCGTGTTCGCATCGTGAATGCCGGATCTTCAGCACCTGCCGGACAAGTGGTCTACGCAAATCAAGCTCCTGCTCAAGCAATGCAAGCTGCCCCAGCGGCGCCTGCACCAGTTGTCGAAGAAGCTCCCGCTGAAACTGGTTTTGTAGCTCGTTCACCAATGGTCGGCACTTTCTATCGCGCACCAAACCCTGAATCTCCAGACTTCGTCAAAGTGGGTGACACGGTTAAAGTAGGTCAAACACTGTGCATTATTGAAGCGATGAAGCTCCTGAATGAGATCGAATCCGAGCAAGCTGGCGTCATTAAGCAAATTCTGTGTGAAAACGGTCAAGGCGTTGAGTTTGATCAGCCGCTGTTCATCATCGCTTAATTGATCTTCACTAGATCCATTCCAATCCACCGTTACTTAACTCAGAGCCGACATGTTCGATAAGATTCTGATTGCCAATCGCGGAGAAATTGCTCTCCGTATCCAACGCGCATGTCGCGAGTTGGGAATTAAAACTGTGGTGGTCTACTCGACCGCAGACAAAGAAGCTAAGTATGTGAAGCTGGCAGATGAGGCCGTGTGCATTGGGCCTGCCCCATCACCACTGAGCTACCTCAATATGCCTGCCATTATTTCAGCGGCGGAAGTGACTGATGCTGAAGCAATTCACCCAGGCTATGGATTTCTCTCTGAGAATGCGGACTTTGCTGAACGCGTAGAAAAGTCCGGCTTTGCATTTATTGGACCTACTGCAGCGTCGATTCGCCTGATGGGCGACAAGGTATCTGCTAAGCGTGCCATGATTAAAGCAGGCGTTCCTTGCGTTCCTGGATCTGAAGGTGCATTGCCAGACAATCCAAAAGAAATTATTGCTACCGCCAAAAAGGTAGGTTATCCAGTCATCATTAAGGCCGCTGGTGGCGGTGGTGGCCGCGGCATGCGCGTAGTGCATACCGAAGCTGCTCTTCTCAATGCGGTCAATATGACCAAAGAAGAAGCTGGTCGTGCATTTGGCAACCCAGAAGTCTATATGGAGAAGTTCCTCGAGAAACCTCGCCACGTAGAGATTCAGATTTTGGCTGATACCCATGGCAATGCCATTTGGTTAGGTGAGCGTGACTGCTCTATGCAACGTCGTCACCAAAAAGTGATTGAAGAGGCCCCTGCTCCTGGCATTGATCGCCGTTTGATTGCCAAAATTGGTGAGCGTTGCGCCGAAGCCTGCAGAAAAATTGGTTACCGTGGTGCAGGCACTTTTGAATTCTTATACGAAGACGGCGAATTCTTCTTCATTGAGATGAATACCCGCGTTCAAGTAGAACACCCAGTAACCGAAATGATTACTGGTGTAGATATCGTTCAAGAACAAATTCGGATCGCTGCTGGCTTAAAGCTCGCTTATCGCCAGAAAGATATCGTTTTCCGTGGTCATGCCATCGAATGCCGTCTGAATGCAGAAGATCCATTTAAGTTCACACCAAGCCCAGGCAAAATCGGTTCGTTCCACATGCCAGGTGGCCCCGGCATCCGTGTTGACTCACATGCATACAGTGGCTACGTGGTTCCATCGAATTACGATTCCATGATTGGCAAGCTGATTTCTTACGGCAATACTCGCGAACAAGCGATTCGTCGTATGCAGATTGCACTTTCTGAGATGGTGATCGATGGCATTACAACGAACGTGCCATTGCATCGCGAACTCATGCTCGATCCGAACTTCATGGAAGGCGGCACCAGTATTCACTACCTAGAGCACCGCCTTGAAGAGCAAGCTGCCAGTCGCGGTAAGCCCTAAACCGTGGGTCAATTGATGTTGATTTGGAGTCAGTATGTCCTATCGTGAACTCGCATTCACAGTCCCAGCAGAGATCGCGGAGCCTTTGGGTGATGCCTTGCTGGAAGTGGGCGCACTCTCCGTGACGGTTGAAGACGATGCCGCAGGTGGTTACGATGAAAACCCACTCTATGGCGAACCAGGGCTTTCACCAGAAGTACAAGCTTGGGATCGCTCCTCAGTAACCGCACTCTTTAATCCAGAGATTGACGATTCCGATGCAGTGAACTTCATCCCTAAGCTACTGGCATCACTTCAGGAGGCGGGATTTAGTCTCCCAGCACCGCAAGAAAAGATTGTTGAGGAACAAGATTGGGTTCGCTTAACCCAAAGTCAATTTGCTCCAATTCAGATTGGCGAACGCATTTGGGTAGTGCCATCTTGGCATGAGGCGCCTACTGACCCCAATGCAATTTGCTTGGCAGTCGATCCAGGCCTAGCGTTCGGCACCGGTAGTCACCCAACAACACACCTTTGCCTGCTTTGGCTGGAGCAAAACACGCAACTGGCAAATCAAAGCTTGCTTGACTACGGCTGTGGATCTGGAATTCTGGCTATTGCTGCCGCGAAATTGGGATGCAAGCCGGTGATTGGCACTGATATTGATCCACAAGCCATGGTTGCAGCACGCAGTAATGCAGAGATCAACAACACGATCATTCGCTTTGTTCTGCCCAATGAAAATGCACCAGAACTTGCAGCAGAAACTAAATACGACATCGTGATGGCCAATATTTTGGCCAATCCACTGCAAGTATTGGCGCCAGCCTTAGTAAACAAGATGCGTCCTGGCGGGAAAATTGTTCTTTCAGGCGTTCTTGCTCGCCAAGCCGAGGAAGTCATTGGGACTTACAGCCAATGGTTAAGCCTTTCCGTTTGGAAAGAAAGCGAAGGTTGGGTCTGCTTACACGGCACGCTTCCAGAGCAGAGTGCTAAAACAAGTGCAGCCGACAAAAATACAGATACTTCAGCCCCGGCTCAAAAAAAAAGTCTTAAATTAATCCTTCTCAGCATTTTTTTTTCCTTGCTGATTATTTTTGGCGAGCATCTTTCTAGAAATTCTCTACTGCCAACACTAGCAACGCGTGTAGATGGCAGCTCTTCTGCGATTGCAACAACCGGTTTTTCTCTTTTGCAGAAGTTAGACGAACAATTGTGTCGTGCGCTAGGGTGTATAAATCGCCCCGTGAGCGATTTTGCTGCTTGGAAAATAACTTCGGTAACCCTTTCACCTGAAAACGCGCGAGAGGGCCTTAAAAACGCTTCAAATCAATCTGTGTTGCAAGTTGAAATACAAAATCGCCTTGCTATACCTGTTTTACTCCCCAGTTTAGAAATTTCTCTCACCGATGCGGAGGAGTCCGAGATGAAAACGATTCAATTTTCTCCGCATGAGTGGCTGCCAACTGCTTGGCAAGAGTCGCATCCTGATTTTTTACGTCGAGGTGCACCTTCTGGTGAAATTTTTTCTTCCGAACTACCGATTTCTCTTCCGCAAAATGCTGCGGGCTATCGCGTCAGAATTTTTTATCCCGAAAAATAGACTGCAAACTCTATATCAAACTCATTCCACTCGATTTTTATTAGAAAGTAATTATTTATGGCCAGCCTGATCTGCGGTTCTATCGCTTACGACACCATCATGAACTTTGAAGGCAAATTTGCTGATCAAATCCTGCCCGAGCAGATTCATATCCTGAACGTAGCGTTTTTAGTTCCTACAATGCGCCGTGAATTTGGTGGTTGCGCAGGCAATATTGCCTACAACCTAAACCTCCTTGGTGGCGACCCGATCATCATGGCAACGGTAGGTGGCGATGCAGCCCCTTACCTCAATCGCCTTCAAACACTCCAGATTGATTCAACACATATTCGTCAGATTGAGCATGCATTCACGGCACAAGCCATGATCACAACCGATCAAGCCAATAATCAAATTACCGCCTTTCACCCAGGCGCAATGGGTGAATCCCATCTAAACCAAGTTTCCGCAGTCGTTGCGGAACGTAGCAACAATGCCAAAGGTGCCGCTAAATTCGGAATCGTTGCCCCAGATGGTCGCCAAGGTATGTGGGAGCACTGCCATCAGCTAGCCGAAGCAGGCATTCCATTTGTATTTGATCCAGGCCAAGGCTTGCCAATGTTCAATGGTCCAGAGCTGCTAGAGCTCGTAGATATTGCTAGTTATCTGGCTGTAAATGACTACGAAGGCGAAATGCTCTCCCAAAGAACTGGCTTGAGCTTGGCAAAAGTAGCCGAAAGAGTAAAAGCACTGATCGTTACCAAGGGCGCAGAAGGCGCAGATATTTATGTTGATGGCAAATGCATTGCGATTCCGCCAGTGCCAGCAGCAAAAGTAGTTGATCCGACTGGATGCGGTGACGCATTTCGGGGTGGATTGCTGTTTGGATTGGAAAATGGCATGGACTGGGAAACTACCGGCCGATTAGCCAGCTTGATGGGTTCAATCAAGATTACCCACCAGGGACCACAAAATCACCAAATGGGCAAAGATGAAATCACCGCTCAATTCAAATCGGCATTTGGATTTACCTTCTAAACCCAGTAATTCTCCAAAGTAACAATAAAAAAGGGATCTCGTGAGAGATCCCTTTGAACTTCACCCGCCTACAAGCAGAGCTTATGGGCGTGTGCCAGTTGGGAAGGGCCAAGCAGCAGCAGGATTCAACGTAGTTGAAGCAGCAGCTTTTTTAGCCACGGGCTTTTTTACAGCTTTGCCCGCTTTCTTCGCAGCAGGCTTACTTACTTTTTTTTTGCTACTTTACGAGCTACTTTTTTAGCAGCAGGCTTCTTAGCAACAGCTTTTTTAGCTACTTTCTTAGCAGCAGGCTTCTTAGCAGCAGCTTTTTTAGCTACTTTCTTAGCAGCAGGCTTCTTAGCAACAGCTTTTTTAGCTACTTTCTTAGCAGCAGGCTTCTTAGCAGCTACTTTTTTAGCAGCAGGCTTCTTCTTAGCTACTTTTTTAGCAGCAGGCTTCTTAGCAGCAGCTTTTTTAGCAGCAGGCTTCTTAGCAGCTACTTTTTTAGCAGCAGGTTTCTTTGCAGCAACTTTTTTCTTGGCGATTGCCATAGTAATGCTCCTTCACGTGAGGATTAATACAAACTACCGATTAAGAAGACCCGACCATTCTTTTCCGCCTGGTTTTGCAACCGATTGGAGCCGACGAGCGAGCCATTCATCGGCGCGCGGCTTGATGCTAAGTGCTGCACGCTAATGAATCTTGGAAAAAAAGCCGTGGCCCCAAAGGACAACGGCTTCTTAAATTTGCTGGAAAAAATAGAGAAAATAGACCAGACACCCTTGGACAAGGGTTTTCGGACTTGAGTCTGGTTTTGCTGACTTTTAAAACTATCCAACCGTCTAATCTCCTATTTAGCCGGTTATGCGCTTTTTACCTAGCTACTATTCCCAACTTAGCGCACCACCGGTTTGATACTCAATAACGCGTGTCTCAAAAAAGTTTCTCTCTTTTTTCAGATCAATCATTTCTGACATCCATGGGAATGGATTCTCTTCATTTGGGAACATCGCGTCAAGTCCTATTTGCAAACATCTGCGATTACAGATGTATCTTAGGTAACCTTTGAACATCGGCGCATTCAATCCGAGCACTCCGCGAGGCATCGTATCCTCTGCATAACGGTACTCTAATTCCACTGCTTTTTCGAAGATCGCTTTGATCTCATCTTTGAACGCGGAAGTCCATAACTGCGGGTTCTCCAGCTTGATTTGATTAATTAAATCGATCCCAAAATTGCAGTGCATAGACTCATCACGAAGGATGTATTGATACTGCTCAGCAGCACCCGTCATTTTGTTTTGACGACCCATTGCAAGTATTTGCGTAAAACCAACATAAAAGAACAAACCTTCCATCACGCAAGCAAAAACGATGAGTGAACGGAGCAACATTTGATCAGTTTCTAATGTTCCGGTTTTGAAATTAGGATCAGTTAAAACATCAATAAAGGGAATTAAGAACTGATCTTTAGCGCGAATTGACTCAATCTCGTTGTACGCATTAAAGATTTCGCTCTGGTCTAAACCCAAAGATTCCACAATATATTGATAGGCGTGAGTATGAATTGCCTCCTCAAACGCCTGACGCAATAGGTATTGACGGCATTCTGGAGCGGTAATGTGGCGGTAAGTGCCCAAAACAATGTTGTTAGCCGCCAAAGAATCTGCTGTCGTAAAGAAACCAAGATTGCGCTTAATGATGCGACGCTCATCTTCAGTTAAGCCATTCGGATCTTTCCAAAGCGCGATATCGCGATTCATATTGATCTCTTGTGGCATCCAGTGGTTTGCGCAACCAGCTAAGTATTTCTCCCAAGCCCACTTATATTTAAATGGAACCAACTGATTTACGTCAGTCTTGGCATTAATTACACGCTTATCAGCAGCATTGACGCGCAACGCTGCGCCACCCGATAAAGCTGCACTTGTAGTTGCTGTGCTTGCTGCTGGTACCGCAACTTGAGGCGCAATTGCGACCTCGTCTGCTTGTGGACGCTGTGGCTCGGCCACCACCGGTTGCTGCGCGAGACCCGCTTTCGCTAGTGCGGGAGCAACTTCTTCTTCCCAATTCAACATAACTCTCTCCTAATTCTTATTTTTTCAATCAGTAAGCAAATGGCTTACTGACATGCTTCACATTCTTCAAAGCCGGCATCACCTGGGCGCATTGTGCAAGCAGGACCATCCAATTCTTGCGCAGCTGCAGCATCGGTACCATTCACGCCACCGCCACTGGATACGGAATTCAACTGACCGCTAGCAACTGTCGACTTCTCAACGTGAGTTGCAGCCATTGTGCGGAGGTAATAGGTAGTTTTGAGGCCACGCAACCAAGCTAACTTATATGTGTCATCCAATTTCTTGCCAGATGCGCCACCCATGTAGATGTTGAGTGATTGCGCTTGGTCAATCCACTTCTGACGACGTGAAGCAGCTTCAACCAACCAGCTTGGCTCCACTTCAAATGCAGTCGCGTACAAATCACGCAAATCCTGTGGAACACGATCAATTTTGGACAAAGTACCGTCGAAGTACTTCAAGTCAGCAATCATGACCTCATCCCAGAGACCGCGATCTTTCAAATCACGCACCAAGTACTCATTTACCACCGTGAATTCACCTGACAGGTTAGATTTCACGAACAAGTTCTGGAATGTAGGCTCGATACAAGCTGAAACACCAATGATGTTCGAAATCGTTGCCGTAGGCGCAATTGCTACGCAGTTAGAGTTGCGCATACCAAATTGCTTGATACGTGAACGCAAACCATCCCAATTCATTGTGGAGGAGCTATCTACCTCTAGGTAACCACCGCGCTCTGCTGCCAACAAGGCTACTGAGTCTTGCGGAAGAATGCCACGATCCCACAAAGATCCTTTGTAAGTGCTGTACACGCCACGCTCTTCGGCCAACTCATTAGATGCTTGATAGGCGTAGTAGCACACTGCTTCCATTGAAGAATCTGCAAACTTCACCGCCTCATCGCTAGCGTAAGGAATACGCTGCATATGCAAGCAATCCTGGAAGCCCATGATGCCCATGCCGACTGGACGATGCTTCAAGTTGGAATTACGTGCTTTAGCAACAGCGTAGTAGTTGATATCAATCACGTTGTCCAACATCCGCATTGCAGTACGAATGGTTTTCTGAAGCTTCTCGTGATCCAAAATCATCTTGCCAGATGCATCGGTAGTCATGTGCGCTGTCAAGTTCACAGAACCCAAGTTACATACCGCGATTTCGCTCTCATTTGTGTTGAGGGTAATCTCAGTACACAAGTTAGAAGAGTGAACGACGCCGATGTGTTGTTGTGGGCTGCGGATGTTGCAAGGATCTTTAAATGTGATCCATGGGTGGCCAGTTTCAAACAACATGCCCAACATCTTGCGCCACAATTGTTGCGCTGGAATGCGACGGAATGGTTTCAGCTCACCGGAATCAGCTTTTTTCTCATAAGCAACATAAGCCTCTTCAAATGCCTTGCCGTATTTGTCATGCAAGTCAGGCGTATTTGAAGGTGAGAACAGCGTCCACTCACCACCCTCCATCACACGCTTCATGAACAAATCCGGAATCCAGTTAGACGTATTCATGTCATGCGTACGGCGACGATCGTCACCTGTGTTCTTACGCAACTCGAGGAACTCTTCAATATCCAAATGCCATGTCTCTAGGTAGGCACAGACTGCACCCTTACGCTTACCACCTTGGTTCACCGCAACCGCTGTGTCGTTTACCACTTTTAAGAACGGTACAACACCCTGTGACTTACCGTTAGTACCTTTGATATGACTTCCCAAGGCGCGCACGTTTGTCCAGTCATTACCCAAGCCGCCAGCAAACTTAGACAAGAGTGCATTCTCTTTCAAGGCTTCGTAGATGCCATCAAGATCATCATCTACCGTTGTTAAGTAGCAGCTTGATAACTGAGGACGTGTGGTCGCTGAGTTAAACAAGGTTGGTGTGCTGGACATGAAGTCAAATGTCGAAAGAATTTCATAGAACTCGATAGCACGACGCTCACGATCTAACTCATTCAAAGACAAGCCCATCGCAACGCGCATAAAGAAAGCCTGCGGCATTTCAATGCGGCGATCTTCAATATGCAAGAAATAACGGTCATACAAAGTTTGCAAACCGAGGTAGTTGAACTGCAAGTCGCGGCTAGCGTTCAATGCTGCAGCCAAGCGTGGGAGATCAAACTCACGCATCCGTGGATCTAACAACTCAGCAGAAATACCTTCGTTAATATACTTAGCAAAATAAGTGCTGTACTCAGCTTGCATATCACCTTGCAACACTTCGCGACCTAAAATTTCTTTACGAATCACGTGCATCAAAATGCGGGCAGTTACTTGGCTGTATGCAGGATCTTTTTCAATCAAAGTACGTGACGCCAAAATTGCGGAGTCATACACTTGAGCCATTGGCACGCCATCGTACAAATTCTTGATGGTTTCCGTAATGATTGGGCTTGCATCGATATTGTTGCCAAGACCTTCACATGCAGCTTCAATGATGGTGCGCAAAGCGGCCATATCTAGCCACTTCTCTACACCGTTGTCAGTTACCTTAATACCGGACTCACCAGCCTGAGTTGCCGCCTGAGTTTCCTGGGTGATGCCCTGTTGTGTTGCACGCTCTTGATTGCGCTTTTCACGATAAAGAACATAAGCACGAGCAACATTGTGCTCACCACTGCGCATCAATGCCAGCTCTACTTGATCTTGAATATCTTCAATATGGAAGGTGCCGCCATTTGGACGGCTACGGAGCAAAGCGCGCACAACTGAGTGAGTTAATTGCTCTACCTGCTCACGAACGCGTGCAGAAGCTGCGCCCTGACCACCATTAACCGCTAAAAATGCCTTTGTAACCGCAATGGCAATTTTGGATGGCTCAAATGCCACCACTGAGCCATTTCGGCGAATGATTTTGTAATCAGACAATTGAGTGGCTTGACCACCACCTACTCCACCGGCTACAAAGCCAGCAGATGGGGTTTGATTCATGGATTCCGAAGGGTTCATCCCTGGATTATTTGCACTGGCAGTCTGTCCTGCTGTCTGGGGGTTGGCATATGTCATATTTCTCCTGCTTTTTTATATGGTACGTAAACAAAAATGTCTTTTAAAACAATGATTTAACATTATTTAATATTGTCTTTTTTCCGGAAAAACCACTATATGTAGTGTTTTTTCCGTCACTAGGCACTAAGTATAGGGAATTATTGGAAACTTGGTAAGGCATTTCTGACAAATATTTATAAGTATTTTTCCCTATTTATTCAATAAATTAGAGTTCATTTTGGTGCATATTTTGCAGCCCTTTTTAGCTAAAGGGCAATAATGTGAGCGTGTGCTCACATACTAATTTAGAGCCCTAGCGAGGGTCCAAACCAAAGGGGAATTTTTTGACTGATATGTCAGTTTTCGATTGGAACTTTTGCCAACTAAATTGAATCCCAGGGTCTGTTTTTCTGCCAGGGGCAACATCACTATGCCCAGCAAATTGAAGGTCGGGGTAAATAGACCTCAGTTGGGTACTTAATTGAGCAAGGGCTGAATATTGAATATCTTCAAAAGGATGTTCGCCATCACCCTCCAACTCAACCCCTATCGAGAAATCATTGCACCTTTCTCGACCCAGGAAAGAAGAAAGCCCCGCATGCCAGGCCTTGTTTTGGCTAGAAACAAATTGAAACACCTCACCCTGGCGAGAAATCAAGAAATGACTTGATACCTTCTGATCTGATATCTCCTCAAAATAAGGATGCAATGAAGAATCCAGCTTATTTTGGAAAAAATCGACAATAAATCGTGTGTTGTTGCTATCTACAAAACCGCTGGGCGGCAAACTGATGTGATGAATCACCACTAAATCTGGCATGACGCCTTCTGGCCGAATATCTTGGTTCGGCGAGATCCGCCATCTGGCAGAGCCCAGCCAACCTTGCGCATCTAGGCTTTGGAGATGTTCTTGTGAGCAATAAAAGCGCTCTTCTTGAGCGATTGCTTCAGACCTTGGAAGATGCACCGAACAATAGTGACACTGCACAATGGTTTCTGGTTCGGCAGCCTTGGTGTGCTGCGCCTTGATCTTGGCCGCCTGATCGGTATTGAGCTTTGCCTGTTTTTTCCCCTTTAGCCAAAGGTAAAAAATGCCTGCACCAGCAAATAGAAGAAGCCACTTCATCACCAGGTCATGCTCTTTGAAGAATTACTTCCATCACAAATCGACTGCCAACATAGGCCAGGAGTAAAGCGGTATAAGCGCTCAAGACCCAACGAACAGCTACGCGCCCACGTAAACCAACGCGCCAACGTGCTAGCAGAAGTCCCGTAAATAAAAACCAAGAGATGAGAGCAAAGATAGTTTTGTGATCAAAAACCAGCGGCTTGCCAAATAATGTTTGCGAAAAGAGGAGGCCAGAGAACACTGTCAAACTGAGAAGTGCAACGCCCACATAGAGCAAATTAAAAAGCAGGCTTTCCATGGTCATCAATGGCGGTAAATCCTCCAGCCAATGGGCTATACAACTATTAGGGATGATGGCCAGTTGACGGTGTAAAGCGCGATCCTGAATACTCATCAACATGGCATGCATCGCAGCCAAACTCAATAATCCAACAGAAATAGTGGCAACAATGAAGTGCCCCTTAAACCATGGATCAGATACAGCTCTTGGAGAAATCAGGGTACCCGAGAAAATAGTGGGCAATGCGGAACAGACCAGCGCAAAACACAAAACCAGCCAACGCAAACTCGAGATTGGCAAAAACCAAGACTGAAGCCAATAAAAAGCGAGGCCAACCCAAGCAATCAGCGAGAGATCCTGAGCAAAACCGAACACAAATCCCTCTGGCGTGAAGACCGAGTCATGCAACTGAATTCCATGCACCAGCAAAATCAACAGGATCAATGCCCGAACTAAGCCTGTAAAAGCCGATGATTCGACTTTTCCTCTAGGTCGAAAACCTAAAAAGGCCAAAAGAAGCAAATAAAGTGCAGATGGGAGCCATCCCGAGCCTGAGTAACCTAAAATATCCATCTGGAAAGTCTAATCGATAAATGCTAGAGAATCTCACCGATCGCCTATCTCGTGTTGTTAAAACAATGCGGGGGCAAGCGCGCCTTACGGAAGCAAACACTGCAGAAATGTTGCGGGAGATCCGCCTAGCCTTATTAGAGGCCGACGTTGCGCTTCCCGTCGTTAAATCTTTACTAGAACAAATTAAATTTAAAGCCCTTGGCGAAGAAGTGGTTGGGAGCCTTAGCCCTGGTCAAGCGCTGGTTGGGGTTGTACAACGCGAACTGGCCCAAGTCATGCGTGGAGATACCGCACAAAGCGGTGAACTCAATCTAGCCACCCAACCACCAGCAGTAATCCTCATGGCTGGCTTGCAGGGCGCAGGTAAAACCACCTCCGTTGGTAAGTTGGCCAAGTTTTTGCAAGAAAAGAAGAAAAAGAAAGTACTCACCGTTTCATGTGACGTGTACCGCCCTGCAGCCATCGAGCAGCTAGAAACGGTTACCAAGCAAGTTGGTGCTGAATTCTTCCCAAGCAACATCAATCAAAAACCCAGTGAAATTGCAGCGGCAGCCTTAGATTGGGCACGTCGTCATTATTTTGATGTGCTGTTGGTTGATACGGCCGGTCGTCTTGGTATTGATGAAGCACTTATGCAAGAAATCAAAACCTTGCACGCCAATCTCAATCCAATTGAAACACTGTTTGTTGTTGATGCCATGCTCGGTCAGGATGCTGTCAACACCGCCAAAGCATTCCATGAAGCACTCCCACTCACTGGTGTAATCCTCACCAAGCTGGATGGCGATTCACGTGGCGGTGCTGCACTTTCAGTACGTCAAGTTACCGGTGTACCACTCAAGTTCATTGGTGTTGCCGAAAAAATGGATGGCCTCGAAGCATTCGATGCTGACCGCATGGCGAACCGCATTTTGGGTATGGGCGACATTCTTGCCTTGGTTGAACAAGCCCAACAAAATGTCGACGTTGCTAAGGCAGAAAAGTTAGCCAGCAAGATTTCTAAAGGTGGATTTGATCTTGGCGATTTCCGAGACCAACTCGCACAAATGCAACAAATGGGCGGTATGGCCAGTTTGATGGATAAGTTACCGAGTCACATGGCGCAAGCAGCCTCCAAAACGAATCTGAGTGCGGCCGACAAACAAACCCGGCGTATGCGCGGCATCATCGACAGCATGACACCCAAAGAGCGTGCGAAACCTGAATTACTAAAAGCCACTCGTAAACGTCGCATTGCAGCCGGTGCAGGCGTTGAGGTTCAAGAGGTCAATCGCCTGCTGGCACAATTTGAGCAAATGCAAACCATGATGAAGCAGTTCAAGGGTGGCAAGATGGCGCGCACCATGGCATCCATGGCAGCAAAAGGAGCCGCCAAGGGTATTGGCGGACTCTTTAAAAAATAATCGTTAGAAGCGTTTGATTTAAGAAACGAGTTTCTTGGCTGCATCAACCGCAGCAATGACCTTCGCCTTGATTTCTGCTAGTGGAATATTTTCTGATTCAGCATCAGTGCGGCCCTTGAATTCCACTTGAGCATCAGCCAAACCACGATCGCCAATCACGACACGGAATGGCACACCAATCAATTCCCAATCGGCAAACATCGCCCCCGGTCTTTCGCCACGGTCGTCCAGCACCACATCAACTCCAGCAGCAATCAACTCATCATGCAATTGATCAGCAGTAGTTTTCACCGCTGCGGATTTGTCATAGCCCATTGGACAGATCACCACTTCAAATGGTGCCATCGAAATCGGCCAAATGATCCCGCGCTCATCATTGCCTTGCTCGATTGCAGCACCGAGTAAACGAGTCACGCCAATGCCATAACAACCCATCACCATCGGCTGTGCTTTGCCTTGCTGATCCAAGTAAGTACAACCCATCGCCTCGGAATAACGTGTACCCAATTGAAATACATGGCCCACTTCAATACCGCGGCAAATATCGACAACACCTTTGCCGTCAGGAGAGGGATCTCCCGCTACAGCATTGCGTAAATCCATCACTAAGGGCTCAGGCAAATCACGCCCCCAGTTCACACCAGTTAAGTGATGCCCAGCATCATTAGCGCCGCAGACAAAGTCAGCCATATTGGCAACTGTACGATCAGCAACAACCGTTACATCAGCAACAACTCCAACAGGACCCAAGTAACCTGCAGGCGCGCTGCATGCCTGCTTGATCTCGGCCTCACTAGCAAAGCGGGATTCAGCCATACCAGGAATCTTGCTTGCCTTGATTTCATTGAGCTCATGATCACCACGTACCAGCACCATAAATAATTTGGCTGGACCCTCTTCTTGATCAGCAGCAAACAGCAATGACTTCACTGTTTGCTCAATTGGGAGCTTTAAAAACTTCGCTATATCAGTGCAATTCGTTTGGCCTGGTGTCGCAACCTTAGTCATCGCCTGAGTTGCAGCACCTCGCGTTGCAATCAAGGATACCGACTCAGCAGCCTCAAGATTGGCAGCGTAATCCGAGTTCAGGCAATACACAATCGCATCTTCGCCGGTATCAGCAATCACATGAAACTCTTGGCTACCGGATCCACCAATAGCGCCGTTATCTGCCGTTACTGCACGAAACTTTAAACCCATGCGTTTGAAAATTCGGGTGTAAGCATCGAACATGATTTGATAGGACTTCTTCAATCCCTCGGTATCGCGATCGAATGAATAAGCATCCTTCATGCTGAACTCGCGCCCACGCATAATTCCAAAACGTGGACGACGCTCATCGCGGAACTTAGTCTGAATTTGATAGAAATTGACTGGAAGTTGTTTGTAACTCTTAATTTCGTTGCGCGCTAAATCCGTCACCACTTCCTCGGACGTGGGTTGAATTAAAAAGTCACGATCATGGCGATCTTTAATGCGGAGCAACTCTGGCCCCATCTTTTCCCAGCGCCCAGTTTCTTGCCACAACTCTGCAGGCTGAATCATTGGCATGAGTAATTCAATTGCGCCAGCGCGATTCATTTCTTCACGGATGATGTTTTCAACCTTGCGAATGGACTTCAAACCCAAAGGTAAATAGTTATAAATGCCTGCGCTGAGCTTGCGAATTAAACCAGCACGCACCATGAGTTTGTGCGAAACCACCTCAGCATCGGAAGGGGCTTCTTTTAGCGTGGCGAGAAATGACTGAGAAGCTTTCATGTATGGATATAATCAAATCATTGATTTTAAAGGATTTGAGGCACGATCTCATGCTTGACCGTGAAGGGTATCGACCCAATGTCGGCATAGTCCTCCTCAATAGCCATAACGAGGTTTTCTGGGGAAAACGCGTTGGGCAGCATTCGTGGCAGTTCCCGCAGGGCGGGATTCAACATGGTGAGAGCCCAGAACAGGCTATGTACCGCGAATTGCATGAGGAAGTTGGCTTGCTACCGGAACATGTCCAAATTATTGGACGCACTAGGGACTGGCTTCGTTACGACGTCCCGGAGGAGTTTTTGCGCCGCCAACATACCTCCAAAAACCATCGTGCAAGCTATCGCGGCCAAAAGCAAATCTGGTTTTTACTCCGTTTAGTTGGGCTAGATAGCGATATTCACCTGCGCGCCTCCGAGCATCCAGAGTTTGATGCCTGGCGCTGGGTTCCTTTCTGGATTCAACTTGATGCTGTAATTGATTTCAAGCGAGAGGTTTACCAACTCGCCCTTTCTGAGCTTGCACGTTATTTATCCCGCGGCATTCGTATGCAGCAACTTGCCTGGGGATCTCCACTCGACTTATTTCAATCCCTGTACGGGGGCGAAGAAGATGAGCCAAAAGAAACAAAACCCACCGATAAGCCATGATGAAACTCTCCATTTTCCGCCTGCGACCTTTAACCCTTGGCCTAGCGTTCAGCTTAGCTCTAGCGGGATGTGCGGGAGACTCTCTAGAAAGTGGGGTGGATCCATTCGCGCCTATGGTTTTCAAGGAGGGTACAACAGCAATGCCGCTGAACCCACCGAATAAGGCGACAACTCAACCTTTTTACGTCTCACAGCAAACTATTTTTAAGTTTGCAGTCGACACCGACTCCATCTTGATTGGTAACGATGGTGTCACGAGATACATCGTTATTCTGACCAGCCCCAATGGCAACAGCCAGGTTCAGTACGAAGGCATTCGCTGTGACTCCTTCCAGTGGCGCCTCTATGGCACCTTTGAATCCAGCGCCTGGAAAGAGAACCCTCTCTCTAGCTGGAATCCGATCAAAGACCGTACGCCCAACCGCTATCAAGCCGCATTAGCCCAAGGCGCGTTCTGCAACCTGAATTCTCAAGAAAAGAATATCCAAAATATTATTAAATCACTCAATCCGAACGGATTTACCGGGCAAACTAAACCCAGCAATTCATTTGGGGTGATTTACTAGCTCGCCTACTTAGTTAGGCGTTGGGAGCACTCAAGTAGGTGCCAATTGCTTCACCACCCATCAAGCGAGTGAGGACCTGAGGTTCGCGCCCAGAGGCAATGACCGTAGCGGCGCCTGTTTGAGCGGCAACCTTTGCAGCCAATACTTTGGTCAACATGCCGCCCTTGCTGAGTTCACTAGCAGCACCGCCAGCCATTTTTTCCAAAGCAGGATCGCCAGCAACGGCGTCGCTTAGCAAAGTAGCGGAAGCATCTTGACGCGGATCAGCAGTAAATAAACCACCTTGATCAGTCAGGATCACCAATAAATCCGCATGAATTAAATTGGTGACTAAAGCAGCCAAACTATCGTTATCACCAAACTTAATTTCATCAGTAACCACGGTATCGTTTTCATTGATGATTGGAACAACACCCAGCTTGAGCAAAGTATCCAAAGTCGCTTTGGCATTGGCGTTACGCTCTGCGTGCGCTAGGTCAGCATTAGTCAATAACACTTGGGCACTACGCAAATTAAAGCGCGCAAAACAACTTTCATAAACCTGTACCAAACCCATTTGGCCGACGGCTGCTGCAGCCTGTAGCTGATGAATTTCTGTTGGCCGCTTAGCCCAACCAAGACGTTGCATTCCTTCGGCAATAGCGCCCGAACTCACCATCAACACTTCATGGCCAGCAGCTAATAAGGCGGCCATTTGTTCAGCCCACATACCGATTGCAGCACGATCCAAGCCCTCACCATTATTGGTGACAAGGCTAGAGCCTACTTTCACTACGATTCGTTTAGCTTTCTGAGTGTTCATATCAAATACGGATCTCAAATGACTGCTGTTTAATCTGGATTGTTATCTTCTGGCGGAGCTTGCTCTTGATAGCGCGGATCAGCGGCACGCTCATCTGCGTCATCCCTATCCTTGCGAATAGAGTCTAAATAATCCTGCAATGAGTAGCACAACTTATCGCAACCTAAACCTGTTAAAGCAGAGATCTCAAATATGGGACCCTTCCACTTAAACCGTTTAATAAAGTCTGCAACTACTTGCTTGCGATCTTCCTCGGGAATCATGTCGACTTTGTTGAGCACTAACCAGCGCGGCTTTTCTACTAAGGCCTCATCGTACTTGCGCAATTCATTCACAATGGCTACAGCATCTGCCACCGGATCAATATTGTCATCAAACGGTGCAATGTCGACCAAATGCAATAGCACGCCAGTACGCTGTAAATGCCTTAAGAAACGATGGCCCAAGCCAGCACCTTCCGCGGCACCCTCAATCAATCCTGGAATATCGGCAATCACAAAGCTACGCTCAGCGCCTACACGCACCACACCTAAATTTGGATGGAGTGTTGTAAACGGATAGTCAGCAATCTTTGGACGCGCGTTAGAGACGGCAGTAATTAAAGTTGATTTACCGGCATTAGGCATACCCAATAAACCCACATCAGCCAATACTTTTAATTCGAGTTTGAGCTTGCGACGCTCACCCTCTTTGCCATTTGTCTTTTGGCGAGGAGCGCGGTTCGTACTACTCTTAAAGTGAATATTGCCCCAACCGCCAACACCACCCTGCGCCAAACAAAGGCGTTCACCGTGGGCCGTTAAGTCAGCAATTGGCTCACCAGTTTCATAATCGGAAATGATTGTGCCAACTGGCATACGCAACTCAATATCGTCACCTGCGCGGCCATAACAATCAGCGCCACGACCAGGCTCACCATTTTTCGCAGTATGTGTTTTAGCGTAGCGATAGTCAATCAAGGTGTTGATGTTGCGATCAGCTGTAGCCCAAACGCTCCCACCTTTCCCGCCATCACCACCATCGGGTCCACCGAATTCGATAAACTTTTCGCGGCGCATGGAGGCACTCCCGGCGCCACCTTGGCCAGCTATGACTTCAATACGAGCTTCGTCTATAAATTTCATGAATAAAAAAGGCCTCGCTTAGCGAGGCCTGTTCCTAAGAGTTAAATTCGGAATAAATCTGAATCAAACGTGTCTCAGTCAGGCGTCTTATGAACGCGGGAGAACTGAAACCTGGGCCTTCTTCAAAGCACCCTTAACGCCAAATTCCACTTGTCCATCAACTAAGGCAAACAAAGTGTGATCTTTACCAATACCAACGTTCATACCCGGATGTACTCGTGTACCACGTTGACGAATGATGATGCTGCCAGCATTGATATGCTCGCCGCCAAAAACTTTAACGCCTAAGCGTTTCGATTCTGAGTCGCGGCCATTTCGTGTCGAGCCGCCGCCTTTTTTCTGTGCCATATATTTCTCCTGCTATTTAGCCGTTAGCCTAAATTAGGCTTTGATCGTGTTAATCAGAATTTCTGTGTAATTCTGACGATGGCCTTGGTGCTTTTGATAATGCTTGCGACGGCGCATCTTAAAGATTGTCACTTTATCGTGACGTCCCTGGGAGACGACAGTGGCCATCACAGCTGCACCATTAACCAATGGATCACCCAATTTGAGTGAAGCGCCTTCGCCTACGGCTAAGACTTGGTCAAGAGTGATTTCGCTGCCGATTTCCGCTGGTATCTGTTCTATTTTCAATTTTTCGCCTGCAGCAACTTTATACTGTTTGCCACCGGTTTTTATGACCGCGTACATGGTTTGAAACCTCAATTAATATCTACATTTAAGCTAATCCACCCTGGATGAGCTAAGCCGATTATTATATCTTGCATGACGAGCACTGTCAAAACCAATGAATTAAGCCAAATTTTGGCCCCAATTGCCTTAGATTTCAAGGCTTTAGATGATGTTATTCGACTCCGATTAGCCTCAAAAGTGGCCTTAATCGACCAAATCTCGACTTATATCATCCAAGCAGGTGGAAAACGGGTTCGGCCAGCCCTTTTGCTCTTGGTAAGCAAGGCTTTAGCCAATGGCAAAGAAACCCCACATGCCCTAGAGCTAGCAGCAGTAGTGGAATTTATCCATACAGCTACCCTACTTCATGATGATGTTGTTGATGAATCCACCCTGAGAAGGGGTCGAGAAACCGCCAATGCCGCATTTGGCAACGCAGCCAGCGTGCTAGTGGGTGATTTTCTGTATTCCAGAGCCTTTCAGATGATGGTGGGACCAAATGACCTGCGGGTGATGGAAATCCTGTCTGATGCTACCAATACGATTGCCGAGGGCGAGGTTTTACAGCTCCTCAATATGAATGACCCCGAAGTAGATGAAGAGAGCTATTTGCGGGTGATTCGCTATAAAACTGCGAAGTTATTCGAAGCGTCCACCGAACTTGGCGCCATTTTGGCTGGCACCGATGCCAAACAAAGAGAGCAATCTGCCGCATTTGGTCGCCACATCGGTACCGCCTTCCAGTTAATGGATGACCTTCTGGATTACACCGCCGACGCATCCCAAATGGGGAAAAATGCTGGCGATGACTTAAGGGAAGGCAAGCCGACGCTTCCCCTGATTTATCTTCTTGAAAATGGCAACACAGAGGAACAGTTGCTGGTTCGAGCGGCAATTGAACAAAATCAAGACTTACCGGATGATGTCTTTCAACAGATTCTGAGCGCAGTTCAAAGCTCTGGTGCCTTGGATTACACCCAAGCTGCTGCAAAACGCGAGGTTGATCTGGCACTCGAATGCCTCAAAGATTTCCCTCAAAATGAAGCCACCATAGCGCTACATGCCCTGTGCAAATACTCGCTATCTAGACAGACTTAAGCGCCAACGCTTTTTACCCTGATATCGCGCGCAGTGATGCGCGCTTTCTCCGCCTCATCACGCAAGCGTGCTATTTCCTCAGCGCTAAGCCTCTCTAGATTCGAGTAATCTAATTTCCATGCGGGATCTGAAGACCAAACCAAGGGGGACTGCACCGTTGTACGTGCACCTGGAGCACCTTCTAGCAAATGAAGTGCCAATTCAAAATTAGAGTCTTGCGATTGAGCATGATTAGGTAATGCTGCAGCATTACCTAGCGGAAAATCGCTAAAGAGCAAACGCGGCACTCCGCAATATTCCACAATATCTTTTGCTGCACCCATGATCACTGTAGGAATGCCAGCAGCCTCCAAATAACGCGCCAATAAACTTTGGCTTTGATGACAAATGGGGCAATTCGGAATCAACACGGCAACATCCACATGATCTTCGCGCATCTTGCTGAGGATCAATGGCGCATCAATCTCCAGAGTATGACGTTGACTGCGATTGGTTGGCAGCCCGTAAAAATGTTTAGAGAGAGACTGAACGCGCCCTTTTGCCACAGCCCGTTTCGCCGCATCCAATGGAAACCAACAATGACTATCCTGCATGTTGGCATTGCGCCTATCAATACCGACATGCGCAATGCGCAAGTCTGCATCCTCATCAACTGAACGAACGTAGGGGTCATAAAACTTAGCAGCAGCGTTGTACGCCGCACCAGGCCCCTGGGGACCTTTGCTGGCGTCAAAGGGCACTGCAGTAGTGACTAAACCTAAGGTCGATTGATTAAGGGGCTTTTGGAGCGGAGTAAAAGGCACATCAATGTAATGCGCCCAAACATACGGCGTCTCATACCCCAATCCGAGATAGTAATTACGGGTACGCTCAATATAGCGAACCGGCTGATCCAATTCAGGTGCAAACAGCAATTCAGAATTCTTGGTCATTAATCCATCCCTGTAAGATATTGCTTATTAAATATTAACTATCAGGAGGTTTTCATTATGGCTCAATGGCTCAGGTTTCAGCATCAAGGCAAATCCGGTTTAGGACAAGTACAGGGCGATCAAATTGCCGTGTACACCGGTGATTTATTTAACAATCCTCAAGCCACTGGCGAGACATTAAAGCTGTCCGATGTCACCATCGATATCCCATGCACCCCATCCAAAATGGTTGCTATGGTGGATAACTTTCATGCCCTAGTCACCAAGCTTGAGCATGCCGTGCCAGCAGAACCTTTGTATTTTCTGAAAGGAAATAATTCTTTCTTGGCAGCCAATCAAGTGATTCGCACACCAAAGTCTTACTCTGGAAAAGTGGTTTATGAAGGTGAACTCGGAATTGTGATCGGCAAAGACTGTCATGAATTAGATGAGGCGCAAGCAGCTGCTGCCATTTTTGGTTACACCTGTATTAACGATGTCACTGCAATTGAGATTTTGAATCGCGATCCTGGATATGCGCAATGGACACGCTCTAAGAGTTTCAATACCTTTGGCGTCTTTGGTCCTTACATCGCCACCGATATAGATCCAAGCAAGCTATCCATTAAAACCATCTTGAATGATCAAGAGCGTCAGAACTACCCCATCGCCGACATGATTTTTCCGCCAGCAAAATTGGTTAGCTTGATCTCTCAAGATATACCACTGCAAGCTGGTGACATCATTGCCTGCGGCACCTCCGTTGGAGTTGGCTCAATGAAGCCGGGTAGCAATGTGAGCATCATTATTGATGGTGTTGGGCGTTTAGATAATCGCTTTGAATAAACCATCGAACTAGCAGATAAAAATCTAGCCCCTCAAAACAAAAACCCTCACCATGTTTAGTGGTGAGGGTTTTTTAATACTCGATTACTTTATATACTGAATCTCAATACTTCTGAAGATACTTAGTAACCTGAAACAGATGGCAATGCCAAACTACCTTTAGAGGCTTGAACATTTTCATCAAGATATTTTGTTAATGCAAAGACCGTATTGAGGCAAGGCGTTGGTGTTTCAGTAATCTTGCCAAGCTCAATCACGGAACCTAACAAAGCATCAATCTCGAGGCTACGACCCGCTTCCAAGTCTTGCAACATCGATGTTTTGTGCTTGCCAACTTTTTCAGCGCCAGCAATACGACGCTCAATATCCACGCGAAAAGTCACACCCAATTTCTCAGCAATGGTTTGTGCTTCCGCCATCATGTTGCGAGCCAACTCTTTAGTGAGCGGATATTGGCAAATACCTTCCAAGGTTCCGTGAGTCAAAGAGCTGATTGGATTGAAGGTCATATTGCCCCACAACTTCAACCAAATCTCAGAACGAATGTCCTCCAGGATTGGTGACTTAAATCCAGCTGCCGACATCATTTCAGAGATCTTCTGAATACGGTCAGTCTGCTTACCGTCCAACTCACCCAGCGGGAAGCGATTACCCTCAACGTGACGAATCACGCCAGGAGCTTGAGTAAAGGTAGCTGGATACACTACGCAACCAATAATATTGTTTGGATTGATTGCCTTCTTAGCAACACCACCAGCGTCGACTGTTTCAACGGAGTGATCTTGATAGTCGCCACCCAACTTCTGGAAGTACCACCAAGGAATTCCGTTTTGCATCGGAATCAAAATAGTTTCTGGGCCCATGATTGCGGCGAGATCTTCAATGATGGGCTCAACCTGATGCGCCTTCACTGCCAAAATCACCACATCAGGCGTTTCCGCATCCCGAATTTTTTCAACCGCTTTTACCTGCGCCACCAAAGGCTCAGGTTGGTCATCCATAATTAATGCGAGACCACGCTCTTTAATTGCAGCCAAAGTAGCGCCACGAGCAACTACCGTAACATCATTGCCAGCCCGCGCCAACATGACAGCAAGGTAACCGCCAATAGCGCCCCCTCCACCGATCACACAGATTTTCATAAGAACTCCATAAAGATAAAAAATTTTGTATTGGTGTCATATTAGAGGAGAATATTTTGCGGTGCAACAAAATATTGCGCCTAATTTTTAGGCAATTCTCATCAAGTCGCAATCAGTCTAGCTCGGGGTACCAATCCACCCAAAAGCATACCCACAATGCTTGCCATCAGGCCCGCTAATTGCGGAGGGAGAATAGCCCCGGGGGCTAGGGCTTCACAACTAATCCATACCGTAAGGCCGCAGACCACGGCTAACAGGCCACCCAAAGAATTGGCTTTGGGCCAATACACGCCGAATGCCAGCGGCACAAAAGCAGCAACCAAGGTGATCTTGTAGGCATTCTCAACCATCTTAAAAATCGACAAATGGGAGTTAATGGCAAAAAAAGTAACTACGACCGCAAAGCAAAGCACAGTGATTCGCATCACCTTTAATAAGTCTCGGTCGGACAGATGCTTGAAAAAGCCCCTCACAATATTTTCAGCAAAGGTAACAGAAGGTGCGAGCAAGGTAGCGCTGGCGCAACTCTTAATCGCCGATAGCAGAGCTCCGAAGAACATCACCTGCGCAATCAGTGGTGCATGATTCAAGATCAGCTTAGGCAAAATCATTTGCGGATCGGTATCTAGATACTGCTTTACCAAATCCGGGCTGATGATAGTTGCCGAGTAGGCCAGGTAAAGCGGAACAAAAGCAAATATGAAATACAGTACCCCACCCAATAGAGCTGCTTGCACTGCAATGTTGACGTTCTTGGATGAAGTAATTCGCTGAAAGACATCTTGCTGTGGAATAGAGCCCAACATCATGGTGCATAAGGCAGCGACAAAGCCCAAGATAGATGCGAGATTCATATCCGGCCAGAAGTTAGAGAACTGTCCAGCAGCAGCGGCATGCTCTAACACTACGCCAATGCCGCCAGTTTGAACTGTCATCTCGCCGCCAATATAGAGCATGCCCACCACAATGATGATCATCTGAATAAAGTCTGTAATCGCAACGGACCACATGCCGCCAAAGAGCGTGTAAATGAGCACACTACCCGCACCAATCAACATGCCGCCAGTTTGAGAAATACTGCCTTCGGAAACAACATTAAAGACGAGACCCAAGGCTTTAATCTGGGCAGCAACCCAACCTAAATAGGAAACCACAATACAGAGCGTCACCAAAACCTCTACGGTGCGCCCATATTTTTCTCTAAAGAAATCACCGATGGTCAGCATCCGGCGGTTGTAGAGGTGGCGAGCAAAAAAGAGTCCGACCAAAATCAGGCACATGGAGGATCCAAAAGGATCAGAAACAATTCCACCGAGACCTTCTTTTAAAAAGGTTGCTGGGATGCCTAGGACTGTTTCAGAACCAAACCAGGTAGCAAAAACCGTGGCCGTAACAATAGGCAAAGGGAGGCTATGACCAGCCGCAGCAAAGTCAGCAGTGTTTTTAACCCGTAGCGCGGCCCAAAGTCCAATACCTACCGATACCACCCAATAGATGATGACAAACCAAATCAACATCGCCCAATTTCTCCTTCAGGAATTTGGTCAAATTATATGGCCTTGTTACTTATGTCATTTAATCAATCAAGGTCAACTTTAGGCGGGCTGGTCTGACATAATTCATAGGTGAATTCAGCTATACACCCCAAAGAGAACCCCCATGGCGATCTGGCCTATCAAAAGGCGATTTTAGGTTCTGTATCGCGTACTTTTGCGCTGACCATCCCCCTCCTATCTCCCACCATCGAGATGGTGGTTGGCAACACCTATTTGCTATGTCGGATTGTTGACACGATTGAGGATGCGGCAGAACTGAGTCCAGCCAAGAAACAGGACTTATCTAAGCTATTTTTAGAGGCAGTATTAGGAGTTATTCCTGTAGAGGCATTTGTTACACCCTGCCTAGACGCCCTCAAGGGTTACTCCAACGTCGATGAACTCGATTTAATTGCAAATACTCCCACCGTTCTTCGGATTCTGCATACCTTCCCCGACAGAGATCAGGCAGCCATTAGTCGCTGTGTTTCGATTATGTCTGACGGCATGTCCCATTTCCATAATCGACAAACGCAAGCGGGGCTGAAAGACCTCGCGGAATTTGAAGAGTACTGCTATGTGGTGGCTGGCGTGGTGGGGGAGTTACTCACAAGCATCTTTAGCCACCATTCCCCAGAGTTTGCAAAACAGATCAAAGGCCATGAACAACTTGCCATAGGCTTTGGCCAAGCCTTGCAAATGACCAATATTTTGAAAGACTCACCAGAAGATCGTGAGCGCGGGGTTTCCTGGAAGCCAGCACGAATGAGTCAAATAGAGCTTCTGAAGATTGCCTACTACAAGCTACAAGACTCCCTCAGCTACATTCTTCTGATTCCAAAAAATGAGGTGGGCATGAGGCGCTTCTGCTTCTTGGCCTTCGGGCTTGCAGTCATGACACTTGAAAAGATTGCCGCCAGAAAAGAATTCAGTCACAAATCTGAGGTGAAGCTTTCCAGAAATACTGTTTGGATCTTCTATGCATTCACAAAGCTTGCGGCTAGCAATGACTTTCTCATGAAATCATTCTTTCGTAGCGCATCTAGTCAACTCAGACAAGCCTTAGGAAAGAATTTTTAAATCACACCCTCGTGTTTTAAAAGCCAAATTTTGACCTGGCGATAAAAACCAGGGGTATCTTCTTTCATAAAACCCCCAAGACCTTGCGCAGAAACCACCCTATGGCAAGGCGTTACTAGAGGGTACGGATTTGCACCACAAGCCGTCCCGACCGCACGGGGTCCACTTTTAATGCTTTTGGCGATCTCACCATAGGTGCTTGTCTTTCCTACCTGAATACCTAGAGTGGCATTCCATACTTTTTGCTGATGAGCTGTCCCAGCAGGCTTTAGCGGAACATCAAATATTGATGCAGCATCATTGAAGTATTGGACACACTGCTTTGAGAACGCTTTAGCCAAATCATTCCCCGGAGCAATCAAGGCGGCATCTTGAGGCAGATAATCAATTTTTGAGATCATCAAACTGCCATCCACCAACTCCGTTTGCACGCCCAGACGTCCAAATGGGGCAGGTATCACGCAATAGTCGATTGAGATAAGAGTGGGCATGCAGAAGATTCTGACACACATTGAGGGTAAATTTCAGACAGGATTCCGATACAGCCATAGCCAGTGAAATGGCACTTTGCTATATTGGTTGCTCCTTACTCTTTGCAGGCATAACTGATGGACACCTTTTTTGATGATTGGCCCTTTGCTGGCCAAGTCGCATTAGTCCTATTTTTACTCGCACTGTCCGGCTTCTTTTCTATGGCCGAGACCAGCATGCTGTCTTCCAACCGCCATCGCCTCCGCGCAATGGCTCATGGTGGTAATGCTGGAGCCGCGCTTGCTGAAAGGCTATTAAAGCGTATAGATTCACTGCTTTCAGTACTGTTGATTTCCAACAATCTCATCAACACCATCCTACCAATCTTAGTCACCGGCATTGCCTTACATATTTTTGGTGACAGCGGTCTAGTGTTGTCAATCGCCACCTTGGTTGTTGCGCTACTGATCATTATCTTTAGTGAGATCACCCCAAAAGTCATCGGTGCAGCCTTTCCCGAAAAGATTGCCAGCAATATTGGGTGGTTCATTATTCCCCTTACCTTCATTCTCAAGCCGCTACTCTGGTTTATTAATAGCTTTGTATCGAGCCTGATGAAGGTCTCCGGATTACAAGCATCAACCGATAGTAGAGTAATGAGCAAAGAAGAATTGCGTAGCTTAGTACTCGAATCCAATCGCTTTGTCTCCGCCCATCACCGCAATATCTTGCTAAATCTGTTCAACCTGGAAAATATCTTGGTTGATGATGTGATGACGCCACGCTCCAAGATTGAGGTATTGGATCTCTCGCGACCCATTAATGAGGTAATTGAGCAGTTAGAAACCTGTTACCACAACAAACTACCAGTGTGTGATGGGGACTCTGAACGCATCGTTGGTATTCTTTCTGTAAAAAAAGCACTCTCATTGCTAGGTAATGCAGAACTTCATCACGAGGACTTTAGGCCTTTATTAAATGAGCCCTATTTCATCCCCAGCGGGACCCCTGTCTTGCAGCAGATGCAATTTTTCCAAGATAACCAACAACGTTTAAGTTTGGTGGTGAATGAATATGGTGAAGTACTTGGTCTAGTCACCTTTGAGGATATTGTTGAAGAACTCATCGGAGAGTTCACCACCTCATTCTCCAATCTTTCCAATGATCCTCGTTGGCTTGCTGATGGTACATATCTTGCCAGCGGTACCGCCTCATTGCGTGACTTAAATCGCCTGTTGAAGCTTGAATTACCACTCGATGGACCACGTACGTTAAATGGCCTCATTCTAGAAAAGCTCGAAGCGATTCCTGATTACGATGTCAGCATTCGAATTGATGGCGTGGTAATGGAAATCGTTCAGTTCGACGAGCATGGGGTAAAAACAGTCAAGCTATACCGACCACTCAGTCAACCGAATCAAGATTGAGCAACCTGCTACATGACTCTCACATTATTCGGACCTGGCATGACATCACTGTTGATGCACTCAATACTCGGGCCACGGATATTCATATTGAGGCAAGATCTCAAGAGACGGTAGTACGCACAAGAATAGATGGTCGCCTTACATTACAAAACCAATACCCAATTGATTTTCATGAGCGATTAATTACGCGTATCAAAATATTGGCGCGCCTCGATATTGCAGAAAAGCGTTTGCCTCAAGATGGGCGCCTTGTGATCGGCTACGACTTTAGCCACCCTAATGTTGATTGCCGAGTATCTATTATTCCGACTTTGTATGGTGAAAAAGCCGTGATGCGTATTTTGCCTAATCGCCTAGAAGAGTTAGAGTTAAATCAGCTTGGCTTACTTCCAGAGCAGCTTGAAATAGTTCAGGAGGCCATTACTCAAACCAATGGCTTGATTCTAGTAACAGGGCCTACTGGGAGCGGCAAGACTCGAACCTTATACAGTTGTTTAAGCGCGTTGAACCAGATTCAGCGCAACATATGCTCCGTCGAAGACCCTATCGAAATCCGGCTTCCAGGCGTAAATCAAGTGGCCTATCACCCAAAAGCAGGCTTGGATTTTCCAACAATCATCCGCGCCCTTCTTCGCCAAGATCCTGACGTCATCATGATCGGTGAAATACGAGATCCTGCGAGCGCGCAGCTTGCCATTCAAGCGGCTCAAACAGGTCACCTAGTTTTAAGCACCCTGCACACGCGCAATGCCATTGGCGCTTTAGGTCGACTCAAAAGCCTCGGCATAGATCAAGAATCTATTGAATCCTGCCTTCGTTGTGTCAGCTCCCAAAGGTTAATTCGCAAACGCTGTAAGCAATGCAATCCAATTCCAAACCAAGCACCTTGTGCTCTTTGCAAGGGATCGGGCTATTTCGGTCGCATTGGCGTCCATGAAGTTTTGGGGAGTAAGCAGTTATTTGAGTCCGCTCAAGCCCAAGATATTCACTCAGCAGGAATGCAATTGCTAAAGTCTGGAGTAATAGACAAGATATCTCTAGATTCTGAACTTGGCACTTGGCATTAATCAGAATGTTTCTCAATAGAAAATTCAGCCAGTCTGAACAACTCCATTTTGCCCAGCAGCTGCTCACGCTTCTTCAGGCAGGACTTCCTTTGCTTAATGCTATTGAGCTATTAATTCAGTCTGCACCAAGCTCTTGGAAAATTTGGTTAGAAGATCTTCGTACCTTACTTCAGAAAGGCAATAGCTTTTCTTTTTGCTTAAGCGCACAAGGTGGGAAATTTTCTCCAGAATTTTGCAACCTCATTCGCGTGAGCGAGAGATCGGGTGACCTTAGTTTGGCACTACGCACAATTTCTCAACAGCTAGAAGCCCAGATTGAGCTACGAAGAAAAGTGCAGCAGTCGCTAACCTACCCAGCAATCACGTTAGCCACCTCTTTTCTACTGGTCTTGGTAATGATGATCTGGGTTGTTCCGGTATTTAAAGAAGTGTTTGGGCATTTTCAGGCAGAACTGCCAGCGCCGACCAGAGTCCTTATCACTATCTCCACGGGCATACAAAATTACTTCCTGGAAATATTGCTAAGCATATTCATGATGACTGCGAGTTTTGCATACACCTGGCTCAAATCAAGCGCACTCCAAAAATCCTGTGACACTCTCTTATTACGCATTCCATTTTTTGGAAATCTATTTAGACTGGCGACACTAAGCCATTGGTGCAGAACCTTGGGGCATTTATTGGATACGGGCTTACCTCTGCCAGATGCGCTGAGAGTCACCGCGCAATCTTCAAATCACTGGGTCAGTCATGACTTTAGCGCTGAGATATTTAAACACCTCACTCGAGGCTGGCCTTTAGGTGAGTCACTTAAGCGGGCTGACCCCAAATCACACCTACTGGATGTGGAAACATTACTGCTGCTTCACATCGGCGCTGAAAGCGGGGCATTAGCTGAAATGTTGAATAAGCGCGCCACTACCCTGGGCTCACAACTGAGCAGTCAACTGAATGCACTCAGCCAAAGCTTAGAGCCGGCACTCATTCTTTTTGTTGGCGCTATTATTGGCAGCTTAGTCATAATCCTATATCTACCCATCTTCAATTTAGGACAAATCGTTTAGTGGATCCCAAAGTCAGCATCTGGATCATCAAATCCGTATTGATAGTTGCCTTGCTTTGCTTGGCATATATTGATTGGCGCACCTTTCGCCTACCGAATGTCATCACACTTCCCCTGCTTGTCCTGGGCCTTACTTTTAATTGGGTCTCGGATCCGTGCTTTACCAGCCCAACTTCAGCGCTCATCGGGGCAGTTCTTGGGTATGGGTCACTATGGGTATTAAATGCTGGATACCGCCTACTGAGAAACCACAACGGCATTGGCATGGGCGATGCAAAACTCTTAGCAGCTCTGGGAGCTTGGCTGGGCTGGAGCGCCCTACCGAGCATCCTACTAATGGCCTCTGTCACGGGACTGGTCGGTGGAGTCGCCTGGCTTCAATGGCGCGGCCATCGACTGCAACAAGCTTTCCCTTTTGGCCCCTTTTTGGCCATTGCTGGCATTATTGAGCTGTTATGGCCTCAACTTATTCCAACCTTGATCCTGCCCAAGCTGATCTAAAAGCTCTAAAGGGGAAAATTCCTTTAATTGGATTAACAGGCGGCATTGGGTCTGGCAAAACTGCCGTCAGCGACTTGCTTGGCGAGCTTGGGGTTGGAATTATTGATACAGACCTGATCTCTCATGAAATCACTGCACCTGGCGGAAAAGCTATTTCATTGATTGCCGAAGCATTCGGGGGCGACTTTATTGACCCCCAGGGCGCCCTGAATAGACCAAAAATGCGGGCTTTAGTCTTCGAGGATCCTAATGCCCGTCAAGTTTTAGAACGCATAACCCACCCTTTAATTCAGCAAGAAACTGCTAACCAAGCCTATGAGTTACTCAAGTCTGGAGTGCCCTACCTTGTGTTTGTAGTTCCCCTGCTCGTTGAGTCTGGGTCTTGGGTGAAGCTAATTGACTACCTCGTAGTGGTAGATTGCCCAGAAGAAACCCAAATCCAAAGGGTGATGCAGCGCAACAATATGACTCGACCTCAAGTGGAAAATATCCTCAAAGCGCAAGCTAGCCGAAATACCCGTCTGGCAGCCGCCAATACCGTCATTGAAAATCAGGGCGACCTGAATGCACTCAAATCAGCAGTTTTAAAACTGCACCAACAATTACTCAAAATTTTAGAAGAACCTTTAAGTTCGTCATAGAATATAGGCTTGTGATTGTCTACGAATACCCCTTCAATGAATTAGTGCGAAGCATGCTTCGCCTGGAGTACTTATTCGCCCGCTTCAATCACTTTCTCCGATCCGATGATCCCGAGCTGCATCACAATGCGATTGCGATGCTATTTGACTTGGGTGACATTGGTTCTAGAGGTGATATCAAATCCCTGTTGCTCAAAGAATTTGAGCGCCAAAAATATGCCTTGAATGGTTTAAAGTCTTCCCAAAAGGTAGATCAAGAAGCGCTTGCACAAACACTATCTGAAATTGATAAAGCTGCGCTCAATATCAATCAGTCCATGGGCAAACCAAATGCGGCCATTACTGAGAGCGAATGGCTCAATGCTATTCGGACCCGATTAAATATTCCCGGTGGAACAAGTCCGATTGATTTGCCGAGCTATCATGCCTGGAAAAATACTTCCTCGACTCAACGTAGAGAGTTGCTAGAAAAATATATTGCACCACTATTGCCTTGGCATGAGGCCTGTCAAATCTTCTTAAGATTACTGCGTCAATCTGGTGAAGCCAAGGATGTTGTTGCGCATCAAGGTTCTTATCAGCAGGCGCCATCAGGCAAGGTGTATCAACTGATGCGCATTAGCGTAGAAGATGACTCCCTTTTCTCAGAAATCAGCGCCAATAAATACTTACTATCGATTCGTTTTTTAAAGGCGGATGGAGATAAAAAGCCTCAGATTATGAATGAGGACGTGCCTTTTAGGCTCACCCTCTGCCAGCTCTAAGCCTTTATTAGCTTAAGCCTTTCCAGCATGGGCCATGCAGCCGGCAATAAAGGCTCCACTGTTGGAAGCGCATCTCCGAGCAATTGCCAAGACAGCGCCTGACCCTCACAACCTTTCGGTATTCCAGTCCATTTTCTAATAATGCTGACATGCAAACGGACATAAGCATGTGGATAGTCGTGCTCTAAAACGACCAACTCCTCACTAGACTCAATATCAATTCCAAGCTCTTCTTGCAATTCACGTTTGAGTGCCGCGAAAATGGATTCACCAGCTTCTATCTTTCCGCCCGGAACCTCCCAGTAGCCGGCATAAGGCTTGCCCTCTGGGCGCTGACCTAGAAGATAGCGTCCCTCCGAATCCAATAGGATCCCAGCGGCGACTTCCGTCACAGGGCGATTAGAGTCACTCATGAAAATGATTAAGTAGTATGAGAACCGGCCCAGTGCTTGGCGAACTGCCAAGCTACGCGACCAGAACGTGAGCCACGCTCTAAAGCCCAAACCAATGCTTCAGCCCTAGCACCCTCAATCTGCTCATCACTCAAACCAAAGTGACGCAACCAGTGCGCAACAATTTCTAGGTACTCATCTTGCTTTGGTGGATAGAAAGAAAGCCACAGACCAAAACGTTCCGAGAGAGAAATTTTTTCCTCAACCACTTCACCCGGATGAATTTCTCCATCATCACCATGGACATAACCCTCGTTGTCCTTCATATATTCAGGCAAGAGGTGACGCCGGTTGGAGGTGGCGTAAATCAAAATATTGTCGACTTGAGCTGATACAGAGCCATCCAAGGCAGACTTCATGGCCTTATAGCCAGACTCACCATCCTCAAATGAGAGGTCATCACAAAAAACAATAAAACGCTCTGGACGATCGGCCAATAAATCCGTGATATCAGCTAAGTCAGCTAAATGCTCTTTTTCTACCTCAACTAAACGCAAGCCCTGGCCAGCAAACTCATGCAAGCTTGCTTTAATGAGTGATGATTTTCCTGTGCCACGTGCGCCCGTTAGCAAAATATTATTGGCAGGTTTTTTTTGAATAAAGTTTTTCGTGTTGTCACGAATCGCATCACGTTGACGATCAATATTTTTTAGATCTTCGAAGGTGATGTCTGCAACATGCTTGACTGGTTGCAAAAATCCAATGCTTCCGAAGATGCTATCGCGACGACGCCATCTAAAGGCAGTTGAAGATTTCCACTGTTCCTCGGTCAATGCCTTAGGTAAAAATGTTTCAAGATGACTTAAGAGCTGCTCTAATTTTTCATTCATTTCACAAATTCCTATGAGCGGTAATCGGCATTAATGGAAACATAGTCATGCGATAAGTCACAGGTCCACATAGTCTGTTGCGCTGATCCGCGGCCCAAGTCAATCTTGACGGTAATTTCTGGAGACTGCATCACCCTTTGACCATCAGCCTCTTGGTAATCCGGGTTGCGGCCACCGTTCTTGGCAACCCATACATCTCCAAGCCACATTTGTACTTGGTTAACGTCAAGATCAGTAATGCCAGCGTAGCCAATCGCAGCAAGGATCCGCCCTAAATTGGGATCACTAGCGAAAAAGGCTGTTTTGACCAAAGGTGAATGAGCAATTGCCTCTGCAACTAAGCGGCACTCATTCTCAGTCTTGCCACCTTGCACATCAATCGTAATAAATTTTGTTGCGCCTTCGCCGTCTCTGACAATCATTTGGGCGAGCTTACGTGCGAGATCAATTAATGCGGTTCGAACCAAACCATAACCGACATCATTCTTCGATGTGATTTTTACCGCTGACTGACCAGTCGCCATGATGATGAATGAGTCATTGGTCGAGGTATCGCCATCAATCGTAATAGCATTAAACGAAAGATCAGCAATCTCTTGAGTCAACGCAGAGAGCAGTCCAGGCGCAAATCCTGCATCGGTTGCAATGAAGCCCAACATGGTTGCCATATTGGGATGAATCATGCCAGCACCCTTACAAATACCCGTGATAGTCACACGGCCTGCTGGAGTCTCTGCCGTCATCGACGTCGCTTTAGGCTGAGTGTCTGTTGTCATGATGGCTTCTGCAGCATCAAACCAATGGTCTTCACCTAAATTAGCAACCGCTTTAGGTAGGGCAGAAATCAATTTACCAATTGGAAGTGGCTCGAGAATTACGCCAGTTGAGAATGGCAGGATTTGCTCTGGGTTAAGCTTCAATTCTTTTGCTAACTCAGCACAGGTTGCCAAAGCATCTTGCATACCTTGCTCACCAGTCCCTGCATTGGCGTTTCCAGTGTTAACTACTAAAGCTCGAATCTCACCCTTGGCACCATCTAGAGCTAAATGCTCACGGCATACTTGAACAGGCGCAGCGCAAAAACGATTTAAGGTAAAAACGCCAGCGACCTGGGAGCCAGGCGCCAAAGTCATCACCAATACATCTTTGCGATTGGCTTTTTTGATACCAGCTTCGGCAATGCCCATCTGAAAGCCTTTAATAGGTTTCAGCTGATCTTTTTGGGGGAGTGATAAGTTAACTGTCATGATCTGACAATTGTAGATGAGGCCTTACAGAGCTGCCGAGTCTGGTAGCTCTGTATACCTTAATTGACTTAACTTAATGCGCCGCAGCAGTTCTTGTACTTCTTACCACTACCGCAAGAGCATGGATCATTCCGACCCACCTTAGGCCCAGCACGCAATGGCGCTGAAGCAATTTCAATTGCTGCGCCACGATCGCCAGTTGAGCCAGTCACCTCTAGATCTGCATCAGCATGCTGATATTGCACATCCGAGAGTTTGGCTAAATCTTCATTCATGGACTCGGAGGCCTCATCCAATTCACTTGCACTTCGAATCTGCACAGTCATGATGCTTTTCACAACATCATTCTTGATGATATTGAGCAACTCGCCATACAGTTCAAATGCTTCGCGGCGGTATTCTTGTTTTGGATCCTTCTGAGCATAGCCACGCAAATGGATGCCTTGACGCAAATGATCCAAAGCGGCTAAATGTTCGCGCCAATGCGTATCTAAACTGTAGAGTAAAACTGAGCGCTCAAATCCAGCAAAGGATGCGCGTCCAGAAAGCTCTACTTTTGCATCATAGGTTTCTTTTGCAGCCTCTAATACGCGATCAACAATCTGCTCGTCATCCATAGATGCGGCATTTTCAACCCAATTTTTTAGATCAACTGTTAAGCCCCAGTCGTTGGCCAATACCTTCTCCAGGCCAACTAAATCCCACTGCTCCTCCATAGACTCTAGGGGAACATATAGCGCACAAATGCCTTGCAATACATCCTCGCGTAAATTGGCAATCAGTTCGCCAACATCAGAACTTTCAAGAACTTCATTTCTGAGGCGATAAGTTTCTTTGCGCTGATCATTGGCAACGTCGTCATATTCCAAGAGCTGCTTACGAATATCAAAGTTACGACCTTCAACCTTACGCTGCGCAGACTCAATCGAACGCGTCACCATCCCCGCTTCAATCGGCTCGCCATCCGGCATCTTGAGACGATCCATGACAGCGCGTAGGCGGTCTCCAGCAAAAATACGCAAGAGTGAATCATCTAAAGAAAGATAAAAGCGGGAAGAACCAGCGTCACCCTGACGACCAGCGCGACCACGCAATTGATTGTCGATACGACGACTCTCGTGACGCTCTGTACCAATAATGTGTAAACCACCTGCAGCCAGCACTTGATCATGCAAGCTTTGCCACTCATCCTGCAAAGTCTTAATCTTGGTCGATTTATCTGCATCCGATAAACCAGCGTCAGCCTGAATTAAGGAGGACTGCTTACCAACGTTGCCGCCCAAAACAATATCCGTTCCACGGCCAGCCATATTGGTAGCAATGGTGATCATCTTTGGTCTACCAGCTTGAGCAATGATCTCTGCTTCGCGAGCATGTTGTTTTGCATTCAGGACTTGATGTGGCAACTGACGTTGATCCAGCAAACCTGCGATTAATTCTGAGTTCTCAATAGAGGTTGTACCAACTAATACAGGTTGGCCACGCTTGTAGCAATCCTCGATATCCTTGATGACTGCATCGTAACGCTCACGCGATGTCTTGTAGATCTGATCTTGGCGATCTTTTCTCTGACTAATACGATTTGGAGGAATAACTACAGTCTCAAGATTGTAAATTTCCTTGAACTCATAAGCCTCAGTATCAGCAGTACCAGTCATACCAGCCAACTTGCCGTACATACGGAAGTAGTTTTGGAAAGTAATCGTAGCTAAGGTCTGATTCTCATTTTGAATCTGCACGCCTTCTTTAGCCTCAACGGCTTGATGCAAGCCATCGGACCAGCGACGACCCTGCATTAGGCGTCCCGTGAACTCATCAACAATGATCACTTCATTATTTTGAACGACGTATTGTTGGTCTCGGTTGTATAGAGTGTGCGCACGCAATGCTGCGTAGACGTGGTGCATCAAAGTAATATTTTGCGGAGCATACAAAGAGTCGCCATCATTCAAAGCGCCAATCTCAACTAAGACTGTCTCCGCTTTGTCATGGCCACGCTCTGTTAAATAGACTTGTTGGGACTTTTCATCAACCCAGTAATCGCCTGGCTTTTCAACACCTGTGCCATCAGCCTTCTCTTCACCAATTTGACGCTCTAAATAGGCAGGTAACGCATTGATCTTGATATACAAGTCAGTGTGATCTTCAGCCTGACCAGAAATGATCAATGGGGTACGCGCCTCATCAATCAGAATCGAATCCACCTCATCAACAATCGCATAAGCTAGGCCACGCTGAACACGCTGACCCAAGTCTTGCACCATGTTGTCACGGAGATAGTCAAAACCAAATTCATTATTGGTACCGTAGGTAATATCAGCTGCATAAGCCTCTTGTTTGGTGGTGTGATCCATCTGAGATAGATTGATTCCCACCTTCATACCTAAGAAGTTGTAGAGCGTTGACATCCACTCAGCATCTCGCTGAGCTAAGTAATCATTCACCGTAATGACGTGAACACCATTACCAGTTAGGGCATTTAAATAGACTGGAAGCGTCGCGGTTAAGGTTTTACCTTCACCAGTTCCCATTTCAGCAATCTTGCCTTGATGTAACGCAAGGCCACCCATCATCTGCGCATCAAAATGACGCATCTTCATCACCCGTGAGCTCGCCTCACGAACTACCGCAAAAGCCTCTGGAGCAATATCATCTAATGACTCACCCGCAGCCAAACGCGACTTGAATTCAGCAGTTTTTGCTTGCAGTGCGGCATCATCCAAAGCTTGCAGGCTAGGCTCGAAAGCACTAACTTTGGCAACTACTTTGCGATACTGTTTTAAGAGGCGGTCGTTACGACTGCCGACCAGGGTTTTAAGAAGACCGATTACCATGGGATATTGAAGTAAATTAAGACCTTGAGTTTATCACCCGCACCCTCTTTTTATATGAACTTCGCCCCCAAACCTATCCGCACGAAAGCCGCCCATGAGTGGTTGGAGTATTTACGCGAGTCTGAGGGCTTGGGTGGCATTTTGGCCAAAACAGAAGATCTCGCCAAACTCAAAATTGCCCTCAAATCCGCCTTATTCGAGCTGGATTTAGATAACTTGGCGCCCAAAATTGAGGCTGGATGGCGCTCTGGGGGTCAAAATGAGCTCTTTTTATTGGTCAATGGTGCTAGCATTGCAAGCCGACTTCAGCAAGTTTTACCCAGTCTAATCAGTGAGTTGGGTAAAAAAGGGGTCGTCTGTGGCAGCATTAAGGTGCGCCTAAAGCCAGCACCACCCACCTGGGAAATTAAACCCCGAGAGGGACGGCAGGCTAACCAAAAACCAACCGGTTTTAATGCGGTAGCGAGAGCCTCTTGGGAATCCTTGCTGGAGAAATTGGCACCAGACTCTGATTTGCGTAAGGCGGTTGAACGCCTACTTCAAAGCAAACCTAAATAAACCTAGAAAAAGAGGGGTTGACTCTCTTTGGAATAGGCTGCAGGAGCCTTATTTTCTGCAAAACTGCTAATTTCGTAAGAGCTAGGGTCCTCCAGGAGCTTGCGCAAAAGTGCGTTATTGAGGGCATGTCCTGATTTTTCAGCAACATAAGAGCCAACAATAGGGTGTCCCACTAAATATAGATCGCCGATAGCATCCAAAATTTTGTGGCGCACAAACTCATCTTCATAACGTAACTCTTCGTTATTGAGAATACGATGCTCATCGAGCACAATCGCGTTGTCCAAACTACCGCCTCGTGCTAAACCCATCTCTCGCAATGCCTCAACTTCATGGGCAAAACCAAAGGTGCGAGCACGTCCAATTTCACTGCGATAAGCATGCTCAGCAAAGTCCACGACAAAACGCTGACCGGTCTTATCTACTGCTGGATGCTTAAAGTCGATTGTGAAATCTAATTTATAACCAAAGAAAGGTTCTAGGCGCGCAAGCTTGTCACCCTCCCTCACCTCTACAGGTTTTTTAATGACTACGAACTGTCTTGGGGCCTCTTGCTCAGCAATGCCAGCTGACTCCATTAAGAACAAGAATGAAGCTGCACTACCATCCATGATAGGAACTTCTTCACCATCAAGTTCAATCAATAAATTATCAAGCCCTAGACCCGCGCACGCGGAAAGCAAATGTTCCACAGTTGAAACACGCACTCCATCTTTTTGAATAACCGAAGCTAGGCGGGTATCGCAAACCGCCAGAGCAGTTGCTGGTACAACCGATTGCTCTGGGGTATCTACACGTACAAATACGACCCCTGAATTTATCGGCGCAGGCTTGATAGACAAGGTCACCTTGCGCCCAGAGTGCAAGCCAATCCCCACGGTTTTAATCGGGGTGGCGATTGTGCGTTGCTTCATCATGGCTCTATCTAAACTCAGGAATAATTTCTTAAAGCTGCTTCAAAATTGAAGCGGCATCGCTTACTTCAAATTTACCAGGCGCTTCACGATTTAAAGTGGTCACCACACCGTCTTCAACGATCATGGCATAGCGATCTGAACGAACACCCAAACCGCGAGCAGTCAAATCCAATTCCAAGCCAAGCTTCTTGGTGAATTCGGCACTACCATCGCCTAACATGCGAATCTTTTTGCCCACTTTTTGATCGCGACCCCAAGCACCCATAACAAATGGATCGTTTACTGAGATACACCAAATTTCATCAACGCCTTTTGCCTTGATTGCATCAAAGTGCTCTACATAGCTAGGAACGTGCTTTGCTGAACAGGTTGGTGTAAATGCGCCAGGCAATGCAAAGATCACCACTTTCTTTCCAGCAGCTAGTTTTTCAACTTCAAATGCATTAGGTCCAATAGCGCACCCTTCGGTTGCCTCATCCAGGAACTCATAAAGAGTAGCGTTTGGTAATTTTTGTCCGACTGCGATCATAAAGTCTCCAATGAAATAGTTGTCATGAGTATGCCAACGCTAGCGCGGGATTCGTCGTCCGGAGGGGCGCCGCGCTGGCATTCTGCAAAACCTATTGTATTGAGCAGTCGTTTAGTCTGCTTGCTTACGTAAAAAAGCTGGGATTTCGTAATAATCAGCCCCTTTATCCAACATGGATTTAGCCTGTGGTGAGCTATCAGCCCCTAAAGTCGGCGCAGGAGTCGCCTCACGATTAGGACGAAAAACTCTCGGCAAATCATATTGGCTGTAATCAACACCGATCGTTGCTGGTTGAGCGGCCATCGAGGGCGCACTGCCTGCACCCGTCATTGCCAAACCGGCACTAGTGTTCAGGGCTGAATCCAAACTTACTTTACTCATCGCTGCTGAAGCGCTTGCTGGAGCAAAGCTATTCAAGTCAGCCATCGTTGGCATCGCATCATGGGTACCAGTAGCTTGTCTCCATACGACTTCTGGTTGATGATTTTGACGTGCTTGCGGATTATTCAAGCCAGTTGCCACTACAGTTACACGCAGTGCGTCACCTAAAGTCTCGTCATAGACGGTACCAAAGATCACAGTAGCGTCATCAGCAGCATAGCCGCGAATCGCTGCCATGACTTCACGAGTCTCAGACAATTTCAATGAACGGCTAGCAGTGATATTGACCAATACTCCGCGTGCTCCTGACAAATCAACACCTTCGAGCAATGGTGAAGCAACAGCAGCTTCAGCAGCTAAGCGCGCACGATCCATGCCAGAAACTGTTGCAGTTCCCATCATGGCCTTGCCTTGCTCGCCCATCACTGTTTTCACGTCCTCAAAGTCGACGTTGATCAAACCTTGAACGTTAATGATTTCTGCGATACCCGACACAGCGTTATGCAACACATCATCAGCGCAAGCAAAGGCTTTATCAAACTCAGCATCTTCACCCATTACTTCAAAGAGTTTTTCGTTGAGAACGACGATTAATGAATCCACATATGACTCGAGCTCGGAAGCACCGTTTTCAGCAACCTTCAAACGCTTCACGCCTTCAAAGTCAAATGGCTTGCTGATAACGCCAACAGTCAAAATACCCATCTCTTTAGCAACTTGAGCAACGATTGGCGCTGCACCAGTACCTGTTCCACCACCCATACCAGCAGTGATAAACACCATGTGTGCGCCTTGCAATGTATCTGCAATTCGTGCGCGCGCTTCTTCAGCAGAAGCTGCACCGATTTCAGGTTTTGCACCAGCACCAAGTCCGCTAGAGCCTAGTTGCAAATTCACAGATGCCTCAGAACGCTGTAAAGCGCCAGCATCGGTGTTCATGCAAATAAACTCTACGCCGTTAACACCACGACGAATCATGTGCTGAACTGCATTACCACCCGCGCCACCGACTCCAACCACTTTAATAATGGTTTTGCCAGCTGTTTCCTGATCTAACATTTCAAATTCCATATACCCTCCTAGGTAATAAGTACTACATTGACGACGACGAAAAACTTAAAAATTTCCTGCGAACCATTCCTTCATGCGCGAAATAACACTTTGCAACGCGCCTGATTGCGATACGCGACGACCGCGCAATAACTGCGCCTGGCCTTCCATTAATAAACCAATGCTGGTAGCAAAACGTGGGCTGCGTAACACCTCATGTAGATGACCGCGGTATTCAGGCGTACCAATACGCGCTGGACGCAAGAACACTTGCTCAGCAAGCTCAACCATTCCCGGCATTAAAGAGGTTCCACCCGTTAACACGATTCCTGAAGACACCATATCTTCGTAGCCAGAATCACGCACAACACCTCGTACCAATGTGAACAACTCCTCAACTCGTGGCTCGATTACAGCCGCTAGAGCTTGTTTCGACATTGGACGTGGCTCACGATCACCAACGCCTGGAACATCAATCATGGTGGTTGGATCGGCCATATCTTGGCGAGCAATTCCATACTGAATTTTTAAATCTTCTGCATCGATAGTTGGGGTACGCAGCGCCATTGCAATGTCATTGGTAATTTGATCACCCGCAATTGGAATCACTGCAGTATGGCGAATGGAGCCCTGACAATAAATAGCAATATCAGTTGTGCCGCCACCGATATCAACTAGAACAACGCCCAACTCTTTTTCATCTTCTGTTAACACAGCTAAGCTAGATGCTAGCGGCTGCAAAATAAGATCATTTACTTCCAAGCCGCAACGACGCACACACTTCACAATATTTTGCGCAGCACTCACTGCACCAGTAACAATATGCACCTTCACCTCAAGGCGAAGACCGCTCATGCCAATTGGCTCGCGTACATCTTCCTGACCATCAATGATGAATTCTTGAACGAGGATATGAAGAATTTGCTGATCTGTTGGAATATTAATTGCTTTAGCGGTTTCTAAAACACGCTCAACATCGCCAGCGCTCACTTCTTTATCGCGAATGGCCACCATACCGCTAGAGTTAAAACTCACGATGTGATTTCCAGCGATGCCAGTAAAGACCTGCACGATCTGGCGATCAGCCATGACCTCAGCCTCTTCCAAGGCCTTCTGAATAGACTGGACAGTTGCTTCAATATTGACAACTACACCCTTCTTCAAGCCTTTGGATGCAGTTTGGCCAACGCCAACCACATTAAATTGGCCATCAGCCGCCAACTCAGCAACCAAAGCAACCACCTTGGAGGTTCCAATATCTAATCCGACCAATAAATCGCGGTTGTCTTTACTCATTCTCATTCCTCATTGCTTCTGCTCACTTTTCTTGCCATCCGCTTCATTCTTTTTCAAACTTGCCGAAGCAAGATGTACTGCAAATCCATTTGCATAGCGCAAATCAATTGCATCTACGCGATTAGCCCACTTCTCCTGAACCTGTGGCCAATACTTAAAGAGACGCGCTACTCGATCCTCAGTTAATGTTTTGTCCGAACTTTCTTCATCCCTACCGAATTCCACCTTCATGCCATTGGACAGCTTCACATGCCAAGCGTAGCGCTCAGACAGGGTCAAGCTTTTTACCTCAGCGCTCCAGGGCTTAAACCAAACATTCGCTTTTTCATATAAGCGCATGACTTCTTTACTTGCGTCTTCCGGACCAGAGAAATCAATCAACTGAATACCATCCCCCACATCAGAAACACGGCCAGCAAAGAGTTCACCATGGGCATTCATTAAGGTATGACTGTCAGCCCCACCCCAAGTACCAAAAGGCTTTTGCTCCTCAATACTGACAATCAATCCGTTTGGCCACACTCGGCGAACGTTTGCATGACGCACCCAAGGCATCGACTCAAAGCCGCGCTTCACATCCTCTAGGCGCACGCTAAAGAAATTTCCCTGAACTGTTTCTAAAACCTGTTGCCTCACTACGGGCTTATTAATATGTTTTAACGTTTGACCTACTACAGGCTCAATCACCACTTGGCGCAAAGCAAAAACTGGACGCTGACTTAGCCACACGAGAATGCCAATGCAAACCATGACTGCAAAACAGCGCATCAAGAAACGGCTCAGCTTTTGCATCCGCTCTGGATAATTCCAAAGCGGGGATGCCAGCGAAGTAAACACCTCGCCGAATCCGTTCAAGAAGCCACTCATCCGACTCATGCTTGCGCAACCCCTTTTGCATTTAAGGTTTGACTAATAACCCAGAGAACCAATTCTGCGTACTCAACGCCAGCCGCTTTGGCAGCCATCGGAACTAAAGAATGCGAAGTCATACCTGGAGATGTGTTCATCTCCAAGAGATAAGGTTTGCCAGTTTTTTGATCCAACATCACATCAGCGCGACCCCAAGTTTTACAGCCAAGAGCGCGATAGGCCGCTAAAGCTAAATCTTGAACTGCTTTATTTACTTCTGGGGCTAAGCCAGTTGGGCATAAGTATTTGGTCTCGTCAGAGAAGTACTTATTGTGAAAATCGTAATTTGCTTCCGGCGGAATAATTTTGATGACAGGCAATGCCTCAGCATTTTCGCCAAATCCAACCAATGGACAAGTTAACTCATCGCCAACAATACAAGTCTCGGCAATCACTTTTTTATCCATTCCAGCGGCCAACTTATAGGCTGCCGGCAACTCTTCAACGGATTTCACTTTAGTTAAGCCGAGCGAAGAGCCTTCATGTGCAGGCTTCACAATTAATGGCAAACCTAAGCCCTTCACTACTGCACTCCAGTCACTATCAGCTTTCAACTCCTGGAATTCCGGGGTTGAAAGGCCGCTGCTGAGCCAAACTAACTTAGTCGCAATTTTGTCGATTGCCAGCGCAGAGGCCAGTACACCGCTACCGGTATAAGGCAAGCCCAATAGCTCGAGTAATCCTTGGATCGTGCCATCTTCACCATAACGTCCATGCAAAGAAATGAAGATGCGATCAAATTTTTCATTGGCCAATTCAGTTGGGCAACGTAATCCCGGGTCAAATGGGTGCGCATCAACCCCTTTAGAGAGCAGCGCTTCCAATACGCCATTACCCGACATCAAGGAAATCTCACGCTCACCAGAACGACCGCCAAGCAATACACCAACCCGACCAAGCGATTTGACATCTAGGTTTGCGAGTTCTTGCTTCACTCGCTCACCCCAGGAAAGTAATGGTTGGTTTTGCTTAAACATGCTTTGCCTCCGCCAATACATGAGGTAATCCGGATATAGAGCCTGCGCCCATCGTGATTAAGACATCGCCATCACGCAATAAGGCGCCTAGTTTTTCTGGCATCTCTGCAACGCTTGGCGCAAAGACCACAGCTGCGCTATCCAAGGAGCCATTCGTAGTCATATCTGCAGTAAGCGCTGCTTTCATGAGACTTTGACCATCTGCACCTGGAATCTTGGCTTCACCGGCGGGATATACCTCGGTCAGCACAAGAGCATCAAAGTTTTTGAGCACCTGAACAAACTCACCAAAGCAATCGCGAGTTCTTGTAAACCGATGTGGTTGAAACGCCAATACCAAGCGACGATCTGGATAAGCACCGCGCGCTGCAGATAAAGTGGCTGCCATTTCAACAGGATGGTGACCGTAGTCATCTATCAAAGTGAAGCTTCCACCAGATGCCAAAGGAATTTCGCCATACCTTTGGAAGCGGCGACCAACGCCACTAAACTCAGATAAAGCCTTCACAATGGCCTCGTCGCTAACACCCAATTCCGTTGCAATCCCAATTGCGGCTAACGCATTCTGAACATTGTGTAGGCCTGGTAAATTTAATTGCACCTCAAGACGACCTGGCTTATTACCATGGCGGCGCACTGTTTTACGATCAACCGTAAAGTGCATCCGAGTACCTTCGGCATGCACATTGCTTGCACGAATATCTGCATCTTCAGATAAGCCATAACGCAATACCGGCTGCGATACGAAAGGAATAATGTCTCGAACATTAGCATCATCAATGCAGAGAACTGCAACGCCATAAAAAGGCATGCGCTGAATAAACTGAACAAATGCCTGCTTCAATCTCGCCATATCGTGCTGATACGTATCCATGTGATCAGCATCAATATTGGTAACCACTTCCATTGCTGGAAATAATTGCAAGAAGGAGGCATCAGACTCATCAGCCTCCACCACAATAAAATCGCCCTGACCCAATCTTGCATTGGCGCCAGCAGAATTTAACTTTCCACCAATTACAAAAGTCGGATCCAGCCCACCCTCAGCTAAGACTGAGGCAACCAAACTAGTAGTCGTTGTCTTGCCATGAGTTCCTGCAATCGCAATACCTTGCTTTAAACGCATGAGCTCACCAAGCATGACGGCACGCTGAATAACAGGAACTTTAGCTGCGCGAGCAGCTAGCACTTCAGGGTTATTGCCTGCAACAGCAGTAGAAATCACTACCGCTTCTGCAGTGCCAATATTCTTAGGATCATGTCCAATATGAATGACTGCACCTAAATCTTTTAGGCGCTTAGTTGCAGCACCTTCAGCTAAGTCGGATCCAGATACCTGATAACCCAGATTTAGCAATACTTCAGCAATGCCACTCATACCTGCGCCGCCGATACCAACAAAATGAATTTGCTGAACAATATGTTTCATATACCTACTCCTGCACAGTCTGCACATACTTCAGCCACGCGCTGAGTTGCGTTGGGCTTAGCCAATGCATGGGCGCGCTCAGCCATCACTCGCAAATCTTGACGGCTAAAGTTTTGAATCATGGATGCCAAGTCCTGCGGATTAAGATCCTGTTGCGGCAACAAAATTGCCGCATCTGCATCCGATAAAAAACGCGCATTCGCAGTCTGATGATCATCAATCGCGTATGGAAATGGGATTAAACAAGATGCAACGCCACAGGCTGCAATTTCTGAAACGGTCATTGCACCAGAGCGGCAAATCACCAGATCTGCTTGAGCATAGGCAGTTGGCATGTCATCAATAAAAGGGCGAATATCAGCAGCAACACCTAAGTCGGCATAACGACGCTCTAAATCCGCCAGATGCTTATCGCCCGCCTGGTGAATTACGTTTGGACGCGCGTCTTGATCCATCAATGCCAAGGCTGCCGGAATAGCTTCATTTAAGGCTGCGGCGCCCAAACTTCCACCCACTACCAGAATCGACAAGGGTCCGGTACGCTCTTCATAACGTTTTGCTGGCGCATCTACAGCTTCGAATTCTGCGCGGATTGGATTCCCAACCCACTCAGCATGGGCCATCGCGCCTGGAAAGCCAGTCAAGGTACGCATAGCAATTTTGGCCAAAGCACGATTAGCACTTCCTGCCACGGAATTAGATTCATGCAAAACCAATGGCTTCTTCAAAAACTTGGTCATCAAGCCACCAGGAAATGTAATGTATCCACCCATACCTAAAACCACATTTGGCTTGATGCGGCGCATAATCTTCCAACTTTGGAAACTAGCCTTTGCGAGATTGAATGGCAACATGAGTTTGGCTTTAGTACCCTTGCCACGCAAGCCGCCAAACTCAACCGCCTCAAATGGGAAGTCGCAAGCCTTTACTAAGCGATACTCCATACCGCTTTGATTACCAAGCCAAAATACTTTCCAGCCACAGATACGGAGATATTCAGCAACAGCAAGTCCCGGGAAAATGTGTCCCCCGGTGCCACCAGCCATAATCAAGATAGACGGCTTGGTCATAACTTGCCACCCCGCATCAAGATACGATTTTCATAATCAATACGAAGCAGCATGGCTACTGCAACTGCGTTCATCAAAATTCCTGAGCCACCATAGCTAACCAATGGAAGGGTTAAGCCTTTGGTAGGAAGCAAACCTAAGTTCACGCCCATATTAATAAATGCTTGCCAACCAATCCATATCGCTACACCTTTAGCAGCAAGACCGGCAAAACTGCGATCCAATTGCAAGGCAGTGCGGCCAATAAGGAATGCGCGACGTACGATCCAATAGAACAAGAAGATCATCACTACTACACCAACAAATCCGAGCTCTTCACCAATCACAGCCATGATGAAATCGGTATGCGCTTCAGGGAGGTAATGTAATTTCTCGACGCTACCACCTAGACCCAAGCCAAACCATTCACCACGACCAAAGGCCATCAGAGAGTGAGTTAATTGATAGCCTTTATTTGCTGCATTGTCGACTTGCCATGGATCCATGAACGCCAGCATTCGGCCACGACGGAATGGCGAGAGGGCAATCATCGTGGCACCACTCATTAGACCAACTAAGATCAAGCCACCAAACAACTTAGCGTTGATACCGCCTAAGAACAAGATTCCGAACGCAATTAGGGCAACTACAACAAATGCACCCATATCAGGCTCAGCCATGAGTAAGCCGCCAACCAAGGCAACAGCGATACCCATGGGCAACATGCCCTTCACAAATGAGTGGAGATACTCTTGGCGCTGCACTGTATAGCTTGCGGCAAAAATCACGGCAGCAAACTTCATTAATTCAGATGGCTGGAAGTTCATGAGACCCAATGGGATCCAACGCTTGGCACCATTCACACCTTTTCCAACACCAGGAATGAGCACAGCAATTAATAGCAAAACTGTGAAACCAAAAATTACAGGTGAATAGCGATCCCATACTTTGGTTGGAATCTTAAATGCCCAAATACCTACACCGATAGCGATCGCCAAAGAAATGCAATGGCGAATTAGGAAGAAGTTGCTGCTGTAATTTGCATACTTAGGGCCATCAGCCAAAGTAATCGATGCGGAGTAGACCATCACCAAGCCAATCAAGGCCAAAGACAATACCGCCCAAACCAATAGCTGGTCATAGTCCATCATGCGTGAGCGAGTTTGCTCAACACCAGATACCGCATCCCTCAAGCCGCTGCGGAAATTATCTATCCCACCTCTGGAGTAATTCCAAAAGCGGCCAAGACCCAAACGATTCTCAGGAAAAAGTTTTTCCCTCAAACTCATGCATCAGCTCCTTCGAATTGCATTCCCAATTCTTGAACTTCAGCAACAAAGGCTTCAGCGCGTGCAACGTAATCGCTAAACTGATCAAAGCTAGCACAAGCTGGTGATAGCAAAACGATATCTCCAGACTGGGCTTGTTTTGCAGCTTCAGCCACTGCGTTTTGTAGGGTTTCACTCATTACGCATGGCACGCAATCGGCCAAAGCCTCGGCAATCACTGGGGCATCTTTACCAATCAGGAAGATGCCTTTTACAAAACGTAATGCAGGATCACGTAAAGGACTAAAGTCTTGGCCCTTGCCTTCACCACCAGCAATCAACCAGATCCGCTTGCCAGACTCATTAGCACTGAGGCCATTCAATGCGGCTACTGTTGCTCCTACGTTAGTGCCTTTACTGTCATCCACATATTCAACATTCGACACAATCGAAACACTTTGAACGCGATGTGGTTCACCATGGTAGTCACGCAATCCATGTAAGAGCATATTCATCGGTAAACCAGCTGCTCGTGCCAAGGCTAATGCGGCTAATGCATTCAAAGCATTATGGCGACCACGAATACGTAAAGCATCCGCAGGTATTAAACGCTTAAGTCTTAATGGCTCTTCTTCTACAACAGCCGCTTTACGGCGACGCTTCGGTTGAGGCTCAAGATCTTCATCTACTTCAGCCCATACCAGCCAATCAATTCCACCGGCACGTAGATCATGTTCGATTCCAAAAGCGCCCTGCTCATCAGGACGATCAGCCCCAAAAGTAATCACCGCTTTACTCGATTTTTGCTCATCAGAAAGCAAATTCATTACCAGTGGATCATCTCGATTCAAAATACAGACCGTGTCTTGCCCAAAGATATTAGCTTTTGCATCAACGTAGGCCTGCATATCGCCATGCCAATCTAGGTGATCTTGCGTAATATTTAACACGGTTGCCGCCGTTGCATTGAAAGTGCTTGCATAAACTAATTGGAAGCTAGATAACTCAAGCACCCAAATCTCGGGCATATCGGCAACCTGATCAGACTCATCCAAGCAAGACATTAACTTGTCCAATGCTGCTGGGCTAATATTTCCCGCAACAGCAACCCTCTTACCCGCACGCTCACACAACTGCCCCGTCAGAGCAGTCGTTGTCGTCTTTCCATTTGTTCCGGAGATGGCTAATACAGTAGGCGTATATTGAGACTGCTCAACCTGGGCCATGCGATCCAAGGCTGCAATAGCTCTAGCGAAGAATTCCAACTCCCCCCAAATATCAATGTTGGAATCTTGTGCCTGAGCCAAGAAAGAAGCTGCCGGCTCTTGAATTGGAGATAGGCCAGGACTAATGCCAATGACATCGATGCCCTTTAAATTCACTTTATCAAGAGGACCAAAATAAGCATCCTTCAGTCCCGCAAACTCCAGATCGGCTAACCAAGCCTTTTGACGCTCACTGAGTTTTTCGCGATCACGCGTATCAACCAGGCTTACCTTTGCAGCATTTCGCAAACACCACTTGGCCATCGCATAGCCAGATTCTCCCAATCCCAATATTAAGAAATTCTGGGGCGCTTGATAACCCTCATCTGCGATGAGAGCTGGGTTAGCGAAGGCTTGATCTAAATTATGCATATTCTTTGGCTTACCGTAATTTCAGGCTGGAGAGGCCAATGAGAACTAATAAAATGGTGATGATCCAGAAACGAACCACTACTTGTGTTTCGCGCCAACCACCCAATTCGAAATGGTGATGAAGTGGAGCCATCCTAAAAATACGGCGGCCTTCACCAAAACGCTTCTTGGTAAATTTGAACCAGAACACTTGCAACATCACTGAAACTGTTTCTGCTACGAAGATCCCACCCATCACAAAGAGCACGATTTCTTGGCGAACAATGACGGCAATAGTACCGAGGGCCCCACCCAATGCGAGTGCACCAACGTCACCCATAAATACTTGAGCAGGATGCGTGTTGTACCAAAGAAATGCGAGTCCAGCACCACCCATGGCCCCACAGAAAATCATGAGCTCACCTGCGCCAGGAATATAAGGGAACAATAAATACTTTGCGTAAATCGCATTACCCATCACATAGGCAAATGCACCTAACGCCGCCCCAACTAGAATCACCGGCATGATGACCAAACCATCAAGACCGTCAGTCAAGTTCACCGCATTGCTGCTACCAACAATTACCAAGTAACTCAAAATAATGAAACCCATCACGCCCAATGGGTAACTGATTTCTTTCATGAAAGGAATCAGTAAGTTTGATTTAGCCGGCAAGTCCAAAGCGAATCCGCTCTTGAGCCAATCAAAGAACAATTGCAATACCTTCAGGTTATTAACCTCAGATACGGAAAAGGCCAAATAAATAGCGGCAAATAAGCCAATCAAGGTTTGCCAAAAGAATTTCTCTCGCGATGCCATTCCCTTAGGATCCTTGCGAGCTACTTTGCGGTAATCATCTACCCAGCCCACCAAGCCAAATCCAAAAGTCACAATCATTACGATCCAAATAAAGCGATTACTCAGATCTGCCCACAACATGCAGGAGATAAAGATACCTAAAAGGATCAATACGCCACCCATCGTAGGAGTGCCTGATTTCACTAAATGGGTTTGCGGACCATCTGTGCGAACCGATTGACCCATTTTTAATTCAGTTAATTTGCGAATAACCCAAGGGCCAGCAGCTAATCCAATCAAAAGAGCGGTCACAGTTGCCATCACCGCTCTAAAGGTAATGTAATTAAAGACCCGGAAAAATCCAAAATCATCTTGCAACCATTGGGCCAATATTAAGAGCATGTTTTAGCCTCCTCTAATAAGGCCTGTACTACACGCTCCATGCGCATAAAACGAGATCCCTTAACCAAAATATCTAAATGCATCTGCTTGCTTGATTCTTGGCGTGCTAATGCCACATTCAGCTCCTCAAGCAACTGATCCAAAGTGGTGAAATGTGCAGCACTGCTAGCAGCCTCAAACTTCTGTGAATCATTAAAGCCCTGCACTGCAAACTTACACTGCTCTCCAAGAGCGAATAACTTACTAACACCCTGCTCAGCAGCATAGGCACCAACTTCCTCATGAAACCCAGGGCCTTGATCGCCCACTTCACCCATGTCACCCAATACCAACCAGGAAGTATTCCCAGACTGCTTAAGTGCATCAATAGCCGCTCTGACAGAATCTGGATTGGCGTTATAACTATCGTCAATCAAAGTGCGACCTGCATTCAAAGGCTTTGATTGCATACGTCCATTTACTGGTGTAAAAGATTCCAGACCTACCTTAATTTTTTCCAAACTTAAGCCAGCACCCAAGGCAACTGCGCTAGCCGCTAAGGCATTGCGCACATTGTGATTCCCCAAGGTGTTGAGCTGAACCTCAATCTTGCCAAGATCCGTAGAAATCTCAACTCTTCCGCTAGCTAACAACTTGCCGGTCACAGAGGCAACAGCTGTAGTGGAGTCTGTAGATAAAGCAAAATTAATTACCTTGCGTCCGGCGGCAGCTTGATACCAAACATCAGAAAATTCAGAATCCGCTGGAAATACTGCAACACCATCTGCGGGGAGCGTACTCAAGGCAGCTGCATGTTCTTTTGCAACCGCTTCCACAGTCGCCATAAATTCTTGATGCTCGCGCTGTGCATTGTTAATCAGGGCAATATTGGCTTGAGCAATGACAGCTAACTCTGCAGTTTCACCTGGATGATTCATGCCTAACTCAATCACTGCTAAGCGATCAGTTGGTCGCATGCGGAGCAAGGTTAAAGGCAGGCCAATATCGTTATTGAGGTTACCTTTGGTAACCAGGGTGCAATCCTCACCAGCAGATGCTTTGAAGATAGAAGCAATCATTTCTTTTACAGTGGTCTTACCATTAGATCCGGTTACCAAAGCCACTGGGATAGAGAACTGTGCACGCCAAGTCTTTGCTAATTCACCCAAACCCTGTTTAACGTCCTCAACACAAATTGCAGCCAAATTTTCTGGGCATGTTTCTTTATCACTAATGAGTGCAGCACCCGCACCCGCTGCAGCTACATCGCTCAAGAAATGATGCGCATCAAAACGCTCGCCTGACAAGGCAATAAATAATTCACCAGACTGAATCTGGCGACTATCGCTGCCAACACCTGAAATAGAGATCGCTCTAGCAGATTCAGTATCCGCATGAATCAGCTGACTGCCTGGCAGCATCGCATGCACCTGAGCAAGAGTAGTCATAGGCTTATTCATACGCTACCCCCTGCTGCCAAACGAATATGCTCTTGATCAGAAAAGTCAAATTTCTTGCCATTGATCTCTTGAGTAGACTCATGCCCTTTGCCGGCAACCAAAACAATATCCTTAATATTGGCATGCCTTACTGCTGCCATGATGGCAGCAGCTCTATCAGGCAGCGCCTGTACATTGGATAGGTCACCAGACATACCAGCTTGAATCATGGCAATAATAGATTCTGGATCTTCAGATCTAGGGTTGTCACTCGTAATCACAATATGATCCGCAAACTCTTGTGCTGCACGACCCATTTGAGGGCGCTTCCCCAAGTCTCGATCACCACCGCAACCAAAGACACACCACACTTTTCCATCACGCTGATGAGCGATTGGCCGCAAAGCATTCAATGCTTTAGTAAGGGCGTCTGGTGTGTGCGCGTAATCCACCACGATTAATGGGCCCTCAGTTCTCTGTGTTTTATTCAAGCGAATCAGCTCCATGCGGCCAGGAACAGGGCTCAGCTTGCTCATTCGCTTAGATGCCTCATTTGGGTTCAAACCTTGAGCCAACAAGACCGTCCAAACAGCCAGACAGTTGCTCAAATTGAATTCCCCAAGAACTGCAAGCTGGACAGCGCTTGAGCCTAGGGCATCACAGTTAAATTCAGATTCATAACCCGCAGCTGTAAATAAGGTGTTTTCTGCGTGCACCCGATTCAGGCGATCACCCAATTTTTCAAATCCAGCAAATGCATTGCGACTTAACGCGTAACCCCACACTTTGGGGCCATCAACCGCAAGAAGCTTCATTGCTAATTCACGCCCAAATACATCATCAAAATTGATGATGGCATTCTCAAGTTGAGGCTGCTGAAATAGTTTTGCTTTTGCCTCAGCGTACTCCCCCATCGTGCCGTGGTAATCCAGGTGATCTTGAGTCAAATTCGTGAATACCGCGCTACGCACATTTAAGCCAGCAACCCGATCTTGATCTAGCGCATGGGAGGAAATTTCTATCGCAAGCTGCTGAGCACCCGCATCACGCAATTCTTTTAATTGAGTTTGTAAGCGCGGTGCGTCTGGTGTGGTGTACCCGGTCTGAATTAATGCGCCAGGGAATCCAGTGCCTAATGTGCCCAATACTGCTGCTCGATGATTGGGCTCATCCAAAGCCTGTGCCAACCATTGAGTAATGCTTGTTTTGCCATTGGTGCCAGTCACACCGATGACATTCAACTTTGCACTTGGGTAGCCGTACCATTCCGCACAGAGCTCTCCAGCCAAGGCTGATAAATTCTCAACAGCAAAACATTCTGGGCGATCTAAATATTCGTTAGCCACACCATCCGCGGGATCAAACACCACAGCTGCTGCACCATTTGCCAAGGCGGCAGCAATGTAATCGCGCCCATCTCGTAGTGCATTGCCATGCCCAACGGCATAAGCAAAGAAGATATCGCCTGCTTCAATTTGACGGCTGTCAGCACTCACTTTTGCATCTGCTGTTGTGAGATCGCGTAAATGCGAGATTAAGAGATGGGGTTCAAGATTGACCATTGCCATCATCTTTTTAAAACCGCTGCATGTGTTTTTACTGAAGCGCTCTGAATTTCTGTGGGGCTGCTATCCTGCAGTGTCATTTGCTTCACATTGCTATCTGGCAACACATTCAAGGTGCGCAGCGTCTCACTCACGATAGTGGAGAAGACTGGTGCAGCAACATCACCACCATAGTGGCTTCCACCAGTCGGTTCATCGATCATTACGGCAACCACAATGCGTGGTGCGCTAATTGGCGCAAGGCCCGCAAAGTAAGCGCGATATTTGTTGCCGTAGCCCTTACCCACTAATTTATGCGCCGTACCTGTTTTTCCACCAACTCGATAGCCTTCAGCTTGCGCTTTGATGGCGGTGCCTCCAGGCTCGGTTACTGACTCCATCATGCCGCGCATCTCAATGGCAGTCTTCGCAGAGATCACATGCGTTCCGGGCTTGAAGCTTGGACTGCGTTCAATCGTCAGTGGAACCAAGTCGCCATCACGAGCGAAAATAGTATACGCACGAGCCACTTGAAACAGTGAGGCTGAAATACCATACCCAAAAGCAATCCGCGCCTGATCAGTTGGCATCCATTTTTTAAACGGGTGAACTGTGCCAGCAACAGCACCAGGGAATCCAATCTTAGGCGCTTGACCTAATCCAACAGAAGTGTAGAAATTCCACATCTCTTCGGCCGATAAATTATTCATAGCAATCTTGGCTGTACCAATATTGCTCGACTTCTGAATAATTTGAGCAACAGTTAAGTTGCCATATGGGTGCGTATCCGTAATGGGCTTAGGACCAACTAAATATTTGGCACCAATCACCATATTGGTATTAGGCGTAATAACGCCTTTCTCCAAGGCAATAGAGACTGTTAACGGCTTTATTGTTGAGCCAGGTTCAAAGGTGTCCGTTAAAACACGATTACGCAACTGCTCACCCGTTAACTTTTTGCGATCGTTTGGGTTGTAACTGGGGTAATTCGCTAACGCTAAGATCTCACCAGTATGAGTATCCAGTACTACTGCACCACCAGCACTTGCGTGGTGCTGCTCGACTGCATTCTTGACAGCGTTGTAAGCTAAGAACTGAATCTTGCTATCGATAGAGAGTTGCAAATCTTTGCCATTTTGCGGTAACTGCAAAATCGCAACATCTTCGACAACACGACCTAAGCGATCGACGACCACTCGACGCGCTCCAGGATGTCCAGCTAAGTCTTTTTCTCGAGAGAGCTCCATGCCCTCTTGGCCACGATCTTCCACATTAGTAAAGCCAACAACGTGCGCCATCGCCTCACCTTCTGGGTAAGAGCGACGGTACTCATTATTCAAGCCAATACCAGGAATTTCCAATTGCTTAATCTGTTGCGCAACCTCTGGATCTACTTGGCGCTTCAAGAACACCTGCTTACGCTCTTCTTTTAATTTTTTGCGCAGCTCAGATTCGCTAATTTGTAAAAGGCTTGCTAATTTCTGCACCTTATCTGCGGCCAAATCATCCGGCACAGTATCGTTATAGGCGATTACCGACTTTGCCTCTAGGCTCGTAGCGATGACCTGACCATTGCGATCCAAAATTTTTCCACGGGAAGCAGGTAACTCCAACTCACGTTGCGTACCCCGTACACCCTTCGCCTCATAGAAGGCATTTCCTGGGCCCTGAATCCAAAAGGCGCGGATTAGCAGCAGCATGAATACGAAGAACAACATAAACAGCATGAGGCGTGACCGCCACATTGGCAGACGCAATACTAAATTCGGTGTAGTTGAAAAACCTACCGGCCTCATCTAGCCTCCTTCAGGTACAAAGTACGCTCTGGAGATATAGGGACCATGCGCAACTGACTACGCGCAACATCACGAATCCGCGCAGACTTTGATAGATTGCGCTGCTCATACTCTAAACGCAACCAATCTTGATTGAGTTTGCGCTCTTCAATTTGCGCGCGCTCTAAAGAGATAAATAATTTCCGGGCACGCTGCTGTGCTGCCACCAAAGATAGCGCACAAACTAGCAACAGAACGAGCAACGTGAGGGTGGCGCGATTCAAACTAGTGCTCCCGTGCGTTTCTCAGCAATACGCATGATTGCAGAACGAGCACGAGGATTCTCGCGAACCTCTTCTTCGCTTGGCTTAACCCGTCCAATAATTTCTAAAGCGCTTTGCGGTAAATCACGATCGCGAACAGGCAAACCACGCGGCACTTCAACTTTGGCATGTGACTGCAGGAACTGCTTCACAATGCGGTCTTCTAGCGAATGAAAGCTAATCACCGCTAAGCGCGCGCCCGGCTTCAATAAGTTCAACGCCGCCTTCAATCCAAGCTCTAGATCTTCTAATTCACGATTAATAAAAATACGCAATGCTTGGAAAGTTCGGGTGGCAGGATCTTGACCCACCTCTCTTGTGCGAACCACGCTCGCCACCAAACTTGCTAATTGCAAGGTTGTTTTTGGGGCCAAGCCTTCTTCGCGCTTTGCCACAATGGCTTTAGCGATCTGAAATGCAAAACGCTCCTCGCCGTACGTCTTAATCACGCGTGTGATGTCCTCTTGCGATGCTTGCTCCAACCATTCCGCTGCCGTCAAACCGTGATCCGTATTCATGCGCATATCCAGCGGACCATCCTTGCGAAAGGAAAACCCACGATGCGCCTCGTCCACCTGTGGAGAGCTGATCCCAAGATCCAACAAAATACCGTCGACGGATTCTGGCTCCGCATATTGATCCATCTGCGCAAAGCTGTCGTGCACGATTCGTAAACGGGGGTCGTTGATTTGTTCCGCCACTGCGATCGCATCCAAATCCTTGTCGAAGGAAATCATGCGTGCGCTCAAAGGCAATTGTGAAAGTAGCGCTTGCGTATGACCACCGCGCCCAAAGGTTCCATCTATCAAGAGTAGATTTTTTGATTCTTCGGGAGAGGTGATGCGTGGGCCACTGATCAGCGCCGTCACCGCCTCGGCCAGTAATACTGGGCGATGAGTTATGTTCATGGCACCCTGTCATCAAAAATTAAATTGCTTCAGGGCTTCAGGCATACCTTGTGCAATGGCAGCCTGTTCTTTTGCGGCGTAAGTAGCGGCGTCCCACAACTCCAAATGGCTGCCCATTCCGAGCAGCATCACTTCCTTTTCAATACCAGCAGCTGCTCGCAACTCTGGACTCACCAAAATTCTTCCGGCGCTATCCAAATCTACTTCTGCAGCATTACCAAGGAAGATTCGACGCCACCAATGGGCATCCATTGGCAGTTGCGCGACACGAGTGCGGAAGGTTTCCCACTCAGGACGCGGGAATAACAGTAGACATCCGTCTGGGTGTTTTGTGAGTGTAATTCGGCCCTCACCTTGAACTAACAAGGCGTCACGATGCTTTGCCGGCACAGACATGCGGCCTTTTGCATCTAAATTGAGAGCTGACGCACCTTGAAACACCATTTACCCCACTTTTTCACACTTCCTCCCACTTTAGAGGATCGCATTAAGAGGGTCAAGTCTTTTTGGGTAATTATTTAGGAAATTTCCTAGTGATTACAATCACTTAGCGTCATGTCTTCATAAAATGGTGACTATAAAAATGCTACTTGAAACAACAGCTTGGAAAATATACTTAAGAATAGGTCTTAGCTATTTAAGCTAATAAAGGATAAATATACTGTGTTAATAAACAGTATTTCAAATAACAATATACAAAAAAAGTTAATTTAGAACTAGATTTTGTAAGCAGTCGTTGTCATGACCTTTGACATCGCCCGCATTAATCCCTGAATCGGTTCGGGTAAGGTTGTTCCACCCGCAGAAATTGCAGCCTGTCCATGCTCAATTTCATCGATACGCATTTGATTAACAATAGCCCGAGAACGCTGATCTTCTGAGGGCAATTTTTCAAGATGACTCTCCAGGTGATTCTCTACCTGTTTTTCTGTTTCAGCAACAAACCCCAAACTCCACTTATCACCCGCTAAGCCAGCAACCAAGCCGATTGCAAAGGATCCTGCATACCAGATTGGGTTGAGATAACTGGTATGAGAACCTAGCTCTTGAAGACGTGTTTCACACCATGCTAAATGGTCCATCTCCTCCTGACCAGAATGCTCTAGCATTTGCCTAATTTCAGGGCTACGGGCTACCAATTTTTGAGATTGATAAAGTGCTTGGGCACATACCTCACCCACATGATTGATCCGCATTAACCCAGCAGCATGCTCTCGCTCTTTGGCATCCAACACAGGGGTAGATTGAGTGCCTGAACCAGGTGTTGGGCGTTGGGCATGAGCGCCACCCACTACCGAGCGTAAGGCTGTGTCAAACTCAATAATGAAGCGGTCAATCAGGGCCATGGACTTCAAAAACCTTAGACTAAAACCTCGGCTTTGCAGCTTTGTTTAGTCTTTAAACCCAGCTCAGCCAAGAGCTCGCGGTCTTGTTCTGCCTCAGGATTACCGGTAGTGAGCAGTTGCTCACCATAGAAAATAGAATTTGCCCCAGCCTGAAAACACATTGCTTGAACAGCTCTACCGAGCTCTTGGCGGCCAGCAGATAAACGCACTCGTGCACGGGGCATCGTGATGCGGGCTACAGCAATCGTTCTTACGAATTCCAGTGGATCCAAAGGTTTCTGATCTTCCAAGGGAGTTCCTGCAACTGGAACCAAGTGGTTAATTGGAACTGATTCTGGATACGGGCTTAAGTTGGCTAAACGGGCTAAGAAAGCTGCGCGCTGCTCACGGGACTCACCCATACCCACAATGCCGCCACAGCACACTGACATGCCTGCGGCACGCACATTAGAAATCGTGTCCAGACGGTCTTGGTAGCCCCGGGTAGAGATGACTGAGCGATAGAAATCCTCGCTGGTATCCAGATTGTGGTTATAGAAGTCCAAACCAGCCTCTTGCAAGGCTTGAGCCTGATTAGCCTCCAACATCCCCAGAGTGGCACAGGTTTCAAGGCCTAGGGCCTTTACACCCTTAATCATGGCGGTGACTTTTTCAATATCACGGTCTTTAGGCTCCCGCCAAGCGGCTCCCATACAAAAACGGTTTGATCCGGCCGCTTTGGCAGCCTTAGCTGCCTCCAGGACCTCATCCAGATCCATCAACTTATTGGCCTTCACGTCGGTGTCATAACGAGCTGCCTGAGGGCAATATCCGCAATCCTCAGGGCAGCCACCGGTCTTGATTGATAAGAGCGTAGCCAATTCCACATCACCATCAGGGAAGTTGGCACGATGGGTCTCTTGCGCCTTGAACATCAAATCGCTAAATGGGAGGGCAAATAAGGCCTCAATCTCGGCCACGGACCAAGCACCCGAAGCATCGACCTCTTTATGCAAATCCTTTTGAGACTTGACTTGGGTAAGGGGTTTTTCAGTAGTTTGGGTGGCCTGCATAGTCGAATTCCAGAAAATAGATCAATTCAAGGCATAAACATAACAGATACAGACCTAAATTAGGAAAAACTAGTGGTCAAATACCAAACATGAAGTTTATTTCTGATCTAAATCAAACCTCCCTGGTTGATCGCAGCCTAGATGCCGTTTGGCATCCCTGCACTCAGATGAAGCATCACGAGTCATTGCCGTTAATTGCCATTACAAAAGGTAAGGGTGCTTGGCTCTTTGATGACAAGGGAAATACCTTACTCGATTGCATCAGCTCTTGGTGGACCAATCTCTTTGGTCACTCCAATCCGCGCATCAATCAAGCCATTACTAATCAGCTTGAAAAAATTGAGCATGTCATGCTCGCTGGATTTACCCACCCCCCCGTAGTGGAGCTTTCAGAGAAACTATCTGCTTTAACTCAAGGCCATTTGGGTCATGTGTTTTACGCATCTGATGGCGCCTCTGCGGTAGAGATTGCGTTAAAGATGAGTCACCACTTTTGGCGACTCAATAATCAGCCGCAAAAGAAAAAATTTGTCTGCCTAGAAAATGGCTATCACGGTGAAACTTTAGGTGCATTAGCGGTAACTGATGTTGCCATCTTCCGTGAAGCCTACGGATCACTATTGCAAAATGTTTTTACAGTGCCCTCACCAGATTCAAGAAAAGCACAAGCTGGTGAAAGTGCTGATGATGTTGCTAGGCGAGCCGCTAAAAAATTAGAGGCGCTACTAGAAGCAGAGCATCGCCATATTGCCGCCATCATTGTTGAGCCACTTGTTCAATGTGCGGGACAAATGGCGATGTACTCTCCAGAATATTTACGCTTAGTAAGATCACTCTGCGATCGTTACAACATTCATCTCATCGCCGATGAGATTGCAGTAGGCTGCGGTCGATCGGGCAAGTTTTTTGCTTGTGAACATGCGGGAATTTGGCCAGACTTCTTAACGCTGTCCAAAGGCATCAGTGGTGGCTACCTTCCGCTATCACTCTCCATGACGACTGACAAAATTTATCACGCCTTCTATGGTGATCAAATGCAGCAAGGGTTCTTGCATTCACATTCTTACACCGGAAATCCATTGGCATGTGCTGCAGCTCTTGCCTGTTTAGAAATCTTTGAAACTGAATCCGTCCTTGAAAAAAATCTCGAGCGCAGCAAAGATCTCGCCAATGCATTTGCCTGGGCAAGGGCAGACTCTCGTATTGAACATTGGCGCCAGCAGGGCATGATCCTAGCCTTTGATGTCAAGCCTGATCTACTCCAGCATACCAACACCTTTTCGCGAGACTTGTTTTCAGCATGCCGCAATGAAGGCGTCCTCATCAGGCCGATTGGAAATACGATTTATGTAATGCCACCATACATTCTCTCTGCCGAGGAATCCATGAAAATGGGCGCCTCTGTGCAACGTGCTTTAGATCAGGTGTTGGCATGAGTACAAACTTTAAAGCCTTCGATATGGCTGAGCATCAAATTGCCGATCTAGATGAGCAATTACTTAGACGCAAACTGCGCACCACCGAGTCGCCCTGTGATACCAAAGCTCGTGTTGGCCAGCGAGAACTGAAGGCGTTTTGCAGCAACGACTACTTAGGCCTAGCCAATCACCCTGAATTAGTTTCTGCGCTAGCGGAAGGCGCAAAACTGTATGGGGTTGGAAGTGGTGCATCGCACTTAATTAGTGGTCACAGCATTGCCCATGACTTGCTTGAAAAAAAATTAGCTGCCTGTGAGAGTCAACATATTCCCAATGCAAGAGCGTTATTCTTTAGCACTGGTTATCTTGCGAATATGAATGCGATCACCGGGCTTGCTAGACTTGCTGAGCCAGGTCAAGTCAGTATTTATTCAGCCAAACTCAATCATGCCTCCCTGATTGATGGCGTGCGCCTAGCGAGTGCGCAAACTAAAGCTAAGGTGACCTTATTTGATCACCAAAATCTCCATTCGCTAGAGGAGTCACTAAAGCAAGAGGTGCTCCCACTGAAGTTAATTGTGGTCGATGGCGTCTTTAGTATGGATGGCGATGTCGCGCCCGTAGAAAAGCTGCTCCATATTGCCGAACAATATGATGCGCTACTGATGGTGGATGATGCGCATGGCTTTGGCGTACTTGGCGAACGCGGCCACGGTATTTTGGAGCAAGTGAATGCGCATTCGGAAAGAATTATTTATGTCGGTACGCTCGGCAAAGCAGCTGGGGTCAGCGGCGCATTTATTTGTGCGGCAGCACCTTTTATTGAATGGCTCATTCAAAAAGGTCGCCCCTACATTTACAGCACAGCAACACCCCCTGCGATTGCACACACCCTACTTAAAAGCCTAGAAATTATCGACGGGAATGAAGGTGTTGCGCGTCGAAAACATCTACATCAACTGATTCAGATTTGGAATGATGAAATGACTTTCTCAAGCTGGGAAAAAACGCCTTCATCCACCCCAATTCAGCCAGTGATTTTAGGAAGCAATGCCAACGCATTGGCAGCAGCCAAGCTCTTAGATGAAGCAGGCTATTGGATTCCAGCAATCCGCCCACCTACCGTTCCCGTTGGCAGCTCTCGTCTACGCATTACTTTTTCCGCAAACCATAGTGCTGATGATTTACGAGAACTCATCAAGGCATTAAAGATGATTGAGCAATCCGTAGAAAGCAAAGCATGACATCGAATACCGCACATGGTTTTTTTGTCACAGGTACCGATACCGAGGTTGGCAAAACTTTGCTTAGTGGCGCGCTGCTTGTCAAACTGAGAGGAGCTGGTATCCACGCAATCGGCTTTAAGCCGGTAGTCGCAGGTACCTATGTTGATACTAGCGGCCAAAAGCGCAATGAGGATTTAGAAACGTTGCGCATTGCTTCAGAGCTCAACACACACGAGCAAAGTCTTTGCCCTTTTGTTTTGGACGAAGCGGCGGCACCGCATCTCGCTGCCCAGAAAAATGGTGTGCATCTAGATGCCACCATCATCCTCGATGAATTCAATGCACTAACTTCAGCATTTGATTCGGTAGTAGTTGAAGGCGCAGGTGGATTTTTGGTCCCCCTGAACGACCAAGAAGATTTAGGGGATGTGGCGCAGGCGATGGATTTACCAGTCATTCTCGTAGTCGGCATGCGCTTGGGCTGCATTAATCACGCCCTACTCACCTGCGAAGCCATTGTGTCGCGTCAGTTAACGATTGCCGGTTGGGTAGCCAATACGCTTTCAAATGAAATGCCTCTTCTAGGTGAAAATATTCAAACCCTAAAGGATCGGATATTTGCGCCGTTTTTAGGTGTCATCCCCACCCTTCCTCAGCAACTTCAGAAATCAGATAATGCCCCTTACTCGATAGAGGCCTTAAGATTTGCTGCAGAGCACATAAGGCTGCCCGAGTAAATTCAGATAAGATGAAACTATGCGATTACTTCCAGAAATTATCGACTCCGCATCAGCCATTCAAGAGATTCGCCGCAATATTCATGCGCATCCAGAATTGCGCTTTGAGGAAAATCGAACTTCCGATCTCGTAGCTGAAGCGCTTTCGAGCTGGGGAATCACGGTATATCGTGGCCTTGGAAAAACTGGGGTTGTCGGCAGACTTGATGGTGACCTAGGCTCGGGCAAGATGGTTGGCTTGCGTGCAGACATGGATGCGCTGCCATTGCAAGAACACAATACCTTTGAACACACTTCAAAGAATCCAGGGAAGATGCATGCCTGTGGCCATGACGGTCATACTGCAATGCTCCTTGGCGCCGCACAATATCTATCTAATCATAGAGACTTTAAAGGTTCCGTAATTTTCATTTTTCAGCCAGCAGAAGAAGGTGGTGCTGGTGCGAAGGAAATGATTAACGATGGGCTGTTCAAGCAATTTCCTTGTGATGCCGTGTTTGGCCTACACAATTGGCCGGGACTTGCCGAAGGGCATTTTGGAGTGACGTCCGGCCCAATGATGGCTTCAAGTAACACTTTTGAAATCACCATCCGAGGTAAAGGCGGGCATGCAGCCTTGCCACACAATAGCGCTGATCCTGTGCTCGCAGGAGTACAAGTTGTAACCGCCCTACAGAGCATCATTACACGTAATAAGCGCCCGGTAGATGCAGCAGTCTTATCAGTGACGCAGTTTCATGCAGGCGAGACGAGCAATGTCATTCCTGATAGTGCGTTTATCGGCGGCACTGTTCGCACATTCACTATCGAAGTTTTGGATTTAATTGAGCAACGTTTGCGAGAAATTTCGCACAACGTATCTAGTGCATTTGACTGTCAAGCTGAAATCAGCTTTGCTCGCAACTACCCGCCGCTCATTAATCACGCCAAAGAAGTAGAGTTCGCCAGCGAGGTCATGAGTGAATTGGTTGGAGCACAAAACGTCAATACCGCTATCGACCCAACCATGGGCGCAGAAGACTTTGCATTCATGCTACTGGAGAAACCTGGTTGCTATGTATTCTTAGGTAATGGTGACGGTGACCACCGCGCGGTAGGCCATGGTATGGGCCCATGCCATCTTCACAACCCCTCTTACGACTTCAATGACGCACTGATTCCTGTTGGCGTGAGCTACTGGGTCAAGCTAGCTCAACGCTACTTAGAGAAATAACTCATTCTGAGTGCTGAAGCTTTACGAGTTCGTAAATTGAGCTGGGCGCTTTTCCATAAACGCTGCCATGCCTTCTTTTTGATCATCGGTCGCAAAGCAAGAATGGAACAGGCGGCGCTCAAAATGAATACCTTCTGAAAGCGTAGTTTCATAAGCAGCATTAATTGCTTCCTTCACCATCATTGCAGTTAGCAATGGCATATCTGCAATCGTCTTGGCAATCGCTTTAACCTCTTTCAACAAATCCGCCTGGGGGAAAATCCGAGCAACTAAACCTGAGCGCTCGGCTTCAGCGGCATCCATCATGCGGCCAGTGAGCGCCAAGTCCATCGCTTTTGCTTTTGAAACTGCTCGTGGTAAACGTTGTGTACCGCCAGCGCCAGGAATGATTCCTAACTTCACTTCTGGCTGTGCAAACTTGGCACTATCCGCCGCCATGATGGTGTCGCACATCATCGCCAACTCGCACCCACCACCAAGAGCGTATCCAGACACCGCTGCAATCACTGGCTTACGCACTTTTTTAATCTCTTCCCAGTTGCGCGAGATAAAGTCACCGCGATAAACATCGGCAAATCCATACTTGGCCATAGTTGCAATATCTGCACCAGCAGCAAAGGCTTTTTCACTACCAGTGACGATGATGCAGCCAATGTTGTCATCAGCATCAAAACCTAGCAGGGCTACACCCAACTCATCCATTAACTCATCGTTCAGGGCATTCAATACTTGAGGGCGATTGAGAGTAATTACGGCTACTTTGCCATCCACTTCAGTCAATATGGTGTTGTAAGTCATCAATCTCTTTCAAAAATATATTTGTTTAGCGTGGCAACAATAACCACATCTTGCCATCCTGCTTCATGCGCCCCGCCAATTCACCTGCAGACTCACCTGATCCCCAATAGTAATCCGCTCGCACTCCGCCCACAATGGCCTTACCCGTATCTTGAGCCACCACCAATTTTTGCAAAGCTTGGCTACTCAAGGGTTTTGTCGTGCTTAAAAATACTGGCGCACCCAAAGGCATGGCTTTCAAATCAATCGCAATGCTTCTTTCCGCGGTCAAAGGCACTCCCAAAGCCCCATTAGGGCCAAGATCTGCACTCACATTACCTGGTAACTCCTTGAAGAATACGAAGCGAGGATTGGCGTTGAGCATCTCCTCTACGCGATCTGGATTGCGCTTAGCCCAGGCACTAATACCTTGCATGGTTGCCTGACTACGGGTAATTTCTTTTCGATCTAAGAGCCATTGAGCAAATGACTTAAAAGGCTGATCATTGGTGCCGGCGTAACCCAGTCGCAATACTCGACCATCTTCCAGGCGAATCTTTCCAGACCCCTGAATTTGCATAAAGGCAGCGGCAACTGGATCTTGGACCCATGCAATTTCCGAGCCTCGCAGCACCCCTGAACTCATGAGCTCTGCACGTGTTGGCGCAGGGCTTGGCTTAGAGCCTTTCCAAGTATTGGGCAGACCATACAAGGGAACGGTGTAAGCAGCCGTGCGAGTCTGGGAGCCATTCATGACGGGCTCGTAATAACCCGTAATCAACCCAGATTCGTTGCCAGTAGCGCTGTTACGAACTTCATAGGCCTGAAAATTCCCTTCAAAATATTGGCGAATTGCACGTCCATCCCGAGCTGAAACGTTAACGGCTTGAGCACATGCCTGGCGCCAGTTAACTTCACTATTGCGTTTACGCAAGGCATCACAGCTCTTGAGCCAAGCTGGCCAAGCCTGGGTTAAGTCATCCTCTTGCCAGCCAGGCAAATCTTGCCATGAGACCGATCGAAAGCTAGCAATCGAGGAGCTATAGGCGCTAGGAGCCCCACCACTAGAACGATAGCCAGACCCTCGAGTAGAGGGAGTGGAGCAAGCGGCTAATAAGCTGGCAATGCTGATAGCGAATACACTGCAGAAAAGGATGCGCGAAGTAGTCTCGCGACTTATTAACTTGGATATAGAAATCATGATTGCCAATTTACTCGATGAATACCCAATGATCTTATTTGCACTTGAGGGCGGCCTGGCTTTAGCCCTCTTGCTCTTCATTGTCCTTTGGACCGGTAAGGGCAAAAAATAGTGCTTTTGAGAGCCTAGTGCAAGGTTCTGGGCATCACCAAGGCAAATTCCGGGATGGGGGCCTGGAAAAACTGAGCCTCTTCAGTAACGCAGAAATACTCGCCACGCATGGTTCCCGCTGGCGTCGGCAAAGTAGCCCAACTGGTGTACTCAAACTGCTCCCCCGCCCTTAATAGGGGTTGCTGACCTACAACCCCCAGCCCACGGACCTCTTGGACATCGTTGTCCCCATCGGTGATGAACCAATGACGAGCAATGAGCTGAATGCTGGCCGTACCCGTATTTCTGATGGTGACGGTGTAGGCAAACGCAAATTGGCGGTTATCGGGGTCAGACTGGTCGGGCAAATACTGGGTTTTGACCGTAATGCTGATTTCATGAGGATTCATGCTCGAATTCTGCTCCATCCTAAGGCCAACTGCAAGCTAGAATCTAGGGATGGATAGCCAGAAATCACCCTCAAATAGCCAGTTTGTCATTGCCCCCTCCATTTTGTCGGCTGACTTTGCCTGCCTAGGCAAAGAAGTTCAAGATGTTCTCTTGGCAGGTGCAGACTGGATTCACTTTGATGTGATGGATAACCATTACGTCCCTAATCTCACCATTGGCCCACTTGTATGTGAGGCGATTCGTCCACACGCAACAAAAGATGGCAAGCCAGCGATGATTGATGTGCACTTAATGGTTGAGCCAGTTGACCGCCTTATTCCGGATTTTGCAAAAGCGGGTGCGAATCTCATTAGCTTTCATCCAGAAGCGAGTCCTCATATAAACCGCACAATTAATTTGATTCGTGATCAAGGTTGTCAGGCTGGATTGGTGTTAAATCCAGCAACCCCCCTTCATCACCTAGATCACACTTTAGAAATACTTGATCTCGTTTTGCTAATGTCGGTGAATCCAGGCTTTGGTGGCCAATCATTTATTCCAAGTACTCTGAATAAGATTGCTCAGGTTCGTGCACGCTTAGATCGCTACCAACAGGAAACTGGTCGCCACATTCGTCTTGAGGTAGATGGCGGAATTAAAGTCGACAATATTGCAGAGGTAGCAAAAGCTGGCGCAGATACTTTTGTTGCGGGATCCGCAATCTTTGGTAAAGAAAATTATGCCGATGTGATTAAGGCGATGCGCGCGGAACTAGCGACGTCAGGAAAAGCGTAATGCAGCACGAAGATTTTTTAGCCCTAGCAAAACAGGGTTTCAATCGCATTCCGTTAGTAAAAGAAGTACTAGCTGACCTAGAGACACCTCTGTCACTGTACGTCAAACTCACACAAGCTTTTGGACAAAAAAATACTTATTTACTTGAGTCTGTTCTAGGTGGCGAGCGCTTTGGTCGCTTCTCTTTTATTGGTCTGCCTGCTAAAACTGTTTTAAGAACAGTTGGCACTCCAGATAAACCAAGGACTGAAGTTCTCTTCAATGACAAGGTGATTGAAACCAATCACGACAACCCATTGGATTTTGTAGACACGTATTTCAAACGCTTCAAAGTGGCAGTACAACCTGGCCTTCCACGCTTCTGTGGCGGTCTTGCTGGCTACTTTGGTTACGACACGGTTCGCTATATCGAATCCCGTTTAGCGAAACATCATCTGCCGGATGAATTGGGTGTGCCAGACATTCAGTTAATGCTGACTGAAGAGTTGGCAGTAATTGATAACGTCGCAGGCCGTATTTATTTAATCGTGTATGCAGACCCTAGCGAAACAGATAGCTTTGAAAGAGGTCAAGCTCGACTAAAAGAATTGCTTGCCTGCTTATGCAAACCCGTGAGCATGCCAGCTTCATTGCCAAGCACTAAAACAGAATTGATTCGCAAATTCAAAGCTGCAGATTTTGAGAATGCTGTTCTCAAAACTAAAGAATATATTTTGGCTGGCGATTGTATGCAGGTAGTGATTGGCCAGCGTATTAGCAAACCATTCACAGACTCGCCGCTAGCCCTGTACCGCGCCTTGCGCTCTTTAAATCCATCGCCTTACATGTACTTCTACGACTTTGGCGACTTGCAGGTGGTGGGCTCATCACCAGAGATCTTGGTACGCCAAGAGCAACGTGAGAGCCAGAAGATTGTGACGATTCGTCCACTAGCTGGCACACGTCCTCGTGGTGCCACACCTGAAGAAGATGAGCGCCTTGCTACAGAGTTACTTGCTGATCCAAAGGAAATTGCCGAGCATGTCATGTTGATTGACTTAGCTCGTAATGATGTGGGGCGCATTGCAAAGACGGGTACCGTCAAAGTCACCGACTCCATGTCGATTGAAAAGTATTCTCATGTGCAGCACATTGTGAGCTCCGTTGAAGGTGAGTTGCTAGACAATATGAGCAACATGGATGTACTACGCGCAACCTTCCCAGCCGGAACTTTATCCGGCGCCCCAAAAATTCGGGCAATGGAAATCATTGATGAGATGGAAATTGTGAAACGTGGTGTTTATGGTGGCGCGGTGGGCTATCTCTCCTTTTCTGGCGATATGGATGTGGCGATCGCTATCCGTACTGGAGTGATTCGTGATGGTGTATTACATTCCCAAGCAGGCGCCGGCGTTGTAGCCGATTCTGACCCCACTGCCGAGTGGAAAGAAACCGAAGCTAAGGCACGTGCGGTATTAATGGCAGCAGACTTAGTACAAGGAGGTCTCGATGCTCCTCATGATTGATAACTACGATTCATTTACCTATAACCTCGTTCAGTATTTTGCAGAGCTTGGTGAGGAGGTCAAGGTTTTTCGTAATGATGAGATTTCCGTAGACGAGATTGCCAAGATCAATCCTGCGCGTATTTGCATTTCACCAGGACCATGCAGCCCAGCTGAAGCAGGGATTTCAGTAGCTACGATTCAACGCTATGCCGGGCAAATACCGATCCTCGGCGTCTGCCTTGGACATCAAGCGATTGGCGAGGCATTTGGCGGCAAGATTATTCGCGCCCAGAAAGTCATGCATGGCAAAACGGATGATATTCACCATACGGGTGTCGGCGTTTTTAAAGATCTACCAAATCCATTCAAGGTAACGCGCTATCACTCTCTTGCAATTGAGAAGAGCTCTTTACCGTCAGTGCTCGAAGTAACAGCCACCTCTTCCGATGGCGAAATTATGGGCGTACGTCATAAAGAACTCGCAGTAGAGGGCGTGCAATTCCATCCAGAATCGATTCTGTCTGAGCATGGCCATGCGCTGCTGAAGAATTTCTTGCAAGCCAAATAACTCAAAAGTATTAACTCGATCCCTATGCCTATTACGCCTCAGCAAGCACTGCAACGTTGCATTGAACATCGCGAACTCTTTCATGATGAGATGACTGCAATGATGCGTCTGATCATGAGTGGTGAAATGGCGCCAGCGCTTGTTGCCGGCCTACTGGTTGCCCTGCGTACCAAAAAAGAGACTGTTGGTGAAATCGCGGCAGCTGCGCAAGTCATGCGTGAATTTGCAACACCAGTGCATGTAGAAGACAGAGCCAACTTAGTAGATGTAGTCGGTACCGGGGGAGATGGCGCACATACCTTCAATATTTCTACTGCGGCGATGTTTGTGGCGGCAGCAGCGGGCGCAAAAATTGCTAAGCACGGTAATCGCAGCGTCAGCAGCAAATCCGGCAGCGCAGACATTCTGGAGTCGCTAGGCGTAAAGCTGTCGCTTTCACCAGAACAAGTGGCGAAATGTATTTCTGAGGTGGGTGCAGGCTTTATGTTTGCCCCAAACCATCACCCCGCAATGAAGAATGTCGTACCGATTCGCAAAGATTTGGGTGTGCGTACGATCTTTAATATTCTAGGCCCCCTTACCAATCCAGCAGATGCCAAGCGCATTCTGATGGGCGTGTTTCACGCCGACTTAGTCGGCATTCAGGCACGGGTGCTGCAGGCCATGGGCATGGATCATGCACTGGTGGTGTATGGCCGCGATGGTTTGGATGAGATCTCTCTTGAAGGCCCTACTCTGGTAGGTGAGTTAAAAGATGGTCAGGTCCGTGAATATGAAATTCATCCAAAAGATTTTGGTTTAAGTACAGCTCCGACCAATAGCTTTAAGGTCGCTGACGCCGAAGAATCTAAAACGATTGTGTTGGATGTACTCAATAAAAAATCTGGCCCAGCAAGTGACATTGTTTGCCTCAATGCTGGCGCAGTTCTATATGTAGCTGATGTAGCCCCGAGTATTGCTAGCGGTGTTCAGATGGCACAAGCAGCTATTGCATCTGGCGCTGCCCGTCAAAAGCTAGACCAATTTGTAGCCGCAACTCAAAACTAATTAAGGCCTTCATGAGCGATATCCTCGATAAAATAGTTGCCACCAAAAAAATTGAGGTCGCCTCAGATTTAAAAAAAATCTCTTTAGCCAATCAGCGGGATCAAGCAGAAGAAAATAATCGTGATGCACTGCTAAAGCCACGGGGCTTCATTCGATCTATCGAGCAAAAGATAGCAGCAGGCAAAGCGGGTGTGATTACCGAGATTAAGAAAGCCAGCCCCAGCAAGGGAATCTTGCGAGAAAATTTTCAGCCGGCTGAGATTGCTCAATCCTATGAAAAAAATGGCGCAGCCTGCTTATCGGCTCTCACAGACAAAGATTATTTTCAAGGGGCAAATGCTTACCTTCAAGCTGCGAGAGCTGCCTGCAGCATTCCAGTGTTGCGCAAAGACTTTACGATCGATCCTTATCAAGTCTACGAAGCAAGAGCAATCGGCGCTGATGCTATTTTGCTCATTGTGGCCTGCTTAGAGCTCAATCAAATGAAAGAGCTAGAGGCTTGTGCGCATGAGCTGGGCCTAGATGTGCTGGTTGAAGTTCATAGCGCACCTGAATTAGAGCAAGCTCTCGAATTAAAAACTCCACTACTTGGAATTAACAATCGTAATCTGAAGACTTTTGAAGTCACCCTTCAGACTACGTTATCGCTGCTATCAATGGTTCCCACTGGGAAAACTCTGGTTACCGAATCCGGAATTATGAGTCGTGCTGATGTACAACTGATGCGTGATCATCAGATCAATGCATTCTTGGTAGGCGAAGCTTTTATGCGCGCCAATGACCCTGGCGCAGCTTTAAGCGAGCTGTTTAATTAAGCAAGCTTAGAGGATTTGAGTAAATCGAGTGCAGCTTTAATAAGGCCAATGAGTAAGACCGTTCCCAATACATCACCAACCAGCATCACTAGGAAGTGATTAAAACTCCCAGTCTCTTGAAGACCGCGGACTGCAAACCACCATTGATGCAAGCCTGCACTCAACAGGGCGTAGACCAAAATACATACCGCTAATTTTGGTAAGCTCAAATTACTAAGATCGGGCGTGATGTTTACATTGCTCAATACAAAGATTCTTGCCAAGTAAGGCGCAAATCCCGATATCAATCCCACACCAATGCAAGTGCTGAGCTCTGGTGGAAAATCACCTAGGTAGCAGATGAAGAATGAGGCAATGGCGATGCCAAGAGCGCCAGATAAGCCAAAGACGAGAGTCAGAAACAAACGTAAGCCGGCAGGAAGATAAATCCAATTCACTCCCAAACCATAAGCAAGCTGACTTGTAAGCCATGCATTTAAATAAAACAAGGTCGCGTAAGCCAGCAGGCTGACCAATAAACCAAAGAACCATTCGCGACTTGCTGTATCCATTACTGCCAGTATGGTTGATTTTAGAAATGCACACAAGTTACGAACAAGATAAATAGGCATACAATAGTGTTAACCCTAAGGCTAACTATTTGTAAGTACAGCACCAAAAATGTCCACAATTAAATCCTCTTGCTACATTCGTTTTTTAAATCTGATTGATGTTTTGGATCGCATCAATCCTGGGAAAAAGCTCGACTCCATTGAAGAAAGCCTTTTAGACAAAATTATTTTGAGCTTTCATGCCAAGCAGCCCATTTTGGTGGGCGACCTTATTTCCCTTTCTGATTTAGGCTCCCAAGCAACCCTTCACGGTCGACTCAAGAACCTCAGTGCTATGGGTTATATCAAGATGGCTGCGAATGAAGATGGGCGCAAAAAAGAAGTGGTTCCTAGCAAGATTGCCATCAAGCGCTACGAAGAAATTTCCAAGTGTCTAGAGAAAGCCGTCAAAGCAAGCTAATTCAATGCCACAGATAACAAAAAGCCCTTATCTATTAAGGGCTTTTTGTATTTAAGGACGATGCTTTAGACGTTAAAAAGGAAGTTGAGAACGTCGCCATCCTTAACAACATACTCTTTACCTTCAGCACGCATCTTGCCCGCCTCTTTGGCACCAGACTCACCCTTGAATTGAATAAAGTCTTCAAATGCAATGGTTTGCGCACGAATGAAGCCGCGCTCAAAATCCGTATGAATCACACCGGCAGCCTGAGGTGCGGTGTCACCCTGATGAATTGTCCAGGCGCGAACCTCCTTAACGCCAGCCGTAAAGTAAGTCTGTAAGCCCAATAACTTATAGCCCGCACGAATCACGCGGTCTAATCCAGACTCTTCCATACCCAAATCAGCTAAGAACTCCACTTTGTCAGCATCATCTAAATCGGCGATCTCAGCCTCAATTGCGGCGCATACCGCCACTACTGGCGCCCCCTCTTTAGCTGCATGCTGAATAACCGCCTCTAAATGGGGATTGTTGGCAAAGCCATCTTCTTTGACGTTGGCGATATACATTGCCGGCTTCGCAGTAATTAGGCACAGCGGCTTTAAGAGCAGATTTTCCTCCTCAGTCAGCTTCATGCTACGTACTGGCTGGGCTTGATCCAAATGGGCTTGCACCTTTGTCAATACGGCTACCAACGCTGCGGCCTCTTTGTCATTACCGGACTTAGCAGCCTTGCTTGAGCGTTGAAGTGTTTTTTCAACGGTCGTTAAATCGGATAAAGCTAGCTCGGTATCAATCACCGCGATATCTGAGATCGGATCAATCTTTCCGGCCACGTGAATCACGTTGGCATCCTCAAAGCAACGCACCACATGGGTAATCGCGTCAGTTTCACGAATATTGGCTAAAAATTGATTTCCGAGGCCTTCACCTTTGGAAGCTCCAGCTACCAAGCCGGCGATATCGACAAATTCAACAGCTGCAGGCAGGATGCGCTCAGGCTTCACAATCTCAGCCAAAGCGGCAAGACGGGGGTCAGGAACCTCGACCACACCCACATTAGGCTCGATCGTGCAGAAAGGATAGTTTTCTGCCGCGATTCCAGCTTTGGTAAGCGCGTTAAAGAGGGTAGATTTGCCGACGTTAGGCAGGCCGACGATGCCACATTTCAAAGACATAGCCGTATTGTAAAGGGCTAGTTTCGATATCATCGAGATATGTCAGAAGTTCTCCAAAATAACTCGGCTAAATTGCCCAAAAATACCTCCCAAATGCCGACAGTCGATGTCGTTGTCGTGGGTGGAGGCATAGCCGGCAAGGCTTGCGCCCTAGGCCTAGCTCAACTTGGCCTTCACACAACCCAAATCTCCCCCGACTTAGCGCAGGCCGTTGCCGCGCCGCAAGGCAGTCAATGGGGGCAGCGTATTTACGCTTTTTCTCCCAGCACTCAAAAATTGCTGGCCCATCTACAGATTTGGGATGCGATTGATCACAGCCGTATGCAGCCTGTTCGAGATATGCGAATTTTTGGCGATCGCGGAGAAAACCAGGACCAGCTACATCTGTCTGCTTTTGAAGCTGGCACACCCCAGTTAGCCTGGATTGGTGAATCGAATGCGATCGAACATACTCTGGATCAAGCATCACGCTTTCAAAGCAAATTAGAGCGTATCAATGACATAGTAGACAACATTCAAGTGAATGCCGATGGAGTAATCCTCCTACTCAAAAATGGCTCTACCTTGCAAACCAAACTAGTCATTGCTGCCGATGGCGCTAATTCACCTATACGTGCTGCGCTAGGCATTACTACAAAAGAAGAAAGTTATTCACAAAATGCCGTGGTGGCTAATTGGAATTGCAGCAACGCACATTTAGAAACTGCCTACCAATGGTTTTTGCCAGGCGGCGATATTGTGGCGATGCTGCCATTGCCAAACAAACAAGTCTCCATGGTGTGGTCAACCTCACCAGAAAATGCTGCGGAACTTTTAAAGTTAGATCAAACAGCGTGGACTAAAAAGTTTTCCTCGATTGCTAATGGGGCAATAGTTGCTCAACTCGGGGGGCTCATGCTGAATTCAATTCCAGCCGCTTTCCCCCTCAAAAGAATTCGCGCAAATCAGTTTATTGGGCCAGCAGAAAATCCTAAAGTAATACTCATTGGCGATGCGGCTCACGTTATGCATCCGCTAGCGGGACAAGGTCTGAACTTGGGGTTAAGAGATGTGGCCACCCTACTCAATATTCTAGGTAAGCGTGAATCCTTTCGCCAAGTAAATGACAAGGTATTGTTGCGCCGCTATGAGCGTCAACGTCAAGGCGATACCAGCGCATTACTGTGGGTAACAGACAAACTCAAGAAGCTATTCTCAGCGAGTAGCGGCGCTGAAAAGCAGTTGCGCAACTGGGGTTTAGGTATGGTCAATCGTAGTCACTTTATTAAACGGCGCCTGATTGAACGCGCCCTCGGAGATGCTGATTTTGAATAAATTATTTTCTACTATCGCTTTAGCTTGTTCCCTCAGTTTTTTAGCAGGAATAGTCAACGCCCAATCGGAGCAACAGATCCGGTCCGATCTACAAAAGAAAATTGGCGCCAACACCAAAATCAAAAGTGTTTCTGCATCACCCATTTCCGGCATTTATGAAGTACTAGTTGGCAACGAAGTGTTTTACACCGACGCCAATAGCAAATATTTAATTCAGGGTGAAATCATTGAGATCGCCACAGGGAAAAATATTACTGAGCAAAAGCAAGCAGACCTGAACCGTATTAAGTGGTCTGAACTCAACACAGCAAATGCTTTAAAAGCAGTGCGTGGCAATGGCAGTCGTCAAATGGCAGTTTTCTCTGACCCCAATTGTGGCTACTGCAAACGTTTGGAGAAATCCTTGCAGCAATTAGATAACGTCACTATCTATACTTATTTAATCCCCATACTGTCACCTGACTCTGCACAGAAATCTAAACAAATTTGGTGCTCTGCTGACCCTCAAAAATCCTATATGGATTGGATGATTAATGGGGTTGCCCCAAGCGGTAAAAGCGACTGCACTACACCCCTAGATAAAAACATGGCTTTCGCCAAAACCTACGGCATTACCGGCACCCCCACTATTTTCTTCGCTGATGGCAGTCGCTTTCCGGGCGCCGTCCAAATCACTGATATTGAAAAGAAATTTAGTAGTCTGAAGCAATAAGGCATATTAATGAACCAATTGAACGCCTCTGATCTACCGGAAATCCAATACACCATTTGGTCGGCAGATCTACACGGCCACCGCTTTCATGTGAAATTGCACATTGAGAATCCATTACCCAATGGACAGATTCTGCAGATGCCTGCATGGATTCCGGGAAGTTATTTAATTCGAGACTTCAGCAAACAAATCGAAACTATCGAAGCCTTTGCGCTTGATAACCCAAATGAAGCGCTCGAACTGGAGCGTATCGATAACGATCAGTGGCGCTTGCCAAAAGTAGCTGGTGCAGTAGAAATTCTGACAACGGTATATGCATTTGATTCTTCGGTGCGCGCCGCCTATCTAGATACTGAACGTGCTTTTATCAATCCCAGTAGTTTATGTTTGGCAGTAAGGGGGCAAGAGGCTTTGCCATGTGCCTTGGCACTCATTCCCCCGAAAGATACTTGCGCGAATTCCTGGACCGTTCAGACAGGCTTGCAGCCAGCTAAAGTTGATAGCCAAGGTTATGGATTTTATTTAGCTAAACACTATGATGACCTGCTGGATCACCCGATTGCTATGGGTGAGTTTCAAATTGCCCATTGGAAATCGAATGGCGTTTCACACAGCATGGCCATTCAGGGTTGCATTCACGAAATTGATCTCGAGCGTTTAGCAACAGATCTTCAGGCCATCTGTACTTGCACCATCAATCTCTTTGAACCAAAGACGAAGAAGGCGCCCTTCCAGAATTATTTATTTTTGGTGAATGCCCTACTTTCGGGATACGGTGGGCTTGAGCATCGCAATAGCACCGCTCTGCTCTGCCGTCGCGATCAGATTCCCCAAGTGAACACTCCATTGGATGAGACATCCTATCGGGAGTTTTTAGGACTCTGTAGTCATGAATATTTTCATGCTTGGTTGGTAAAACGTATTCAACCAAAGGCATTTCAGCCCTATCAACTGGATCGCAGAAACCACACTCAATTACTGTGGCTATTTGAAGGCTTTACTAGCTACTACGATGACTTGCAATTATTCCGTAGCAAACGTATCGATCTTAAAACCTACCTCAAGCTAGTTGCCAATAATTGGAATGGTATTTTGCGTGGGCCCGGAAGATTAAAACAAAGCCTAGCAGACAGTTCTTTTGATGCCTGGACCAAGTACTACCAATTTGATGAGAACACACCGAATGCGGTCGTAAGTTATTACGGCAAAGGTGCATTGCTTGCTCTTGGCCTAGATCTCAAGATTCGTGCGTTTACTAATAACCATCAATCCTTAGATGATTTAATGCGTCTCATCTGGCAAACACATGGAGTCACGCTGGATGGTATTGCAGAGGATGGCTTAGATGACTTAATGCTCAAACTTCTCGGCAAAGGATTCTCCAAAACCTGGAATGAATTGAAGTCGCGCTACATTTTTGGCGTTGAGGATATCCCCATTCAGAAATGGTTTGACCCAAAAACCATTTCCGTTAAACAGAAAACCCACTCCAAGCTTGAGCAAATCAAATTGCAATTAGGCTTGCGCCATAGCGATAGCAATGGCTGGCTAAAGGTAACGCATGTGCTCGACGGTGGAGCCGCACAATTGGCTGGCCTATCCGCTGGAGACCTATTAGCCAGCATTAATGGTGAGCGCATTACTGTCGCTCGCTGGGATAAAGTGTTATCTAGCTTAATCTCTGGACAGGTGATTCAGATTTGCTTTTATCGAGACGATTTAGAACATGAGTGCATGACCGTACTTGAAGATAGTCAAATTCCAAATCAATACACCCTCATATCGGCGCAGTGATGCATTCGTTTTCTGCGGCGGATATTCCGGAAGATTGGCGTGCCCTACTCGGAGATTATTTTGAGTCCTCCAAATGGCAAGCATTACAAACCAATCTCAGGGCCGAGCTTAACCAAGGTGCGGATAAGATTCGCCCTGAGCCCCAGAATTTCTTTAAGGCACTGACACTGACGCCGCTTGCTAAAGTAAAGGTGGTGATTCTGGGTCAAGATCCGTATCACTCTCCAGGGTTGGCTCAGGGCTTAGCTTTTTCGATTCCCGGCACCATTCCAACTAACTCTCGTCAATTCCCTAGCTCTTTACGCAATATCAGCAAAGCATTGTTTCTAGAGGGCTTTGGCGCCTTGCCTAACGGCGATCTTCATGCTTGGGCTGAGCAAGGCGTACTTCTATTGAATACTGCTCTGAGCGTCAAATTGGGCGAGGCTGGCAGCCATGCAAACCTAGGCTGGAAATCCCTGATTGATAGCTTAATTAGCGCCTTAGCGCGGCAAAAGCCAGATCTGGTTTGGATGCTGTGGGGTGGACATGCGCAATCCAAACTACCTCTGATAGAGATGGTCCAAGATCAATTGGTTCTTCAATCATCCCACCCCTCTGGGCTGGGGGTCTATAAAACGGATCGACCCTTTCTCCAGCCTGGTGGAAAAGCAAGTTGCGGGCACTTTATGGAAGCCAATGAGTGGCTAATGGCACACCAGCAATCGCCGATTCAGTGGGTTGGTGACCATACCAGCTCTACGGATAAAGACTTATTTTCGCTAAGCAGTTAACTTGGGATATTAAAATTCGCAACTAAGCATAGTTAAAAATGCCATTAAACAACCTACACTCCATCACCAACTACAAAGCAACTTCAACAGAGATTGAGGAATATCGACGCCAATCTGCGCTAGCGTCATCCGTAGATCGCGCCGATATCGATTTAATGAATTTTCTAGACCAAATCCTTCTGGATACTGAATAAGGATGTCTTAGCCTGAATCATCGATATGACCTTAGTCAGTCATGCTTTAAGCCCTCTAAGAAACCTGTTACTCGCTCTACCGCTTCGTCATAACTAGGGCTATAGCTCAAAACATCAATTTCATTAAATTGGGGCTTTAGTACATGAGCTCTACTTTGGATTTGTTTAATAAATTGATCAGCATGTCTCAACAAAAAATGTTTAGCGACTCGCAATTCTTGGGGCTCTCTCTCAATTACTAACGATAGATCAAATAAATCTCGAGCCGCCGCCCTATCTCCTCTGTGCCAAAGTTTTTTTGCCACAATTTCTACGGCAGTCTCAACACGAATGGTGTCGCCAAAAATATTCCACATTTCAAATCCAGGCTTAGTGAGATTAGGGGATGCCACGAAATCAATTTCCCCCTCTGGACGAATTAACTTGACATAGGAGTTTTGGTCTTCGACATATTGCGAAGAAATATCAGCAGCTACATCACTCAGCCTTGGAGTGACAAAACCCAGATACTGCGGATCGGGAACAAAAATATCAATATCCTTGCTGAGCCGATGCTGATAACGCAACATTAGAACAGTTCCTCCCCCGAATGTCCAAAAGGGGTCAGCCATTCCATGTTTTTTAATTTCGGCAATGATTCGAAGTGCATGGGGAAATAACTCTTTCCAAACACCATCAGGCAGATCACGTCCGTGAATTGATTTACTCATCCAGCATTACTGCCAAGCCACTCTTGGCGAGTGCATTTCATGAGCCCAACGATCAATATTTTTCCATATGCTCTTTGGGGGGATATTACTTGCTTTAGCTGCCTCCTCAACCGCTAAAACAATCAGAGGTAATGGCGCCTCATCAAGCAAAGAAGCCATATAGGGAAAGATGGGTTCTGGAATTTTTCCTGACACCAATGATTTTGCTAACTGTGAGGCAGTTAATTTATTTTTGTAACTCACGCTTGCAGTTTGGCTGGCTGCCTCTAGGGCATATTGCTTTTTATGCCGCCCTTGCATTGAAACGTCGATCCCAAGCAACCCGAGTAGAGCTAATAATTTGGCAGCCCCCAAATCCTTTAGGGTGCCATTTTCTAAATGAAGAATAGTTGATCTGGACAAATTGGATAGCCGGGCTAAGCGTTCTTGAGTCAAACCAAGAACAACTCTGCGATTTGCTACCTGCAGTCCAATTTCACGTAAATTCATAGACTGTATTGTGCCACAAACCCATAAAAAATGTGTAATATGTTACACATTAAATAGGGGTAAATTATGATGCGCTAAAGCCAATAGCAGCATGTTTCGACTTATTTATCTATGCTCGCGCACAAAACCCCCGCCAGACAAGAAGCCGCTATGGCACTTAGCCACTCGATCACCTGTCCAGACTGAAAGAAGCCTGTAAATTGCCCTACATAGGAGCTCACTAAGGCAGATATGAAGCCTATTAGGGCGGCCATGAGGAATCTCTTGATGTTGGGCTTAGCTTTACGCTGCCCGGGGTAAAAAACCAAGGCAAACACGCCCGTTAAGCCACCGATCACCAGAAAAGCTAAAAACCCCATTACTACCCCCATTGTTACTGCCATCAAATCTATAATCACCATTATGAAGTTGTTGACACTCGGCATCAATCATCACACAGCGCCGGTCGCCATTCGGGAAAAGGTCGCCTTTGACCCTGAATTTCTTCAAGAAGCGTTGCACGATCTTCGCCAACATCTCGTTGGCGCGAATCAGGCCGGCCTTCCAGAAGCCACTATTTTGTCTACCTGTAACCGCACTGAAGTCTATTGCGCTGCTAACGATGCAGATGCGGCTAGCCTCTTGCATGAAGCTACTTTTGATTGGTTAGCCAAAACCCAACAACTTGCTCCCAGCAGCTTAGAGCCGCATATTTATTCACTGCCGCAATCTGACGCGGTACGCCATGCCTTTAGGGTCGCCTGTGGATTAGATTCTATGGTGATTGGTGAAACTCAAATCTTGGGGCAGATGAAAGATGCTGTGCGCACTGCAAATGATGCAGGCGTCTTAGGCACTTACCTCAATCAACTTTTCCAAAAAACCTTTGCTGTCGCAAAAGAAGTTCGTGGTTCTACAGAAATTGGCGCTCATTCAATTTCGATGGCAGCTGCATCCGTTCGATTAGCTGAACGCATTTTTGAAAGCATTGCCGATCAACGCGTTCTGTTTATTGGTGCTGGTGACATGATCACGTTATGTGCCACCCATTTCGTTGCGCACAAACCCAAATCCGTTGCCATTGCCAATCGTACCATTGAGCGCGGCCAAGAATTAGCTGACTCGATTTCTATTCAGGATGTTGAGGCGGAGTCATTCAAGCTTTCTGAGCTTCCATCACGATTACATGAATTTGACATCATCATTTCGAGCACCGCATCTTCACTGCCCATCATTGGTTTAGGTATGGTGGAGAGCGCCTTGAAGCAACGTCGCCACAAACCCATGGTGATGATTGATTTAGCAGTGCCTCGTGACTTTGAGCCAGAGATTTCACGATTAAATGATATTTACCTCTATACCGTCGATGATTTAGGCGTCATGATTCAAACAGGCGCCTCCTTGCGTCAAGCTGCAGTCAGTCAGGCGGAAGCGATCATTGAAGATCGTGTTGGTAATTTCATGCACTGGATGCAAGGTCGCAAGACTGTGCCACTGATTCAGGATATTCAGCAGCAAGGCGAGCATCTTAGACAGCTCGAACTAGATCGTGCGATGAAGCGGCTGATGCGCGGCGATGATCCACAAGAAGTTCTCAATGCAATGGCCCAAGGTCTAACCAATAAATTCCTGCATGGCTCTCTACATGCTTTACAACATTCCAATGGCGCTGAGCGTGACGCCCTGATTAAGTTGCTTCCCAAATTATTCGCCTCGCACTCCAAGCCAGAAGACCATTAGATGAAGCCCAGCATGCGGGCTAAGCTAGACCACCTAGACACACGCTTAGCCGAACTCAACTCCCTATTAACCACCGAAGAGTCCACCAAAGACATGGACAACTATCGGAAGCTCACACGCGAGCATTCTGATATCGCAACGGTGGTGGAACAATTTGGTTTATATAAACAAGCTGAGGCAGATGCGCAAGCCGCAGAGGAGATGCGCAAAGATCCTGAGATGAAGGACTTTGCTGATGAAGAGCAGAAACAAGCGCAAGCCACCATGGAAGCGCTTGAAGGCGTACTACAAAAACTCTTGCTACCAAAAGATGTCAACGATGAGCGCAACGTGTTCTTGGAAATTCGTGCGGGCACTGGTGGTGACGAGAGCGCACTCTTTGCTGGAGACCTGCTCAGAATGTACACACGCTTTGCTGAGCGCCAAGGTTGGAAAGTGGAAGTAGTCAATGCTGCTGAGTCGGATCTGGGGGGCTATAAAGAAGTTGTTTTGCGTCTGGTTGGGCAATCGGTGTACTCTCGCCTCAAGTTTGAATCTGGAGGCCACCGCGTGCAGCGCGTACCTCAAACAGAAACTCAAGGCCGTATACATACATCAGCCTGCACGGTAGCGGTTATGCCTGAAGCTGATGAGTTGGAGGCTGTGAAGATCAATCCTGCTGAACTGCGTATTGATACCTTTAGAGCTTCAGGTGCGGGTGGTCAGCACATTAATAAAACAGATTCGGCAGTACGTATTACTCACTTACCAACTGGCACGGTAGTGGAGTGTCAGGATGATCGCAGCCAACACCGCAATCGCGAACAAGCGATGAAGGTACTCGTTTCACGCATCATGGATGCGCGTGAACGGGAAAAACATCAGCTTGAAGCGCAAACCCGAAAGTCATTAATTGGCTCCGGTGATCGCAGTGACCGCATTCGGACCTATAACTTTCCGCAGGGTCGTATCACTGATCACCGCATCAATCTCACGCTCTACAAAATCGATGCCATGATGGATGGCGATCTTGATGATCTTTGCAATGCCCTTGCTTCCGAGCATCAAGCAGAGTTGCTTGCGGCCCTTGGTGATAATTAATTTTATTTGCGGATGAGTGCCAGCCAGTCTCTACGAGAATTAATCAGTAACTGTGCATTACCAGCCAATGAAGCACGCATATTGCTAGCCTACTTACTAGAGAAGCATTACCAGTTGCCTCGCTCAGCGCTCCTGTCTCGCGACGATATGAGCTTAAACGAGCAAGCCCTTCAGGAGTGGACCAGTCTAGTATCCAGGAGGGGGAATGGGGAACCCATTGCCTACCTCTTGGGCAAGAAGGGATTTCACAATATTGAGTTACAGGTAGCTCCAGGAGTGCTCATACCTCGCCCAGAAACCGAACTATTGGTCGATATTGTCTTGGCTGAAATCGCCAAACTGAACAAACCTACAAAAGTCTTGGATATGGGTACGGGCTCTGGCACTATTGCATTGGCCATAGCAAGCGCAACACCACTGGCATCGCTGACAGCGACAGATCAATCGATGGAGGCTTTGGCTATTGCACAGCAAAATGCCCAAGCCCTCGATCTCATACCTCAAGTCCAGTTTTTGCAAGGCAGTTGGTATGAGGCCCTGCTCTTGCAAGACCCATTTGATGTGATCGTGAGCAACCCGCCCTACATCGCCAATCAAGATCCCCATCTCAGTCAAGGGGATCTCCGATTTGAGCCTGCATCTGCGTTGACCGATTACGGAAGTGGGCTGAGCTGCTTAGAGATCATTATTGCTGGGGCAGATAAATTCCTAAGGGCTGGTGGTCTACTGGCGGTAGAGCACGGCTTTGATCAATCTGAGGCAGTAGTAGAGCTCATGAAAAATGCAGATTTAGTGGATATACAGGTTCATCTCGATTTATCAGGTCACTCCCGAGCAGCCTCTGGACGCAAAAGGCCCTAAAGCTCATCAAGGGAATTAACCCTTTTCTCTAGATAGCCTTAAAATTAGGCTCATTATTAGTTACAAATCAACATCGCCTTACAGCATAAATTCAGGAAAAAATATGGACACCCAAGCAAAAATTCAAGAAATTGTTAGCAGTCATCCTGTTGTATTGTTTATGAAGGGTAACGCCCAGTTTCCACAATGTGGCTTCTCTGGGAATGCCGTCAATATCCTGCGTTCCTGTGGCGTAGAAAAGCTGCATACAGTGAATGTATTGGAAGATGCAGAAATTCGTCAGGGCATTAAAGAATTTGCTAACTGGCCCACTATTCCTCAGCTCTACATTAATGGTGAATTCATTGGCGGCTCAGACATCATGACTGAAATGTACCAAAGCGGTGAATTGAAAAAATTAGTGCAAGCCTAAGATTCACTAGATTACATACAGACTTCATCTGTGACTTTTGACTTAAGCGCCCTGCTTCTCTTTGGCCTGCCATTCGGTTTATGCGCAGGCCTTTTAGTCTATGCGCTCAATTTGCGCTCTGCTCTTAGTCGTGCTGAACAGCAAAACCAGACTGAAGCTGCACTGGCTATTAACCTTAGACTAGAGCGAGATCAGGCCTTACAAAATGCTATTCGTCTAGAGGCGGCACTGGATTCTGAGCGCAAGCAGGGTCTTGGCAGAATTGAATCGCTCAATGAAGCTAAAGAAGCACTTACCAGTCAATTCAAAAATCTTGCCAATGAAATCCTGGAAGATAAGTCCAAGCGCTTCACTGAGCAGAACGTCGCCAATCTAGATGCCTTGCTCAAGCCATTGCAAACTAAGCTTTCAGAATTCAAAGAGCAAGTAAATACTTCGTATGGCAATGAAGCACGTGAACGCTTTGCTCTCAAGAGTGAGATCGAACGCCTAGCCAACCTCAATCTGCGTATGTCAGATGAGACGCGCTCGCTAACGCAAGCACTCAAAGGCGACTCTAAGGTACAAGGCAACTGGGGTGAGTTAGTACTCGAATCCATTCTGGAGTCTTCAGGTCTTCGCAAAGGCGAAGAGTACCTCGTACAAGATAGTCACACCCAGACTGATGGCTCGCGACTACAGCCTGACGTAGTGGTTAAATTGCCCGAAGGCAGAAGTTTGGTTGTAGATAGCAAGGTTTCGATCACCGCTTACTCACGCCATGCAGAAGCATCGGATCCAGCAATTGCTGATCAAGAATTAGCAGCCCACATCCAGTCTCTGCGCCAGCATATACAGGGACTCTCGAGCAAAAACTATAGCTCTCTATATGGCATTGGCTCGGTAGACTTTGTGTTGATGTTTGTTCCCATTGAGCCAGCCTTTTTATTGGCGCTGAAGACTGCACCCAATCTGTATCAAGAGGCCTTAGCAAAAAATATTGTGTTGGTTTGCCCAAGCACCCTGATGGCAACGCTGCGCACCGTCGCCCACTTATGGCGTCAAGATCACCAAAACCGCAACGCTCTAGAGATCGCAAAACAATGTGGCACCCTCTACGACAAGTTCGTCGGCTTTGTGGATGATCTTGAAAAACTAGGTCAACGCCTAGATCAGGCCCAAACAAGTTACCACGATGCCTTCAATAAACTGAAGTCAGGTAAAGGCAACCTCATTCGGACCGCTGAAAAAGTACGTGAACTCGGGGTTAAGCCCAGCAAAAATTTATCTGCACCGCTGATTGAATCATCAACAGACTCAGAATAAAAATTGACTGATATCAGCACGTCAGGGCCACAAGCTTCATCCCATTCCTATAGAAAAGTAGCTATTGCGGCCTGCTTTGGCACATTTCTAGAGTGGTACGACTTTCTGACTTTCGCCACACTGGCGGTAGTGTTTGGCCCCCTCTTTTTTCCCTCCAGCGATCCCAGCACAGGCCTCTTAGCCAGCTTAGCCACGTTTGGAGTTGGCATGGTAGTGAGGCCTGTAGGAGCGGCTATTTTCGGCAGCATTGGCGATCGCATCGGTCGACGACCTGTCTTTATGATCACTATTACCCTCATGGGTATCGCTACGGTCTGCGTTGGCTTTTTACCAACTTATGCCCAAGTTGGAATTTGGGCGCCCATTCTGCTGATTGGCCTTAGGCTTCTTCAAGGCCTATCTGCAGGCGGAGAGATTGGTGGTGGCGCAGTCTATCTCACGGAGCATGCTGGCGACACCAATCGCGGCTTCAAAACTAGTTTTCTTCAGCTCATGGGGCCGCTTGGCATCTTGGTATCCACACTGCAAATTGCCTTGTTACAGCACTGGCTCACTGCGGAAGAATTTATCTCCTGGGGTTGGCGTGTCCCATTTTGGGTTTCTCTCATTCTGCTATTGATCGCATTTAAAGCCCGCATGGCTCTTGAAGAAACGCCGGTCTATTTACACCTCAGCAAGACGGAATCCCAATCTAAAAATCCATTACGGGAGAATCTCAAAGACCCTGAAACTAGAAAACGCATGTTTCTGCTTTTTTTCTGCATTTCTGCTGGCGGTGCAGTGTTATTTTTTTGCGTACAGGTTTACACCGCGATCTTTTTAAAAACCTCAATAAAGCTAGCGCCTCAATTAGTCGACCAGATCAGCGTTTATGGCACGATTGCCCTACTACCGCTCACCGTCTTCGCTGGGTGGCTCTCAGATAAAATCGGCAGAAAACCAGTGGTTGTCAGCGGCCTTGCGCTAGGGGCTGCCTTCATTTTGCCTGCATTTCACTTGCTACAAATGCAAAATAATTCGTTGCAATTTATTACATGCATTCTTATTGGATTATCCGCAATTCTGGCGCTAGTAGTGGGCCCACAAACAGCACTTCTTGCTGAACTATTTCCGGCAAAAACTAGAAATAGCGCCGCAACACTCCCTCACAATTTGGCTGCTGGCTGGATTGGAGGTCTTTTACCCCTAATTGTTACTTGGTTAAATCAGCGATGGTCTAGTGATCTAGCAGGACTGTGGTATCCAACCATTTTTTTGGTCTGCGCAGCTATCGTAGCCTTTTTCTATTTACCAGAAACGCGAATGGTCAAGCTTGATAAATAGGCAGATTCTGACGATTACTGCGCAAAGACTTCGAAGTGAATTTTAGCGATGGCGTTTTTTACAAATAAAACCATATCTATTTTTTTAATTGCAGCATATCCGGCATCAGCATAATTTTGAAATTTGTCGCCATCCTTTAACATAGAGGCACAGAAAGCGGCTAGCTCACTATACGGCGCATAGCCGATTGCGCCTTCATAAGGATCGTGATCCGACACCTCAGAAATGACCGCTATTCTATTCGTTAAAAGATAAGAAAGCCTCACCGTTTCAAGATGATTCAAGTCATCAAAACAATGCACATTTACAATAAATTTAGAGCGCCCGATCAATTGGTCCCTACGATCTCCGAAAGTGCAATTAATCTCAGTGATTGCGCCAACCCTGTGACCTTGCTGCAACAATCTCTCTAAAAATACTCTGCGTCGTGGACTTAGAGAGCCAACAAACATGAAATCATACTCATAAAAATCTTGGCGCGGGATTCGTTCGCACGCAAGATGGTATCCGGGCGGAACATGAAGAACGTTAGTAAATCCATTTGATTCGAGATAGCTGACATTTTTGGGCGAGTAGTCCCAAACTGCTTGAGCCCTTTTTAAAAATGCCAAATAATTTGGGAAATTCTTTAGATGCCCTTTGTTATTGTCTAAAATTTCCAATTGATAGACTATATATGGGTAATCAATGGGAACTGAAGTGAGGACATCATCGAATATGATAGAGCCAATAAAAATATTGATAGCGCCTGGAGCCATCTCATTAACACTAACCCCGCACTCATGCCCAAGATCATGCAATGAAGACGCCAACGATAATATCAAATCATCAAAAAGATGGTGAAAATCATTAATTTGAATTTTACAAATGTTAAAAGTTGCCAATGGTATAGCCTTCAATTAGGGGCAATGAATTTTTAAATGTACTGCCTAGTGAACCACACAAAGTTATTGGCTATTTATAAAGGTTCCTGGATAGACTGCGCATTTTCTTTTTAAAGCGCTTAAGTTGAATCACCGATTTATCAATAGAAGTAATCTCAATATCTGAACTTTTCATGGCATTTGTATCTAGAAATACTGATGCAAATTTACGCATCACAGATCGAGGTGAAAATTCAGTGCTATAGCAATCCCAATTTTGCTGCTGATACCAAGCCTTATCAAAATTGAGGCATATCTCTTGGAGGTCTTTAGGGCCCTTGTAAAGAATGGCCTTATCTCCCAAAATATCTATATGGCTTCTCTGAGGAGAAAGCGCATACGTCAAAACGGGCTTGTTATGCACCGAAAATTCCCCGCATGCAATTCCAAAACTTTCACCAATCCCTCGCGCATGAATCATTGCATCGCAAGTATTGATAAATTGAGATTTGAATTCTGGATCTGAGGTTCCTGGCAGGAACATAATCTGCGGATGTTCAATAAAGCGATCAATATTCATAAAGATGAAGTAGATCTTAGAATTTTTATTGACCATCTCAGTAATGGTTTTTTGCACAAATGCTAAGTTAAAACTATCACTTCCTCCATAACATCCAAATACAGTGGCATCTGATGGAATAGATAAATGTTCGCGTAAAGTGCCGCTGGCTTTGGGTAAATTAATCATATGCGGCACAAATGGAATTTTTCCATTTGAGCATTCATCGCTCAACCACTGAGATACAAAGGCATAAACATTGCCGTGAATCTCTTGAACTTTTTGAGGAAATACCGCATGAATTAAGTTTGGAACTCCAGGGACCGCGTAATGATCACGCTCCCCAGACTTAATTAAATACATAGAATCAATTAATCCACGATCTATATGCTGATGCATATCTGAAAATTGGTCATAAGGCACCAACTGAAACTCGCGATTGAATTTTTCAAATACTGATGGTTGAATTTGCTCAGAGCGTCTGTCATAAAAAATAACTGACTCGTTAGCTAGGATTTGCTGATTATTGAGAGCGTAATCAAAAATAGCGATGTGGGTGCCTCTGAGAGACATTAAGCCAGCATCAAAACCTATTTTTTTATATGACATCTAAGAAGATTTTCTAATGCCAAAAAGATGGGTGGTGCCCCTTGTCCGACTCGAACAGACCACCTACTGATTACAAATCAGTTGCTCTACCAGATGAGCTAAAGGGGCAACGGGTGTTATTTTAACCTATTTCACAATCGTTAAGGAAGGTCTGCTGGCTTTTGGCTTTTCAGTCTCCCCTGCGCTAGCTTCATCCGGTTTATTAGCGGGGATTTGAGTAGCATCAAAAGGAAAGGACATGCCCTGGCCGTTCTCACGTGCATAGATCGCCAATACATGGCTTACAGGCACCATAATTTTCCTAGGAACCCCGCCAAATCTAGCCTGAAAGCTAATCCAGTCATTGTCTAAATTGAGTTGATGACAGGCCTCTAATGAGAGATTAAGGACGATTTCATCGTTCTTAACAAACTCCATAGGGACTTCGACGCTAGCATCCACAAAGACCGCCATAAAAGGCGTAAAACCAAAATCCGTGCACCACTGATGTAGGGCACGGATTAGGTAGGGTTTATTGCTTGGGATATCGGACATGCTTATCTTGCCAGCATGAGCAATGAGCCGCTTAGCGACGCATTACCTTTTCTGAAGGGGTTAGAGCTTCAATGTAAGCGGGTCTGCTGAAAATACGCTCAGCGTACTTCAAGAGGGGGGCTGCATTTCGTGAAAGATCGATGCCGTAATGCTCCAAACGCCACAACAAAGGAGCGATTGCAACGTCAAGCATAGAAAACTCTTCGCCCAACATGTACTTATTCTTCACAAAAATTGGCGCCAACTGAGTCAAGCGGTCACGAATGGCTAAACGCGCCTTTTCATGACTCTTCTCAGCAGCTTTTCCTTTTTCATTCTCCAGAGCGGCTACATGCACAAACAATTCTTTCTCAAAATTAAAGAGGAAGAGGCGTGCGCGTGCGCGTGCCACAGGATCTGGCGGCATCAATTGTGGGTGAGGAAAACGCTCGTCAATATATTCATTGATGATGTTTGACTCATACAAAATCAAGTCACGCTCAACCAAGATTGGAACTTGGCCGTAAGGGTTCATTACCGAGATGTCCTCTGGCTTGTTAAACAAGTCCACATCGCGGATCTCAAAGTCCATGCCTTTTTCGAAAAGCACCAAACGGCAGCGTTGCGAGAATGGGCAGTTTGTGCCCGAGTACAACACCATCATAAATTTATTTCCTTAAATATCTACTTCATTACAACAAACGCACAACTAGCTGCGGCTTTAAATCTTTTACAACTTTGGCTTAATGGATATCTTTCCAGTAAGCCTTATTCAAACGCCAAGCCAATAGGGTGAAGATCGCCAAGAAGATCAATACAATCACGCCCAGACGCTTGCGCTCCAGTTGAACTGGCTCAGCCATCCAAGACATGAAGGCAACTAAGTCGGCAATATTGTCGTCATACTCTTGCGGCTTCATTGTTCCTGGAGTCAACTGCTCGAAACCAACGAATACTTTTTCTGTACGGCCTTCGTCATGCGGATCTTTGCGCTCTTCGAACTTAGCTGCTCGCTCACCTTGTAGCTGCCAAAGAACGTGCGGCATACCTACGTTTGGATATACCAAGTTATTCCAACCAGTTTGAGTGGTGTCATCTTTGTAGAATGTACGGAAATAGGTATAGAGCCAATCTGTACCGCGTGCACGTGCCTCAACAGACAAATCAGGAGGAGTCTTACCAAAGAATGCCTTGCCTTCCTTAGGTGTCATCGAGATTGTCATGAGATCGCCGACTTTGGCATCAGTCAAAATCAAGTTATCTTTGATCTGCTGGTCAGTCAAACCAATATCGCGCAAGCGGTTGTAACGCATGCTTGAAGCTGCGTGGCAGTTCAAGCAATAGTTGACAAACAATTTAGCGCCATTTTGCAATGATGCATTTTTGCTAACGCGATTAGGTGCTGTGTCCAGCGGATAGCCACCTTCATTAGCATTGGCGCTAATGCCAAAGCCTAGGGCAGCAACTAGAACAGTTGCTTGGCAGACGCCCATCAAGGTTTGCAGAATTCGTTTCATACTAGTTCCTAATTTCTCTGGTGTCTGAATTAATGGGACTTAAAAGTAACGCGTGTTGGAACTGGCTTGAACGTACCAAGCTTGCTCCAAAACGGCATTGCCAAGAAGAAGCCCAGATAATAAATAGTGCAAATCTGAGAAATCTTTTCAAACACTGGTGATGGTGGCTCGATACCTAAGTAACCCAATACAACAAAGGTCACCACAAATACACCATAAATATATTTATGGAACTGTGGGCGATAGCGAATCGATTTCACTGGGGAGTGATCCAACCAAGGCAGGAAGAACATGATCACTACTGAACCACCCATGATCACAACACCCCAAAACTTGGCGTCAAATGCATAGAAGCCAGCAGCCAATGCTAGTGCGATTGCTACGCATGCGCCCTTGACTTTGAGATCCTTAGACTTCAGCGCAAACATTCCCAAAATCACTGCCAAGAAAATCCACAATGGCAATAAGAAGTTGGAGGTAGTAGCACGCAACATTGAATAAAACGGCGTGAAATACCAAACCGGAGCAATGTGCGTTGGCGTTACAAATGGATTTGCAGGGATGAAGTTATTTGCTTCGAGGAAGTAACCGCCCATCTCTGGAGCAAAGAACACGACGCAAGCAAACACCATCAGGAATCCACCCAAATACATCACGTCATGAACGCTGTAATAAGGATGGAAAGGAATGCCGTCCACTGGATGACCATTTGCATCGAGCGTATCTTTAATCTCTACGCCGTCTGGATTATTTGAGCCAACCTCATGCAAGGCAAGAATGTGGGCTGCAACCAATCCAATCAACACCAATGGAATGGCAATGACGTGGAATGCGAAGAAGCGATTTAAAGTTGCATCACCGACCACATAATCACCACGAAGCCATAAGGACAGGTCTGGGCCAATTAATGGGATTGCGGAGAATAAGTTAACAATAACTTGAGCGCCCCAATAGGACATTTGACCCCATGGGAGTAGGTATCCGAAGAAAGCCTCACCCATCAGGCACAAGAAGATTGCGCAACCAAAAATCCAAATCAACTCACGTGGCTTGCGATATGAACCGTAGATCAAGCCACGGAACATATGCAGGTAGACCACTACAAAGAACATTGAAGCGCCAGTGGAGTGCATGTAGCGAATCAACCAACCCCAAGGCACTTCGCGCATGATGTATTCAACTGATTCAAAGGCCTTAGCTGCATCTGGCTTGTAGTTCATGACCAAGAAAATGCCGGTGATGATCTGAATTGCCAACACAACAATAGCTAATGCACCAAAAATATAGAAGAAATTCAGATTTTTAGGAGCGTAATACTCGCTCATGTGGCGCTTGAAGGCTTCTGTAACTGGCAAACGTGAATCAACCCATGCCATGAGCTTTTGGGCTGAGGATGCGTCTGCTGGGACTTCTTTTTCGTGAAATGCCATTTATCTCTCCTTAGGCCTTCTTATCGTCGCCAACCAGAATCTTGGTATCGCTCAAATACATATGCGGCGGTACTTCAAGGTTATCTGGGGCTGGTTTGTTCTTAAATACGCGGCCTGCCATGTCAAATGTAGAGCCGTGGCATGGGCATAAGAAGCCGCCTGGCCATGTATTTGGCAAGGAAGGCTGAGCGCCTGATTCAAACTTAGGCGTTGGGGAGCAGCCCAAATGCGTGCAAATACCGACTACAACCAAGTACTCGGGCTTGATTGAGCGCCATTGGTTTTGGGCATAAGGAGGGGTAAATTGGGCTGGATCCCTTAAAGAATCAGGGTCAGCGAGTTCTGAGTCAATCTTAGAGAGCTCTGCCACTTGCTCAGGCGTGCGACGCACCACCCAAACAGGCTTACCGCGCCACTCAACCATACGCATCTCGTCTGGCTGCATGCCAGTAATGTCAATCTCAACAGCGGCTCCAGCGGCTTTAGCGCGCTCTGAAGGCTCAAAACTGTCTACAAACGGGTAAAGGGCTGCGGCAGCACCAACGCCGCCAACCGCTGAAGTAGCGATCAACCAATTACGACGATCCTTGTCCATACAGGGCTTGTCACTCATTTACAAAATTCCTCGGAAGAGCATTTATGGGTGGAAATTGCTTAAAGGTAGGATTTTAAAGTAAAAAGTGGGGTATGCAAGCAAACTCTGGGGTTAATCTGGAGATAATCTCTATCTAAACGAAAAGGAAAGCACTTATGACTGTTTTAAAGGAATTTCGGGACTTCGCGGTTAAAGGCAATGTCATTGATTTGGCGGTCGGTGTCATCATCGGCGGGGCCTTTGGGAAAATCGTAGATTCCCTGGTGAATGACATCGTGATGCCAGTGATTTCAACCTTGCTGGGTGGTCATATTGACTTTACCAACCTATTCCTGGTCCTAGGTCACATCCCTGAAGGCGTACCCAGAACCTTTGATGCCCTAAAAAAGGCCGGTGTACCCATATTCGCCTATGGCAATTTCATCACCATCTCAATTAACTTCATCCTGTTGGCCTTTGTAATATTCCAAATGGTCAAGATTGTGAATAAAGTTAGGTTGATGGATGCTCCACCTCCACCACCCGCACCAGAAGATATCGTGCTTCTTCGTGAGATCCGCGATAGCTTAAAAAAATAATCGACTGAATCTGGTTGTTGGTTTAGGAATCAGCAACCATTTTGATGACCATTAGGAAAATTGATAAGCCAGATTAGCGCTGTGCTTGCAACTCCAATGACTTTTTATAGGTAGAGATTTTCAGGGGGCAAGCCCACTTGATAGCGCTGATCAATTTTTATAAAAGCATCCTCGATTCCACGGGTAAAGAGGTTTGCATCAAATAAGGCGGTGGTGTCTCTATTTGACGCTAGCTTTTCTTTAATACCCTGCAACTTGAATCGATTAGTCCCCAGCTCAATCGCTAAATCCTCATAGGCCCCTGAATTATCAGCAATGAGCTCTGGCAGATCAATGGTCTTTAGAAGGCTTGCGGCAACTCTCCCCGCTAAGGTTTCACCAAGCTGGGTCAGCACTGGCAAGCCAGCCCACAGAGCATCACTTGCGGTTGTATGGGCATTACAAGGAAGCGTATCTAAAAACAAATCAGCTAATTGATGGCGCGCCAAATGCTCAGGCAAATCCATGCGTTTTGCAAAAATCAGTCGGTCCCTTGCTATGCCCCTACTTTCTGCCTGCAAAATGAGATTCTGTTTAGCCAGCAAATTATCCTCAAGTAACCACAAAACACTATCCGGAACTTTTGACAAAATACGGGCCCAAATATCAAAAGTGCTTGGCAAGATTTTAAAATTGTTATTGAAACAACAAAAAACAAATTTATCTTCAGGCAAATTCAATTCAGATCGAGAAAACTGCTTCTCGGAGATGAGACGCTTTGAATCATTCACCTGATAACTATTTTTCAAATAAATAATTTTTTCTGAAAAATATTGTTGATTGCACTCTGGAATTAAAACCGTGTCGGCAATAATGTAATCAATAAACTCGGCCCCCATGCTAGCTGGATAGCCTAGATAATTAATTTGAATAGGCGCCGCCCTGAACGCAAAGATCCCAGGCCTCGAACCAGTGGTGTAGCCCTTCAAGTCAATAGCAATATCCACCTCCATTTGGCGTGATAAAGCGGCAACCTCTTGATCTGACATTTGACTGACATCAATAAATTTGTCAAAATTTTTCTGAAGCCTCTGTTGCATGGCATCTTGCACATCAGGGCTAAAAGAAAACGCTACAACTTCAAACCGTTGACGATCATGAAGCTCAAATAGCTCAGCCATCAAATAGGCGGTAGCGTGGTTAAAGTAATCGTTCGAAAAATACCCAACTCGAATTTTCTTTTCTCTGCCTCTTAAATGGAATTCAGGCTTAACAACAATGGGAAACTGATCTTGGGCATATAGTCTAGCAACCTGATGATTAATAGCCTCCGATGATGAGGCCACCGCTACTGGAAATGGTGACGAAACCAATTGATTGTCTGCAATGTCTTTTTCAAGGCCGGCCAATTCAAGAGAAAAATTGCTCCAGTCGCATATCTTCAGCTTTGCATGCAGCATTTCTCCAGCAGCATAATGAATATCCGGATTCAATCTTAGTGCCGCTTCATAAGCAGCAATCGCCTCAGGATATTGTTTCTGGTCGTGCAAAAATGCTGCCTTATTTGCCCATGCTTGGGCGTAATCAGGACTCAGTTCAATAGCTTGCTCGTAAGCCATCAGAGCCTCATTTAATCTCTTCAGCGCATTTAATGCGATCCCCTTATTGGACCAGGTAGTGGCATCATTAGGGTGCAAGTTGAGCGCATGCTCATAAGCGATAAGCGCCTCCTCATAGCGTCTCAGTTGCGCCAAATCTACCCCTAGATTGCACCAAGCCTCGGCATAACTGGGATCGATCTCAACAGCGTGTTTATAGTGCATCAGAGCAAGATCTAATTCCTCTAATTCGTCATACAACCTGGCGATGTTGTAGTGCAGCTCACCAGAATCTTTTCTAAAATGAAGTGCTTTTGTATAGTTTTGAAGTGCCGCTTGCTTATCACCGATCTGCGCCTGCGCAGTGGCCAAATCGTGTAGCGCCTCAAAGAAATCGCCCGCAATTTTTATGGCCCTATCAAAATAGAGAATGGCCTGCTGAAATTCACTCCTCTCAAGAAATGAGGAGCCCAAGTAATAAAGTGCCTTAGGAGAACAATCTAACTGTTGACTAGCTTTTAATAACAGGCCGTGAAAGCGCTCCATATCACCTGTATTGGCAACTACGTACGCCAATAGTTCATTTGCACCAGAATGGTTTGGGTCGGCCGCAAGAATGGGGCCTAAAGCCAACTCGCATGCCTGATAGTCTTTTGCTTGAAAGTGCTCTTGGGCTAACCTTAAGAAATGGTTCAGGCTATCGTTTTGCATATTGGTTTAGTTTTTAATGCGTATTGAATTAAAACGCTTGCTTCCAGAATCTAGTGAAATATAGTTTTGCTTCAGAATATCTTAAATCTACATCGATCGCCACCATCATACGGGCAAGCAATTCATTTAAAATTTGATAATGAACCCTCAGCTTGCTTCTTTATTAAGTCAATCACTCGATTATCTTCGAGCATCGAATTTGGATGCGGCTGAACCTTTGCTACTGCAAGCTTTATCTATCGACTCCAATAATCCAGATACGCTCAGATTTTTAGGGATTATTTATGCCCAACGCAAAGATTATCCACGGGCCATTAAATACCTAGAGACCGCAATCAAGGCAAATCCTCAAAATGGAATCGCACACAGCAACCTAGGCAATGTTCTCTTTGAGCTTGGGCAATTTGAAAAAGCACTCCTGTCATACGACCAAGCAATTGCTCTAAATCCAACTTATGCAGAGGCTTGGTCCAACAAGGGGAACGCCCTGTATGAACTTGGGCGCTATAAAGAAGCATTGGTCCAACATGATAGAGCCATTGCATTGAATTCTACTTATGTAGAGGCTTGGTCCAACAAGGGGAACGCCCTGTATGAACTAGAGCTTTATGAAGAAGCTTTAGGACATCACGATAAAGCGCTGGCGTTAAACCCTTCTTATGCTGAGGCTTGGTCTAACAAAGGGCTCGTTCTCAATGCCCTGAAGGATTTTCCAAATGCGTTGGCACATCACGATAAAGCGCTTTCGCTGAGCCCCCAATCTGCCAAGGTATGGATTAATAAAGGCTTAAGCCATAGCGCCCAAGAGCAGCATCAAGAAGCTCTAGCACTATATGATCAAGCCCTCAAACTGAATCCTAGTCTTGCAGAGGCCTGGACCAACAAAGGCAACGCGATCTATGCCTTGGGGCGCTATGAGGAATCCATTGAGCATCATCAGAAAGCCATTCAATTAAAACCTGACTATTCGCAAGCCTGGTACAACCTAGGAATTTCATATACCGCATTAAAGCGCCATCAAGAATCTATTGCATCCTATGACCAAGCCATCCGACTAAAGTCTGACTATGCCATGGCCTACTGGAATAAATCTTTGGTTGAGCTCACTATTGGTGATTTCCATCATGGCTGGCAAAATTTTGAGGCTCGAGCCTTTATTAAAAATAATCCACTCAAATCAACTTACAACTCAATTCCACGCCTGCAGAATTTATTAGATTTAAAGGGAAAGAAAATTTTAGTTTGGTCGGAGCAGGGCCTTGGTGACTCCATTCAATTTTGCCGTTATGTTCCAGAATTGGCCAGATTGGGTGCTGAGCTTACATTTTTGACTTCTGCCACGCTAATGACTTTAATGGAGAGTCTGGATGGCGATATTCAAATTGTTGATAAGTGCAACAATTTAAGCGACTTTGATTTTCAAGCGCCCCTAATGAGTCTGCCTCTTATATTTAATACCGAGCTTACAACGATACCCAGCGCAAGCGCCTATTTAAGTCCAGACCTCACCAGACAAAGCATGTGGGCAAAAAAGCTCCCCTCCACTCGCTCTCTCAAAGTGGGGCTAGTCTGGAATGGCGGCTTTAGACCAGATCAACCAGAAATGTGGGCAATTAACGAACGGCGCAATATGCCCTTGGAAATAATCGCTCGCTTGCAGCATTTAAAAAATATTGAGTTTTATAGCCTTCAAAAAGGTGATCCAGCTGAATCAGAATTAGATCGTAGCAAGTCGACCATCTGGCCGACCAATAATTTGCTTAATTTTGTTCCTGACCTCAAGGATTTTTCAGATACGGCAGCACTGATCAGCAACCTTGATCTGGTGATATCAGTCGATACCTCCACTGCCCACCTAGCAGCAGCCCTCGGCAAGCCAACTTGGATATTAAATCGATATGACACCTGTTGGCGCTGGCTTGAAGATCGAGTGGATTCTCCCTGGTACTCAAGCGTAACCCTTTATAGACAAAAAACTTCGGGGGACTGGGGCGGCGTTTTAGATTTAGTCGAAAAAGATCTAGAAGCCCTAGCTCAAGAGCATGCTCAAAGCATTTAAACTCTCTTCATGAATTCACAATTTCAATTAATGCTGGGCCAAGCAATTGAGGCATTCCAAGGTGGAAATATTCAGGGCGCTGAAATTATCTTAAAAAGGCTACTGCAAGTCGATTCCAAAAATATGCCGGCCTTGCATATTATTGGCCTTATTCGAGCCTCACAAGACAACCATATTGAAGCAGTTAAATATCTTAAAAAAGCGGCTGCGCTAGAACCGTCAGACCCCTCCCTGCAATACAACTTGGCAAAAGCACTATCTAGTGTGGGCAATGAAAAAGAGGCGTTAATTCATCATCAAAGGGCTGTGAAGTCCATGCCTCAAAATCCAGAGGCTTGGTTAAATTATGGAAAAAGTTTATTAGCCCTTCATCGCAATGAAGATGCAATCAATACCTTCAACAATGCCCTGCAAATTCATGCGCAATACCCAGAAGCGCTTCTTAATAAGGCCATAGCACTAAGGAATCTCCAAAAAGAAGATGAGGCATTGGTATTAATTGACCGGGCGCTTAGCCATAATTCAGAGTTTTATGAGGGCTGGCTAAATAAAGCAATTTCTTTAAAGGGTCTAAAGCAGACTGATCAAGCCCTAGCTTGCTTTGATAGAGCAATTAAAATCAACCCCGAGAAAATGGATGCCTGGCTTAGCGTAGGTGATACTTTGCTCGATTCGGGTCGCCTAAAAGACGCTCTCGCATGCTATGAAAAGTTCATTGAGCTAGCCCCCGAGTCACCTGAAGGCCATATTAAGCGCGGGACAGTGCTAAAAAAAGTTGGCAATTTGACAGGGGCTTTGGCGTGCTTCGAACAAGCAATCAGCATCCATTCCAGCAATATCAATGCTTACGATTATAAGTGTGCCGTACTCATTGAATTAAAACAGTTTGAGGATGCTCTAGTTTGTATCAATAAGCGAATTTCATTAAATCCAAACATTGCCGCTGCTTACATTGATCGCGGTACGGCCCTTGAAAACCTTAATCGATATACAGAAGCAAGAAGTAGCTTTCAAACCGCTTTAAAAATTGATTCTCAAAATGCTCAGGCCAAATGGGGCATCACCTTCAATGTCATGCATAAAATCCTGCCGAACATTGAAGCCGCTAATCTTATGCGCCAATCGTTTCAGATTGCCTTAAATGATTTGAATCAGTGGGTAAATGAGACTACCCTCCCCTACACCCACCATGCCGTAGGATGGCGACAACCTTTTTATTTAGCTTACCAAGAAATAAACAATAGAGAACTTATTTCTCAGTATGGTCAAATTTGTCGGCGAGCAATGGAGTTTTGGCAAAGTCATCAAAATTTTTCATTTAACCTGCCAGTTAATAGAGAGCGCATTAGAGTAGGGATAGTTAGCTCACATATTTATGAACATTCCGTATGGAATGCCATTGTCAAGGGTTGGGCCAAACACCTCAATCCCGACTTACTTGAGATTCATCTATTTTATTTAAGCGGCTTCACCGACCAAGAAACACTATTGGCCAAATCGCTAGCCACCTCGTTCACTGACAACCTAGATACTTTAGGGGATTCAACTAAAGCGATTCTAGAAAAGCAATTAGATGTTTTGATTTATCCTGAAATTGGTATGGATCCACTCAGCTGCAAATTGGCTAATCTTCGATTGGCCCCATTACAGATGGCCTCTTGGGGCCACCCTGAAACTACCGGCCTACCAACAATTGATTACTTTATCTCCGCCCAGGATCTTGAATCTAGCAACGCCAATGATCATTACAGCGAGAAGCTTATTCAACTCCCCAATTTAGGCTGCCACTACTCTGCTCGCAGCGTAATTCCTGAGGCCATTGATCTGGAGTCCTTGGGCATCAATACAGCATCCCCCTTACTCTTATGTCCTGGCACGCCCTTTAAGTACGCGCCTGAGCATGACCATATTTTTGTAGCTATTGCACAAAAACTACCTTCATGCCAATTTATCTTCTTTGAAGGTCAAGAAACATCCTTATCCGAAGCGCTAAAAAGTAGGCTACAAAAGGCATTCGAGAGTAAACATTTAAACGCTGCTGATTTCATTCGTTTTATTCCATGGCAAAAAACGGAGGCGTTCTACGGGCTGATGAAATTAGCTGATGTCTTTTTGGATACGATCGGATTTTCTGGATTTAATACCGCTATTCAAGCAATTGAATGCGGACTTCCCGTTGTTACCCGAGAAGGCCTTTTCTTAAGGGGGCGTTTAGCCAGCGGAATCCTCAGAAGAATGAGCATGACCGAACTTATTGCCAACAACGAGGCAGAATACATCAACCTAGTGGTCAAATTAGCCCAAGATGGAGATTACAAACAGGCAATTCAAGAAAAGATTATTGCTAACAGGCCTATTTTGTTTGATGATCTAGAGCCAATCAAAGCCTTAGAGCAATTCCTGATTGAGCAAGTCAATATAAGCAAAGCTCACTAATTTCCGCACAACCCGTCTTTAAATTCGCAACGGCTTATCTTGGGGCCTATAAAAGAAAAAAACCCACTGTGTTTCCACAGTGGGTTAATTTAATGCCTAACTAATTCATCACTAGCTTACGCTAGCATTAAATTAGAAAGTGTGACGTACGCCAACCGCATAGTTGCTTGCATTGAAGCTAGCTGGGTTTTGGTTAGCTACAACTGACACGTTAGATGTTCCAACTTGACCGTAGATAGCGTACAAGTTTGTGCGCTTGCTGAGGTAGTAGTTAGAACCAACTTGCCATGAAGTCATGTTAGCTGCTGGGTTTGATGAACCAAATGCTGTAGTTTTACCCAAACCGCCTTGTGCCCAAGCTTCGATTGTTGGAGTAATGAAGCTACGAACACCAATCTGCTCACCAGTACGCTTAGCATAGTAGCCAGTGTCTTGTTGTGCAGTTACTTTACGGCTGATGTACTGAGCGTATGCCTTCAAGATACCGAAGTCATAAGTAGCAGCAGCGTAGTACTGGTTATCTTTAACGTTAGTACCCAATGCAGAAGACTGACCTGCACCGAAGATGCTGATGTTAGCTGCTGTTGCAATTTGAGCTGCAGTGTTAGCAGAAGTAATGCCTGTCAAGTTGTAAGCTTGTTTAGCATTCAACTGTTGCATTTGTGCAGTTACAAACAATTTGTTCCATGAATAGTCAGCACCTAAGCCCCAACCGTTTTGGTTGTTAGTACCGCCAACATAGCCATTAGAGTTGGCATAGTTAGATGTCTGAGTGCTGTTGTTGTTATTCATGATCACAATACCGTGGCCTGTGAAACCAGCAAAAGTTGCTGTGTTCAATGTCAAAGTGTTTTGTGCGCGAATAGTGTATGAGTTACCAGCAGCAAAGCCATTGTTTACTTGGAGGTTATTGTCCGCAACGGCTGGAGCGCCAGTAGCAGAGGTATAGATCATATCGCCGAGGATATTGTTTGTGCCACCAGCATCAGTAGCTGCAACAGCGTTGTGCAATGCTGTGTACTGAGTACCAATTGCAAAATCACCAACACCATTCTTCTTCAAACCAGCAAAAGATTGACGGTTTGCACTAGTTGCAGAGTTCTTAAAGCCAGATGTTGATGAAGTAGGATCCAAACCTAATTCAACCGTGAAGAATGCAGAAGTGCCGCCACCTAAATCTTCAACGCCTTTGAAACCTAAACGGCTTGTTGATTCTGCGCCAGAACCAAATGTGTTACCTGTAGCTTTATTGACTGCTGTACCAGATGCAACACGTGAATTACCACCAACATAACCAACGTCCATGATGCCGTATACGGTTACGCTGGACTGAGCTTGAGCTGCACCAGCAAATGCTGTTACTGCAGCGATTGCGAATAGCGATTTTTTCATTCTTTAAATCTCCAAAAATTAAAAGTAATGCCCAAATGAAACTGGGACCATCGAATTTTGCTTCTTTTGCCCCACTAGACTGGGGGTCAGGGTATTTAGGAGCTCTTTTTGCTTGTCAAAAGGTAGTTTTTTGGCTTTCTTCGTTGTATCTCGGCAACAAGACCTTTGATTTCTGTCTTTTAAGGGCCTTAGATGCCAAAATTGTCATATGGCAAGTCGCGAATTCTTAAAAATCCTCAGTTCAGCCCGTTTAGGTGATGTTTCCGCACAACAAAAGCTAGCATCCGCATACTTAACGGGGGCTTTTAAAACCCCCATTCAGCCTGCCAATGCGCTTATTTGGTTAGAGAAATCCTATATTTCCATTGTGAATCAAGAGCTTGCAGGAAAAACCTCTGGCAGCGTTGAACTTGCAAACGTTTTAAACCAAATTGCAGTTATCCCTCTAATTGAAATATTTGACTCGCCTGCCTTTGGCTTTGCTTGGAACTCTTTTTGGCATCTGGCAGAGTCCGGCGGTGATCTAGAGCCTCAGATCTTCGCTAAATGGCAACTCGTGAACTTACTAATCAATCCCATCCATGAGGAAACTCAGTCTCAATTAGTGGATTGGCTCAAAAAGACTCCTTCGTCAGTGCCGATGGAAAGAGTTGCCCCCCAAGATTTTGGTGACATGCAGAAGATAGCCAAACTCTATTTACAAGAACTTGCAGACGGCGACTCCTCCTTTGCCAATAACGCAAAAGAATTACTTATTAAGTTGCAACCAAAAAATGAAGCTCTGTCATCTCTTTGGAATGCATGGCTAACTGAACACAATGAGGGTGCGCTTATACAAGCAGCAGAACTGGGGCTGACAATTGCCAAACTCACTCTTGGCTTACGATTAGCCCAGTTTGATGGTGCTGGGAATGAGGGCGGTAAATCTAACGCCTCTCTAAAAAAAGCGGCTTACTGGTTGGGGCTTGCTGCCAAAGATGGTGATCGTGATGCTTGGTTTGCGCTCGGTGAAATTTATCGTCGCCCTCAGTTCTCTGGCTATAACGCAGCTGAAAGTGATCACTGCTTTGATAGGGCGGCTGAACTAGGGCATGCGCAGGCGCAATTTCGTAAAGGGGCGAACTTGTGGCGCAAACGAGAAAAGATTGAAGAGGGGGTGCGCGGCCTACAAGCTTCTTACTGGGTATGGCAAGCACATCAGCAAGGCATTGCTGAAGCCAAGGAGTTGTTAGGCAAGATCCTGGAAAGCGCTCCGAGTCCAAAGAAAAATGATTGGTATGAACTAGCGCTCTTTGCAGAGAAAGCAGTAAATCACCATGCTGAATACAAACTCGATGAAGAGTGGCTCTTAATGTGCCACCGACTCATTATTGCCAATCAATTTAATCTCAGCAAAGCAGAGTTGCTGCTTTCTGAAGTGGGGCAACTGCAACATGAACACTGTGTGGTGGTAGATATCCGCTGGGAGTTGCCAAAGATTCTGCCAAGACTCATTCAGATTGACACCATTCAGCAACGTCGCGCATTACTGGCTGCTGGCAAAGCATTTGCAGGGGCAGCAGCAGATCTTGAAGGGAACTTGAGACAAAGGCGTTACCGCTTTGATCGCGTTACTGCCTGGCTCACCGAGACCTTCGCAACGCATCCAGCAAGCCCAGAAGCGGCGAGAGCCGACTAAAGATTAGGTATTTGTCGTTCCACTAGTATCAGGCGTAGCCTGGGCATCACCCTCGCTATCTGACTTGGGAACATAAAAGCGCGCAACCAGTAAACCCAACTCATACAGCAAGCTCATTGGTACGGCCAATAGCAGTTGGGATAAAACATCTGGTGGCGTAACAACCGCTGAAATTACAAAAGCGCCAACGATGACGTAAGGACGAATTTCTCTTAACTTAGCCAAAGGGACCATGCCCATACGCACCAATACAACGACAACCACTGGCACCTCAAAGGTAATCCCAAAAGCCAAGAAGGTAGTCATCGCAAAGCTCAGATAGTTATCGATATCCGTAGACATCTCCGCGCCCAGTGGAGCGTTATAACTTGCCATGAATTTAAATACGGTTGGAAATACTAAGAAGTAAGCGAAGGCCATGCCAAAAATAAACAAGCTGTAACTGCTCACCACTAAAGGCAAAATTAACTTACGTTCATGCTGATAGAGTCCCGGCGCAATGAAGGCCCATAACTGATACATCACTACTGGCAAAGCAATCAAGAATGCCACCAGCATCGTCACCTTCATTGGTACAAAGAATGAGCCAGTCACATCCGTCACAATCATCTTGCCACCAGCAGGCAAAGCCTGAAGTAATGGTTGCGCAAACAAATGAAAAATGTCTGGCGCCCAATATACAAGACCAACGAAGACAACAATAATCGCTAATGCCGCTTTAATAATGCGATCGCGCAACTCAAATAAATGAGACAAGAAAGATTCTTGCAATCCTGAATCTTCTGTTGAGTTATTTTGAGTCATCTAGATGGTACTTTTGATCAGCGTTTTTCTTGGTGTGCGAGTTACTTATTAGCACTGTGATGAAAGCGCTTCATGCGAGCAGCGCCTGATTGGACTCTTGTGCGCATGCCAGTAGAGCGTTTAAACCAAACTGGTCTAGCAGCACGTCTTACGCCCCAACTCTTGCGACCTTGACGAATAGACTTCCGGAGTACTTCTTTTTCATCCAGAGGAGCTCGCGTGAAATTATTTTCAAAGATGTCAGCTTGGTCACTGAGATTCGCATTCGCTTCGTTGACAGTAGATTGAATGCTACTTTCTACCTCCTTGAAAACGGAAGCACTCTCTTCGCGTAGCTTCTTGAATTCTTCCACTTCCATTTGGCGGCTGACTTCAGATTTCACATCCGCCATATAGCGCTGTGCACGACCAAATAGATTGCCCGCCATGCGAGCCACTTTTGGAAGACGCTCGGGACCAACCACCACCAATGCAACTACTGCAATGAGTGCAAGTTTTGAAACTCCGAGATCAATCATTGAGGATGTGCATTATTTCAGTCAAGAATTACTTATTGACGTCTTTAGCCTGCACATCAACCGTTTTATCTGCAGCCGCTGTCGTGCTTTGAATTTGCTCATTGGCTTTGTCTTGTGGCTCATCAGAAGCCTTCATGCCATCTTTGAAGCCTTTAACAGCGCCACCTAAGTCTGTGCCGATATTGCGCAATTTTTTGGTACCGAATACCAACATCACGATTACCAAAACAATCAACCAATGCCAAATGCTAAATGAACCCATTTTTAATCTCCTCGGACTATTTTTTCCAGGGGCGCGGACCGCCCATCACATGCAAGTGCAAGTGATAGACCTCTTGCCCACCATCTGCACCGTTATTCACAACCAATCTAAAGCCACCCTCTTTTCCGGGACGGCAACCCTGCTCTTTGGCGAGACGCGGTGCTAATTCCATCATTCTACCTAGCAATGGCGCATCTATCACTTCTGCAGACTCCAGCATGGCAATATGCTTTTTTGGAATCATCAAAAAATGGATGGGGGCGGCTGGGTTGATATCCTTAAAGGCATAAATCTCCTCATCCTCATATACCTTTTGGGACGGGATTTCACCTTTAGAAATCTTACAAAACAAGCAATTCGGATCGTGACTCACGCTTTATCCTCGAGTTTTGATTAATTTATTCGGTTTTTTGTAAATTTACTCTTTACCAGCAGCTTTTCTAGCCGCCTTTTCTTCGATACCCGAAGTGCCTAAGCGACGATTGAGCTCAGCCACAACGTCCTCTGGGCGCAAGCCAAACTGAGATAAAGCAATGAGGCAATGAAACCAGAGGTCGGCCATCTCGCCCACCAAGAGCTTTTGCTGCTCAGGAGCTAGGTTGGCATTCCGCGCATCTTTGGCAGCCATCACCGCCTCAGTAGCCTCTTCGCCAATCTTCTTCAGAATCCCGTCATCACCTTTGGAAAATAGCAAGGCGGTGTAAGAGGTCTTCGGATCTGCTTGACCAGTCTTAAATGCATCACGTCGCTGATCCACTACATCAGCCAAATGAGCCAAGGCGGAGTCTAAATTAGAAATATTTTGTGCTGAACTAGTCATAAAGCGATTTTATGTCTTTTATTGCTAGGAGGGCTCGGAAGGGCTTATTTATGTCCTTGAGACTCATCTACCCAAGTAGATTGCCCTGAATCCCACCGCATAAAGAAACAACTGTGCTCGCCAGTATGACAAGCAATCCCGTCTTTTTGCTCAACCATAAGCAAAATCGTATCGCCATCACAATCCAAGCGGATTTCTTTCACTTGTTGGGTGTGACCTGATTCTTCGCCCTTGTGCCACAGCTTCTGCCTAGAGCGGGTCCAATACACAGCCTCGCCCAAACGCAAAGTAGCCAATAAAGCATCCCGATTCATCCAAGCCATCATCAAGATATCTTTGCTACCCACTTCCTGGGCAATTGCTGGCACCAAACCCTGCTCATTCCAGGTAACGGCATCAAGCCATGCGCCAGCTTCTAAAGATTCGATTGGGGTGAAGGTATTTTTCATAGTCATCTTAGTTTTGCCCGCTCAATTGATACGCCTGCGCTCAAAGACGAACAGGGATGCCTTGGCTGGCCATATATTCTTTTGCTTGGCCAACGGTGTATTCACCATAATGAAAAATGCTTGCTGCGAGAACTGCATCGGCGTGACCTTTGGTAATGCCATCGACTAAGTGCTGCAAATTACCTACACCACCGGAAGCGATCACCGGCACACTCACTGCATCACTGACTGCTGCGGTTAACTCAAGATCAAAACCATCTTTACTGCCATCGCGATTCATACTAGTGAGAAGGATTTCTCCAGCACCACGCTTGGCAACCTCAGAGGCCCATGCAACCACATCCATACCAGTAGCTGTTCTGCCGCCGTGGGTAAATACTTCCCAATTACCGGCTTCAGTTTTTTTAGCATCGATTGCAACAACAATGCATTGCGAACCGTAATATGCCGCAGCATCGGAAACTAAATCTGGATTCGATACTGCTGATGAGTTCATGCTGACCTTATCGGCACCGGCATTCAGTAGGCGACGTACATCCGCTACCGCACGCACACCACCACCAACAGTCAAAGGAATAAATACTTGGGATGCGACATCTTCAATAATGTGTAATATGAGATCGCGACCATCAGATGTAGCAGTAATGTCTAAGAAGGTAAGCTCATCGGCACCTTGGGTGTCGTAGCGTTTTGCAATCTCCACAGGATCACCTGCATCGCGAAGGCCAACAAAGTTCACGCCTTTGACAACGCGCCCTGCCGTGACATCAAGACAGGGAATGATTCTCTTAGTTAGCACCGATGATCACTCTAGATAATTTTCTTAGCGAACTTCAGAGTTAACTCATCAGCATATTTTTGCGCCGCAGTTAAATCTAAGTCACCAGCATAAATTGAGCGTCCTGCAATCACACCCATGACGCCTTCAGCCTCTGCTTCGCAAAGCGCTTCAATATCTTGATTGTTGGATAGTCCACCGCTAGCAATCACTGGAATCCGAATGGCTTGCGCCAATTTAATGGTCGCATCCATATTGATGCCCTTCATCATGCCATCACGACCAATGTCGGTATAGATGATTGCTTCAACACCGTAGCCTTCAAACTTTTTAGCGAGATCGATGACTTCATGGCCTGTAATCTTGCTCCACCCATCGGTAGCTACCCTGCCATCACGCGCATCTAAGCCCACCATAATGTGACCAGGGAAAGCAGTGCAGGCATCCTGAACAAAGCCCGGACTTTTCACGGCGGCCGTACCAATAATGACGGTGCTGATGCCGTCATCTAGTAAGCGTTCAATCGTATCCAGATCCCGAATACCGCCACCTAGTTGAACGGGAATCTCATCGCCCACTGCTTTCAAAATAGATTTGATTGCAGACTCGTTCTTGAGCTTGCCAGCAAATGCACCATTTAAATCTACGAGGTGTAAACGACGTGCACCCTTACTAATCCAATGCGCAGCCATCGCGCCCGGATCTTCAGAAAACACCGTGGCTTTATCCATATCACCCTGTTCAAGTCGAACACAGTGGCCATCTTTTAAGTCAATCGCGGGAATTAGCAGCATAGCGGTACGTTAGATGAGTATTAAGGTTTCCAAGAAACAAAATTGTTGTAGAGCTTTAATCCGTATTCTGCACTCTTTTCCGGATGAAATTGTGTTGCAAAAATATTATCCCTTGCAACTGCAGAAGTAAACCAATCACCATATTCAGTTGAGCCTGCAACATCTTCTTTGCGCTGCGGCACAACATAGTAACTATGGACAAAATAAAAGCTAGCCAAATCCGGAATGCCATCCCACAGCGGATGCTGATGATCCTGACGAACCTGGTTCCAGCCCATATGCGGAACTTTGTACGCGGAGCCGTCTGGCTGTAATTTGCCAGCCAATTCAAAACGTCGAACTTCACCTGGAATCAATCCTAAGCAAGGCGTCCAAGCAGTATTTGAATTTGCTCTTACCTCAGCGCTTTGATCAAAGAGCATCTGCTCGCCGACGCAAACGCCCAATAGCGGCTTATTTTTTGCAGCATCTAGTAGTGCTTCTAGTAAACCAGACTCTTCGAGATGCTTCATGCAATCGGGCATAGCGCCCTGCCCTGGCAGCACTACACGCTCTGCAGAGATGATTTCTTCTGGGGTGTGCGCAATCAGGACCTTAGCATCCGGCGCCACATGATGAAAGGCTTGATAGACGGAACGAAGGTTGCCCATTCCATAATCAACGATCGCAATGGTTTGCGCCAATTGTTAGCCTATGTTCTGTAGTTTTTTTGACAGTCTTCTACTCAACGCTAGAAATTTTCTAGATTAGAGACTGCCCTTAGTAGAAGGAACCACACCTGAGGCACGCGGATCAAGCTCCAAGGCCATGCGCAACGCACGACCAAAGGCCTTGAAGACGGTTTCAATCTGATGGTGGGCATTAATGCCACGTAGGTTATCGATGTGCAAAGTGACTCCGGCGTGATTGACAAAACCACGGAAGAACTCAATGCTGAGATCGACATCAAAATCACCCACGCGAGCACGGGTAAATGGAACATTGAACTCCAGCCCTGGACGACCTGAAAAGTCGATCACCACGCGCGAGAGGGTTTCATCCAAAGGCACGTAAGAGTGGCCATAGCGAGTAATACCCGCCTTATCGCCAACCGCCTTAGCAAATGCTTGGCCCAAGGTAATGCCCACATCCTCAACGGTATGGTGATCATCAATATGGGTATCTCCCTTTGCCACCACCTTAAGGTCAATCATGCCGTGACGGGCAATTTGATCCAACATATGGTCTAGGAAGGGTACGCCAGAGGCTAGCTCAGCTTTACCTGTGCCATCTAAATTGATAGCAATTTGAATTTTGGTTTCCGAAGTGTTTCGGGTAACGTCGGCTTGCCGCATGCTTCAGTGCGCCGCGAGGCGAAGTGTTGATTGAAGCCTCATAATATCATTCCTAATACAGATATAAATGCTGATTTTGATTGCTAGTGTTTATTCACTTTTGCTGATTTTTGACTAGAGTCCCTCATGAGCCGCTTTTGGAGCCCCGTTGTTCAGACCCTCACCCCTTATGTTCCAGGGGAGCAACCGCAAATGGAGCGGCTGGTAAAGCTCAATACGAATGAGAGCCCCTATGGCCCGTCCCTCAAGGCTCTAGCGGCGATAAACCAGCAAACCAATGGTGATTTAAGGCTTTACCCCGACCCTGAAGGTGTGGCCCTGAAGAAGGCCATTGCCGATCTACATGGCCTAGACTCAAAACAGGTGTTTTTGGGCAACGGGTCTGATGAAGTCCTGGCCCATGTATTTTTAGGCCTCCTGAAACAAGCCAAGCCAGTTCAGTTCCCAGACATCACTTATAGCTTCTACCCCGTTTATTGCAAGTTATTTGGCATCGACTATGAAACGGTCTCCCTGGGAGCTCACTTTGAGGTCCAAGTTCAGGACTTCAAAACCCCCAATGGCGGGATTATTTTCCCTAATCCGAATGCCCCAACTGGTCGCGCCCTTCCTCAATCCGATATACAGACTCTACTCAGCAAAAATAAAGACTCCGTAGTGGTCATCGACGAAGCCTATGTCGATTACGGAACTGAGTCTTGCATTCCTCTTCTTCGCGGAAGTGCTTGTCCAGAGAATCTATTAGTTGTTCACACCCTATCCAAGTCACGCGCCCTAGCAGGATTACGTGTTGGATTTGCCCTTGGGCACCCAGCCCTCATTGAAGGCTTAGAGCGAGTCAAGAATAGTTTTAACTCCTATCCGCTTGGACGCCTAGCGCAAGCTGGAGCTATTGCTGCAATACAAGATCAAGCGCATTTGGAATCCACAAGCAAAAAAGTGATTCAAACTCGTGAGCGCTTAGTTTCTGAGTTGGCCTCACTTGGCTTTGATACTTTGCCATCAACAGCAAACTTTATTTTTACGCGTCACCCAAAACATGACGGCGCGAAGTTATATCAAGCATTACGTGAACGTGGAATTATTGTGCGTCACTTTAAATCACCACGCATCGAACAATTTCTACGCATCACCATCGGCACGGATGAGCAGACGAATGAATTAATTGCCGCTCTGAAAGAAATTCTGGCTAGCACTTGAGTTAGCCAGAATGTATTTGCGTAGTTATTTTTTCAAGCGCATCTCAGCAGCACGGGCGTGAGCTGTTAAGCCCTCGCCGTGTGCGAGCGTACTAGCCACAGCACCTAAGGTTTGGGCGCCCGCTTCACTAACTTCAATCATGCTTGAGCGCTTGATAAAGTCATACACACCCAATGGAGAAGAGAAGCGCGCAGTGCGTGCTGTTGGTAAGACGTGATTTGGGCCTGCACAATAATCACCAAGAGATTCGCTGGTGTAGTTGCCCATGAAGATCGCGCCAGCATGACGAATCAAATCAGCCCACTTGCGCGGCTCAGCAGCGCAAATCTCTAAATGCTCGGCAGCAATCGCATTGGCAATCTCACAGGCTTCTGTCATATCTTTTACCTGGACTAACAAGGCGCGATTAGTAAGTGATGCTTCAATCACTTTCTGTCTAGGCATCTCAGGCAGCAGCTTGTTAATGCTCGCTTGCACTTGCTCAATAAATTGCTCATCCGGACAAAGCAAAATAGATTGTGCCAACTCATCATGCTCTGCTTGAGAAAACAAATCCATTGCAATCCAATCGGGATTGCTAGAGCCATCACAGAGAACCAAAATCTCAGAAGGGCCAGCAATCATGTCGATGCCGACAGTACCAAAGACTCTGCGCTTAGCGGCAGCTACATAAGCGTTACCAGGGCCAACAATTTTGTCGACCGGCGGAATAGTCTGTGTGCCGTAGGCTAAAGCACCAACGGCTTGCGCACCGCCAATCGTAAAGACGCGATCAACACCCGATAAGTAAGCAGCAGCTAATACCAAGGGATTGCGCGCACCATCCGGAGTAGGTACCACCATGATGACTTCTTTAACACCAGCAACTTTTGCGGGGATGGCGTTCATCAGCACAGAAGATGGATAAGCGGCTTTACCACCAGGAACATAAATTCCCACACGATCTAAGGCCGTGACTTTTTGACCTAAGCGCGTGCCATCTGCCTCTTGATATTCCCAAGAGTGGCAGCCCGCTTCAATCTTTTGTTTTTCGTGATACGCGCGCACTCTTTGCGCCGCAATATCAAGGGCATTTTTCTGCTCCGCTGATAAACCTTCGTAGGCTTTTTTTAATGCTTCTTGAGAAATTTCTAACTCGTGAACGCTAGCAACCTGCAATCGATCAAACTGCTTTGTAAAGGAGAGTACCGCAGCATCGCCGGCACTTTTGACTTGCGCCAGAATGCTGACTACCGCAGCATCAATCGCCTCATCATCTGCCATTGGCAAAGAAAGGCTGGAGAGCAGAGTTTCTTTAAACCCTGCGTCTTTACTATTAAGGCGTTTGACTTTGACGTCTGCTGGCATGTGAATTTTTTCTTTACTTCAACAACTCAAAGAATGGCTGTAACTGAGTGCGCTTTCGTTTATACGAAGCTTGATTAACCACTAATCGTGCACTGATATCAGCAATAGGCTCAACCTCCACTAGGCCATTGGCACGCAAGGTATTGCCAGTCGACACTAAATCCACAATCGCATCAGCCAAACCTACTAATGGAGCCAACTCCATTGAGCCGTACAAATGAATCGTATCGATGTGCACGCCCTTATTAGCAAAGTGCTCACGTGCGCAATTCACGTACTTGGTTGCGACTTTTAAACGGGATCCCTGCTTTACAGCTGCTGTGTAATCAAAACCTTCTTGAACAGCAACTGACATGCGGCATTTAGCAATATTCAGATCAAATGGAACATATAGGCCGTCGGTGCCGTTTTCCATTAAGACATCAAGGCCGGCAACTCCAAAATCAGCGCCACCAAATTGCACGTAGGTCGGCACATCTGAAGCCCTGACAATGATGAGGCGCACATCGGGGTTAGAGGTCTCAATAATGAGTTTGCGTGACTTCTCAGGATCCTCAAGCGGACGAATACCGATCTTAGATAAGATCTCGGCGGTTTCTTCGAAGATGCGCCCCTTCGAGAGGGCTAAAGTTAACTTCATGGACTAATTATCCATCAGGCTTACTTGATGCGCTGAATGTTGGCCCCAAGAAGGGTTAACTTTTGCTCCATGCGGTCATATCCACGATCCAAGTGATAAATCCGATCTACCTGGGTTTCGCCTTGGGCAGCCAAACCAGCAATAACCAAGCTCGCAGATGCGCGCAAATCGGTAGCCATCACAACCGCCCCAGAAAGCTTCTCCACACCCTGCGCAATCGCCGTATTACCCTCAATGGCAATATCCGCACCGAGACGATTCATCTCTTGAACGTGCATAAAGCGGTTTTCAAAGATGGTTTCGGTAATAGTGGCATTACCCTCAGCTATAGCATTGACGGCCATGAGTTGTGCCTGCATATCCGTTGGGAAGGCGGGATATTCAGAAGTGCGGAAACTAACAGCCTTAGGACGGCCTTTCATGGAAGCTTTAATCCAATCGGGACCCACTTCCATTTCTAAGCCAGCTTCTTTGAGTTTGACGATCACAGCATCCAAGGTGTCTGGACGGCAGTGCTTCACCAGCACCTCACCTCCAGTAGCAGCGACTGCGCATAGGAATGTACCCGCCTCAATACGGTCAGCAATGACGGCATGTTCTGCACTATGAAGCTTTTCAACACCTTCAATCACTAAGCGATCACTACCAATACCAGTAATCTTCGCACCCATTTTGACGAGCAACTCAGCCAAGTCCCCTACCTCAGGCTCACGCGCAGCATTTTCTAGAATCGTAGTACCTGATGCCAAAGTGGCGGCCATCAATAAATTCTCTGTACCGGTAACGGTAATCATGTCGGTCAGAATTGAAGCGCCCTGCAAACGACCATCAGCTGATTTCGTCTCCGCTTGAATGTAGCCACTCTTAATCTTGATAGCGGCACCCATCGCTTTTAAGCCTTTGATGTGCTGATCTACTGGACGTGCGCCAATGGCACAACCCCCTGGCAATGAAACTTTAGCACTATGCATTCTGGCCAGCAAAGGACCTAGAACCAAAATCGAGGCACGCATGGTTTTCACCATCTCGTAAGTTGCCTCGGAACTTTTAATATTGGCCGCATTCAGCACTACATGATTGCGATCATGAGCATCTGGAAAGGTCACGGTTACGCCGATTTCTTGCAAGAGCTTGAGCATCGTCCGCACGTCTTGCAAATCAGGGACATTGCGAAGGGTGATTGGTTCATCACACAGCAAGCAAGCACAGAGAATTGGTAAAGCTGCGTTCTTGGCGCCAGCAATCACTACCTCGCCCTTCAGCGGAGTACCACCAACCATTCGTAATTTATCCATGAATCTATTCCAGTAAAAAGCTGATGCCGTATTTAAGTTGGGGTATTTTGTGCGAACTCTTCAGGGGTAAACGCTTTGATTGATAAGGCATGCACCTCCTCTTTCATACGATCACCCATAGCACCGTACACCAATTGATGGCGCTGGATTAAGCGCTTACCTTCAAACTCAGAGCTCACAATCGTCGCAAAGAAGTGCTGTCCGTCACCTTCAACTTTGACATGGGTACATGCGAGGCCTTGCTGAATATAGCCTTCAATTTGTTCTGGGGTTGGCAACATCACAATCTCCTGATTTCTAATTTCTAATTTCTTAATGATTTTTTAATACTCATTTTGGGACGGCATGAGCAAGCGCTAGCTCCTGAGCTTGTAACCTTTTTGGAGCAAGCGCAAAGCAATCGCTGACACCACGATAAAGAAACAAGCAACAATTGCTAAGCTATTCCAAGGGGAAATATCTGATACCCCAAAGAAGCCGTAACGGAATCCATCAATCATGTAGAAAAATGGATTGAAATGAGAAACCATTTGCCATGCTGCCGGCAAGGAGTGGATGGAATAAAAAACACCTGACAACATCGTCGCCGGCATAATGATGAAATTCTGGAAGGCTGCTAGCTGATCGTATTTATCAGCCCAGATACCCGCAATTAAACCCATGCTTCCTAAAATTGCGGCACCTAAAAGAGCGAATGCCATGATCCATAGTGGATATTCAAACGATGGCATAGCGAACCAGGCGGTAATCAGCAATACGCCTGATCCAACAACGATTCCACGAAACACTGCAGCCAAAACATAGGCGGCATAAAACTCTAAGTGGCTAAAGGGGGCTAGCAAGACAAAAACCAGATTGCCCGTCACCTTCGATTGAATGAGCGATGAAGAAGTATTAGCAAATGCATTCTGCAACACACTCATCATGACCAGGCCAGGTATCAGAAAGGCGGTGTAGTTCAAGCGACCATAGACTTCTTTGCCTTCTAACACGTGTCCAAAGATCATCAAATACAACACGGCAGTAAGTACTGGGGCGGCAACCGTCTGAAAACCTACTTTATAAAAACGCTTAATTTCTTTGCGAAGTAAAGTGGGGAATCCACTGCCATAAGAGATGGGCTTCATCGAGCGCCCCCTGACATGATGTTGACAAACACATCTTCGAGATCTGTCTTACCTTCACCATCTTTTTTGACTGACCCATACTGGCTTAATAAGTTAGCGGTGGTATCCAAAGCAACAATCTTTCCTTGCTTGAGCATAGCGATACGTTGGCAGAGTGCCTCGGCCTCTTCCAGATAGTGCGTTGTCAAAACAATGGTGTGGCCATTCTGATTGAGGCGACTGATAAATTGCCAGAGCGACTGGCGCAGCTCCACATCAACACCTGCAGTGGGCTCATCCAAAATAATGACCGGCGGTCTATGAACTAAGGCCTGCGCAACTAACACTCGGCGCTTCATGCCGCCAGATAAAGAGCGCATATTGCTATCTGCCTTACTGGTGAGATCCAGATTGGCCATAATCTCATCGATCCACGCATTATTGTTCCGAATACCGAAGTAACCAGACTGAAATTGCAGTGTTTCTCGAACAGTAAAAAAGGGGTCAAAAACTAATTCTTGCGGCACTACACCCAACATCCGGCGCGATTCACGAAATTGACTTTGTACATCAGCACCCATGATGGCAGCGTGGCCACCATCTGCAGTAACTAAGCCGGCCAAAATGGAGATGAGGGTTGTCTTACCGGCACCATTAGGACCAAGCAAGCCAAAGAACTCGCCTTGTGCAATCGACAAGGAGACGTCATCGAGCGCCTGTAGTGCGCCATAATTTTTTGATACGTTTTTAATCGAAATTGCGGCGTGCATACTATGACAAACCTAGTAACTGAGCAACGCCATAAACGCTGGCCAATACCAATAATTTTTCTGGTGCGTTTTGTACAGAAATCTGCTGTCCGTCAGCTTGCAATTTTTTCTGCCACGCCAATAGGACTGTTAATACGGTAGAGTCAAAATCCTTGAGATTACCGCAATCTACCGCTCTTAATGCAGCCGGATTGAGTAAACCATCTTTTTCTAATTGCATTACGTTGTCTTGCGTCACTGAAGCGGGCAATAAAAATGGCATCTTGTTATTGGTCTTTACTTGAACTTGATTCAGTCTTTAGTTTGCTGGCTTCGCAGCAGCAAGTTGTTTATTGCGATCCTGCAAGAACTTCACCAGACCTTCAACGCCATTCTGACTAATTTGATTGGCGAATTGATTGCGATAAGCTTCGACCAACCAGACGCCCATGATATTCATGTCATAGACTCTCCAGCCATTGGCCGTTTTCTCGAGGCGGTAATCGAGGGGCACTGGATCGCCACGGCCAATCACAACCGTCTTCACGACCACCTCCTTATCATCTGGAGCTGCACGCAAAGGCTTAAATTGAATCGTTTGATCGCGCAGTTGGCTTAAAGCACCTGAGTAGGTGCGAATCAGCAAATTCTTGAACTCACCAACCAACTGAGCCTGTTGTTCTGGCGTTGCCTTTTTCCAATTGGGCCCCATCGCCATTTCAGTCGTCCGACGCATATCGGTATAGGGAACAATTTTTTTCTCCACCAAATCTACGATGCGCGGAATATTCCCTTTTTGAATTTCAGGATCAGACTTCACGGAAGCCATGACATCGGAAACGACATTCTTGATCAAACCATCTGGCGTAGACTGGTCAATCGCTTGAGCAGAAACGCCGCTAGCAAACAAAAACAGACTGGACAGCAATGCAGCAAAATGCTTCTGAATAGATTTGTTGCTTTTCATATTTCCTCGATCAAGGCTAGATATTGAGACTCATTTTAGCTCTTCAGAAAAACCTGAATAGACTTAGATGCTTTATTCGTATGGGTTTTCGTATACTGGCAGGAGTGGCTCATCGTCATCGCGCCCCTCATTAATTTGATATGCGCGCCTCTGAATATAGGCATCACGCATAAAGCTGTATTTATCGATTGCCGCCCCATCCAATAGGTCGCCCGCTTCGTAATAGGTATTACGAGCATTGACTACGCGCAAGCCAGTAATACTATTGCGCAAGCCAATATTATGGATATAGCTAAAGAGATAATCTGACTCTAAATCAGCAACCGTTCCAAAGGTATCTCGTACGTTGCTGGGCCCAAAGAATGGCAACACTACATAAGGACCGGCCGGAACACCCCAAACGCCGAAGGTTTGACCCCAATCTTCCTTGTGCTTTGGTAGGCCGCCAGGGGTAGCCATATCAATCAAGCCGCCTAAACCAAAGGTGGTATTCACTACCACGCGCATGAAGTCGTTAAAGGCGAAATCAGGCTTACCCTGCAACAAATTTTGCAAGGAAGTATAGATATCGTTGTAATTACTAAAGAAGTTATAAACGCCATCGCGCACAAACTCTGGCAAGACAAATCGGTAACCGGCAACCACGGGCTTGAGTAAATAAGCATCCAAACCTTCATTAAACTCAAAAACGGAGCGGTTAAATGGCTCCCAAGGGTCATGCGGCGAAGGCTCAACACCTGCAGGGATAGATGCGCAGCCCACCATGGCCGAAACGAAGCCCAGTAGGACAACATGTTTTAGCTGAATAAGGAGCCGCATTACTTTTCAGCACCCTTATCTTTGCCGCTATCAGCAGCCTTGTTATATAAGAACTGGCTAATCAGATTTTCTAGAACTACTGCGGACTGTGTCTGACTAATCTTATCTCCAGCAGCCAACATATCATCCGAGCCACCAGCCTCAAGACCAATATATTGCTCACCCAATAAACCTGAAGTCAAAATTTTGGCGGAAGAATCTTTAGGGAACTTATAAGTATCTTCAATGGTCATGGTGACAGTTGCTTGGTAAGTCTTGTCATCAAAAGAGATGTTGGCAATACGGCCAACCACTACACCGGCACTTTTGACGGGTGCACGTGGCTTTAATCCACCGATATTGTCAAAACGCGCAGAAATTTTGTAAGTAGGCGCAAAGGAAACTGCGTTCATATTGCCGACCTTCAGCGCCAGAAACAAAGCGGCCAATAAACCAATGGCGACAAAGATTCCGACCCAAACATCAATTGCACTTTTTCTCATAAGAGTCCCAGTTTATTCTTTCTAATTCGAGAACATCATTGCGGTGAGTAAGAAGTCCAATGCTAAAACCGCTAAGGAGGAGATCACCACTGTCCTGGTGGTAGCCTGCGATACGCCCTCCGGCGTAGGCTTTGCTTCATAACCCTGATACAGCGCGATAAAAGTCACCGCCACACCAAACACTAAGCTTTTAATCAAGCCATTTCCAATATCTGAAAAGAGATCAACCCCACCCTGCATCTGCGACCAAAAGGCGCCAGAGTCGACGCCAATTAAGGGCACACCAACGAGGTAACCACCAACGATACCTACGGCAGTAAAGATCGTAGCCAAAATTGGCATCGCAATAATCCCTGCCCATAGGCGCGGGGCAATCACTCGACCCAATGGATCCACTGCCATCATTTCCATCGCACTCAACTGCTCGCCAGCCTTCATCAAGCCAATCTCTGCGGTCAGGGAGGTGCCAGCACGACCAGCAAACAATAGGGCGGTAATCACAGGACCCAATTCACGAGTCAGTGAAAGTGCAACCAATAAACCTAGCGCCTGCTCAGAGCCGTAGCGGTTGAGGGTGTAATAGCCCTGCAAACCCAGAACGAAACCGACAAATAAACCAGACACCGCAATAATCACAAATGAGTGATTACCAACAAATAGAATTTGATCAGAAACTAAGCGGGGTCTTTTTAATAAGAAACCTGAGCGCAATATCACCGCAGCAAACATTCTCGTCGCGAGGCCAAGACTCGTTAAGTTGCGGCGAATAAAAAATCCAAGATCACCTAAGAGGTCTAAGGTCTTATGAAGGATGATCATTTCAAGCTCACCCCAAAATCGTCTGCAAGGCTTTGGCCTGGATAATGAAAAGGTACGGGCCCATCAGGTGATGCATCTAAGAACTGACGCACAAAGGGATCTGTTGAGCGACTTAACTCCTCTGGAGTGCCTTCGGCACCAATGCGACCATTCGCGATGAAATAAACGTAGTCCGCAATCTCAAAAGTTTCCTCAACATCATGCGTGACCAATAGACTAGTTGCGCCAAGGGCTTGATTTAAATCCCGAATCAAACGCGCAGTAATCCCTAAGGAGATTGGATCCAAGCCAGCAAAGGGCTCGTCGTACATGATTAAGGGTGGATCAAGCGCAATTGCTCTTGCTAAAGCAACTCGCCGTGCCATGCCACCAGAAATCTGTGAAGGCATCAAATCACGTGCGCCACGCAAGCCAACTGCATTGAGTTTCATGAGCACTAAAGAACGTAATAGCTCTTCACTTAAATCGGTGTGCTCACGCAAAGGAAAGGCAACGTTTTCAAAAACACTGAGATCGGTAAAAAGTGCGCCAAACTGAAAGAGCATTCCCATGCGACGACGGGCAGCCATCAACTCGGCACCGTTCATTTTGCCAATATCATGGCCTTCGAATACAACTTGGCCAGACTGCGCAGTGAATTGACCGCCAATAAGTCGCAGAATAGTTGTCTTACCGCAACCAGAGCCGCCCATGACCGCAACTACCTGGCCACGACGGAACTCCATATTGAGTCCGGATAGAATTTGCCGCTCACCGGGCGCATAAGAGAAGTTGACGTCCTGAATTGAAACAACAACTTCGCCAAGGCCACCGCCAGAGGTTTTTTGCTGCACTTCCCCCAAGTTGGAGCGGCTATTGTTCATATCTTCGATATTACCTTGGTAAAACAGACGACCCCATTAAATACTCATCTACCGCTTGAGCAGCCTGCCGGCCCTCGCGAATCGCCCAAACTACCAAAGACTGGCCGCGACGCATATCGCCAGCAGCAAATACCTTCGGAACATTGGTTTGGTAGGCGTTTTGACCCTCAACAGTCGCCTTTGCATTACCGCGAGCATCTTTCTCAACACCAAAGGCATTGAGAACTTGAGCTGCAGGGGATACAAAGCCCATTGCTAGAAATACCAAATCTGCCTTAATTTCGAATTCAGAGTTTGGCATTTCTGTCATCTTGCCGTCCTTCCACTCCAAGCGCACGCAGATTAACTTTTCCAGTTTGCCGTCTTTGCCTTCAAAACGCTTTGTGGCAACCGACCAGTCGCGTTCACAACCTTCTTCGTGAGAAGAAGATGTGCGCAACTTAGTTGGCCAATATGGCCATACCAAAGGCTTGTTTTCAGTTTCCGGTGGCTGTGGCAATAATTCAAATTGAGTAATCTTGGCGGCGCCATGACGATTGGATGTTCCCACGCAATCAGATCCAGTATCACCACCACCAATGACTACTACATGCTTACCAGCTGCAGAAATTTCATTTTTGAAATCGCCAGCATTTTCTTTGTTCTGTGGAATCAAGAATTCCAAAGCGTAGTGCACACCCTTCAATTCACGGCCAGGAACAGGTAAGTCACGTGGCTGCTCAGATCCACCGCTAATTACTACAGCGTCAAAGTCTTTCATCAACTGATCAGGTGAAACAGTTTTGGTGGAGTAATTTTTTACTTCAGCGCCAATGGCTTCTTTACCAACAAATACGCCAGTCTCAAACTTCACACCTTCAGCTTGCATCTGCTCAACGCGACGATCGATCAACCACTTTTCCATCTTGAAATCAGGAATACCGTAGCGCAACAAACCGCCAACACGATCATTCTTTTCAAACACGGTAACGTCATGACCAACGCGCGCTAATTGCTGCGCAGTCGCCATACCAGCAGGGCCGCCACCAACAACGGCAACCTTCTTGCCTGTCTTGGTTTTCGATGGTTGTGGTGTAACCCAGCCATTTTCCCAACCCTTATCAATAATGGCGTGCTCGATAGACTTAATACCTACTGCATCACTATTGATTCCCAAGGTACACGCAGCTTCGCAAGGTGCTGGGCAGATACGGCCAGTGAACTCAGGGAAGTTATTGGTAGATTGCAAAACATCTAATGCATTCTTCCAGTCATCATGAAACACTAAGTCATTGAAGTCAGGAATGATGTTGTTTACTGGGCAGCCGTTATTGCAAAATGGAATGCCGCAATCCATACAGCGTGCGCCCTGCACTTTGGCTTCATCATCCGTTAATGCCGCAACGAACTCTTTGTAGTGATGGAGGCGTTTAACGGGAGCTTCGTAGGTTTCATCTACGCGCTCAAACTCCATAAATCCAGTGACCTTACCCATATCGAATCCTTAGTATCTTTTCTTAATGTCTTTATTGATTAAGCTGCAACAGTTTTGTTTTGCGCTTTTTCCCACAACTCACCTAAAGCACGTTTGTACTCAGTAGGTAGCACCTTTACAAAACGACCGCGAGCATTTTCCCAATCGGCTAAGAGTGCTTTTGCGCGCTCTGAACCAGTGTGACGGAAATGGCGCTCAATCAAACCCTTCAGAATTTGCTCATCAGTCATGCGCTCGCCACCGTCCTTCACATCAACAGGGGCATGCCACTGTGACTGAGGCATCTTGGCAATCTGCTCAGCAGAAGGCAATACCTTTTCCAAAGTCGCCATGCTGGTATTGCAACGCTTCTCAAACAGGCCATCTTCGTCATAGACATAAGCAATACCGCCGCTCATGCCCGCTGCAAAGTTACGCCCAGTTGCTCCCAAGACCGCTACAGTGCCGCCAGTCATGTATTCACAACCATGATCGCCAGTGCCTTCAACTACTGTTGTTGCACCAGAGTTACGAACTGCAAAACGCTCTCCAGCTACACCATTGAAGAATGCTTCACCGCCGATTGCGCCGTAGAGAACCGTATTGCCAACAATGATGTTCTTGGCTGTGTCGCCACGGAACTCATGCGGAGCACGCACAATCACACGTCCACCAGACAAACCTTTACCAACGTAGTCATTACCATCGCCCACTAAGTCCAAGGTGATGCCGCGCGCCAGGAAGGCAGCGAAACTTTGACCAGCAGTGCCATTCAATTGAATATGAATCGTGTCATCAGGTAAGCCGGCATGGCCATAACGCTGAGCGATTTCTCCGGAAAGCATTGCTCCAACAGTACGATTCACGTTCTTTACTGGAACAATGAAAGAAACTTTCTCGCCATGCTGCAATGCAGGCTCACTCTTCTCAATCAGAATGTTATCGAGCGCACTACCTAGGCCATGCTCTTGAGTCAGAATCTGATAGCGAGGAGCATCCTTGGCCACATTAGGCTCAGCAAAAATCTTGCTGAAATCCAAGCCATGGACTTTCCAATTCTCAATACCTTTGCGGGTATCCAAGAAATCAACGCGACCAATCAAATCATCAAACTTACGAATACCTAGTTGAGCCATGATCTCGCGCACTTCTTCAGCAATAAAGAAGAAGAAGTTCACAACATGCTCTGGCTTACCAGAAAACTTTTTACGTAATTCAGGATCTTGCGTAGCAACACCCACTGGGCAGGTATTCAAATGACACTTGCGCATCATGATGCAACCTTCAACAACTAATGGTGCTGTTGCAAAACCAAACTCATCTGCACCCAACAATGCACCGATCACGACATCGCGACCCGTTTTCATTTGACCGTCGGCTTGCACACGAATACGGCTACGCAAACCATTGAGCACTAATGTTTGTTGAGTTTCAGCCAAGCCTAATTCCCATGGGGAACCAGCGTGCTTAATAGAAGACAGTGGTGATGCACCTGTACCGCCATCATGTCCAGCGATCACAACGTGATCTGCTTTCGCTTTAGCAACACCGGCTGCAATCGTACCCACACCTACTTCAGACACCAACTTCACAGATACATCAGCGGCTGGATTCACGTTCTTCAGATCGTGAATCAACTGGGCAATATCTTCAATCGAATAAATATCATGGTGCGGAGGAGGAGAAATCAAACCAACGCCCGGCACAGAGAAGCGCAACTTACCGATGTAATCGGACACTTTGCCACCTGGCAATTGACCGCCTTCACCTGGTTTAGCGCCTTGAGCCATCTTGATCTGAATCTGATCAGCAGAGCGCAGGTATTCAGTAGTGACACCGAAACGCCCAGAAGCAACCTGCTTAATTTTGGAGCGCAATGAATCGCCATCGAGCAAAGGGATATTTGCTTCAACAACATCATCACCCAAAATGCTGGCTAAGGTCTCACCCTTCTTAATAGGAATGCCTTTGAGCTCATTCACATAACGATTTGGATCTTCGCCACCCTCACCCGTATTGGACTTACCACCAATACGGTTCATGGCAATTGCCAAAGTAGCATGCGCTTCAGTAGAGATCGAACCTAAAGACATCGCGCCCGTAGCAAAACGCTTAACGATTTCTTTTGCGGATTCAACTTCATCCAAAGGAATTGCTTTAGCTGGATCAATCTTAAATTCGAACAAACCACGCAATGTCATCTGACGCTTAGTTTGGTCGTTGATGATATTGGCGTACTCTTTATAGGTTTGATAACCCTTCTCGATACCAATACGAGTGGAGTGCTGTAACTTCGCAATCGTATCTGGAGTCCACATATGGTCCTCACCGCGGATACGGAAAGCGTACTCGCCACCAGCTTCGAGCATATTCGTTAGAACTGGATCATTGCCAAAAGCAGACTGATGCATGCGTAATGCTTCTTCAGCCACTTCAAATACACCAATACCGCCCACATTGGATGGAGTGCCTTTGAAGTAATGGTCAATAACCTCTTTATTCAAACCGATCGCTTCAAAAATCTGTGAACCGGTATACGACATGTAAGTAGAGATACCCATTTTGGACATCACTTTTTGCAAGCCCTTACCAACTGCTTTCACATAATTCTTAACTGCTTTTTCTGCTGACAGATCACCCGATAAACCTTTAGCCATTTCGGCCAAAGTTTCCATCGCAAGGTACGGATGAACTGCTTCAGCACCGTAGCCAGCCAAGAGTGCGAAGTGATGCGTCTCACGCGCGCTACCAGTTTCAACAACGAGACCAACGCTAGTACGCAAACCTTTTTCAACTAAATGTTGATGAATTGCTGAAGTTGCCAGCAGCGCAGGAATTGCCACGTGCTGCTCATCAACCTGACGATCGCTCACGATCAAGATGTTGTAACCAGAGCGAACGGCATCTGCTGCTTCTGCACACAAAGATGCTAAGCGAGCCTCAATACCAGCCTTGCCCCATGATGCTGGGTAGCAAATATCTAACTCATATGAGCGGAACTTACCGTTGGTGTAATGGCCAATATGACGAATCTTGGTCATGTCGTCAAAATCTAAAATTGGCTGACTTACTTCCAAACGCATTGGTGGGTTGATATTGTTGGTATCCAACAAATTGGGCTTGGGCCCAATGAAAGACACCAAAGACATCACCATGTTTTCGCGGATGGAGTCAATCGGAGGATTGGTCACCTGCGCAAACAATTGCTTGAAGTAGTTATAGAGTGGCTTGTTCTTATTAGAGAGCACGGCTAATGGGCTATCGTTACCCATCGAACCAATGGCCTCTTCACCATTCATAGCCATTGGCGCCATGAGGTACTTAATGTCCTCTTGGGTGTAACCAAAAGCCTGCTGGCGATCTAATAATTTTGCCGCTGGACGAATCGTGGTTTTTTCATCAACCAAGTCAGCCTTGCTTGCATCCACTTCGTCGAGCTTCACGCGCACTGCGTCAATCCAGCTCTTATATGGCTTCGCTTTAGAGACTGCGTCCTTTAATTCAACGTCATCAATAATGCGCCCCTGCTCCATATCAATCATGAACATCTTGCCTGGTTGCAGACGCCATTTTTGAACGATTTTGCTTTCTGGAATTGGTAATACGCCAGCCTCAGAACCCATGATGACCAAGTCATCATCAGTCACGTAGTAGCGTGCAGGACGCAAACCATTGCGGTCTAAAGTTGCGCCAATTTGACGACCATCTGTAAATGCCATCGCTGCGGGACCATCCCATGGCTCCATCATTGCAGCGTGATATTCGTAGAATGCGCGGCGATTTTCATCCATTAATCCATGCTGTTCCCATGCCTCAGGAATCATCATCATCATGGCTTGCGCTAATGGGTAGCCTGACATCACCAACAACTCTAAGCAGTTATCAAAACAAGCTGTATCTGATTGACCTGGGTAAATCAGCGGCCATAATTTCTTCAGATCATCGCCTAGCACTGGGGAGCTGATTGCTCCTTCACGTGCGTTAACCCAGTTAACGTTACCCTTAACAGTATTAATCTCACCGTTGTGCGCAATCATGCGGTACGGGTGCGCTAACTCCCATGCTGGGAAAGTGTTTGTTGAGAAGCGTTGATGTACTAAAGCCAATGCTGATACCGCGCGTGGGTCTTGCAAGTCTTTGTAATAGGCGCCCACTTGGTTAGCTAACAGCAAACCCTTATAAACAATGGTGCGAGCAGACATCGATGCAACAAAATATTCTTTGCCGTGCTTCAAATGCAAATCTTGAATGGCGTGACTTGCAGTTTTGCGAATGACATACAACTTACGCTCAAGTGCATCCGTTGTCATGATGTCGCGACCGCGTCCAATGAAAATTTGACGGATAAATGGCTCTGTCATTTGCACGGTTGGAGACATCGGCAATTTGACATCGATAGGAACATCTCTCCAACCTAAAACTACTTGACCCTCTAAACGGACGGTACGCTCTAATTCCTGTTCGCAAGCCAAACGGGAGGCATGCTCTTTTGGCAAGAAAATCATGCCGACACCATACTCACCTAAGGGTGGTAATTCGATACCCTGCTTTGCCATTTCTTCGCGATACAAAGCATCTGGAACTTGAATCAAAATGCCAGCGCCATCACCCATCAATGGGTCAGCGCCAACCGCTCCCCGGTGGTCTAAGTTCTCAAGAATTTTCAATCCTTGAGCAACAATCTCGTGAGACTTCTTACCTTTGATATGAGCGACGAATCCTACGCCGCAAGCATCATGTTCATTTTGTGGATCGTAGAGACCCTGCGCAATTGGACGAAGGTCTGTATTCATTTGTGTAGTCATGGTATTTCCGTTTGCCCTTGGGGCCTGATTACTTTTGGAGGATCCAATATAGGGGAATACCCATGCTGATGCAATAGAAATAAAATGAGTCTGTCCCAATTAAATTAGGTCAGCACCAATATGAATTGCTAAAAAAGGGACAGAGTCAAAGAATCCGATTCAGAGGTCATTAGAGGATATGACGACATAAATACTTAAGTTATTGAATTTAAAGGGGTTATTTTCTTTGGGCGGCCACGATACCGAATTAATGCCTGATCTGGATTGTCTTTAAATAGCTTTTGGGCGTAAATATCACTCACCCAAGGCTTAGATCTCACTAGCGCCTCGGTAATTTGGCGATCCTCCCAGTGGGGTGCACCCTCTTTAACAAAGGCAGCCCAAGTCATTTGGCGCTCGAAAGGCGTATTACCTAACTTCCAAAAATGCTGGTGATCAACCAACCAAGGCTCTGCATTACCACCGATGTGGGAAGCAAAACTAGTCCAAGTGGAGTCTTGAGGACTGGATTCAAAGCCGGCCCTCACTGGATTGAGCTCAATATACCGTTGGCAGCGCAAAAAATAATCGGGATCTATCAGCGAAGAGCGATAGCGCCCTTCCCAAATAGTTCCTGAACGATGGTGCTGTTGATTGAAATACTGGGCATAACGTCTACCGAGAGATTGCATCGTCTTTGCAAGCGACTCAGGACTCTGGGGAGTGATTAAGAGATGAACGTGATTTGGCATCAAGGCAAAAGCATGTACGGAAGCACCAAATTGCTTTGCCGCTTCTCTTAGCCAATCTAAATACAAACGACGATCAGCATCATTAAAAAAAAGTGTTTCCCGATTATTGCCACGAACCATGACATGCATTGCTTGTCCGGGAATAATGGTGCGCGCTTGCCTTGCCATTGCTAAAACGAACTACTGCAGTTCGCGCACACCGCCATTATTAGAAAACTCAGGGATAAACCAATCGCCGTCAACTTGAGTTACGCCAGCTGGCACTTCGCGACCTTGCTGCGGCTCATCCTTTAGGGCAGTGCTCATATATGAGATCCACATTGGTAAAGCAAGTCCGCCTCCAGTTTCACGATCACCCAAACTTGCGGGCTTATCGAATCCAATCCATGCAATGGCGACTACCTTCGGGTTATAGCCTGCAAACCAAGCATCATGTGAGTCATTGGTTGTACCCGTTTTACCTGCGATATCACTACGACCCAATTTCGCTCTTGCACTTCCCGCAGTTCCAGTCTTGGTTACTTCTTGCAACATGCTATCCATTACAAAGGCAGTACGCGCATCGAGTACACGAGGAGCGTCTTCTCGAGCATGGGCAGGTTTAGCTTCAAACAAAACCGTACCTTTAGAATCCATCATCTTGTTAATCAAGAATGGGTCCACACGATAACCACCATTTGCAAACACACTATAGGCAGATGCCATTTGCAAAGGCGTTACAGAACCTGCGCCCAATGCCATCGTTAAGTAAGGTGGATGCTTTTCTGCTTCAAATCCAAAGCGCTGAATATATTCTTGGGCATAAGAAGGACCGATAGCACGAATCAATCGCACAGACACTAAGTTTTTCGATTTAGCCAAGGCAGTACGCAGGCGCATCATGCCTTCATATTTACCATCGTAATTCTTTGGCTCCCAAGCTTGGCTGCCTGTTTCCATGCTGCCAATAGACAATGGCGCATCGTTCACCATCGTGCTTGGAGAAAAACCTTTTTCAATTGCAGCAGCATAAATAAAGGGCTTAAATGAAGATCCTGGTTGGCGCTGCGCCTGAGTCACGTGATTAAATTGATTTCGACGGAAATCAAATCCACCCACCAAAGAAAGAATCGCACCCGTCTCTGCATTCATAGACACAAAAGCGGCTTCAACTTGGGGTAATTGCGCCAACTTCCAAACGCCACCATCCGAAAGCAATCTCACGATCGCACCAGGACGCAAACGTTTTTTAGGTTGAGCGCTATCCGTTAAAGAGGCTGCGGCAAGCTTCATGCCCTCACCTTTCAACGTGATCGTATCCCCCGTAGAAATCATCACTTGCATTTCTTTTGGTTTGATATCGAGCACGACACCAGATTGCAAATCATCTAACTGGGGGTAAGCCAATAAGGCCTCATCAATTGCACGCTGACGCTTCACGTGGTCTTCCGGCAAATCAATAAATCCTTCTGGACCACGATAAGCGTGACGCAAATCATATTCAAAAATACCGCGGCGCACTGCTTTATATGCCGCATCTTGGTCAGCCTTCAAGATCGTGGTGTACACATCAATTCCCTGGGAATAGATTGCCTCACCGTATTGCGTGAACAATAACTGACGCACCATTTCCGCCGGGAAATCAGCGCGAGTACTAAATTCATTTCCAAGGCCGCGAATATGCAATTCTTCCGCCATGGCGATCTGATACTGCTCTGGCGTGATGTAAGACAAATCCCGCATACGCTGCAAAATATATTCCTGACGAATCTTGGCACGCCGGAAATTACTCACTGGGTTATATGCTGATGGTGCTTTTGGTAAGCCCGCCAACATCGCTGACTCAGCAATCGTGATGTCTTTTAATTCTTTACCAAAATAGATCTGGGCTGCACTAGAAAAACCGTAAGCTCTTTGTCCCAAAAAGATCTGATTCATGTAGATCTCGAGAATCTTGTCTTTACTTAACTGGGCCTCAATTTCCCAAGACAATAGAACCTCATAAATCTTACGACTGAAAGTCTTCTCATTACTGAGGAAGAAATTGCGTGCCACCTGCATTGTGATGGTTGAGGCGCCCTGAGATAGATTGCCGCGTAAGTTAGTGAGGGTAGCTCTTAAGATGCCCACGTAATCCACTCCACCATGGGAGTAGAAGCGATCATCCTCAATAGCCAAGACTGCATTACGCATGCTCATGGGGATGTCATTCAAAGGAATCACCTTGCGGCGCTCCTCCCCAAACTCACCAATTAGTACCTTGTCAGCTGTATAGATGCGTAATGGCGTTTTGGGGTTGTAATCAACCAAGGCCGAGATCTTCGGCAAATTTGGCTTTGCTATTAAGAAGGCGTAACCCAAGAGCAAGGTAATTACCACAGCAAAGGCCATGCCAATAATGAGCAACGCCTTGATGAGGGGATTGCTCCCTGATTTATTGGACGAGAAATGCTCCGCTCTTGACTGACCAGGACGTCTATCAGGCTGTCGGTTAAACCGCCGATTTAAGGGCGGCTTGTCTTTTGGGGGTAGAGCCATAGAGTCAAATTATAGGGTGCTTACGCATTTTTCCTTAAAGCTCCAAAACCCTTGTTTGAAATATTGTCGGGCAGATTTTTCTGACACTGAATTCTGCTTTCCCCGATCGTTTTTACTGGCTCCAGCACAAACAATATGGCATGCCTCCACGCCACATATCCCCCCAGTCGTTTGATGACATTCTGAGTGAGTTGGGGGATGACCCAGCCATTCCAGATCCCCATGGAATTCGCAAAACTGCCTCCCCTCCTAGGGTGGATACGGCACCCCAGACCAAGAGTCCAAAGGCCTATTTTTCAAGCAAATCATTTGAGCTTAAGGGACTCAATTTCAGTCCGATTTGGATCTTTGGGGGTGTCTTATTGATCTGTGGAGGAGGCCTCTTTTTCTATTTTGACCCCACTAAATCTGACCTTGAAGGGGAAATAAGTAGCCTGCAGAATCAGCTGCTAACCCTCAAGAAAGAATTTGAGCTATCTCAAAGTGAATGGGTATCTGAGAGAGATGATCTATACGATGCAATAGATGAAATAGAAGTGAGTGTTCACTCAATAGAGATAAACCCACCAACAAAGGCACCTCAAAGTAAGCCTGCAGCCATCCCATACGAGACCGATCTTCGTCGCTGGAGGTATTTAGGGCTCACGCGTATGGGGGCAGCGGAGCAAGCTTTTTTCCATGCCGGTAATTCAGTGAAGATGGTACGCAAGGAGGATCTGACTTTAGGGGAATGGCGCCTGACTCAAGCCGGAAAAGAGCTGGCCATCTTGACGCACCCCAAAGGTAAATCCATCACTTTTAAATCAGCCCAACCCAACTGAACCCATTGAAAAACCCTCTAAAAATCGATACTCCATCGCTCTTCCTCGTACTGGTTTTTTTGCTTACTCCAGCCCTCGGAAACCCTCCCGAAGCAAGCTCTTCAGTCAGCCCGAAAGATAGTCGCATTAGCCTGCAATTTAGCCAAATTGATATGACTGAGCTTTTGCAGGTTTTAGCCAAAATGGGGAATACCAACTTTCTCTTAAGTGAATCCATTCAAGGGAAGATTTCAGTCGATCTCCAGGACACCCCGTGGCAAACCGCACTTCATTCGATTCTTGCAAGCCGAGGATTGCGACTTGTCCGGAATGGGGATATTTACTGGATTGGTCCTCATGCAGAAATTCAAAGTTTTCAAAAGTTTCGACGGGAAGATGCCGCCCTACCTTTTGGAGGAGACCACATTAATAGCCCGCGCCAGATCCTAATAGAAGCTCGTATCGTCGAGGCTGATCAGCGCTTTGCCCGCGAACTAGGGATTAAGTTGGGATATCAGGCCAATGGCATTGGCAATCACCCAGACCAAAACGCCAGCGCCAATCTTGATCTAGCAGGGACTGGCTTAGCTGGCTTTAACCCAGCCACCCTCGCTGCCACCCTTGTTTCCAAGAGTGCAGCCAGACTTCTGCAAATGGAGCTATCAGCCCTGGAATCTGATGGCCAGGGAAAGATTCTCTCAAACCCCCGAATCATGACTGGCGATCAAGTTAAAGCCACAATTGAGCAGGGAACCGAGCTCCCTTATCAAGTGAGCTCTCAAAGCGGAAGTAAATTGCAGTTCCGCAAAGCCAACTTACGCCTAGAGGTCTTACCCAAGATTCATCCGGACGGGAAGATCTCGATGTTGGTAGGGATCAATAAAGACACTATTGGCATGAAAACCGAGCAAGGCTATGCGATCGATACCAAAAACCTGAGCTCTGAGGTCACCGTTGAAAACGGGGGGACGGCGATTATTGGCGGCATTTTCCAAACTACCAAGCGAGATGACGAGGTTAAAGTGCCGCTACTAGGCGACATCCCATTAATTGGGCATTTGTTTCGTCATAAATCTACATTAGCGGACAAAACTGAACTATTAGTCTTCTTAACTCCCACCATCCTAGACAAACACTAATAAAATCAGAAGGTGAACTCTTCATCCAACAATATCTTTCTCATTGGCCTCATGGGCGCTGGGAAGTCGACCGTCGGTAAATTGCTGGCCAAGAAATTGGGTCGCCAATTTTTGGATGCCGATCATGTGATTGAAGATCGATGTGGAGTCAAAATTCCCGTCATCTTCGAAATGGAGGGTGAGGATGGGTTTCGCAGGCGCGAAGCTCAGGCTATCAAAGATATTACCGCCGAACAGGATGTCATTTTGGCAACCGGCGGTGGCGCCGTGCTCTTGCCTGAAAATCGTCAATTCCTCGCTGAGAGAGGAACGGTAATTTATCTCCACGCCAATCCTATGGAGCTGTGGCATCGCACCAAAGGCGGCGAAGGTCGGCCGCTCCTTAAGAATGGTGACGCAAAAAAGATTTTAGAAAACCTATACGCCATTCGCGATCCACTGTATCGCGAAATCGCTGACTATGTGATTGAGACTGGAAAACCCAGCGTCAATCAACTAGTCAATACCTTAATCATGCAACTCGAACTCTCCGCATAAATTTATCCATGAAAACATTAGAAGTTGATCTAGGCAATCGTAGCTACCCCATTCATATCGGTACAGATTTAATAGATCAGCCAGAATTATTTAACGCTTGTGAAAAGGCGACATCGATTTATATTGTTACCAATACAACTGTTGCTCCTTTATATGCAGAGCGTCTTACCAAGACTTTAGAGAAGCTCTGCAAGCCCGTCAAAACGATTGTCCTGCCCGATGGAGAGTCTTATAAGGACTGGAAAAATCTTCAATTGATTTTTGATGACCTCCTTAAATTTGGCGCTGATCGTCGAACCATGCTGGTGGCATTAGGAGGTGGCGTCATTGGTGATATGACTGGCTTTGCTGCTGCCAGCTTTATGCGCGGCATTCGCTTCATTCAAGTACCAACAACCTTATTAGCCCAGGTAGATTCTTCTGTTGGTGGTAAGACAGGCATTAACCACCCGCTCGGAAAAAATATGATTGGGGCGTTTCATCAGCCAGCAGCTGTGATTGCCGACCTCAATACCTTAAAAACATTACCTGCCCGCGAACTCTCTGCGGGCCTAGCGGAAGTGGTTAAACATGGTGCGATTGCTGATGCCGAGTTCTTGAATTGGATTGAAGCAAACGCAAAAGCATTATTAGCTTGTGACACCACAGCAATGGCACATGCAGTATTGCGCTCTTGCGAAATTAAATCCGCTGTAGTGTCAGCCGATGAGCGAGAGGGCGGCATTCGCGCCACACTCAATTTTGGACATACCTTTGGTCATGCGATCGAAGCAGGCATGGGATATGGCGAATGGTTGCATGGTGAAGCTGTTGGCTGTGGCATGGTGATGGGGGCAGACCTCTCACGACGTCTGAACTACATCACTCAAGATGAGGTCAATCGTCTAACTCAAATTATTGAATCTATGAATCTGCCGATTGCACCACCCAAGTTTGGCGCACAGCGTTATATGGAATTAATGCAGGTAGATAAAAAAACTGAAGGCGGTCAGATTCGTTACGTTGTTCTTGAGAAAATTGGCAAAGCGAAAATTCAAAGCGTTCCCGATGCTCGGGTCATTGAAACCCTGACAGCTACTGGGGCAGTCTAATTTATAAAACGCTTATTTCTGAAGTAAGCTGATAGTGATCGATTGTCCAGCTTGGGCACTCGCAAATTCTGATAGGTCGCTCAATAGTTCGCGCCCAGTTTTAGTATCCAACCACAGTGGAGCGGCCAAGGTGCCAGCCCATCGATAGTGATACCCGCCAGATTTGGCGGCCACCCAGATTTCATGCAACGGGGGCTGTGTATTGACCACAATCACACTGCGATCCCTAAACCGAATATTGATTACATTGCCGCCTTGGCGCTCTACATCGAGATCTAAGTCCAGCGCATCGTCTGCAGCCTCTAGAGCCACTTCTATCGACTGCAATAAATTGCTTCCCAGTTGATAGAACTGCTTATCGTCAATGGTTTCCACAGTCAAATTGCCTGGCTTCATATTAGAGTCCTGCATGCTATATTCAATCATTCGTTTTAGAGACATTCATGATAGCGATTCTTAAAAGAACTCTCGGCATTAGCCTTCTAATATCCCTTGTTGGGTGTGGGGTTAGAGGGCCCTTATATTTGCCAAATGTGCCACCAGCACCTAGCCCTCCCTCTGAGCTAGAGCCAAAAGGCAAGCTCTATCCACCCCAAAGCCCTGCTACAACTAACTCACCATCGGCCAAGCAATGACAAGTAAAGCAATTCCACTCCCCGATTTAGCTGGATTTACAGAACGCAAGGGCAATTGGTACGCAGAAGAAATTCCTTTGGCAGATTTAGCTAAAGAGTTTGGTACGCCTTTATACGTCTACAGCAAAAAAGCATTAACCGAGGCTTATCAAGCCTACGACAAGGCTTGCGTAGATTCCACTGGCAAGCGACGTGCTCGCGTTCATTACGCCATGAAGGCCAATAGCAATTTAGCGGTGATTGATTGCTTTAAAAAATTAGGCTCTGGCTTTGATTTGGTCAGTGGCGGTGAATTAGCCCGCGCCCTCGCAGTGGGTGCAGATCCAAAAAGCCTGGTATTTGCAGGTGTTGGTAAATCTGCCCATGAAATCGCACAAGCATTACAGGCTGGCGTTAAATGCATCAATGTGGAATCCATTGCTGAGTTACATCAAATTAATCGCGTTGCTACTAAGCAAAATTGCCGCGCCCCAATTTCTTTGCGCGTCAATCCCGATGTGGATGCGCAAACCCATCCTTATATTTCCACTGGATTAAAAGGGAATAAATTTGGTATCGCTTATCACGAGGTTTTAAAGACCTATCGTGAAGCCGCATTACTCTCGCAAATTGATGTGGTTGGTATTGATTGCCACATTGGCTCACAAATCACAACTACTGCACCCTATCTTGATGCGCTTGATAAGGTGCTCGAGTTAGTTGCTCAGCTGAAAAAAGAAGGTATTGAAATTCACCATCTCGATTTAGGTGGAGGTCTTGGCATCTCCTATGGCGATGACAACCCGCCTGATATTACCGAGTTCACGAACACCTTACTCAATCGGGTTGCAGAGCGTGGCTTTGCACATCTTGATGTGGTCTTGGAACCTGGCAGATCCTTAGTTGGCAATGCCGGCGTGCTTCTGACCCAAGTCGAATATCTCAAGCCTGGCGCCGAGAAAAACTTTTGCATCGTAGATGCAGCAATGACGGAGTTGATGCGACCAGCCCTCTATGAGGCTTATCACAGCATTGTTCCCGTTCAAGCCAAACCCGTTGCCAGCTCTACTTATGACATCGTCGGACCTGTATGTGAGTCCGGGGATTGGTTGGGCAAAGATCGTAAGCTAGCAGTTGAGGAAGGTGACCTTCTCGCCATTCTGTCAGCAGGAGCATATGGTTTTGTAATGGCCTCTAACTACAACACCAGACCAAAGCCAGCGGAAATTATGGTTGATGGTAAGAATGCGTATGTCATTCGTGCCCGTGAAAATGTGACCGATCTTTTTGCTAGCGAAACTATCTTGCCAAACTAAATTCAATTCATCATTCGTTTGGCTTGGTCAACTTCCAGGCAATAAAAAACCCCGCTGATGTAGCGGGGTTTTTGTTTTTCACTAAGGCAACTATTAATGCAAGCCTGCCATGTAGTCAGCAACCGCCTTCATTTCTTGATCAGAAAGTTTGGTAGCAATCGTAGTCATCTGGGTACTATTTTTACGAGTGCCTTCGCGGAACGTCAACAACTGCGCTGCGTTGTACTCAGCCCATTGGCCGCCAACACGTGGGTACTGTGATGGGATGCCAGCACCAGTTGGGCTATGACATGCTGCACATGCTGGAACACCTTTAGCAGCGATACCGCCACGATAGATGCTCTGACCAAGCTCAATGGTGTCTTTATTCTGAGCTACGCCCTGTGATGCAGCTTGCTTTACCAAGTACGCTGCAATATTTTGCATATCTTGCTCGGTTAAGGTGGCAGCCATACCCATCATGATTGGATTGGCACGAGTACCTTCTTTAAAATTCTTCAACTGCTTGGCGGTATACGCAGCATGCTGAGCAGATAACTTAGGCCAAGTGGCTATTGCACTTTGGCCTTTAGGCCCGTGGCAAGTAATACATGCAGTTACACCACGGCTTGCATCGCCGTTGGAGTAAAGCGCTTCACCAGCGGCAGGATCGACCTTAGGCTTGCCTGGCACAACCGGCTTAGCAGCAGCTTCCGCCATCGGGGCTGGAGCAGGCGCAGGATCTGCAGCGCTCACCACGCTGGAGAAGCTGGTGATCGCCAGAAATAAGCCGGCGGCTAGGCTAGCGCTTACGCTAGTTAATTTGGAGATTTGAGAGCTTTGACGCATTATGTTTACCTTGGCAAAAATTCCTAAAAGTGTTTGGGCCCTACTTTTACAACCTTTTACCCAACACCATGAGATATTTCATGATTTTGCGTGATTTTACAATAGCTTCTGGACATGTCTAAACTCTTTCAAGCCCGATTCGCGACCACAGTCAATGACACCCATTGCCTTCCTGCCACTCCGTTGCGGGAGGTAGCCTTTGCTGGGCGCTCAAATGCGGGCAAATCTAGCGCAATTAACGTGCTTTGCAACCAAAAACGCCTTGCTTTTGCCAGTAAAACGCCTGGGCGCACCCAGCACATTAACTATTTTGGCCTCTTTGCAAAAGACGATCTTTTGGCCTATTTAGTAGATTTACCTGGATATGGCTATGCAGCAGTCAATCATGAGACCAAATACCACTGGAATGCCCTTTTAAGCGATTACCTGCAAGAGCGGGAACAGCTAGTAGGCATGGTCCTGATTGTTGACTCTAGGCGCGGTATCACCGAGCTGGATGAGCAAATGATTCAATGGTTTGTGCCGACCGGCAAACCAATCCATCTGCTACTGAGTAAATGCGACAAGCTCAATAAAAGTGAATGTAAGCATGTTTTAGAAGCGGTTCGCAAACAATTACAGCAATACGATCCGGCACTGCCTGAGGGCAATGGCGAGTCAAAACAACTTACGGCACAATTATTCTCAAGTACCAAGCGCATTGGCCTTGAAGAGGCCGACAATATTGTTATTAAATGGTTATTTGAAGCAGAGACTCAAGAAGATGAAATCACAAGCTAACTCTTTGTTGAACTTTCCGGCTCACCGCCCTCGGCGCATGCGACGTGACGACTGGTCGCGCCGTCTGATACAAGAAAATCATCTCAGCGCAAGTGATCTCATTTACCCCGTCTTCTTGCTAGAGGGTAAAAATCAGTCTCAAGCCGTTGCTTCTATGCCCGGGGTCAATCGCATTTCGCTCGATTTACTTTTTAGCGTTGCTGAAGAATGTGTTGCATTAGGCATTCCTGTGATGGCACTCTTTCCAGTGATTGATGCAGCCTTAAAAACACCTGATGGCAAAGAAGCTTTTAATCCGAATGGATTAATTCCAACTGCAGTGTGTGAACTCAAGAAACGTTTTCCTAACTTGGGGATCATGACTGATGTCGCACTTGATCCTTACACAAGTCATGGACAAGATGGCGTCTTAGATGAGCATGGTCGCATTCTGAATGATGAGACCACTGCAATCTTAGTACAACAAGCTGTTGCGCAAGCGCAAGCTGGTGTTGATATCGTTGCACCATCAGACATGATGGATGGTCGTATCGGAAAAATTCGTGAAGCGCTTGAGCAGAAGAAACTTATTCACACTCGCATCATGGCCTACTCAGCCAAATACGCATCGGCATTTTATGGCCCATTTCGTGATGCAGTTGGTTCAGCAAAAAATTTAGGTAAAGCTGATAAGAAAACCTACCAAATGGATTGCGCCAATACTGATGAGGCTTTGCGGGAGGTTGCCCTCGACATCAGCGAAGGTGCGGATATGGTGATGGTCAAACCTGGCATGCCTTACCTCGATATCGTTCGCAGAGTGCGCGATGAATTTAACTACCCAACTTACGCCTACCAAGTAAGTGGAGAGTACGCCATGCTCAAAGCTGCAGCACAAAATGGCTGGCTTGATCACGACGCTGTGCTGATGGAATCTTTGCTTGCATTTAAACGTGCTGGCGCAGATGGCATCTTGACTTACTTCGCGCTCGAGGCTGCTCGCCTTATCAAGGCAAGTAAATCAGTTTGATGCTGAAGACTGAATAAGTAAAAAATTATTCAGTCTCAATTAATTTAATTGGCCAGCGCTTTTTTCAAGCGCTCGGCAAACCGTTGTGGCGGCATATAGCCAATTACCCGTTGATCTTTTAATTCTTCAGAATTGAGATCAAAGATCAAAATTCCGGGCGGGCCAAATAATCCAAAGCGTTTTAACAAAGCTTGATTCTCAGAACTGTTCTTTGTCACGTCGGCTTGCAGTAAAACAAATTTCTGCAGCTCTTGATTTACCCCAGGATTTGAGAAAGTGTTGACTTCCATCTCCTTACAAGAGATGCACCAGTCTGCATAAAAATCCAAGAGTACTAATTTCTTCTGCTCTTTCGCTTGGGCTAAGAATTGATCTAACTGCGCGCTAGATTCAATCACAGCAAAACTCGCACTTCCAATTTGATGTTGGCGCTGACCATTGGTAACACTAGTCGTTGCCCCGCTGCCGCCATTCTCAAATAGCGGTGAAGCAATCCATGCTGAAGTAGCAACCAATAAAACACCCAATGTTCTTTGTAACCAAACCATCCAAATGCCAGTAGACGGAATCAAGATGCGAGCTTCAATGGCAATAAAAAGGAGTGGTAGGCCCATTCCCAAAGCCATCACAAATAGAAGGCCTGCCCCCAAACTCATTGAACCCGTTTGGGCTATAAAAGCGAGTACCCCAGCCAAAGGGGCGGTAATACAAGGGCTGGCAACTAATGTAGAAATTCCACCCAAAGCAAATGCGCCTGCAAAGCTGCCCCCCTTATGACGCCCTGCCAATTGATCCACCTTTTGCTGCCAAGATTGAGGCATTCTGAGCTCGTATAGGCCAAATAGACTGCCTGATAAGGCCAATAGGAGCATTGCAAACGCAATCAGCGCTATAGGGCTCTGTAGAGCTCTTTGTACGCTTCCACCTAAGGCTGCCATCAAGACTCCCGCCAAGGCATAGACACAAGCCATTCCAAGCACATAGGCCCCTGCCAAGAGGCTCGCACGACCTTTGCTAATGGACTGCTTACCCTGCGTTCCAAACACCACACTCGACAAGATAGGCAGCATTGGAAGAACACAGGGAGTGAAAGCTAACGCCAGACCCAGAATAAAGAAAGCCAGGAAAAGGTATCCAGTCGGCGTAGTTTCCAAGAAGCGGCTAATCGCATTAACGTCATCGCGCTCACGCCATACATCCATTAGGCTCAATTCTTTTTTAGAGGCATTACCCTCTTCCACGCCATTCAATACTTCTGGTATCGGCCCGGCCTTTACCCCAGGGCCTGCAAGTAGAAACTTGAGGGTCATTGGCGGATAGCAAATACCTGCCTCAGCACAACCCTGTAATTCCAACTCTAAATAAAGTGGCTTTCCTACTTCTGCTTTTTTGTCTAAGGCAAGAAGAAATGCCTGCTTATAAATCTGCATTTTCTTCTGAAATGTCTCATCAAACTTTTCAATGCCAGCTGGTAGTGATGCCTTTACAAGCCCTAATTTATTGGGCTCAGAGCCCATCTTGAAATGAAGAGATTCTTGATAGATGTAATAACCCTTGGCTGGAAAAATCTCCAACTCAATGTCATTCGTATTTACCGCCCAAATTGCTTCAGCTTGGAACGCCTTTTCGGGCGGCAAAAATTCTGGGGCAGCAAATGCATTACCAAGAACAAAAAGGAGTGCAGTAAAAGCTGGAACACATTTATTAATCAATCTCATGGAGATTACTTTACCTCGGACTCAACCCACTTACCATACTGCTCTTCATATTGCTCTGGGGCATAGGCTACCACCTCAGGCAAATCATAGGGATGATGGCTTTTTATGAATCTTGAAATATCCATCCATTTGCTTGCAACCGTTTTTGCAGAAAGTAGCGCTTCACGCTCTTCGCAGATCTTTCCTTCCCACCGATAGATGGAATGTATACCCTCTTGAATTTGCACGCAGGCAGCCAGACGTCTTTCAATCAATTGATGCGCCATCTTCTTTGCATCTTCAAGGGATGCAAAGCTGGTGACAACAATCATTAGTTTGACAGATTGGTCTGTGTTCATGGTGTATTTATAACCGTATAAATGAAAAAAGCCAGACCGAAGCCTGGCTTTTAATCTTGCTAAAGGGCTTAAGCCTCTTCAGCTACTGCTGTTTCTTCAACTTCTGGGCGATCTACCAACTCAACCAAAGCCATAGGTGCATTGTCACCATGACGGAAGCCAAACTTCAAAATACGAAGGTAGCCACCTGGACGAGTTGCGTAACGTGGGCCGAGCTCTGTGAAGAGTTTGGTCACGATATCGCGATCGCGTGTGCGATTGAATGCTAAGCGACGATTTGCTAAGTTATCTTTTTTACCTAAGGTAATCAAAGGCTCAACAACCATGCGCAATTCTTTTGCTTTTGGCAAAGTGGTTTTAATCACTTCGTGCTCCAAAAGAGAATTGGACATGTTGCGCAGCATCGCCAAGCGATGTGATGATGTTCTGTTTAGTTTGCGTAAGCCGTTTCCGTGACGCATGATGCTTCCTTTCTAATTATTTCTCGAGGTTAGCTGGAGGCCAGCTTTCGAGTTTCATGCCAAGACTTAAGCCACGAGCCGCCAATACATCTTTGATTTCATTCAAAGACTTACGACCTAGATTAGGCGTCTTCAACAATTCATTCTCTGTACGTTGAATCAAGTCACCGATGTAGTAAATGTTCTCAGCCTTCAAGCAGTTTGCAGAGCGCACTGTGAGTTCGAGATCATCAACCGGACGCATCAACATTGGATCAACCATTGAAGAGCGGCTTGGTGCGAGATCACCAGAAACTTCGCTGCTTTCGAGGGCCGCGAATACAACTAACTGATCAACCAAAATGGTAGCTGCTTGACGAATCGCTTCTTCTGGAGACAACACTCCGTTTGTTTCAATAGTCATTACAAGACGATCGAGGTCGGTGCGTTGCTCAACACGAGCAGACTCAACAGCATAACTAACACGGCTTACTGGGCTAAATGAGGCATCCAATACGATGCGACCAATGATCTTGGTAGCTTCGTCATGGTATTGACGCATATTGCCTGGTACATAGCCACGGCCTTTTTCAACCTTGATCTGCATGTCTAACTTGCCACCAGCTGACAAGTGAGCGATAACGTGATCAGGATTAATAATTTCTACATCATGTGGCAGGTCGATATCTTTTGCAGTAACAACGCCTGGGCCTTCTTTACGCAAATTGATAGTAACTTCGTCACGTGACTGCAACTTAAATACGATACCTTTGAGGTTCAACAAGAGGTTAACAACGTCCTCTTGAACTCCATCTAATGTGGAGTACTCATGAACAACACCAGCAATGGCTACTTCAGTTGGTGCATAACCAACCATCGAGGACAACAAAACACGACGTAATGCATTGCCGAGTGTGTGGCCATAGCCACGCTCGAACGGCTCCATAACAACCTTAGCTTGGTTGGCGGTAAGCGCTTCAACAGAAATAATTTTTGGCTTGAGCAAATTTGTTTGCATATTTTTTCCTTGAGAGTGCCTAATTAGCGTGAATACAATTCGACGATCAAACTTTCATTAATTTCGCCGCTAATATCTTCACGGTCAGGCACTTGCTTAAATGTTCCCTCCAGCTTCGCTGCATCGACTGATACCCAGCCAACTGCTGCCATCTGCTGAACCAAATTGAGTGATTCTGTAATACGCGTTTGCTTCTTCGCTTTTTCACGAATAGCCACTACATCACCAGGCTTAACCTGAATAGATGGAATATTTACTGGGCTACCGTTGAGCAAAATGGCACAGTGAGAAACCAACTGACGCGCTTCAGCACGAGTAGAACCAAAGCCCATACGATAAACAACGTTATCAAGACGTGATTCCAACAACTGAAGCAATGTTGAACCAGTATTACCCTTGCGACGCTCAGCCTCTGCGAAGTAACGGCGGAACTGACGCTCCAAAATTCCGTACATACGCTTAACCTTTTGCTTTTCACGCAATTGATTACCGTAATCAGATGTTCTTGAGCCAGATGTACGGCCATGTTGACCAGGCTTAGTATCTAACTTGCACTTGTCTGACAGGGCGCGACGTGCGCTCTTTAAAAATAAGTCGGTACCTTCCCGACGTGCTAATTTGGCCTTAGGCCCTAAGTAACGTGCCACGATGCTTTCCTTTCTTTGCCGCAGCCTTACGACCGACGGTGAGTTCACCCTTTAATTCAGATGAACGGTGGGCTTTAATAAAAAACTACTAAAACTGTTGTACTGCCAACATCCAAGCTTAAATACGACGACGCTTAGGAGGACGGCAACCATTGTGTGGAACTGGAGTAACGTCTTGAATCTCAGTGATCTTGATGCCCAAAGAGTTCAATGCACGAACTGCTGATTCACGACCTGGGCCTGGGCCTTTGATCTGAACTTCCAAATTCTTGATACCGCATTCAATAGCTGTCTTACCAGCAACTTCAGCAGCTACCTGAGCAGCAAAAGGTGTTGATTTACGTGAGCCCTTGAAGCCCTGGCCACCAGATGTTGCCCATGAAAGCGCATTGCCTTGGCGATCAGTGATCGTAATAATGGTGTTATTAAAAGAAGCGTGAACGTGTGCAATACCGTCAGCAACGTTCTTTTTAACCTTCTTGCGTGCGCGCTGTGAAGCTGCAGAAGCGGATTGTTGTTTTGCCATGTCAATAAACTTTCTTGATTATTTCTTGAGTTGCACACCAGACTTACGTGGGCCCTTACGGGTACGCGCGTTAGTCTTAGTACGTTGACCACGTACAGGCAAGCCCTTACGATGACGAACGCCGCGATAGCAGCCTAAGTCCATAAGACGCTTGATGCTCATCGTTACTTCACGACGAAGGTCACCTTCAGTGATGAACTTACCTACTTCATCACGCAACTTTTCCAAGTCACCGTCAGTAAGATCTTTAACTTTTTTGTCGATAGCAACACCTGTGGTTTCACAAATTTTGCGTGCACGAGTTGTGCCAATGCCAAAAATTGCTGTTAAACCGATAACAGTATGTTGATGATTTGGGATATTTACCCCAGCGATACGTGCCATGAGATTTCCTCTTAATTAACCAGATCAGCCTTGACGCTGCTTATGACGTGCGTCTGAAGAACAGATCACGCGCACAACGCGTTTGCGCTTAATGATCTTGCAATTTCTGCAAATACACTTAACGGATGCCAAAACTTTCATAACTCACCTCTAAAAAAATATGTACTACTTAATCTTTACTTCGCTCGGAAAATGATTCTTGCGCGCGTCAGGTCGTAAGGAGTCATCTCCACCGTCACCTTATCTCCTGGCAATATGCGGATGTAATGCATCCTCATCTTTCCAGAAATGTGCCCTAGAACCACATGTCCGTTCTCCAGCTTCACGCGAAACATTGCGTTCGGCAAATTCTCAATAATTTCTCCCGCCATCTGAATTACATCGTCTTTAGACATTCAGTTAAGCGCCCATCTTAAAGTTAGCTTTTTTCATCAAAGAGCCATACTGTTGTTGCATAACAAATGACTGAACTTGCGCCATGAAATCCATTGCTACAACGACAATAATCAACAATGAAGTACCACCAAAATAGAATGGCACGTTGTACTTCAACACTAAGAATTCTGGCAGCAAGCAAACCAAAACCATATAAATTGCACCGGCCAATGTCAAACGAACCAAGATCTTATCGATATAACGACCAGTCTGATCGCCAGGACGAATACCTGGAACAAAGGCGCCGCTCTTCTTTAAGTTATCCGCTGTTTCACGGCTGTTGAAAACTAAAGCCGTGTAGAAGAAGCAGAAGAAAATAATTGCGGCTGCATACAAAATTGTGTAAACCGGTTGGCCTGGCGCCAATGTTGCTGCCAAGTCTTTAATAATTTTGCTGAACATATTGGTTGGCTCGCCTGATGTAAACCAGCCAGCAATCGTTGCAGGGAACAAAATAATAGATGAAGCAAAAATTGGGGGAATAACACCAGCCATATTCAACTTCAATGGGAAGTAGGAAGACTGACCTCCATATACCTTATTGCCAACTTGACGCTTAGCGTAGTTCACCAAAATTCGGCGCTGACCACGCTCTACAAACACCACAAAGTAAGTTACTGCAACGCAAATCACCACGATGAGCAATGCAGACAAAATATTCATCGAACCAGTACGAACCAGTTCAAGCAAGCTAGCCAACGCATTTGGAAGACCTGATACGATGCCGCCAAAAATAATGATGGAGATTCCGTTACCAAGGCCGCGCTCTGTAATCTGCTCACCTAGCCACATTAGGAACATCGTGCCAGTAACTAAAGTGACTACTGTGTTGAGTTCAAACATCAATCCTGGATTAATAACTAATCCTGGTTGAGCTTGCAATGCAACTGAGATGCCCAACGCTTGGAATGTTGCCAAGAACACCGTGCCATAACGGGTGTATTGAGTTATCTTACGTTGACCTGCTTGGCCTTCTTTTTTCAAAGACTCCAAAGAAGGAACAACAATCGTCATTAACTGCATGATGATCGATGCAGAAATGTACGGCATGATCCCTAAAGCAAATACTGTAAAGCGCGATAAGGCACCACCTGAGAACAGGTTGAACATACCCAAGATGCCATCTTTTTGACCTGAGAACAATTGAGCCAATTGGTCAGGATCAATGCCTGGTACAGGAATATGCGCGCCTAAACGGAACACAAGCAATGCCAAAACCAGGAATACCAAGCGTTGACGTAATTCGCCAAACTTGTTTCCTGATTGAGCAATATTTGCTGCGTTGTTAGGTGCGAGTGCCATCGTTTACTTAAAACTGATTAAACCAAGTCAACCAATTTGCCGCCAGCTGCTTCAATAGCTGCTTTTGCACCTGCAGTTGCAGTAATACCCTTGAGGGTTACAGCAATTGAGAGTTCACCAGTCTTAATAACTTTTACTGAGTTGATCTGCTCACCAGCAAAGCCGTGGGCTCTCAAAACTAACAAGTCCACTTCTGGCAAGTTGATTTTTGCTAAGTCATTCAAAGTAATTTGACCAACGTGACGACGTGTCAATGACACGAATCCGCGCTTAGGCAAACGACGATACATTGGCATCTGACCGCCCTCGAATCCAACTTTGTGGAATCCACCTGAACGTGACTTCTGACCTTTGTGTCCGCGACCAGCCGTTTTTCCAAGACCAGAACCGATGCCACGACCTACGCGACGACGATTTTTATTGGAGCCCGGTGCGGGTTTGAGTGTATTGAGTTGCATATTCTTCGCCTATTTACTTGCTAGTTATTAGCCAACGACTTTAACTAGATAAGAAACTTTATTAATCATTCCGCGAACAGCTGGTGTGTCTTCCAATTCTGATACAGAATTGATGCGACGCAGGCCTAAGCCGCGAACAGTTGCACGGTGGCTTTCGCGTGTGCCGATCAAGCTGCGTACTAGTTGCAGTTTGACTTTAGAGTTAGTTGTTGTCATTTATAGATTCCTAATCTTTTGGTCTTAGCCGAGAATCTCTTCAACTGACTTACCGCGCTTAGCAGCAATTTCAGAAGGAGTGCTCATCTTGCTCAAGCCATCAATCGTTGCACGAACCATGTTGTAAGGGTTTGTTGAGCCAAGTGACTTAGCAACAACGTTAGTTACACCCATTACATCGAAAATTGCGCGCATTGGGCCACCAGCGATAACGCCAGTACCGTCTTTAGCTGGAGAAATCATCACGCGTGACGCGCCATGCTTACCAATCACAGTATGTTGCAAAGTACCTTTACGTAAAGAAACTTTGATCATCTTGCGACGTGCTTCGTCCATTGCCTTTTGAACAGCAACTGGAACTTCTTTTGATTTGCCTTTGCCCATGCCGATACGACCATCGCCATCGCCAACTACTGTGAGTGCAGCGAAGCCGAGAATACGACCGCCCTTAACCACTTTAGTAACACGATTAACAGCAATCATCTTCTCGCGAAGACCGTCATCGCGCTCTTCGTTTTGCATCTTGTTTTGCATTTTTGCCATGTTTTTTCCTAAACCCTATTAGAACTTCAGGCCGGCTTCACGCGCAGCTTCAGCCAAGGCCTTAATACGGCCGTGATAACGATGACCGGAACGATCAAAAGCAACATCAACAACGCCCGCCTTAACAGCACGTTCAGCAACCAACTTGCCGATTTGTTTAGCCGCTTCAGCGTTGCCGCCGTTTTTGATCGCTTGGCGCAAATCTTTTTCCATTGTTGAAGCAGCTGCTACAACCTTGGTTCCGCATGGGCTATATACCTGTGCAGAAATATGGGAGTTGCTACGGATAACTGTTAAGCGATTTGCCAATGCTTCGGCAATGCGAATACGAGTCTGCCTAGCACGTCTTTGTCTGGATTCGTCTTTATTCATTTTCTAATCTCGCTTACTTCTTCTTAGTTTCTTTCAGGTGTACAACCTCATCCACGTAGCGAACGCCCTTGCCTTTGTATGGCTCTGGTGAACGGTATGCGCGAACTTCAGCAGCAACCTGGCCAACTTGCTGCTTGTTGGAACCTTTGATAATGATTTCAGTTTGAGTTGGGGTCTCAGCTTTTACACCCTGTGGCAGGTTGTAAATAATGTCGTGTGAGAAACCTAACTGCAATTTCAATGAGTCGCCTTGAGCTGCAGCACGGTAACCAACGCCTACCAAGCTAAGCTTGCGCTCAAAGCCAGTAGTTACGCCAACAACCATGTTGTTTACTAAAGCACGGGCTGTACCTGACTGTGCACCAGCTTCTGGTGTGTTGTTATTTAAAACAACTGTCAATACGCCATCTTCTTGTTTCAAACCAACAGAAGGATGCAAGTTATGTGTCAAAGTGCCCAATGGACCTTTAACAGTAATGTTTGCACCATTGATGCTGATCTCAGCACCCTTAGGGACTGGAATAGGTGATTTACCAACGCGGGACATATTTCTCTCCTTACGCGACGTAGCAAATAACTTCACCACCAACGCCGTTTGCACGTGCTTTGCGGTCTGTCATTACGCCTTGTGGGGTTGAAATAATTGCAATGCCCAAGCCATTCATTACTTCAGGAATGTCGTGGCGGCCTTTGTAGATACGTAAACTTGGTGTTGAAACACGGTCGATACGCTCAATAACAGGACGGCCCGCATAGTATTTGAGTTCAATGTGTAGCACTGGCTTAGCCGCTTCACCTTTGATTTCAAAACTATCGATATAACCTTCATCCTGCAAGACTTTTGCAATAGCTACTTTAACTTTTGACGACGGCATCAAGACTACGGGTTTCTGCACTGCTTGCGCATTGCGGATCCTTGTCAACATGTCGGCGATTGGATCGCTGATACTCATGAGTTCTCCTAATTCTTTCGCCGCTTACCAGCTGGCCTTGGTTAAACCGGGGATTTCGCCACGGAAGGCGATTTCACGAATCTTGCTACGGGCCAAACCAAACTTACGGAATGTGCCACGTGGACGACCGGTTAATGAACAACGATTTCTTTGACGAATCGGGCTTGCGTTACGTGGAAGTGCCTGTAGCTTCAAGCGAGCTTCATAGCGCTCTTCATCGCTGCGTGATTGATCAGCAATGATTGCCTTGAGTTCAGCACGCTTTACAGCGTACTTCTCTACAGTTTTTGCGCGCTTATTCTCGCGCTCAATTAGGGATAGTTTTGCCACGTTAGCCTCTTAATTGCGGAAAGGGAATTTGAACGCTGCTAACAAAGCTTTTGCTTCTTCGTCAGTCTTAGCGGTCGTCGTAATACTGATATTGAGACCGCGGAGGGCATCAATCTTGTCGTATTCGATTTCTGGGAAAATGATTTGCTCTTTAACGCCGATATTGTAGTTACCACGGCCGTCAAATGCTTTACCGGAAATTCCACGGAAGTCACGTACGCGTGGCAAAGCAACAGTTACGAAACGGTCTAAAAATTCGTACATGCGCTGACCGCGCAATGTCACCATGGCACCAATTGGGTAACCTTGACGAATTTTGAAACCAGCAATCGCTTTTTTCGCTTTTGTTACAACTGGCTTTTGACCTGCAACTTTAGTCAAATCACCAACTGCATTTTCGATAATCTTCTTGTCATTCACTGCATCGCCCAAGCCCATGTTCAGGGTTACCTTGGTAATACGTGGAACTTCCATTACTGACTTGTAACCAAATTTGGCGATCAAATCAGCAACAACTTTAGCTTGATAGTGTTCTTGAAAACGTGTGCTCATAATTTCTCCGTGCCCCTTATGCGCTTAAAGTTGCGCCAGTGGTTTTGAGGAAACGTTGCTTTTTACCGTCCACGAGTTTGATACCAACACGTGATGGTTTGCCGTTACCGTCAACCACAGCCACATTAGAAATGTGAACAGGCATCGTCTTGTCAATCATGCCGCCAGTAACACCGGCTGCTGGATTTGGCTTAACGCTCTTTTTGTAAATATTGACGCCTTCGATTACTAATTTGTTCTCGAGAACGGCCGTAACTGTTCCTTGCTTGCCCTTATCGCGGCCAGTCAACAGAACTACTGAATCACCTTTACGAATCTTTTTCATATCAGCCTCTTAAATAACTTCGGGGGCGAGAGAAACGATCTTCATGAACTTCTCAGTACGCAATTCGCGCGTAACTGGTCCAAAGATACGTGTGCCGATTGGCTCTAACTTAGCGTTGAGCAATACCGCAGCGTTTCCATCGAACTTAATCAATGAGCCGTCTGGACGGCGTACACCCTTAGCAGTTCTCACTACTACGGCGTTATAAATGTCACCTTTTTTTACACGGCCACGTGGAGCAGCGGACTTTACAGTCACTTTAATGACATCACCGATACTGGCGTAACGACGCTTAGAGCCGCCCAATACCTTGATGCACAAAACTTCACTGGCGCCTGTGTTATCGGCGACCTGTAATCTACTTTCGGTCTGAATCATTTTTTAATCCCCAACTTGTTAGCCAAAGGCAAACAGTCTTGGTTCCGTCTATGGGCTTTAACGAAAGTTAAAACCCGGAATTAATGAAAAAACACTGCTTCTCTCAATAAAACCAGAGAAGCCTTCTATCATACTACGTAAAACAGGGATTTGGCAAGTAAGTTCACCAAAATCCCTAATATTTCTTTAAATACCTTTGGATTCTTGAACTAAACGGGTTACAACCCAAGATTTAGTGCGTGAAATTGGCTTAGATTCAGCAATTTCAACGGTATCACCCATCTTGTATTGGCCAGCTTCGTCATGAGCATGGTATTTTTTAGACTGTCCAACATATTTGCCATAAAGCGCATGTTTTACTTGGCGCTCAACTAGCACAGTCACAGTTTTTTGCATTTTATCGCTAACGACACGACCCACAAGGGTGCGGCGCAAGGGTTTAGATAATTCTGTCATATCCCTTTTTCCTTATTTCTGTGCAGTTTTTTGAGTAATAAAAGTCTTTACGCGAGCAATTTCACGCTTAGTTTTACCCAATTGGCTGGTATTTGTGAGTTGCTGAGTGCCCTTTTGCATACGGAGTTTGAAGCTAGTCTTCAAAAGCTCTGTTAATTCTGCGTTCAAGGCAACCAGATCTTTGGATGCTAATTCTGTCTTTTTCATAATCTCTATCCCGATCAACCTAAGTGGCGAATCACGAAAGTGGTTTGTAGTGGCAACTTAGCAGCAGCAAGCTTAAAAGCTTCGCGCGCCAAAGTCTCATCCACACCATCCATCTCGTACAAAATCTTGCCTGGTTGAATTTCTGCTACGTAGTACTCTGGATTCCCTTTACCGTTACCCATACGTACTTCAGCTGGCTTTTGTGAAATTGGCTTATCTGGGAAAATACGAATCCAGATACGTCCACCACGCTTAATGTGACGGGTCATTGCGCGACGTGCAGATTCAATCTGACGTGCAGTCAAACGACCACGGCCAATAGCTTTCAATCCAAAGTCACCAAAGGCTACTGAACTACCGCGTGTTGCCACGCCAGTGTTACGTCCCTTTTGTTCCTTGCGATACTTACGACGCTTTGGTTGTAGCATGCTTACTCTCCTGACTTCTGCGCTTCAGCACTTGCGGCTTCTACGGCTTTCGGTGCACGCTTGACTGCTGGCTTAGAAGCAACTAAAGGCTTGCTGTCAGCTGCTGGTTTGCGTGCGGTTGTTTTAGCTGGTGCGCGACGTGGCTTTTTCTCTTCAGCTGCTGGCTCTGCTGTTACTGCTACAGCATCAGCACCGCGGCCTAATGTATCGCCTTTGTAAACCCAAACTTTTACACCGATGATGCCGTATGTTGTTTCCGCTTCTGAAGTAGCGTAATCAATATCAGCCTTCAATGTATGAAGTGGAACACGACCTTCACGGTACCATTCGCGACGTGCAATTTCAGCACCATTCAAACGACCAGAAGACATGATCTTGATTCCTTGTGCACCAAGGCGCATTGCATTTTGCATTGCACGCTTCATTGCACGACGGAACATGATGCGCTTCTCTAACTGTTGAGTAATAGAGTCAGCGATCAATTGAGCATCAACTTCAGGCTTACGAATTTCTTCGATGTTCACATGGACTGGAACGCCCATACGCTTCTGGAGTTCACGACGGAGAACTTCAATATCTTCACCTTTTTTACCGATCACAACACCTGGGCGTGAGCTGTAAATTGTGATGCGTGCGTTCTTTGCAGGACGCTCGATAATGACTTTACTTACGGATGCATTCTTTAACTTCTTCTTGAGATAGATGCGGACATCTACGTCTTCTTTGAGCATCTTCGCAAAATCAGTATTGTTTGCATACCACTTTGATGTCCAGTTCTTCGTTACCGAGAGTCGGAATCCGGTTGGGTTTATCTTTTGTCCCATATCTTCCCTTAGTTACTCAAGGTCACGGTGATGTGACATGTTTGTTTTTCGATTTGATTACCGCGACCTTTAGCGCGTGCTGTGAAGCGCTTCAAGGAAGTACCCTTATCAACAATAATTGTTGATACCTTGAGCTCATCAATATCAGCACCCTTATTGTGTTCAGCGTTGGCCATTGCGGACTCAACAACTTTCTTCACAATGAAGGCAGCTTTCTTGGGGCTGAAATTCAAAATGTTCAATGCGCGTGCAATCGGCAAACCACGAATCTGATCAGCGACCAAACGTGTCTTTTGCGCAGAAATGCGGGCGCCTTTGTGAATAGCTTTAACTTCCATCATCATCCCCTTACTTCTTCGTTACTTTCTTGTCAGCAGCGTGACCTTTGAAAGTACGGGTCAAGGCAAATTCGCCTAACTTATGACCCACCATGTTTTCTGATACATATACCGGAACGTGTTGACGACCGTTATGAACAGCAATCGTCAGACCGATAAAGTCTGGGAGGATTGTTGAACGGCGTGACCAAGTTTTGATCGGCTTTTTGTCTTTGTTGGCTTGTGCGACTTCAACTTTATTTACTAAGCTGGCTTCGCAAAATGGGCCTTTTTTAGCTGAACGTGTCATATCTATTTATCCTTATCGCTTAACGTTTTTGACGACGTTGAACGATCATCGAAGTTGTACGCTTATTGCGACGTGTACGATAACCTTTGGTTGGAGTGCCCCATGGGGAGACTGGTACACGGCCTTCGCCAGTTCTACCTTCACCACCACCGTGTGGGTGATCTACTGGGTTCATTGCCACACCGCGAACGGTTGGGCGAATACCACGCCAGCGATTTGCACCAGCTTTACCGATAACGCGCAAGCTATGCTCTTCATTACCAACTTCACCAATAGTGGCACGGCAATCGATCAAAATACGACGTACTTCACCAGAGCGCAAGCGCACCTGGGCGTATACACCTTCACGCGCCAATAACACTGCAGAGCCGCCAGCGGAACGTGCGATTTGAGCACCTTTACCTGGCAACATTTCTACACAGTGAATCGTGCTACCAACTGGAATGTTGCGAATCGGCAAGTTGTTACCAGACTTGATTGGGGCTTCTGAGCCGCTCATCAATGCCTGACCAACTGTCATGCCTTTTGCAGCAAGAATATAACGACGCTCACCATCAGCAAACAAGATCAATGCAATATTTGCACTGCGGTTTGGATCGTATTCCAAGCGCTCTACTTTTGCTGGAATGCCATCTTTGTCGTTGCGTTTGAAATCAACAACACGATAGTGATGCTTATGACCACCACCTTTATGACGGGTAGTGATGTGACCATTATTGTTACGACCTGCTTTTTGGAACTGTGGCTCTACCAACGCTGCAAAAGGTTTACCTTTATGCAGGTCAGGATTTACCACCTTGACCATTGAGCGACGACCTGGTGAGGTCGGTTTTGTCTTCATCAAAGGCATGATTAATTCGCCTCCGCTTCAAAGTTAATTTCTTGACCTGGCTTCAAGCTAACGTAGGCCTTCTTAGTATGGTCACGACGACCTTCAAAACGGCCATAGCGCTTAGGCTTACCCTTTTGATTCACGATTTGAACAGAGTCAACTTGCACTTTAAAGAGCAACTCAACTGCTTGTTTCACATCGCTCTTATTAGCGTCGCGGATAACTTGGAAGACTACTTGTTCGTTTTTCTCTGCAACCATAGTGGCTTTTTCAGAGATAACCGGTCCAAGCAGAACCTTCATCAAGCTGTGATCGTTTTTACGGACTTGGCTCATTTCAGCAACTCCTCAATTTTTGCGATCGCTGCTTTGCTTACCAATACTTTTTTGTATTGAACTAAAGCTAATGGATCAGCGTGCTGTGGCTCACATACAGCAACCTTATGCAAGTTGCGTGATGCCAAGTACAAATTCTCGCTAACCTGATCAACGATGATCAAGACTGAATCCAAGCCCATTGCTTTAACTTTGTCAGCTAAAACTTTAGTCTTTGGAGCATCAAGATTAAATTGGTCAACAACATTCAAACGACCTTCGCGAGCTAACTGAGACAAAATTGATCTCATACCAGCGCGGTACATTTTCTTGTTTACTTTTTGGCTGAAATTTTCTTCAGGTGAATTCGGGAATATACGACCACCTCCACGCCACAGCGGGGAAGAGCTCATACCAGCACGAGCACGACCAGTACCTTTTTGACGCCAAGGTTTTTTGGTTGTGTGCTTAACTTGCTCACGGTCTTTTTGTGCACGATTACCGCTACGTGCATTTGCTTGGTAAGCCACAACAACCTGGTGTACCAATGCTTCGTTATATTCGCGCTCGAATACTTCAGGTGAGGCTTGAACGCCCGCGCCTAAAGTTCCGTTGTCTTGGAGAAGCTTAAGTTCCATATTCGCTCTCCTTATTTCTTCTTCAACGGTGTCTTCACCGCTGGAGTAACAATAACTTTACCGCCTGGGGCGCCTGGAATAGCGCCTTTAACCATGATGAGATTGCGTTCTGCATCAATGCGTGCGATGACTAAATTTTGTACAGTGCGTGTCTCGTCTCCAAGGTGGCCTGTCATGCGCTTACCTGGGAAAACACGACCTGGATCTTGCGCCATACCGATAGAACCTGGCACGTTATGTGAACGTGAGTTACCGTGTGACGCGCGACCTGAAGCGAAGTGATGGCGCTTGATGGTACCGGCATAGCCTTTACCAATCGTTACACCTTGTACGTCCACTTTTTGGCCAGCAGCAAATGCAGTGTCAGCAGGAATTACTTGTCCTGGTGTCATTTCTGCGATTTTTGCTGCATCTAAATGAAATTCGTTGAGACCGTTACCAGCCATCACACCCGCTTTAGCGAAGTGACCAGCCATTGCTTTGGTAACGCGAGTAGCTCTACGTGTGCCATGTGCCAACTGGATAGCATCATAGCCATCAGTTGCCTGGGTCTTGATTTGAGCGATTCTGTTGTCGCTCACGTCAATTACGGTGACAGGAATCGCTTCCCCTTCGTCCGTAAATAGACGGGTCATGCCGATCTTGCGACCGATTAAGCCTAAGCTCATATTCATGCTCCACGCCGACTTCGATTGGTCGGCAAAATTAATTTAAGTGATTTACAAGTAAAAGTACTTCTAAATCAATAAGTTACAACGTTTTTATTGCTGATAAAACTTCAAAATTCGCCCAAATAATTGAGCGAAGCCTTAGATTCTATCCCGAAAGTCCAGTCTTGGCAAGTGCTAAGACTGGAAATACTCAATTACTGCAACTTAATTTCGACATCCACACCTGCTGGGAGGTCTAATTTCATCAAGGCATCAACAGTTTTCTCTGTAGGATCAACGATATCCATCAAACGCAGATGAGTACGAATCTCTAACTGGTCACGTGATGTCTTGTTTACGTGTGGTGAACGCAGAATGTCAAAGCGCTCGATACGTGTTGGCAAAGGTACTGGACCCTTAACAACCGCACCAGTACGCTTAGCTGTATCAACGATTTCAGCCGCAGACTGGTCGATCAAACGGTAATCAAATGCTTTAAGACGAATACGAATTTTTTGGTTTTGCATATTAATTCCAAAGAGCGTTGTGGTGCTGCCACGTTATATTTCTAAAGAGCTCGGTGACATCCGCAGCACGGACGTCACCGGTTAGCAAACCGCTAAATATTTTTACTAATTAATGCTTACTACTTAAGCCAAAATCTTTGCAACCACGCCGGCGCCAACAGTACGGCCACCTTCACGGATCGCAAAACGTAAACCTTCTTCCATCGCGATAGGAGCGATGAGTTTTACGGTAATAGTCACGTTATCACCAGGCATTACCATTTCTTTGTCTTTTGGCAACTCGATTGAACCAGTTACGTCCGTTGTGCGGAAGTAGAACTGTGGACGATAGTTGTTAAAGAATGGAGTATGACGACCACCTTCATCTTTACCCAAGATATAAACCTCGGCTGTAAAGTGAGTATGTGGGGTGATTGAACCTGGCTTAGCCAATACTTGGCCGCGCTCAACTTCTTCACGTTTTGTACCGCGTAACAAGATACCAACGTTATCGCCTGCTTGACCTTGGTCGAGCAATTTGCGGAACATTTCAACACCAGTACAAGTTGTCTTGATTGTTGGCTTGATACCGATAATTTCAATCTCTTCACCAACTTTAACGATACCGCGCTCGATACGGCCTGTAACAACAGTACCGCGACCGGAGATAGAGAACACGTCCTCTACTGGCATCAAGAACGCACCGTCAACGGCACGCTCTGGAGTTGGGATGTATGTATCTAATGCTTCAGCCAATTTCATGATGGCTTCTTTACCCAATGGGCCTTCGTCGCCTTCAAGAGCTAACTTAGCAGAACCTTGAACGATTGGTGTGTCATCGCCTGGGAAGTCGTACTTAGATAGAAGCTCACGAACTTCCATTTCTACGAGCTCTAACAACTCAGCGTCATCAACCATGTCGCACTTGTTCAAAAATACGATGATGTATGGAACACCAACTTGGCGTGCCAAGAGGATGTGCTCACGAGTTTGTGGCATTGGGCCGTCAGCTGCAGAGCAAACCAAAATAGCACCGTCCATCTGAGCAGCACCAGTAATCATGTTCTTAACGTAGTCAGCATGTCCTGGGCAATCCACGTGTGCGTAGTGACGATTAGCAGTCTCATACTCAACGTGTGCTGTATTAATAGTAATACCGCGTGCTTTTTCTTCTGGAGCAGCATCGATCTGATCGTATGCTTTTGCTTCGCCACCGAATGCTTTAGAAAGCACAGTTGCAATAGCTGCTGTCAATGTGGTTTTACCATGGTCAACGTGACCGATTGTGCCAACGTTTACGTGCGGTTTTGTCCGCTCAAACTTTTCTTTTGCCATTTTTTTGTCTGCCTTCTTAGCTAGTCAATATTCAAAAATAATGTGGATAAATTACTTCGCTTTAGCAGCCATAACTGCTTCAGCAACGTTCTTAGGTGCTTCGGAATAATGCTTAAATTCCATGGTGTAGGTAGCGCGACCTTGGGTCAACGAGCGCAAGCCAGTTGAATAACCAAACATCTCTGCCAATGGCACTTCAGCGCGAACGATCTTACCGCCCCCTGGAATGTCATCCATACCTTGCAAAATACCGCGACGTGATGAGAGGTCACCCATTACGTTACCCATGAAATCTTCTGGTGTTTCAACTTCGACAGCCATCATTGGTTCTAGCAACACTGGTGATGCTTTGCGCATACCATCTTTGAATGCCATCGAGCCCGCCATCTTAAATGCGTTTTCGTTGGAGTCAACGTCATGGTATGAACCGAAGAACAATGTTGCCTTGATATCTACAACTGGATAGCCAGCCAAAATACCGGAGTTCAATGTTTCGATAATTCCTTTTTCTACCGCAGGAATGTATTCACGTGGAACTACACCGCCCTTAATAGCATCAACGAATTCAAAACCTTTGCCTGGCTCTTGTGGCTCAAGCTTGAGCACAACGTGTCCGTATTGACCACGACCACCAGACTGCTTAACAAATTTACCTTCAACTTCTTCGCAAACCTTGCGAATAGTTTCGCGATAAGCAACTTGTGGCTTACCAACAGTTGCCTCAACACCAAACTCACGACGCATACGGTCAACCAAAATTTCTAAATGGAGCTCGCCCATTCCGGAAATAATAGTTTGACCTGATTCTTCATCAGTCTTCACGCGGAAAGATGGATCTTCTTGTGCCAAACGATTCAAGGCAAGACCCATTTTTTCTTGGTCTGGCTTTGTCTTTGGCTCAACAGCTTGAGAGATCACTGGCTCTGGGAATACCATGCGCTCCAAAATTACGATGCCATCTGGATCACACAATGTTTCGCCAGTAGTTGCGTCTTTTAGACCAACCGCAGCTGCGATATCGCCCGCAAATACTTCTTTGATTTCTTCACGTTCGTTTGCATGCATCTGCAACAAACGACCAACACGTTCTTTCTTACCCTTAATTGGGTTGTAGATCGTATCGCCAGATTTCATTACACCTGAGTAAACACGGAAGAAGATGAGCTGGCCAACAAATGGGTCAGTCATGATCTTAAATGCCAATGCTGAGAATTTCTCATCATCAGAGGCTCTACGTGTTGTAGGTGTGCCGTCTTCCAATTCACAAGGAACTGGTGGAACATCTAATGGTGATGGCAGCAATTCAACCACTGCGTCCAACATCGCCTGAACGCCTTTGTTTTTGAAAGCAGTTCCACACATCATCGGAATGATTTCGTTGGCGATAGTGCGTTGACGCAATGCCGCTTTAATTTCCTCTTCGGTCAATGCTTCACCGCCGAGATATTTTTCCATCAACTCTTCTGAGCTCTCAGCAGCAGCTTCAAGCAACTTCTCACGCCACTCTTCAGCAGAAGCTTGCAATTCTGCAGGAATATCTTCGTACGTAAATTTAGTACCTTGAGAAGCCTCATCCCAATAGATGGCCTTCATCTTTACCAAATCCACAACGCCTTTGAAGTTTTCTTCAGCGCCGATAGGAATTTGGATCAAGATAGGATTTGCTTTAAGGCGCAATTTCATCTGGTCATAGACCTTGAAGAAGTTCGCACCAGTACGGTCCATCTTGTTTACGAATGCTAAACGGGGAACTTGATACTTGTTAGCTTGACGCCAAACAGTTTCAGATTGTGGCTGTACACCACCTACCGCACAGTAAACCATGCAAGCGCCATCCAAAACGCGCATTGAACGCTCAACCTCAATAGTGAAGTCTACGTGTCCTGGGGTATCAATAATATTGATACGGTGCTCTGGGAAATTACCAGCCATGCCCTTCCAGAACGTTGTAGTAGCAGCAGAAGTAATCGTGATACCACGCTCTTGCTCTTGCTCCATCCAGTCCATGGTTGCAGCGCCATCATGCACTTCACCAATTTTGTGATTAACACCGGTGTAGAACAAAACGCGCTCTGTTGTTGTTGTCTTACCTGCGTCAATATGCGCAGAGATACCGATATTGCGATATCTGTCGATAGGGGTTTTACGTGCCACTGTTGGTACCTTTTCTTTGCTGTGCGATTAGAAGCGGAAATGTGAGAAAGCTTTGTTAGCTTCTGCCATACGGTGAACTTCTTCACGCTTCTTCATTGCTCCGCCGCGACCTTCTGCAGCTTCTAATAATTCGTTGGCCAAACGTTGAGCCATAGATTTTTCACCGCGCTTTTTAGCGGCTTCGCGCACCCAGCGCATTGCCAAAGCTGAACGGCGTGATGGGCGAACTTCAACAGGAACCTGGTAGTTAGCGCCACCAACACGACGACTCTTCACCTCAACCATTGGCTTAACGTTGCCCATAGCTGTTGAGAAAACTTCGAGTGGTTCTTTGTTTGCTTTTTTCTCGATGTGATCAAAGGCACCGTAAACGATACGCTCTGCAACCGATTTCTTGCCGTCCAACATCAGGACGTTCATGAATTTTGCTACTTCTACATTGCCGAATTTTGGATCAGGCAGGATTTCCCGTTTGGGAACTTCACGACGACGTGGCATAACTACTCCTTCAGTTCAGTTAGGGGTGGCCCACATGGATCACCCGCTCCGGCCGTCCTACTATCCAGCGACTGAAATTAATCAATCTCTAGACGGAACGGCCACTTACTTGTCTTTAAAGTCTGACAAACGAAGACTTACTGCAAATACTTTAAGTTGCTATTAAGCAGCTTTCTTAGCGCGCTTAGCACCGTACTTGGAACGTGACTGCTTACGGTCTTTAACACCTTGCAAGTCAAGTGAGCCACGAACGATGTGGTAACGAACACCTGGCAAATCCTTAACACGACCACCGCGGATCAACACTACTGAGTGTTCCTGGAGGTTATGGCCTTCACCACCAATGTATGAAATCACTTCAAAACCATTAGTTAAGCGAACTTTAGCTACTTTACGTAGCGCAGAGTTAGGCTTCTTAGGAGTGGTTGTGTACACACGTGTACATACACCACGGCGCTGCGGGCTGTTTTGCAGCGCAGGGCTCTTGCTTTTAACGGTCAGCCGTGTTCTTGGCTTACGTAATAATTGATTAATTGTTGGCATAAAATAGCTCGGTTAGTACTTCTTTGTTGCTTTCTTTAAGAAAATCAATGACTTAGAGAAATTCTAGGTCAAAACGACCCTCTTCTGAATCAGTAGAACTCAGCATTCTAGCCTGGCCAGCCCATTCCGTCAACCTCGAGGGAAAGAACTGGCCATTTCTGGCCAGGAATACCAAATTAGCTTGGATCAGCCTCCCCAGCAGGAGCAATTACTTCAGCCTCTATTTCTACAGGCATATCCGTCATTGCTTCCTCTTCGGCGGCAATCATTTGAGCGCGATCACGCTCGAATTGCTCTCTGACCTTGCGTGCACGGCGATAAGCCAAGCCAGTACCAGCAGGGATCAAGCGACCAATAATGACGTTTTCCTTGAGGCCACGGAGTGTATCGGTCTTGCCCATAATCGCGGCTTCGGTCAATACACGGGTGGTTTCTTGGAAAGAAGCCGCTGAAATGAAGCTGTCTGTCGACAAGGATGCCTTAGTAATACCAAGCAACACATTCTCGAACTGAGCTGGGCGCTTACCTTGTGCAATCACTGCATCGTTTGCGTCATACAACTTAGAACGCTCAACTTGCTCACCAGTGATGTAGGCAGTATCGCCACCATCAGTAATTTGCACGCGACGCAACATTTGACGCACGATCACTTCAATGTGCTTGTCATTAATCTTCACGCCTTGCAAACGGTAAACGTCTTGAACTTCATCCACGATGTAGATCGCCAACTCTTCAATACCTCTGAGCGTCAAGATATCGTGTGGATCGGCAGGGCCTTCCACAATCATCTCGCCCTTGTTCACAACTTGACCGTCATGAACGAGAACTTGCTTCTCTTTAGGAATTAAAAATTCATTTGCTTCGCCATCCATATCGGTAATCACTAAACGTTGCTTACCTTTGGTTTCTTTACCGAAGGAAACAGTTCCAGTTACTTTAGCCAATACAGCAGCATCTTTTGGTGAACGTGCTTCGAACAATTCTGCAACGCGTGGCAAACCACCAGTAATGTCGCGAGTCTTCTGTGATTCGATTGGAATACGCGCCAATACCTCACCAACTTCAACTTTTTGACCATCTTTAACAGTGATCAAAGCGCCAACTTGCAAGCCAATGTTCACTGGGTGATCTGTACCCGCAATCATCACTTCGCCGCCCTTATCATCAACTAAGTTGATCATTGGACGAACGCCTTTGCTTGCAGCACTACGACGCTTACCGTCAATCACCACCAAAGTGGAGAGGCCGGTTACTTCGTCAACCTGCTTAGCTACAGTAACGCCTTCTTCAACGTTGTCGAAGCGAGCAATACCAGCGTACTCAGAAATGATTGGACGTGTTAATGGATCCCAAGTTGCCAAGCTTGCGCCAGACTTCACTGCTGCGTCTTCTTTCACCAAGAGGGTCGCGCCGTATGGCACTTTATGACGCTCACGCTCACGGCCATTGTCATCAACGATCAAGACTTCGCCAGAACGTGAAATCACGATCTGCTCACCCTTGGCGTTCTTCACAACACGCATCGTGCCAGAGAACTTCAAAGCACCGTTAGACTTCGCTTCAATATTGCTTGCAACCAATGCACGTGACGCTGCACCACCAATGTGGAAGGTACGCATTGTCAACTGGGTGCCTGGCTCACCGATGGACTGAGCAGCGATCACACCAACTGCCTCACCAACGTTTACCAAACCACCACGACCTAAATCACGTCCGTAGCACTTAGCGCATAAGCCAAAGCGAGTTAAGCATGACAATACTGTGCGAACTTTAACTTCATCAATGCCCAAAGCAACGATTTCATCAACATGATCTTCGTCCAGCAATGTGTCGTTAGGAACGATGACTTCTTGTGTATCTGGATGAACGATGTCACCGATACATACACGACCCAAAATACGATCGCGCAATGCTTCGATAATTTCGCCGCCCTCTACGAGAGCTTTCATTGTTACGCCAGAAGTTGCACCGCAATCATCTTCGATGACAACGAGGTCTTGCGTCACGTCGCATAAACGACGCGTCAAGTAACCTGAGTTCGCTGTCTTCAATGCTGTATCGGCTAGGCCTTTACGAGCACCGTGTGTTGAGATGAAGTACTGCAACACGTTCAAACCTTCGCGGAAGTTCGCAGTAATTGGGGTTTCAATGATGGAGCCATCAGGCTTCGCCATCAAACCACGCATACCAGCCAACTGACGAATCTGCGCTGCAGATCCACGTGCACCAGAATCCGCCATCATGTAGATAGAGTTAAATGATTCTTGACGCACAGTTTTACTGTTACGGTCGAGTACGTCAACGTGTGACAACTCATCCATCATCGCTTTACCAACTTGGTCGCCAGCTGCACCCCAAATATCAACCACGTTGTTATAACGCTCTTGATTGGTTACGAGGCCTGACATGAACTGCTTGTCATACTCTTTAACCTTGTTGGTTGCTTCAGTGATGATGCGCTCTTTAGAGGTAGGAATCAGCATATCGTCGATTGCAACCGAGATACCAGCATTTGTTGCCAAGCGGAAACCAGACTGCAAGAGTCGGTCAGCAAAAATCACTGTTTCACGCAGACCGCACTTACGGAACGAAGTGTTGATCAAACGTGAGATTTCTTTTTTCTTCAGTGGCTTATTGATTTCCTCAAAAGTCATGCCCTTAGGCAGGATTTCTGACAAGATTGCACGGCCAACTGAAGTTTGATAGATCTTGGTCTTTTCAGCAAAACGGGCATCGCCCTCTGCTTTCTTATCCACAATCTCAAACTCAGTAATACGCACCGCAACGCGTGAAGCCAATTCAACCTGGCCAGCTTCGTGTGCACGAATTACTTCAGGGATATTGGCGAAGACCATGCCCTCGCCTTTACCGTTGATCTTGTCACGAGTAGCGTAGTACAGACCTAACACCACGTCCTGTGAAGGAACGATGGATGGTTCGCCGTTAGCTGGGAACAATACGTTGTTCGAAGCCAACATCAATGTACGTGCTTCCATTTGCGCTTCAAGCGACAAAGGAACGTGAACCGCCATTTGGTCACCATCAAAGTCGGCGTTAAATGCTGCGCAGACTAATGGGTGCAATTGGATCGCCTTACCTTCAATCAGCATTGGCTCGAAAGCCTGAATACCGAGACGGTGCAATGTAGGCGCACGATTCAACATGATTGGATGTTCACGAATCACTTCTTCGAGAATGTCCCAAACGATTGGAGTCTGACTTTCAACTTCTTTCTTCGCAGCCTTAATAGTAGTTGCGATTCCCAAAGTCTCGAGCTTGTTGAAAATGAATGGCTTGAACAATTCCAAGGCCATCAATTTTGGTAAGCCGCACTGATGCAATTTCAATGTCGGGCCAACCACGATGACTGAACGGCCTGAGTAGTCAACACGTTTACCCAACAAGTTTTGACGGAAACGACCGCTCTTACCTTTAATCATCTCAGCCAAGGACTTCAACGGACGCTTATTAGCGCCAGTCATAGCCTTACCGCGACGACCGTTGTCCAGCAATGAGTCAACCGCTTCTTGCAACATACGTTTTTCGTTACGAACGATGATCTCTGGTGCGCGCAACTCTAACAAACGCTTCAAACGGTTGTTACGGTTGATCACACGACGGTAGAGGTCGTTCAAATCGGAGGTAGCAAAGCGACCGCCATCCAATGGCACCAATGGGCGCAACTCTGGTGGCAATACTGGCAACACTTCCATGATCATCCAGTCAGGCTTAATACCTGAAGTCTGGAACGCCTCGAGCACTTTTAAGCGCTTAGCGTATTTCTTGATCTTGGCATCGCTACCAGTAGCTTTCAAATCGGCACGAATCGTTTCTACTTCACGATCGATATCAATACCGCGCAAGAGGTCACGAATACCTTCCGCGCCCATGATGGCAGTAAACGCACCGTCACCATACTCTTCAGTCTTGGCGTAGTACTCGTCCTCAGACATGATCTGACCGCGCTTCATCGCGCCTTCAGGAGTCATGCCAGGATCAACGATGACATAGGCTTCAAAGTAAAGAACGCGCTCGATATCACGCAGTGTCATATCGAGAACCATGCCCAAACGGGATGGCAATGACTTCAAGAACCAAATGTGCGCTACAGGGGCTGCCAACTCAATGTGGCCCATGCGCTCACGACGTACTTTAGCGAGCGTAACTTCAACGCCGCACTTCTCGCAGATAACGCCACGGAACTTTAAACGCTTGTACTTACCGCATAAGCACTCGTAGTCTTTGGTTGGTCCAAAAATCTTGGCGCAGAACAAACCATCACGCTCGGGCTTAAAAGTCCGGTAGTTGATGGTTTCTGGTTTGCGTACTTCACCAAAAGACCATGAGCGAATTTTCTCAGGGGATGCAAGACCAATCTTGATGACATCAAACTGCTCATCACCCTGCGTTTGCTTAAATAAATCGAGCAATGCTTTCATATCAGTTGCGCTCCATGTCAATGTCAATACCCAACGAGCGGATTTCTTTTACCAACACGTTGAAGGATTCGGGCATGCCAGCATCAATTGTGTGCTCGCCCTTGACGATGTTTTCGTAAACCTTGGTACGGCCTGCGACGTCATCGGACTTCACTGTCAGCATTTCCTGCAAGACATATGAAGCACCGTATGCTTCGAGGGCCCAAACTTCCATCTCACCAAAGCGCTGACCACCAAACTGAGCTTTACCGCCCAGTGGCTGTTGCGTTACTAACGAGTAAGGTCCGGTTGAACGTGCGTGCATCTTGTCATCGACCAAATGGTGCAGTTTCAAGACGTGCATTACACCAACAGTGACTGGACGCTCAAACTGATCACCTGTACGGCCGTCGCACAAAATCATTTGCTGACGTGAAGGCGTCATCTTCAAAGAAGTAGCTACTTCTTCTGGATATGCCAACTCGAGCATGCGTCCGATTTCAGCTTCAGTTGCACCGTCAAACACCGGAGTAGCGAATGGTAAGCCTTGGCGTAAATTCTCAGCCAAAACTGTGATCTCCTCATCAGAGAAGTTATCGATATCTTCGATACGACCAGTTTCGTTGTAAAGCTGCTTCATGAACTTGCGGAGTTCAGCTTGCTTAACCTGCTGACGAACCATCTCATCAATACGCTTACCAATACCTTGAGCTGCCCAACCTAAGTGGGTTTCCAAGATCTGACCTACGTTCATGCGGGAAGGAACGCCCAATGGGTTCAAGACGATGTCAACAGGGCGTCCGTCAGCCATAAATGGCATATCTTCCGCAGGGGCGATTTTAGAAACCACACCTTTGTTACCGTGACGACCGGCCATCTTGTCACCAGGCTGCAAGCGACGCTTAACAGCTAGGTAGACCTTAACCATCTTCGTTACGCCAGCCTGCAAATCATCACCTTGGGTAAGCTTGGTGCGCTTCTCTTCGAAGGCCTCATCAAACTGCTTACGCTTCGCTTCGATAGACGATTTGATTGCTTCAACTTGTGTAGCAACTTCATCATCCGCTGGACGAACATCGAACCAATGGTATTTATCTAAGCTGGCAAGGTATTCCTTGTCGATCTTAGTGCCTTTAGCTAATTTCTGAGGACCACCATTGGCAACTTTGCCAATCAACAGTTTTTCTAAACGCATGAAGGCATCGCCTTCAACAATACGCAACTGGTCGTTTAAGTCCAAACGATAGCGTTGTAATTCTTCTTGAATAATGGCTTGTGCACGTGCATCGCGCTCAATACCTTCACGGGTGAAGACTTGAACGTCAATAACGGTACCGATCATTCCAGATGGAACGCGCAAAGAAGTATCTTTAACGTCAGATGCCTTTTCGCCGAAGATCGCACGTAGTAATTTCTCTTCCGGAGTGAGAGTAGTCTCGCCCTTTGGAGTTACCTTACCAACTAAAACGTCGCCAGCTTCTACTTCAGCACCGATGTAAACAATACCGCTCTCATCCAAACGGGAGAGTTGTGACTCAGCCAAGTTGGAAATATCGCGGGTAATTTCTTCTGAGCCCAACTTGGTATCACGCGCAACAACCGACAACTCTTCAATATGAATAGAGGTGTAACGGTCTTCGGCAACCACCTTCTCCGAGATCAAGATTGAATCTTCGAAGTTGTAACCGTTCCATGGCATAAATGCCACGGTCATATTTTGACCCAAAGCCAATTCACCTAAATCGGTAGAAGCACCGTCAGCAACGACGTCGCCACGGACTACGCGATCACCAGCCTGAACGATTGGACGTTGGTTGATGTTGGTATTTTGATTTGAACGGGTGTACTTGATGAGGTTATAAATATCCACACCAACTTCACCAGCCGCAGTCTCATCATCATTCACACGAATCACGATACGATTTGCATCAACGTAATCAACAATGCCGCCACGAGTTGCCAAAATAACCGTACCGGAGTCAACCGCAACAATGCGCTCTAAACCAGTGCCAACCAATGGCTTATCAGGACGCAAGCAAGGAACCGCTTGACGTGACATATTCGCACCCATCAAAGCACGGTTCGCATCATCGTGCTCCAAGAACGGAACGAGCGAAGCGGCAGCGGAAACAATTTGGCTTGGAGCAACGTCGATGAAATCAATGCGCTCTGGGCTTACCATGATGGTTTCGCCAGCTTGACGCGCTGAAACCAATTCATCGGCTAACTTACCAGTTTTGTCGATTGTCGCGTTAGCCTGAGCAATGATGTACTTTGCCTCTTCAATAGCGGAGAGGTACATTACTTCATCGCTTACCTTGCTATTAGCAACTTTACGATATGGCGTTTCCAAGAAACCATGCTCATTCAAACGCGCAAACAATGCGAGTGAGTTGATCAGGCCAATGTTTGGTCCTTCTGGAGTTTCAATTGGGCAAACACGACCGTAGTGGGTTGGATGCACGTCGCGCACTTCGAAACCTGCGCGCTCACGTGTCAAACCACCAGGTCCCAATGCAGAAATACGACGCTTGTGCGTGATCTCTGACAATGGGTTTGTTTGGTCCATAAACTGGGACAACTGTGAAGAACCGAAGAACTCACGAATCGCTGAAGAGATCGGCTTGCTGTTAATCAAATCATGCGGCATGAGGTTTTCTGTTTCGGCTTGGCCGAGACGTTCTTTAACCGCACGCTCAACACGTGACAAACCTGCACGGAATTGATTCTCTGCCAACTCACCTACGCAACGTACGCGACGATTGCCTAAGTGATCGATGTCATCGACCTCGCCTTTGCCGTTACGTAAGTCAACAAGTGACTTAATGGTGTCAAGGATATCTTCATCCGACAAAACCATTTTGCCTTCCATCTCAGAACGACCGAGACGGCTGTTTACTTTCATACGACCAACGCGGGATAAATCGTAGCTATCTTCGTTGTAGAACAAGCGCTGGAACAAAGCTTCAACAGCATCTTCTGTTGGAGGCTCACCAGGACGCATCATGCGATAGATGGCAATACGAGCAGCCATTTGATCGGCAGTTTCATCAGTACGCAATGTCTGTGAAATGAACGCACCAGAATCTAAATCATTGGTATAGATCGTTTCCAATTGCTTGATGCCTGCATCGCGCAATGTAGCTAACAACTCTTCAGTGATTTCATCATTAGCGTACGCCAAGATTTCACCAGAGTCTGGATCAATGATGTTGCGTGCAACTACGCGACCAACTAAGTAGTCATCTGGAACAACGATGTTTTTAGTCTTAGCGGCTTCGAGTTCACGAATATGTTTTGCATTGATACGCTTGTCTTTTTGAATGACAACAACGCCATTCTTATCGAGCACATCAAAGTTGGCCATTTGGCCACGCAAACGCTCTGGAACAAATTCCATTGAAGCACCGTTTGCGCTCAATGAGAAATGATCAAAGTTAAAGAAGTTTGCAAGAATCTGTTCGTTGTTTAAACCAATTGCTTTGAGCAAAATGGTGACAGGCATCTTACGACGACGGTCAACGCGGAAATACAGAATGTCTTTTGGATCAAACTCGAAATCGAGCCATGAACCACGGTAAGGAATAATACGCGCTGAGAACAGCAACTTACCTGAGCTATGTGTCTTGCCCTTATCGTGTTCGAAGAACACGCCTGGGGAACGGTGCAACTGAGAAACGATAACGCGCTCAGTACCGTTAATCACAAAAGAGCCGTTATTGGTCATGAGTGGAATTTCACCCATGTAGACTTCGCTCTCTTTTACCTCTTTAACCTTAGTAGGTGCTTCGCGATCATAAATAATCAAGCGAACTTTTGCACGTAAGGCAGAGTGGTATGTGTAACCACGTTGCTGACATTCTTTAACGTCAAACGGTGGCTGTGACAACTGGTATGACACGTATTCCATACGTGCGTAGCCATTGTTGGACACAATTGGAAATGCTGATGTAAAGGCAGCTTGAAGTCCCTCGGTAAGACGAGACATTGCTGGCTTTTCAGCCTGTAAAAATTTAGCGTAGGATTCCAGCTGCGTTGCGATCAGGTATGGAACCTGATGATTATTTACTCGCTTAGCAAAGCTTTTACGGACTCGCTTGCGTTCGGTGAAGCTGTAGTTCATTTCATCTCCGAATTCAGCGACTGTACAAAGATTTGGCGATTGGCCACTACCAATCACTGGCGGACAACACTAAATCGAAAGATCCAGTGTCCGACCAAACTTGCATTCTGCAGTCGTATCAGAAGGCAAACCCGATTTCAATCAGAAATGAAATCGGGTTTGACCACTAATGGTCAAACCCAACAGGGCTAGCACCCCTTTTTGAGGGGCACTAACAAAGTTTGTATTACTTGAGTTCTGCTTTAGCGCCAGCTTCTTCAAGCTTCTTCTTAGCTTCTTCGGCTGTCTTCTTATCAACAGCTTCTTTGATTGGCTTTGGTGCGCCATCAACTAAATCTTTAGCTTCTTTCAAGCCAAGACCAGTGATTTCGCGAACAGCCTTAATTACTGAAACTTTATTTGCACCAGCTTCGAGCAAGTTAACAGTGAATTCTGTTTGCTCTTCAGCAGCAGCACCGCCAGCGGCACCAGCAGGACCAGCAACAGCCATCGCTGCAGCTGAAACGCCAAACTTCTCTTCAAATGCCTTAACTAAGTCATTCAAATCCATAACAGACATGCTACCTACTGCATCAATGATTTCTTCTTTGGTAATCGCCATTTTTAGCTCCTAATACTTAATAGTTAATCTGCGCTTATTCAGCGGCAGGGGTTTCGCTTGTTTCTGTTCCAGCTTCTGGGGTTGCTGCGGCAGGCTCTGCACTTGCTTCTGGAGCGGCGGCCTCAGCAACTACTGCTGGTGCTGCTGCCGCTTCAGTAACTTCTGCTACAGGTGCTGCAACTGGAGCGGGTGCTCCTTCTGCTTTTTGCGCTGCTACTGCGCCCAATACGCGAGCCATTGCAGATACTGGGGCCAACATGACACCCAACAACTGAGATAACAACTCGTCGCGGCTTGGAATAGACGCGAGGGATTTAACGCCCGCTACGTCCAACAACTTGCCGTTATATAAGCCAGCAGTAATGACTAGCTTGTCTTGAGTCTTAGCAAAGTTCTGCAATACTTTTGCCGAAGCAATCGGATCAGCAGAGATGCCGTAGATCAAGGGGCCAACCATCGAATCAGCAAGAGGCTCAAACTGTGTGCCTTGTGCAGCACGGCGTGCCAATGTGTTCTTCAAAACGCGAAGATATACACCTTGGTCACGTGCGCTAGCACGTAGCTTTGTCAACTGCTCTACTGGAATACCACGGTATTCAGCGAGCACGACTGTTTGAGCTCCAGCCAATTGAGCGCCGACATCAGCAACAATAGCTTTTTTGTCTTGTACATTCAAAGGCACGGTTTAACTCCTAAAAAACCAACTGTTTCCAGTTGGGGTTACACACCAGCGTCTGATCATTTGTCACAAGAGAATCTTGTGAAATCTTTTCAGGGTCGCCATCTGCGCTGGCTATTACTTTCGTAACGATTAAGAATTAGTTCTGAGTAAGCAAATAATTCACCAACGGTCTTTGATGTTCGACTCTCACTCAAAGAGCGGGAGTCGACCCAAAGTTCTTTTTGCTACAAGCGGGTTGTATTTTTTACTGGGCCGCTTGTATCGATGCCTGGTCTACGCGTACGCCTGCACCCATGGTGCTGCTTACGGCAACCTTCTTTAAATAAATGCCCTTAGATGCAGGTGGCTTAGCTTTGTTCAAAGCCTCAAGCAATGCGAGCAAGTTGGATTTCAATGCAGCTGGCTCGAATGAACGGCGGCCAATGCTTGCGTGCACGATACCGGCTTTGTCCACACGGAATTGCACTTGACCTGCTTTTGCATTCTTAACTGCAGTAGCAACATCAGGAGTAACAGTTCCCACTTTTGGATTCGGCATCAAGCCACGTGGGCCCAATACTTGACCTAAAGTACCAACGATCTTCATTGTGTCCGGGGATGCGATCAAAATATCGAAATCGATTTTGCCGCCTTTAATTTGGTCAGCCAGCTCTTCCATGCCAACGATCTCAGCACCAGCAGCTTTAGCTTGCTCAGCTTTTTCACCTTGTGCAAATACCGCTACACGAACATGCTTGCCTGTACCAGCTGGGAGCACAACTGCGCCACGCACAACTTGGTCAGATTTCTTGGCATCAATACCCAACTGAACTGCAACATCGATAGACTCATCGAATTTGGCAGTTGCACACTCTTTAACGAGGTTCAATGCATCTTCTAATGCATAAAACTTATTGCGATCAACTTTAGATTCGATCGCTTTTAAACGCTTAGATAACTTAGTCATGATTAGAGACCTTCCACTGTGATACCCATTGAACGGGCGCTACCAGCGATTGTTCTTACAGCAGCATCCATATCAGCAGCTGTCAAATCTGGCATTTTTGCTTTAGCAATTTCTTCTGCTTGAGCGCGTGTAATTTTTCCTACCTTATCGGTATGCGGACGTGGTGATCCTTTTTCGATCTTCGCAGCCTTCTTAATCATGATCGTCGCTGGAGGAGTCTTCATGATGAAAGTGAAGCTCTTATCAGCAAACGCTGTAATCACAACTGGAATTGGCAAGCCAGGTTCCATGCTCTGAGTTTGAGCATTAAACGCCTTACAGAATTCCATAATATTGAGACCACGTTGACCCAGTGCTGGACCTACGGGGGGTGATGGATTTGCTTTACCTGCAGGGATCTGCAGCTTGATAAAGCCAATGATCTTCTTTGCCATTGATTGCTCCTAAAAGCGCGCCTAACCTCATTAGGTAAGACCGCTGTTGAGTAAACGCTTCACTAGTTTTTGGCTATCTAGATCCGCTCCTCGGTTATTGCTAACCACTTAAAACCACTACCTTTTTGCTACAAAACCCCCTTAAATTGGGTGTTTTTTACATCTTCTCTACTTGCCCGAACTCCAGCTCAACTGGGGTACCGCGGCCAAAAATTGTAACAGAAACGCGTAATCTTGACTTCTCATAGTTGACTTCTTCAATATTGCCGTTGAAGTCAACAAATGGACCCTCTTTAACGCGCACAATCTCACCTACCTCAAATAAGGTCTTAGGTTTAGGCTTATCAACTCCAGCCTGCATCTGATCCATGATTTTGGCTACTTCAGCCGTAGAAATCGGGCTTGGACGGTTTCTAACACCACCAACGAATCCAGTCACTTTTGGCGTATTTTTCACCAAATGCCAGCTTTCGTCTGTCATTTCCATCTCAATCAGGACGTAGCCCGGGAAGAAGCGACGCTCAGAAACAGATTTCGTTCCGGATTTGATTTCAACAACCTCTTCGGAAGGAACCAAAATACGACCAAATTTTTCAGTCATGCCAGAACGAGCAATACGCTCCTCTAGACCTCTTTTAACACTTTTCTCCATGCCTGAATAAGCATGAATAACGTACCAGCGCATATTGCCAGTAGCTTGTGGATTTACGGCCAATTCAGAATCAATCATTTTTCTTACTCACTTCCAGCCCAGGAAGACTGAAAAAACTAGCCATTCAATTAATTTGTCTGCAATCCATAAAAACAAGGACATGATCAGAACAAAGCCAAATACGACTAGAGTCATTTGGGTCGTCTCTTTGCGAGTTGGCCAAACAACCTTTTTCACTTCATACCAAGAATCTTTTGCGTAGGCAATAAAACGGCGCCCATCAGGAGAAATCGCCACAATCAAAACTGCAGCAGCAATGCCGCCAAACAATACAGCCAATCTAAGGTATATAGATTGATCAGCTAACGTGTAGTAAAGAACTAACGCTGCAACGACAATGAGAGCAGCGAGTCCGGAGACCCAGCTGCTCTTTTGTTCAGAGTGACCTGCTGTATGTTGAGACATATTACTTTCAGTTCAAATCGTGGCAGGGGCGGAGGGCATCGAACCCCCAACCTTTGGTTTTGGAGACCAACGCTCTGCCAATTGAGCTACACCCCTTTATTAAAACTATTAAGCCAAAATCTTTGCAACCACGCCGGCGCCAACAGTACGGCCACCTTCACGGATCGCAAAACGTAAACCTTCTTCCATCGCGATAGGAGCGATGAGTTTTACGGTAATAGTCACGTTATCACCAGGCATTACCATTTCTTTGTCTTTTGGCAACTCGATTGAACCAGTTACGTCCGTTGTGCGGAAGTAGAACTGTGGACGATAGTTGTTAAAGAATGGAGTATGACGACCACCTTCATCTTTACCCAAGATATAAACCTCGGCTGTAAAGTGAGTATGTGGGGTGATTGAACCTGGCTTAGCCAATACTTGGCCGCGCTCAACTTCTTCACGTTTTGTACCGCGTAACAAGATACCAACGTTATCGCCTGCTTGACCTTGGTCGAGCAATTTGCGGAACATTTCAACACCAGTACAAGTTGTCTTGATTGTTGGCTTGATACCGATAATTTCAATCTCTTCACCAACTTTAACGATACCGCGCTCGATACGGCCTGTAACAACAGTACCGCGACCGGAGATAGAGAACACGTCCTCTACTGGCATCAAGAACGCACCGTCAACGGCACGCTCTGGAGTTGGGATGTATGTATCTAATGCTTCAGCCAATTTCATGATGGCTTCTTTACCCAATGGGCCTTCGTCGCCTTCAAGAGCTAACTTAGCAGAACCTTGAACGATTGGTGTGTCATCGCCTGGGAAGTCGTACTTAGATAGAAGCTCACGAACTTCCATTTCTACGAGCTCTAACAACTCAGCGTCATCAACCATGTCGCACTTGTTCAAAAATACGATGATGTATGGAACACCAACTTGGCGTGCCAAGAGGATGTGCTCACGAGTTTGTGGCATTGGGCCGTCAGCTGCAGAGCAAACCAAAATAGCACCGTCCATCTGAGCAGCACCAGTAATCATGTTCTTAACGTAGTCAGCATGTCCTGGGCAATCCACGTGTGCGTAGTGACGATTAGCAGTCTCATACTCAACGTGTGCTGTATTAATAGTAATACCGCGTGCTTTTTCTTCTGGAGCAGCATCGATCTGATCGTATGCTTTTGCTTCGCCACCGAATGCTTTAGAAAGCACAGTTGCAATAGCTGCTGTCAATGTGGTTTTACCATGGTCAACGTGACCGATTGTGCCAACGTTTACGTGCGGTTTTGTCCGCTCAAACTTTTCTTTTGCCATTTTTTTGTCTGCCTTTAGTTAACTCTTAAACCAACACACGAAATTAAAATTATTACAAATCAAGCCTGGTGCCCATGGGCAGGATCGAACTGCCGACCTCTCCCTTACCAAGGGAGTGCTCTACCACTGAGCCACATGGGCAAATACAAATGCTGTTAATACTGGAGCGGGATAAGAGAATCGAACTCTTGACCGAAGATTGGAAATCTGCTGTTTTACCATTAAACTAATCCCGCACATCTCTGGTGGAGGGGGTAGGATTCGAACCTACGTAGGCATAGCCAACAGATTTACAGTCTGCCTCCTTTAGCCGCTCGGACACCCCTCCGCGAACCCAATATTCTGACTCCTAATGGAGTTTTTGTCAATCTCTAAAACCTCAAAACGCTTTGCACAAGTAAAAACGCCCAGACCTAAGAGGGTCTGGGCGTCGCATTGGTGCCCGGCAGTTACCTACTTTCACACGGGTAATCCGCACTATCATCGGCGTAAAGTCGTTTCACTGTCCTGTTCGGGATGGGAAGGAGTGGTTCCAACTTGCTATGGTCACCGGGCGTAGAGGGTCGAGCTGCTGATAAATCATCAACAACTCTATTTGAGTAAGCATGTAATTAAGGATGCAGATTAAATCTGGCAAACATCCAACACAATAGTGCTGGTTATAGGATCAAGCCTAACGGGCAATTAGTATCAGTTAGCTTAACGCATTACTGCGCTTCCACACCTGACCTATCAACGTCCTGGTCTTGAACGACTCTTTAGGGGGCTCAAGGCCCCGGCAGATCTCATCTTGAAACGAGTTTCCCGCTTAGATGCTTTCAGCGGTTATCTCTTCCACACTTAGCTACTCGGCAATGCCACTGGCGTGACAACCGATACACCAGAGGTGCGTCCACTCCGGTCCTCTCGTACTAGGAGCAGGCTTCCTCAAATCTGCAGCGCCCACGGAAGATAGGGACCAAACTGTCTCACGACGTTTTAAACCCAGCTCACGTACCTCTTTAAATGGCGAACAGCCATACCCTTGGGACCGGCTACAGCCCCAGGATGAGATGAGCCGACATCGAGGTGCCAAACACCGCCGTCGATATGAACTCTTGGGCGGTATCAGCCTGTTATCCCCAGAGTACCTTTTATCCGTTGAGCGATGGCCCTTCCATACAGAACCACCGGATCACTATGTCCTGCTTTCGCACCTGCTCGACTTGTCGGTCTCGCAGTTAAGCACGCTTTTGCCATTGCACTATAGGTACGATGTCCGACCGTACCAAGCGTACCTTCGTACTCCTCCGTTACACTTTGGGAGGAGACCGCCCCAGTCAAACTGCCTACCATGCACTGTTCCCGACCCAGATAATGGGCCAAGGTTAGAACCTCAAACAAACCAGGGTGGTATTTCAAGGTTGGCTCCAGCGGAACTAGCATCCCGCTTTCAACGCCTCCCACCTATCCTACACAGACCGGTTCAAAGTCCAATGCAAAGCTACAGTAAAGGTTCATGGGGTCTTTCCGTCTAGCCACGGGTAGATTGCATCATCACAAACATTTCAACTTCGCTGAGTCTCAGGAGGAGACAGTGT